>CAZCTN010000018.1:0-61086 GCA_964501655.1 uncultured Syntrophomonas sp.
ACGAGCTAAAGGCTAAATGCAAAGCTGAGCGGCAGGAAAAGCTGGAGCAGAAAGCCAAAGAGATGGGTATCACCGTCGACGAGCTAAAGGCTAAATGCAAAGCTGAGCGGCAGGAAAAGCTGGAGCAGAAAGCCAAAGAGATGGGTATCACCGTCGACGAGCTAAAGGCTAAATGCAAAGCTGAGCGGCAGGAAAAGCTGGAGCAGAAAGCTAAAGAGATGGGTATCACCGTCGATGAGCTAAAGGATCAGATGAAGGCTAAACACCAAGAGAGACTGGAAGAAAAAGCCCGAGAACTTGGCATCACCATTGATGAATTAAAAGAACAAATGAAGGCCGAGCAGTAGAGATAATGTCCTTGAAAAGTGCAGAGTGAATCTATCGACCTTCACTGAGTGAGCTTCAAATTGTTTTGAGCATAATATTCGAAACAAGGGGGCTGCAGAGGAAAATTCTGCAGCCCTATTTGTTATAGGAGACCGAGGATGCTTTTGAGTCATGGAAGTGGCCATGAAACAGTTTCCTGGAGGATCAATACACAGCAAATTATTCAAAGTATTGTCAGGATATATTTAGCAGGTATATAATGGAAATGCAAGCTGATAACCTTCGGGTTAATTTGCCCCGCAGAGAAGTCTGCTGGTCATCTGAGTTCGGTGCTGGTCTACTGGCTAAGGGGTATGCATTGTCTTGAGGCGGTGTACAGAAACTAAGGAAACAGAAATGTGCCAGTTAGTGAACATGTCTCTCAGCTTGCATCCTATCTCGATATTACAAGACGCAGTCCGGGGGACAGTGTCTTTTTTTATAGGTGCTGGTAGCCTGCGGCCGTGGGGGTAAAGATGGAACCAGCTTCCTGTGGTAATAAGATAATCCTTAATAGAGTACTGGTTAATAAGCCTGGGGAGGAGTTTTATGTCCAAGAGCAACTATGACCTGCTGCTGCAGGTGGATGAGGTTTTACTTAATAAATCACTGGCCGCCCTGTACTATTCAGGTTTCCTGGCCCTGGAGGGAGAATACAATTTCGTAGAAGGTATTCCTGCCAGTCTGCATGATTTTACCAAGTTCGCCTATAAGATTCGTTTGAAAAACGAACCCCTGATTGATTTGCGAGGAAGAGAGCAGATTTACATTAAGTTCATGATCGAGTTGAAGCTGACGGTATTGAGCGGCATCATACTGGAATTTGATGCCTCTTTCTATATTGACAGTACCATAAGCTATGATGAGGTCAATAAATTAATGAGTTTCGATTTAAGCCAGGCGGTGATCACTGATTTATATGTAAATGACACTTACCGTTTCCATCGCCAGTTTATTGAAAATATTAACCAAGTGCTAGGGGTGGTCTTATCCACTTATCTGACCGAAGATAAAAAGACCATTGAAATACCTCTGCTGCTCAGCTCTCTGGAACTGCCCATGATGCCGGCTGGAGATGCTTATAAGCTTCCAGTCCGTTTGGGAGATGTATTGATTTATGATAATCGCCTGCTGCTTATAGGGATTAATTTCTTTGAGCAGACTGCAGAGGATATAAGCAATATCCAGGATATGAGCCTGGGCAGCGAATTATACTTTAATTTAAAAGAGAGAACTTTGAAACAGGTTTTTGATTTCTGGTGGGATAACACCGAGTATGACAAATGCGAAGATTTTTCCGGCAGTTTCCCCATTCACTCCGATGGCTGGTGGGAGAAGGGCAGCGATATAATGGTCCGTATACTGAGCTTGGGTTTTATTGAGACCAAAACCGTTTATAATGATTTATCCTGTCATTATGAGGGTATGGTCAAAATGCTGGAAAAGCCTGATTTTGAATTCTGTGAAGGGAATAAAGTGCTGATTCATTCCTTGCAGATAGAAGCCCGGCTGCTGGCCAATTTTACTGCTGAGGTAATCAAGGATATCAAACTGGATACTAGTTCCTTTATTCCTGATCGCATCACGCCCTGGGAGGATGACAAACTCTTGCGGCAGCAAAAGGACAGCCGGGTGATATTAAGATTGGATCAAGATATGGTGCTGTCGATAAGTGAGGCCGAAGGGATAGTAAGACTGAACCAGGACCATAACCTGGTAATAGAAATTGTAAAGGCCAATATCCACTTGGAAATGGGGGACAAGTGGTATAATAACCTGTCCGAGAAAGCAGTAAACTATGTAATCGATCTCTTTGAGCAGAAGATACTGGAGAAGATACCCGATCTGGTCATCTCCCCTGCTTTAATCTTATCCAAATACCAGGTGGGGGGATATACCATGTATATGTCGCCCCAATCCCTGTCCTTTGATAATGACGAGTTAGCCCTGCGGATGAATGCCGGTATAAATGAGCTGATAGCCAAACCGGTACCGGTCCCCATATATATAGCCAATAAACGCAGCAGAAAAGTACATAATTATGACTGTCCTGCTATCGAGGATATTGAGATGGAGAACAGACTTGGTTTTTACGTGTTGTATGAAGCATTGAAGGAGGGCTACCTGCCCTGTAAGGCGTGTATCGGCACCAGCCAGCTGCGTTAGGGAGGAGAGATAAGATGAAATCAGCCGGATATGATTTAGTGGTTCTGCTTAATGAAAAATTCCTGAACCAGGTTACCGGGGCCTTATTCTATAATGGATTTCTGAGAATCAATGGTTCCCTGGACTTATATAATGAACTTGATCAGGAAAGCCAGGAAAATATCCCTGAGAGCCTGCAGCGTTTTCTCTTAATAAAATACCGGATGAAGTTGAATTTTGAGCCTTCCTTGGATTTTTTGCCTCCAGTTGCCTCTGACCACCCGGCCCGGATGAGGATACATACTTCGTTAAGAATTTATTTCTGGCTGTGGGACGGATTTGAAATAAAATTTGATGCCAATCTGTCTCTGGCAGCGGGACTGGAAATAGACAGTGCCACCAATGAGCTGAAGATAGACTTTGCTCATTCCCATATCGAGACCCTGGAGATCAAATACCGTTACCAGCTGGAGCAGACGGTGACCATGAAGCTGGATGGAGTGGTGGAAAACGCGGTTCGTGCCTATCTGAGCGACCAGGACAATTGTTTCAGCTTTAACCTGCCCAGTATCAATCCTTTGCTTCCATATATGGAGGATATACCGGAGAATTACCTGCCCCTCAGTGTACGTTCCATTAAAACCCTGGATGCTACCACTCTGGCTATGGCCGTCAATGTGCAAATCGATGACTATGAGGGCGGAAATGAAGAGCAGCTAAGCAACTTTGCCCGTAACTGCAGTGCGGCGGTAGCGGTTTCCGAGATAGCCATGTATAAGGTCTATGACTTTTTCTGGGAAAGAAGCAACTGGGATAAGCGCTTCAAATTCAAGAAAAGCTTCGAAAGTGATACCCTTAATGATGTAATAAATACTATTGGCAAGGTGGCGGATATCACCCAGCGCATCGTAACCGAAATAGCTACTTTAGGCTTTGTGGAAACTCACTTTGAAATGAAAGGCATGAGGTTCGAGGTGGGCGCGGATGTTAGACTTTTAAGCAAACCGGAATTCGATCTGCTGCCGAACAATAAAGTTAAAATAAAGAAATTAAATACTAATATCATTTTCTCTCTGGCGGTGTTCCTGGATGTAGAATATTCAGTAGAAATTGATCCTACCGGATGGTTCCCGGACATTATACCGGATTATGAAATAGTAAACGATCGGGTGGAAGTGAAAATTTTTGAAATACATGTGCCATTCTTCAATATGCAGCTTAAAAAGGGTGTGGGCAAGATAATTCTGGATGATGCTACCAATACCCTGCAGATCAAGATCGAAGAACTGGATCTGTACTGGGATTTTATAGCCTTCACCGACTGCCCCTTTATTAACTTTCCCGAATGGCTTTTTAACAAGATACTGGATCTATGCGAGTCGAGTATTGCTAGTGCAATTCCTCCCATAGTTGTTACCCCTTCTTTCACCGTGGATGTGCCCCTGGTAGACTGGGACCTGAAAATCGAGGGCAAAAAACTTACCGTGGAGCCTGATGAAGTTATGCTGGCAGCTGATATATATTTTGCGGAACTAAAGAAGCATATTCCCTATGTGCCCAAGTATATAGTCAATATTAATAACCAGGAGATTCACAAACTAGGCTGCGACTCCCTGATGGATACCTATGAAGAACATCAGCGGGGCTATCACCTGTTGAATGACGCGGTAAACCGGGGCTATGACGGATGTAAGAGGTGCCTGCCGGCCTATCACACTAAATGATAAGGTTCGGCTCAAAGCTCCGATGTCTACAGGAATTCAAACTGAACAGACTGTATACTCGGTATGGAATGGCAGTTCTATGATTCAATTTTAATAGAATGTCTTATGCAGCATATTGTATACTTTAAATATACTCTTGATTATCCTGCCCGGAAGGATTATACTAAAGCACATAATAATTGTTACTGGCTTGCGGAGCAAGTCGCCTTAAGTGGACCAAATTTAATATTCTGATCAGGTAAAGATGCCTTGTATCCTTAAAAGGAACAAGGCCTTTTTTATTGCCCGGGTCAAGGAGTGAAGGCGCTTCAGGTAATCTTACTGAATCGCCTCTCTTATTATCTGAGAGTAAGCCTTTCTCCTTCCCGGCAGTTAAGCAGCTGGCAGGGTTTAGTAGGGAAGCAATAAGGTGGAGTTTGCTCACCGAGAGTCTGGAGCAGTAATATTGGAATGACCAGCCGGCTGTGGTTATCAGTTAAACCTATGATAAAAAAAAATGTTTGTGGTAATGGCGCCTTTCACTGTAGGGATGATAGGCGCTATTTACAATTTAAAGGAGGAATTGTCTATGAGGCAAATAGCGATTTATGGAAAAGGCGGAATAGGAAAATCTACTACCACCCAGAACACGGTAGCAGCTCTGGCGGAAGCAGGCAATAAAGTGCTTATCGTCGGCTGTGATCCCAAGGCGGATTCTACCCGTCTGGTACTCAATGGACTGAATCAGAAAACAGTCCTTGATACTCTGCGAGATGAAGGCGAGGATATCGAATTGGATGACATCATCCATACCGGTTTTGGAGGAACTCGCTGTGTGGAATCCGGTGGACCTGAGCCTGGTGTTGGCTGTGCCGGCCGGGGCATCATTACTTCCATCAACCTGCTGGAATCTCTGGGTGCCTATACCAGTGAAACTGATTATGTATTTTATGATGTTCTGGGAGACGTAGTATGTGGTGGTTTTGCCATGCCTATCCGGGAGGGCAAAGCCAAGGAAATTTACATCGTCGCTTCCGGCGAATTAATGGCCCTTTATGCCGCCAATAATATTTGCCGGGGTATATGCAAGTATGCCGATAATGGCGAAGTAAGACTGGGAGGCATTATATGCAACAGCCGTAAAGTAGATAACGAAAGGGAATTGCTGGAGGCATTCGCCAGTGAACTGGGATCCCAGCTGCTGTATTTCGTACCGCGTGATAATGTAGTACAGCGTGCCGAGATCAATCGCAAGACAGTTATCGATTATGAACCGACAGCCAACCAGGCTCAGGAATATCGGAACTTATCGATAAAGATGGCAGAAAACCAGATGTTTGTTATTCCCCAGCCTATGGTTCAGGATCGTTTGGAACAGTTGATGATGGATTTCGGCATTCTGGATGCCCTGTAGAAAGGAGAGTGTTTAAAAGTGATTATGATTCGAGCAATTGTAAGGCCTGAAAGAACGACAAAGATACTATTGGAGCTAAGTAAAGCAGGATTTCCGGCAGTTACCAAGATGGACGTAGTCGGGAGAGGGAAACAGCGAGGCATCAGTGTGGGGGAAATTGTCTATGATGAAATTCCTAAAGATTTATTGATGCTGGTGGTTCAGGATGAAGAAAAAGATGATGTTTTCAGCATTGTTTCCAGGTATGCAAAAACCGGTGAGAAGGGAGCTTTTGGGGATGGCAAGATATTTGTAAGTCCGGTGGAAGAGGCCTACACCATAAGCAGTGGGACCAAGAACTTGTAATCAGGCCGGAGACGCCCCCGCCTCTTTAAACAGTCAGGTCCCGGTTAACCAAACAGCGGGCTCCAAGCTTTTCCTGGCTGCGGCGGAGGGTTGAAACTGCATTGCAGTTTCCGGCCATGTTCTAAAACGGAGGTGCTGTCAAATGAAAGAGATTGTTGCCATAGTCAGAATGAATAAGGTCAATGAAAACAAACAAAGCTTAGCTGATATAGGCATATGCAGCCTTCATGCGATGAAAGTTACCGGCCGCGGCCGGTCACCGGTAGGGTTTACCATTATCAATCAGCATGGAGTAAGGGAAGAAATTGGCACTATTATCGAAGAAGGCTTGTCCAGCGGAGCCCGTCTGGTTCCCAAAAGGATGTTCACGATTCTGGTGCAGGATAATCAAGTGGAAGAGGTTGTCCATACCTTGATACGAGTTAACAGTCAGGGGAGTCCCGGGGACGGCAAAATATTCGTTCTTCCTATTGATGACGCCATGCGTATCAGAACCGGAGAGCGAGGAGAAGATGCTATTTAGCAGTAATCCAAGAAAGATAACGATCGAGGGGGGAATACAAATGATCAATAATAAAACCCTGGATGAGATTTTGGGACAGTATCCGGTGAAAGTTAAAAAGAATCGTAAAAAGCATATCGTCATAAAAGAAGATTATATCGGCAATCAGGAAATCGAGGCTAATTCACGCACCATACCAGGAATAATTACCAATCGAGGATGCGCTTATGCAGGATGTAAAGGAGTTGTCCTGGGACCGTTAAAAGACGTAATACACATAGTCCATGGCCCGGTGGGCTGCGGCTATTATGCCTGGCTGACCCGGCGCAATAAAGCTAAAAGCGAAGATCCAAGCAAGAATTATCTTGCCTACTGCTTCAGTACCGATATGCAGGAGAGTGATATTGTATTTGGCGGCGAGAAAAAGCTGACCCGTTTGATAGATGAAGTAGTGGAAATATTTCATCCGGCAGCAGTAACCATATCTGCCACCTGTCCGGTTGGACTTATTGGAGACGATATTGGCCAGGTAGCCAAAACGGCTCATGCCAAGTATCCGGATATTAATTTCACCGCTTACAGCTGTGAAGGATACAAGGGGGTAAGCCAATCAGCCGGGCATCACATTGCTAATAATGGTTTAATGCAATATATAATAGGTCAGGGAGAAATGGAAGAATCACCAAGTCCTTTTACCATAAATATAATGGGTGAATATAACATCGGTGGTGACGGCTGGGAAATAAAACAGATGCTGGAGGAAATTGGCTACCATATACAGACGGTTATGACCGGGGATGGTTCTTATGAAGAACTCAAGAATGCTCATGTATCAAATCTGAATCTGGTACAGTGCCATCGCTCCATTAACTATATAGCCGACATGCTGGAGATAAAATACGGTACTCCCTGGCTGAAGGTCAACTTTATTGGAATTAACTCTACCATTAATTCCCTGCGTAATATGGCGGTGTATTTTGGAGATCAGGGATTAATGGATAGAACTGAAAGGTACATCGAGAAGGAATTACAGAAAACCCAGGCATCGATGGAACCATACCGGAAAATATGTGAGGGCAAAACCGCCTTTTGTTTTGTAGGCGGATCTCGGGGACATCATTACCAGGGTTTATATCAGGAACTGGGCATAAAAACCATACTGGCAGGCTATGAATTTGCTCATCGGGATGATTATGAGGGAAGGGAAATTATGGGCTCCATTAAGCTTGATGCAGATTCGCAAAATATTCCCAATCTGACTATTGAACCGGATACTAAACGATACCAGGTAAAAATACCACCGGAAAAAATGGAAGAACTAAAAGACCAGCTACCCTTAAACTACTACGAAGGCATGATTAAATCCATGCAGGAAGGGGCTTTGGTAGTGGATGATCTCAATCATTTCGAAACCGAAGAATTAGTGCGCCTATTGAAACCAGATGTGTTCTCTTCCGGGATTAAAGATAAATATGCTGTTCAAAAGATGGGGATTCCTAGTAAGCAGCTTCATAATTATGATTACAGCGGACCTTATGCCGGTTTCAGGGGAGCGCTGAATTTTGCCCGGGATGTGGCCATGAGCATAGCCAGTCCAACCTGGAGCTATATTGTACCTCCCTGGTACAGCAGACCAATCCTGGAGGGAATAATTGAGGAAAGGATGATGGAAGGTGCTTGATTGTACACCACGCGAAATTACCCAACGCAGCGGCGGACTTATTAATCCGGCCAAGACCTGTCAGCCTATTGGGGCAATGTATGCATCGCTGGGCATTCATGGCTGTCTGCCGCACAGCCATGGTTCCCAGGGGTGTTGTGCTTACCATCGGGCTCATTTAACCCGGCATTTTAGAGAGCCGGTTATGGCTTCCAGCAGTTCATTTACCGAAGGAGCCTCGGTCTTTGGCGGGGCTTCTAATATGAAGACTGCTATTGCCAATGTTTTTCATATATATAATCCCGATGTTATGGCGATTCATACTACATGTTTGTCGGAAACCATAGGAGATGATGTGGCTACAATAGTGAAGACCGCTGATATTCCGGAAGGGAAAGTGGTAATCCATGCCAATACTCCAAGTTATCAGGGTTCACATATTACTGGGTTTTCCAATATGACTCGGGCCATGGTTCATTATCTGGCTGAGTCCAGCGAAGGCAAGAAGAAGAATCAGATCAATATTATCCCGGGATTTGTAAACCCGGGAGATATGAGAGAAATCAAACGTATTGCCGGATTAATGGGTGCGCCATCCATAATGTTTCCAGATACTTCAGGAGTAATGGATGCCCCCATAACCGGTCATTTCAGTATGTATCCCCAGGGGGGGACTACGGTCAAGCAGCTGAAAGATACCGGAAATTCTTCGCTGACTCTGGCCCTGGGCAGCTATGCATCAGCAGATGCAGCCTACCTGCTGGAGAAAAAGTGCCGGGTTCCGTCATTAGTATTAAGAACTCCCATCGGGATCAAGGCCACAGATGAATTTCTGATGGCCATGCGGCAGCATTGTATGCAGGAAGTCCCCTATGAATTGGAATTGGAAAGGGGTCAACTGGTGGATATCATGACCGATACTCATTACCACTATCACGGCAAGAAGGCAGCCATCTTTGGCGATCCGGATATTGTTATGGCCCTGACCGAGTTTGTGCTCAGTCTGGGCATGAAGCCTGTACACGTGCTGACAGGTACGCCGGACAGTACCATCGGGGGGCCTCAGGGAAGTTTTGAAAAGGAAGTTAAAGGCATGCTGCAACAGGCTGATGTTCAGGGGCAGGTAAAAGCAGGGGGGGACTTATTTACCCTGCACCAATGGATAAAAAACGAAGCAGTAGATGTGCTTATTGGCAGTAGCTATGGTAAATATATTGCCCGGGCGGAAGATATTCCTTTGGTAAGAGTTGGTTTTCCTGTTTTGGACCGGGCGGTGCACTCCTATCTGCCTATTGTAG
Source organism: uncultured Syntrophomonas sp. (assembly GCA_964501655.1). GTDB lineage: Bacteria > Bacillota > Syntrophomonadia > Syntrophomonadales > Syntrophomonadaceae > JAAYJK01. Next base: position 9,434 of record CAZCTN010000018.1, read on the forward strand.
GTTATAAAGGGGCCATGCGCCTTCTGGAAATGATAGACAATGCGCTTCTGGACAGAATTGAACGTGATTGTGCCGATGAGGATATGGAATTGGTGATGTAGTTCTTGCAGCACCGGGCTTAAATCCGGGATGAAAAGGGTGAGGAAAATGACCATGACCCAAAGCAATAAGAGTTTGATAAAGGAAAGAAAAAAATCAATTCAGACTAAAGGCAGGCAGGCATCGCCTATCCAATGCGAAGCCAATAGTGTGGCGGGCTGTGTAAGCCAGCGGGCATGCGTGTACTGTGGAGCGAGAGTAGTATTAAATCCTATTACCGATGCAGTACATCTGGTCCATGGCCCTATTGGCTGCGCAAGTTACACCTGGGATATTCGAGGTAGTCTAAGCAGTAATGCTGATTTGTATCGCTATAGTTTTTCTACTGATCTGAGGGAGGAAGATATTATTTTTGGCGGTGAGAAAAAACTGGCTAAATGTATAGACGAATTAGTCCAGCGCTACCACCCTCCACTGCTCCTGGTATATTCTACCTGTATCGTGGGAGTAATTGGTGATGATCTGGAAGCAGTCTGCAAAACCGCTTCCTCCCGCTATGGAATTGATATTATTCCGGTACAGTCGGCCGGTTTCTCAGGGAACAAGTCGGATGGATATCGGGTGGCCTGTGAAGTGTTGCTGAGGATGATAGCTTCCCCAGAGGGAGTAGAGAAAAATGACTATTGTTTAAACTATCTGGGTGATTTTAACCTGGCAGGCGAGGCCTGGATTATCAGCAACTATCTGAAAGAAATTGGTGTACAGGTCAACGTGGCTTTTACCGGGGATTCTACTTATGATACCCTGCGGACTGCTCCCACGGCATCGCTGAATATCGTCCAATGCGCAGGTTCGATGGGATATATGGGGAAGAGGATGGAAGAAATTTATGGCATTCCCTGTATGAATATTTCATTTCTGGGTCTGGAGGACAGTGCCGATTCCCTGCGCCGGATCAGCAGCTTTTTTGATAATCACTATATTTCCGCCAGGACCGAATCATTGATCGAGCGTGAACTGGAATTATATGCCCCGGTAGTGGAGCACTTCCGTTCATATTTGGAGGGGAAGAAAGCAGCGATATATGTCGGGGGTGGATTCAAAGCCATCTCCTTGATCAAACAATTTCGTGAACTGGGGATGGAGGTGGTGATGATAGGAACTCAAACCGGCCGGGAGGAGGAATACCATACCATCCATCAAATGGTGGAGGATGGCACGGTAGTTCTGGATGATGCCAATCCCTCCGAATTGGAGAGGTTTATGCTGGAACAGGGGGCGGATTTGCTGGTAGGCGGGGTTAAGGAACGGCCTCTGGCTTTTAAACTGGGTATATCTTTTATTGACCACAACCACGAACGCAAGCATCCTTTGAGCGGTTTTACGGGAGCCGCAAATTTTGCCCGGGAAGTATATTCCACCGTCTGTTCCCCCGTATGGAGATATCTGGATGCCAGGGGAATAGAGGATTAATATTTGTCAGGAGGTGCTGATGATGAACAAACCAACGCGGGTGCGAAATGTAACGGAAAATCCCTGTAACATGTGCATGCCTTTGGGAGCCATTATTCCTTTCAAAGGTATAGAAAATACCATGGTTATCATACATGGGTCACAAGGTTGTGCAACCTATATGCGCCGGCATATGGCCGAGCATTTTAACGAGCCCATTGATGTGGCGTCGAGTTCAATAACCGAACAGGGCACAATTTACGGTGGAGAGGTCAGTTTAATAAAAGGATTGGAAAACCTTATAACACTTTATGACCCCAAGCTAATAGGAATATTAAGCACCTGTCTGGCGGAGACCATTGGGGAAGATCTGCAGCGTACGGCGGCTGCCTTTATGAAAGAAAAAGGGGACCAAGTGGATGTGCAATTAGTTCCCGTAGCTACCCCGGGCTATGGCGGCGGCCATTCCGAAGGCTATCTGCAGGCTTTATTCAGTATTGTGAGACAAATCAGCCAAAATACGGAAAAGCATGATCGCATCAATATAATCGTTCCTCACATTAGCCCGGCCGATATAAGAGAGATTAAACGAATATTGGCATTAATGCAGCTTAAGTATACCCTGCTGCCAGATATATCGGAAACTCTGGATAGCCCGTATTCCAAGCCTTATCGGAGAATACCCGGCGGAGGAACTCCCTTGGCTGAAATAAAGGCTATGCCGGGAGCCAGGGCTACTATAGAATTTCTTCCGACAGTTGAGGACGAACTTTCGCCAGGGGAATATTTGGAAAAAGAATACGGGGTACCCCTGTATAGATTGCCTCTGCCCATGGGGGTTGAAGCTTGTGACGAATTAATTCGGGTCTTGAAGACCTTAAACCAGCAGCGGGTCCCGGAAGAATTGAAAAGAGAACGGGGAAGGCTGCTGGATGCCATGGTCGATTCTCATAAATATAACCGGGATGGCCGTGCGGCTGTGTTTGGTGAACCTGAAACCATATATGGGCTTGCCCGGGTAATGGCGGAAAATGGTATTTTGCCGGCTGTTTTTGCTACCGGCAGTAAAAGTCCGAATCTAAACCAAATGCTGCAGCCGTTGCTGGCAGAGTATGAAGAAAAACCAGTCATTTTACTGGACAGTGATTTTATAAGTATTCGGGATTATTGTGTTAAAAGAAATGTTAACTTGGCGATGGGCAATTCGGATGGGCGATTTCTCACTGAAAGGGAGGGGATTCCTCTGGTCAGGCTGGGTTTTCCTATTCATGACCGGGTAGGGGGGCAGCGCTTGCTGTCCATAGGCTATAACGGCACTATGATGCTCCTGGACAGGATCACCAACACTTTGCTGGAAGCCAAACAAAGGGTGTATCGCGAACAAATGCACAAAAATTACTATTTGCCTTCCACGGCTGCTGCGAATTTCAAATAAGTCTGGAGGAATCCATTATGATAGATAAGCTGAACCTTAATATTGTACATCCCTGCTTTTCCCCGGAAGCTGCCCATAACCAAGCTCGAATTCATCTTCCGGTGGCCAAGAGATGCAATATAAGCTGCAACTACTGTAATCGCAAATATGACTGTTTAAATGAAAGCCGGCCAGGAGTAAGCAGTGGTATATTAAGTCCGGCAGAAGCCTTGAACCGCTACTGTTATTATAGAGAACAGCTGGATAATTTGAGTGTAGTCGGAATTGCCGGGCCGGGAGATGCCCTGGCAGACTGGGAATTAACCAGCGAAACTATGCGCTTGGTGCGTGAGCAGGATCCCAAGGTGCTGCTGTGCATGTCTACCAATGGTTTAAAACTTCCTGCTTTGGCCCCCAGCATTGTTGAACTTGGGGTGAGCCATTTAACTGTGACGGTAAATACTCTTTCTCCTGAAACAGGAGCCAAAATATATCGCCAGGTAAATTATCAGGGTAAAAAATATACCGGTACCAAGGGGGCCGGGCTGCTGCTGGAGAAGCAGTTGGAAGGAATCCACTTCATAACCCGAAAGGGCATAATAGTAAAAATTAATATCGTTATGATTCCAGGTATAAATGATTTTGAAATACCCGATATTGTTGGCCAGATGAAAGATCTGGGGGTTTATATTGCCAATATCATGCCTCTTATTCCGGTAAAGGGGACTGCCTTTGAAAACATTCCGGCCACAAATATTGTCGAGCTGTCAAACATGCGCATGAATTGCAGGAAGCAAATGCGGCAGATGTTTCACTGTCAGCAGTGCCGGGCTGATGCAGTTGGACTTCTTCAGGAGCAGGGCTGCACGGCCAATGCCGCCCGAAAAGTTGTATAGGCATACCCAAATAGGCGAAGGGGGAAAGCGAGTATGGAAATAGCAATATTTGTGGGCAGAGACGGACTAATCGCTTCTATGCAGGAAGCCGGTGAAATCCGAGTTTATCAACATTACTGCGGCACATGGGACATGTGCCGCAAGATGCCCTTTTTTCTTGACACGGTCAGAGGATTGCATAGTATGCGGGATTATATGAAGACAGTGCTCCACTTCTTAGGTGAATGCCGGATATTTATAGGACTGGCGGTAAGCGGAGTGCTATTTTTTGAACTGGAAAAAGCCGGTTTTACCATATGGGAAGCAGCAGGTTTACCTTTGGAAGTATTGGAGGATGTTCTGGAAGAAGAAGGAAACAGAATATCTTCAAGGGCTAAGGAAACAGCTGCCATATCCAAGCCTGAACCCCGGGAAATATCGCCAGGGTTTTATTCTATATCACTTAAAGATATTCAAAACTGCGGCGGTCGGGTGACTTCCAAACAGGTATTGATTCCACTTTTGCAGAAAATGGATTTCATCGACCTGGAGATTATCTGTTCTCATGTACCGCCATGGCTGGAGGAACAAATATTGACAGGACAATTAAGGGCCAGAGTAGACAAGAGCAGCAGTTTTGAAAGCCGGATCAACATTACTGGGCATGGTGTGAGCTCATAGCAAGCAGTTATTACCCCCGAAAACTCCTCCCTTTTTAAGCGCCGCTGATAACTCAGCAAGATATCAGCGGTGCCTTCCTTTCTGGTAATCTATCCTGATATTACCTTTGACGATAAAGCAATGCTATAGATAGAATTGTATGTATAATTGCCAAAAGAAATACTGCAATGGAAGTATACGGCCGACAAGTAATTAAAAGTACAGGGATACAAAGAATGGAGCATTCATTATGAAGCAAAAGCATTTCTGGATACTGACCGTTATTCTTATAGGGCTGTTTATGTCTTTGGCTGTGTATCAGTCGGTTTATGCCGGGGACAAGCCCACCGTACATACTGCCGATGCTATGGCAGAAGATGACGGAACTGCTGCCATCACCGGAATTATCAGCGATGAAGGCGGAAAGGAAATAAGCGAACTTGGCTTTAAATGGGGTAACAGCCCTGAGCTGGGTCAGGAAATCATCTGCCTGGCGGCTGGTGGGCCAGAGCAGGAATTCTCAGCCAAGCTCAGTGATCTGCCGGCAGGCGCTACCTATTATTATCAAGCTTTTGCCGTAAATGTTCGAGGGATTAGTTACGGTGAGACCAAGAGCTTTTCCGTACCGATCAATGCTATTCCAGTGGTCAGTATTACTACTCCCGGTGATAAGACAAGCCTGACCCAGGGTGAAGTATTAACTATCAGCGCGGCAGCAGAGGATGACCAGAGAGTAGAATCCATGAAGCTATATATCAACGACCAGTTGGCCCATAGCACCGCAGGAGATACACTGGAGTACTTATGGAATACCAGCAGTTTAAGCCCAGGGCAGTATCTGTTCAAGGTCAGCGCCGGGGATGGCCGTCAGGAAGGTCATCAGCAGCTGACGGTAACGGTGGAAAAGAAAGCGGAAGCCATAAAAATCGCCGAGAATGAGCAGCCCGCTGGGGTTAAGGAAACTTACCCCGATAGCACTCCGGTGGTTTCCAGGTCGGCAGTTAACACCGACACTCAAAAATATTCTAAGTTAAGCAAAGCCCAGGGCTCCTTTGGACAGTTCTACTATCGTGATACTACCGGGGGGAGGATCGAAATTGATCCCAAATGGGTGGCGGAAAATATTGTGACCATTACTCTGCCGGGATTGAATCGACAGGTACAGGTACATAAGGATGCCGCAGATAATTTTATCACGGCTTTCACCTATATAAAAAATGGAACGGCCATGGTTAACGGAAAACAGGTTTCCCTGTTAAGTTTAATAAAAACCATGGATGGCACCTGGGTTCCTCGCCATGTTAATTGGGATGCATCCCGGGGACTAAGCAACCATTCCTGGGGTATAGCTATTGATATTAATGCCAGCGACCATTTCCGCTACGTGAACCCGGCCCTGGAACCCAATAATCCCAATCTAATACTCTGGGAAAAGGCCTTTAAACCAGCGGGCTTTAGTTGGGGCAACTCCTATTCTGATGCCATGCACTTTGAATTACTGCAATAAAGTCTTCTGCCGCCAGAAGAAAATCGTCCCCGGTTGATAAAAAGACCGGGGACTTTTTGTTTTCCATAAGCAGGTTTAATATGAGCTGAAATGCAAATATTAAATATGGAGCTTGCGATAAGGGATGGTGGCTATAATGAACTGGAGTCTAACAGTATTATTAATGGCTGGTATAATTGGCAGTATATATTTTATGCTCAAGAAACGCCAGGAATATCGGCAACTGAGAAAGATCAAACTGGATATACTGCAGAGCACCCAGGACATGTATCAGACTATGGCAGTTGGCCTCTACCAAAGATTTAAACAGGAAGAGGGCAAGGGTGAGAGCAAAGCAGAGAACCCCCTGGAGTTCGAAAATTTTGTAGCCCGGATAATGGTTAATTACTTCGGAGGGCAGGCTTTTGTTACTGGAGGAACCGGAGACTATGGGATTGATATTGAGCACGAGCACCAGGCCGGGAAGTATCTGGGCCAGGTCAAGTGTTATGCTCCGGATCATTTTGTACCCTATGAACCTATAGCAATTGTTCATTCACAGATGAACAAGCAAAAAGCCAAGGGGGGATATGTAATCACCACCAGCGATTTCAGCGCTCATGCCCGTAAATATGCCGAAGGACTTGATATTATGCTGATAAACGGTTCCCATCTGGTAGAATTGTGGCTGCAGGGCCTGGAAAGGGCCGCCAAACCGTATAATTATCAGAAAGGCAAATCCGAATCTGCTTGAAAGGATAAAGGGGCAAACTCAGGGAAAACGGTTTCTCGGCAGGAGTCCAGGCACCATAGGCAGATTTAAGGTATGAATATGGCATCGAACATCCCAGAAAAAGGCATAATAATATTTGATCACAGGGCTATAATAAGGCTAAGATGTAAAATTGCCAGCTCAGAATCTTATGCTCTCGGGCATATAAGATTGACTTGAGGCTAATACAGAGATTCTGTACCGGCCGATGAGAAAATCAGATATACAGGCATTATGCCGGTATATTGGATGGAGCTAAATCCCTCTAGACTACTGTTAAGATGGATGACGAAAGGCAATTTTACATCTTTTTCGCGAGAACAGGCTTCTTACTGTCACCGGGTGAAAAGAAGTATAGCCAGGATCATTAATCCCAGTAACGCTATTAAAAGGGACGCTTTCTTCAGCCAATTGCCCAGCAGTTCTTCTTCCTCATTAACCGGCTGGCCGGGCTCCCGGTGTCTCTTTTCCAATAACCGGCCTATCACGCTTCCTGTTCCAGCTCCCAGAGCCGGTCCCAGGGCTATACCCACCGGGATATTTTCCATGGCTATGCCCAGCAACAGACCAACCGGCATACATATACCGATGCCCATACCCAGGCCTACCCCCAGCCAATAACCCTCCGGGTATTTCTCTCTTTTCACCCATGGCTTCTCTTTGAACAGCAGAATCAGGGCTAGAAGCATAATCACGGCAAATACTATTATCGATAGGATCATGAAGTTCATATAATTCTATTCCTTTCTTTATTGATAAAATTATATGCTAAATTGGCTGATCGATAAAGAGCCACAGAATCAGGCCGCCGCAAAGATAAGAATCCCCCCGGTCGCAAGGGGGCCGCGGCGACAATTTATTATAGCAGCGGGGAGTATAGCGGATCGCTGCTTCCTGGCCGGCATGATCGGCTGAGAGCTTGTATGCCTGTGCCTATATCTTCCGGATACAGCCCGGCGAAGCTGAGGCGGAAATACTCGCTGTCCCTTTCCTCAGAAGCAGAGAATAGACTGCCGGGGCTGATGATAACCTGTTTTTCCAGACAGCGGGTGTAAAAATAATTGGCTGAGCTGCCGGAGGGCAGTCTGAGCCAGAAGCTGAGCCCTCCTCCCGGCTGATTGTAAGTAATCTCTTCAGGCAAATGGCTCTTCATGGCTTCCAGCATGAGATAGTATCTTTGCTGATATATTTTTTTCATGTACTCCAGGTGCCTGTTCCACAGCCCCTTCCGGAGATAAAGATCGAAGGCACGCTGTATCAAGCCCGGGGTAGATATATCAGAGGAGTGCTTGGCCCGCAGCAGGCCGGGAATAATACTGCCCGGTGCCAGCAAGAAGGCCAGCCTTAATCCTGGCATGAGTATCTTGGAGAAGCTCTTGATAAAAATAACCCGGTGTTCTTCATCCAGCAGCTTGATGGCATGGGGCTGGCCGGAATAAGACAGATCGGTAAAGGAATCGTCTTCAATAAGGAAAAAATTATAAGTTTTTGCCAGCTTCAGCAGGGCCAGCTTCTTTTCCTGACTGTAACAGATGCCGGTCGGAGTCTGAAAATTGGGTATGACATACATTAAGCGAGGCCGATATTTTTCCAGTATCTCCTGAAGAGCATTCAGGGAAACACCGTCTTCTTCCAAGGGTGCCGGGACAATGCGGGCTCCCCTGGATTTAAAAGCGGCTATGGCCCCGGTATAGGTTGGGTTTTCGGTTATTACATAATCCCCGGCTTCAAGCAAAGACTTGGCTATAATGTCGATGCCCTGCTGGGCTCCGGAAATAACCTGGATACAGCTTTCATCAGCTTGGATTCCACTATTCAGCAGGTATGTGCTTAGGCTCTCCCGCAGGGGAAAATAACCCTGTCCTTCCTGATAGGCAAAGGCACTGCCTCCGTCTCTGTCCAGCACCTGATTGAGAATATCCTTGAAATCGGCTACCGGAAACAATTCCGGGTTAGGAATAGCGCTGGCGAAGTTATAAGCCCCGTCTGGTATCTGCAGACGCCCTTGATCCATGATATTCAATCCCGGGAGATTATAATCCGATCCCTCTGAGGCATTGGGCAGGGAGAAGTCCTGAACTCGGGAAGACGGTCTTACATAGGTGCCGCTGCCCACTCTGGAATATAAGAGTCCGTCCTGCTCCAGCTGTCGATAGGCATTAACAACGGTAATGTTATTTATACCCAGGTGGCCGGCCAGCTTGCGTATGGGGGGCAGTTTCTCCTCCGCCTGCAGCCGCCCGGAATTGATCAGCCCTTGGAGCTGCTGGGCCAATTGCTGGTATAGTGGCATGGAACTATTCTTGTCCAATTGTAACGATACAAATACCTGCAAGAAAATATTCTCCTCCCCTTATTGACACTTGCTGGTCGGTATGTGATACTGAATTTTATCAATTTAGATACCGGTATAAAATGTAACGGTACAAATTAAGTATAACTCATCATAAGAGCTGATTAAAGGAGGAAATAGGTGAATGGAACGATACAATCTTAACAAAAACCTGGCCCAAATGTTAAAGGGCGGGGTAATTATGGATGTTACCAATGTGGAGCAGGCACTGATAGCTGAAGAGGCAGGAGCGGTAGCGGTTATGGCCCTGGAAAGAGTGCCGGCTGACATCAGAAAACAGGGCGGGGTAGCCCGGATGTCAGATCCGGGAATGATAAAAGAGATTAAAAAAGCCGTTACTATTCCGGTCATGGCCAAGGTGAGGATCGGACATTTCGTAGAGGCTCAGATATTACAGGCTATTGGCATAGATTTTATTGACGAAAGTGAAGTGCTGACTCCGGCCGACGAGATGTTCCATATTGATAAAAAGGGATTTGATATTCCCTTTGTCTGTGGAGCCAGAAATCTTGGGGAAGCCCTGAGGAGGATCGGGGAAGGAGCGGCTATGATACGCACCAAGGGAGAAGCCGGCACTGGTAATGTGGTGGAAGCCGTCAGACACATGCGCTCCATCATGTCTGAGATGCGCCAGGTGCAGCTGCTGCCCCGGGAGGAACGGATGACTTATGCCAAGGAAATCGGAGCACCGGTCGATCTATTGGATTATATCGCTGAACACAAGAAACTGCCGGTGGTTAATTTTGCCGCCGGAGGGATAGCCACCCCGGCTGATGCCGCCTTGATGATGCAGCTGGGTTGTGACGGCATATTTGTCGGCTCAGGTATATTCAAGTCGGGTGATCCGGCCCAGCGGGCCCGGGCCATAGTAAAGGCTACCACCCACTATAATGATCCGGAAGTAATAATGGAAGTATCGGAAGGACTGGGAGAGGCTATGGTTGGAATAGAAATTGATAAACTGGAAGATCAATATGCCCAGCGGGGTTGGTAAAACTATGAAAATAGGGGTCCTGGCCCTGCAGGGGTCAGTTATCGAACATATCCGGTGCTTGCGGGAGATAGAGGATGTACAAGTCATAGAGGTCCGGAAAGCAGAGCAGCTGGCCGGGTTGGATGGCCTGATCATACCTGGGGGTGAGAGTACCACTATAGGGAAGCTGCTCGAGGAATACCAGATAATGGAACCCCTCAGGCAATTGATCCAGGCTGGTCTGCCGGTATGGGGAACCTGTGCCGGGATGATCCTGCTGGCCCGTAAAATAGCGGATCAAGATGAAGTCTACCTGGATGTGCTGGATGTCACAGTTCGGCGTAACGCGTATGGCAGCCAGCTGGACAGTTTTCAAAGGGCTGCTGTTATACCTGGAGTAGCCGAGCAGGAAATTCCCTTGACCTTTATCCGGGCCCCCTACATAGAGGACTGTGGTCCGGAAGTGGAAATATTGCTGGTATTGGACGGAAACATAGTGGCCGTTGGACAGGGCAATATTCTGGCTACCTCCTTTCATCCTGAACTTACCCAGGATTTATCTTTCCATAGATATTTTATCCAAAAAGTTCATCAGGCTCTCCGATAGTATTGATAGGGATAAGCAGTGGCGATTATGGCCACTTGACTTTTCCCTATTGTTCCACCATTTCGTTCCGGTTACTGATTGCACATGGTATCATGCCTGGGCAGGACGCAGCAGAAAACCGGCCGGGGCGGTAAGCTCCATGCCGATCCGCTGTGTCATAGGGGGAAGATGTCTGATTCATATACGCAAGCCCAGTTTGGCACAGGCATGCTCTAGAGTTTGTTTGTCCTCCAGCACGGGAGAGAATAGTTCCCCGGCTTTTTTCAATCGGGGGAGCATGCTTTTTATGTTGAAATCGGATGGGGAGATCAGGGCTGCTTCTTCCCATTGCAATGGAGCCGATACCAGGGCGCCGGGGCGGGCACGAACGCTGTAAACTGAACACAAGGTTTGTCCTTTCACATTCTGCAGGTAGTCGATGTAGATCTTTGCTCCCCTCTTATTTACCGTTCTCTGGATGGTACTGATATCCGGTCTAACCTCAGCTGCCAGGGCAGCTATCGCTCGGGCGAAATCCCGTACTTGACAGTAGGTATAGATGTTTTCCAGGGGCAGGTAGATATGCAGACCTTCTGAGCCGGATGTTTTGGGATAAGTCCTCAAACCGAGTTCGTTGAAAATATTTTTTATCAGCAGAGCCATATCTATGACCTCTGGGAATGAATTGGCCGGGGAGGGGTCCAAATCGATGACGGCGAAGTCCGGACAGTCCAGAGTGCTGATGCTGGATAACCAGGGATGCATCTCGATACAGGCCTGATTGGCTAACCAGGCTAAAACAGCGGCTTCTTTGATCAGTATATATTCTATAGCCCGCTCAGAATCCTTGGAATAGTAAGAGAAGGTTTCTACCCAGGAGGGGAGATAAGCCGGGGCATTTTTTTGATAGAAATGTTGGCCGCCGATGCCGTCCGGATAGCGTGTGAAGACTACTGGCCGGTGGTTTAGGTGCTTGATAATATATGGAGATATCTCCATATAATACTGAATAAGATCACCCTTGGTATATTTATCCTCAGGAAAGAATGTCTTGTCCAGCCTGGATATGGAGAAACTGCGTTCGCCTACTGTTACATCCATTTTATGCATAAACCCTTGTCCTCTCTTTTCCATCTGATATTTAAAGAGTACACTTTTCCGGGTCAATAGCCAGAAATTCCTTGATGACCGGGGATCTGAGCTGCATGTGTTCGGTCCATTCGGCAAATTCCACCCGCACCGTTAACCAGGGCTGGGTAAAAATGGCACTAGGTATGCTTGGGGAAGAGTGACGGCTGAAGCAAGAATCAGGTACTATAAATGCGGGCAAGGATTCTGACAAAGTTTGGCGGATGTTTTCACTCAAGCCGCTGCCAGCTTTGCCTATATAAATCAGCTGTTCACCCTGGAAAAGACCCAGCAATAGCGAATTAACCTGCTGCCTGCTCATGGTATAACCGCCGATGACACAGTTCAGACTGCGCCGATATTTGATTTTAAACCAATCCCGATGATTTTTGCCGGGCAGGTAGAGGCTGGATTTTCTTTTAGCTACCACGCCTTCCATCTCATTGGCTTTAACTGCTTCAAATAGGCTCTTTCCCTCACTGAAGTTCTCCACCAGCTGTACCAGCGGGGAAGAGAAATCCAGGGTTTGGGCCAGCAGCTCATGTCTTTCTGAAAACGGTGCTGGGCTAAGATTGCGTTTATCCAGAAATAGCAGGTCAAATACCATATAGTTGATTGGCAGATGCCGGCGCCTACATGAAATGGTCTTAACGGCCGAACACTGATCCCGGCGCATAACCGAGGGGAAACTGGGTTTACCATCCTTTAGAACTATTATCTCTCCATCCAGGATGGCGCTGTGACCGGATAAAAGCCGGGGGAGCTGCTGCAGTTCAGGATATTGGACGGTCCTGAGATGCAAGCGTTTATTGATTAAGCGCACCTGATCGTCTTCCACATAAGCCAGCATACGCACTCCATCCCATTTCACCTGATAGACGTAATCATTGCCGCCCATTATTTCACGTCGGGAATTTGGTTCCATAGGTTTGACAATGCTATACATATTTCTCTTTTAAGTACCGGTTTTCTTACGGCGTTTGGGCTTTTTATCCGGCGTCTCTTTCCGTTTTTCTTCTGAAAGCTGTATACTGGCTTTCAAAGCCTCCATGAGATCCACCACATTACCTTTCACATCTGATAGCGGCGAGGTAACAATCTCCTTGCCGGCTGCCTTGGCTTCGATCATCTCCCACAAGGCCTGGCGATATTCATCCTGGTATTTGACCGGATCAAAGTCGGTAGAAAGATTTTGGATCAGGCTCACCGCCATGCTTATCTCATTATCATGGAGTTTGACCCCATCCATCCCCGGATTTAACGATGCCGGGGATCGAATTTCATCGGGATAGAAGATGGTTTCCATTACCAGCACCTTCTCTTTTATGCGCAGGGCAGCCAGACTTTGCTTGGTACGGATCAACACTTTGGCTACTGCTGCCTTGCCGGTTTGTTCCATGGCCTGAATTAAAAGACGGTAGGCTTTTTCGCCTCCCCGGGAAGCTTCCAGATAATAGGTCTTGTCAAAATATATGGGGTCCAGCTGGGTAATATCTACGAAATCCAGTATGTCTATGGTTTTGGTGTTTTCCAGGGGTATTCTTTCCATATCTTCATCGTTTATTATTACATACTGGTCCTTCTGATACTCATAGCCCCGCACTATTTCTTCACTGGCTAATTCCCGCTGGCAGGCGGGGCAATATTTTTTGTATTTGACCGGGGACATACATTCCCGGTGCAGGTAGTTGAATTTGATATCTTTTCTTTCGGTGGCAACATACATATTTACCGGAATGTTAACCAGACCAAAACTTACTGCGCCCTTCCAGAGAGTTCTCAAAGTGATCTTCCTTCCTATCATTTTGTATTTAGCTTTTATTATCCGGGGGGCTTTTATGCCTGTAGATTTCTAAGCTAACGTTTTTTCCCCAAAGTATTGACAGAGAACAATAAAAGAGTATAATAATTGTAATGATTACAAAAAAGCAATAAACACAAAAGTGGAATTATAACAAACCGGGCAGAATATTTTAGTAAAGGGGGTGATGTAGTATGCAAAGTAGGGAGATTGAGGAATTCCTTAAGTTTAAACAAATCAGGCCATCTTATCATCGGATAAAGATCTATGAATACCTGTTGAAAAACAAGAACCATCCCACGGCTGATTTGATTTACCAAGAACTTGCAGGGGATATACCTACTCTTTCCAAAACCACCGTCTACAATACCTTGAACCTGTTGGTGGAAAAGGGGGCGGCTCAGCTGATCACCATTGATGAGAACGAGAAGCGTTATGACGCCGATATATCTGTTCACGGCCATTTCCAATGCAAACACTGCGGCAGGGTTTTTGATTTCAAGTTGAATTTTGCTGATTTATGCATAGAGGGGCTGCAGAACTTCCAGGTGGACGAAAACCATATTTATTTGAAGGGCCTATGTTCCGGGTGCCAGAGCAACCGACATAACTAATAACTAAAATAGAAAGGATGATAGTAATGAAAAAATGGGTTTGTACAATATGCGGTTATATACATGAAGGAGATGCTCCTCCCGAGCAATGTCCCCAGTGTGGAGCATCGAAAGACAAGTTTAATGAATTGCTTGATATAAGCAGCCTGCAGTTTGCCGATGAACACCGGGTTGGAATAGCAAAGGGTCTCGACAGTGGGGTGTTAGAAGACCTGAGGGCCAATTTCCTGGGTGAATGCACCGAAGTGGGTATGTACCTGGCTATGAGCAGACAGGCGGACCGGGAAGGATATCCGGAGATTGCAGAGGCCTTTAAGAAATATGCCTGGGAAGAGGCCGAGCATGCAGCTAAATTTGCTGAGCTTCTGGGTGAAGTATTAAGCGCTGACACCAAAACCAATGTAAAAATGAGAGCCGAAGCCGAGCATGGAGCCTGCCAGGGCAAGAAAGATCTGGCCACCCGGGCCAAGGAAATGAATTATGATGCCATCCATGATACGGTACATGAGATGTGTAAGGATGAGGCCCGGCATGGAGCAGGATTTGCCGGATTATACCGGAGGTATTTCGCCTAGTTTAATTGCCATCCGAGAAAATAACCGGGTTTTCCCGGTTTTTTTCTCGGGAAAATGATGCGGTGCATCAGTTTAGGTCTTTATACTGTAGAGCTTGCCATGAATCCGGTAATATAGTTCTGCCAGCACCTGGAAGGATGAGTTCAAAACTGCTTCATCCAGAAAATGCTTCCTGAAGGACTCCCGTTGTGCATCATCAGTTATGATACTCAGCCCGCTTTCAGTATATTCAGCCGGATGGAGATTATATCTTGCTGCTATGCTGCCCAGCTCTAGAAGTGCCCGGGAGGAATTGAAGTCCAGCCGGTCCAGATAACTTTCAAATTCAGGTTCATCTGCCTGGCCCAAGTGATATATATCCAGGGTTAAGCTGTTGATGAACCAGTCTTTTAGAGCCGATTCCTCTCTGCCCGGAGTGTTTCTTTCCGGGTATTCTGGTCTAAGGCCGCTGGCATAAGCGTCAGCAGCCAGCGGATTTGCTATCTCCAGTTTTTCTGCCAGTCTTTCCAGCCAGGCTCTGATTTTCTTCCGGTCTGTAAGTTCGGTTACATTTATCATTGAATGTTCAGGGAAGAATAGCACTTGCACCACTCCTTGCCTGAATGATGGTATGGTATGGGCTCCCAACGCGATATCATTCTTACGAAGTCGGACCGGCTATTTTACTCAGTGATGGATGATTTTTTTTAGGACATATTGGACAGGAATTTCTCTTTTAATGCCCGGTTGACTGACGGCGGAACCAGAGCTTCGACATTGCCTCCTGCCATGGCCGCTTCCTTGACTCCGCTGGAGCTGATAAATATATAGTTTTTGTCCGCGGTTATGAATATGGTGTCAATCTCTGGTATCAGTTCCCGGTTTATCATAGCCATATGCATTTCATATTCGAAGTCGGTCACCGTTCTCAGACCTCTGATAATAGCACAGGCTTGTTTCTCTATGAGATAATTTGCCAGCAAACCACTGAAACATTCAATCTCTATGTTTGGTATATGGGCTGAGCTCTGCCTGATCATTTCCACCCTTTCCTCTAGTGAGAACATAGCATTTTTAGTCAGGTTATGAACTACTGCAATAATAATCCGGTCAAATATCTTGCTGCTTCTTTCCAGTACATCTATATGACCCTTGGTAATAGGGTCAAAGCTTCCCGGATAGACTGCCAAACGCAATGTGATACCCCCTTTATCCCACCATCACAAAATAAGAATTTCTACTCCTTGATTATATTTCCCTGCTTAAGGGGATATTTTTCTTTGGCCAAACCGGCAAAAAAGCATTATTTTCGATACAAAGCTGCAAATTATGATATGTCTAGCGGTAAAAATACGGCCAATCGTATTGCTCCCTCCATTACCCAAAGCCCTTCAGGTATAACCTGCCTAAGAAATTACCTCCTTATTCCAGCGGTCGGGCTGCTGTTGAAAAAAACGGCTGCGGGTCCTGTAACCAACAGGCCCAAGAAGCCATCCGGATCATAATGAGAATTATCCTGAATCCCAACAGCATGGAATAGAGATTAGGGCAGGAAAAAACCCCGCCATTGGGTGCCGTACGTTGAGTGAGCGGGGTTAAGATTATATAATTGGCTTTTCTTATCTGCCTGAAGCCGTCATAGGGGGATGCTTAGTTCAATATGGTTACACTAACCGTTTTAATGCCCCAGTTCAATGCCTGCTGATGAGTGCTGAAACACAGATCCAGGCGATTACCCTTGATAGCTCCCCCCTGGTCAGCTGCTATACCTTCACCGTAGCCAGGAACGTAGATCCTGGTTCCCATGGGAATCACCCTGGGATCAGTTGCTATAATTCCTTTTTTCAAGGGATAACCCAGGTAAGAAGGCTGTCCGCCATAGGGATAGTTGCATTTCGAGCAGGGGCAGTAGCCGGTGGTCACCATAGTTATAGTCCGGCTGCTTCCCGATCTGGATACCTGGCTGCTGCTCATTAAGCTCTCCAATCCCAGGTATTTCAGGGTTACCGGGCCAGCTATGCCGTCAGCCTTTATCCCTACTGCTTTTTGAAAGCTTAAAACTGCATTGAAGGTTTTCGAACCGAATATGCCGTCTGCACTACCACACCAGTATCCATTATTATTGAGAGTCTGCTGCAGCCGGGTTACTTGGCTGCCGGTATCTCCCCATGATAGTACACTGTCTGCCGCTGTTGCGCTACCTGCCATTAAACCTGTAAAAATACCAACCAGAGCAATTAAACATAGGTAAACCAATATTCTCCTCTTTAACATCTGTTATCAGTCCTTTCTAAACTGTTGGGTCGTTAATTCCTTAATGATTTCTAACGGCTTATCAGTTTAGTCAGGCAGCAACGACTGGCCTTATTTTATAGGCATTCCTGTCGGCTGGCAAACAGTTATAACCGGGTCTGGAATAGATGTACAATTTTGAGAAGGTTTGTCCTGCCATGAATCCAGAAATACTTAATTATCATCCCCTTAGCGCCCTGATGGGAAATGATAGCAGGAAAGATCGGGCATGAACCACGGGAATGCTATATATCGGCCAGTGCCAAAGGGGATCCTGTAGAAGGGGGGCATATATTTCCAGCCCGGGCGGAGCATATTGACAATATATACCTGTGGAGCTTAAGGGGTGATAAGCTTAAGCCCCTTCCGGCAGCGCCAGCAAAGGTCTCGATACAGGTCCGGTGCTTTTTGGCTGTAATAGAGCAGTTTTTCATCAACAGGCTTTTTAAGTGTTGCGGGATTGCCGGCAGCCAGGGTTCTTTCCGGGATATGCTGACCGGGCAAAAGGATGGTTCCGGCCGCCAGGAAAGCATAGGAACCAATTTCGCATCCCGTAGATACGATAGAACCCATTCCAATTATAGCGTTGTTTTTTATCAGACAGGGTCCATGAACTATAGCGCCATGACCAATAATAATATCGTTTTCCATTATAACGATACTGCTTGGCTCCGAGTGAATGATACAGTTGTCTTCCACAGCACAGCCTGCCCCCAGGCATACTTTACCGTAATCGGCCCGGATGACCGCGCCCGGTCCAATAAAACATTGATCACCAATCAGAACATTTCCGATTACCGAAGCACTCGGATGGATATAGGAGAGATCGCTGATTTCTGGACGATTTCCTTCAAATTCGTATATTGCCATGACTTTTCCTCCGTCTTAAAATTAAAGAGATTACAAAAAACCTTATTAAAAGGTACTATATTTCGATTAGAATTTAAACCACTTATTATGAAATTCACCCCCAAAAGAAATTTCTTCTTATTAAAATTTTAAATTTATCCGGTTTGTGGTTATAATTACTAATGAAGTATTTAGAAAAAGGAATGTTAAGGTGATACCAAGAGATTATCTGATTAAGGCAGTTGATGATGACAAACAGTTTAGAATAATTCTGTCCAGCACTACTGGGGCAGTGGAAGAGGCTCATCGCCGGCATCAGACTTCGGCCACCGCTTCCGCTGCGCTGGGACGGGTTTTGACTGCAGCTCTGATGATGGGCAGCGACTTAAAAGGCGAAGCAGACGCTCTTACTTTGAGGATAAAGGGAGACGGTCCGGCGGGGGCCATTGTAGCCACAGCGGATTCGGCAGGCGGCGGGAGAGCTTTGATATCATCTCCCCGGGCGGATATGCCGGCTCAGACTCCGGGAAAGTTGGACGTTGGGGGCCTGGTTGGCAAAAATGGTTATTTGGAAATTATTACTGATTTAGGAATGAAGCAGCCTTTTAGAGGACAGGTCAGTCTAGTCAGCGGAGAAATTGCGGAAGATCTGGCCCAGTACTATTTGCAATCGGAACAGATACCGTCACTGGTTGCATTGGGGGTCCTGGTAGATACCGATTTGAGTGTGAAAGCAGCCGGAGGCATGATCATACAGGCCATGCCGGGAGCTCGGGATGAGTTGTTGGAAAGGCTGGAACAGAATGCAATCAGGATGGGGCCTATCAGCGATGCCATTCTCAAGCATGAAACCCTGGAGGAGGTGCTGGCCCAGGTAATGGAGGATATATCCTATCACCAGATTGAAAGCCGGGAGTTGTCTTTCAGGTGTAAATGCAGCCGGGAGAGGCTGGCGGTGATATTATCAGGTTTATCTGCTGAGGAACTGGCAGATGTTTATGAGAACAATGGTGAAATGGAAGTTACCTGTAATTTCTGCAACCAGGACTACCGTTTTAAGGAGGAAGAATTGGATGAATACAGAAACAAAAAACCCGGGAATTAAAATATCCCCGGGCTTTGATCACTATATTGCTCGCTGTACTTTTCCGGAACGCAGACAGCGGGTGCATACATATACTCTTTTGGGAGTACCGTCTACAATTGCTTTTACCCTTTGAATATTTGGTTTCCATTGCCGGTTAGTTCTTATATGGGAGTGGCTGTACTTTTTACCAAAACCAATGCCTTTCCCGCAAATTTCACATTTAGCCACGTTTCTTGCCCCCTCTCTTTCAAGTGCACTTAAATATTTTATCAAAACTAACCATAAAGGGCAAGAAAAAGGAATAAATATTCCCCTGTAGAATTATGAATAACAGATAGGAGGTATTTTTATGTACACTATTAAAAGCAATGAACTGGGAGCAGTCAATGTAGCTGTTGAAGTAGTACAGACCATTGCCGGTCTGGCCGCTATAGATTGTTATGGTCTGGTAGGCATGGTGGCCCAGGATTTGCAATCGGGCTTAACCAGTATATTGGGCAGAGAATCAGTCCGTAAGGGTGTTACGGTTAAAAAAGGCGAAGATGGACTGGAAGTAGATTTACATGTTATAGTGGGCTATGGTATTAAGATAAAGGAAGTCGGCAATAACGTAATGCAGAAAGTAAGATATGAATTGGAAAAAAATGCCGGCATACCGGTGGCCGCGATAAATGTTAACGTAAGAGGCGTAAAGGTTCTTGCGGATAAATAGGGGAGGATAAAAGTTGAGTCTCGAGTTTGTTGAAGGAATGGATCTGGTAAGAAGCATAAAAGCAGGATGCATTAAACTGGAACACAATAAGGACAGAGTTGATCGCCTCAATGTATTTCCTGTACCCGATGGAGATACAGGGACCAATATGTATCTTACCCTTATGTCAGCAGTAAAAGAAGGCGAAAAGAATCAGGATCAAGCCCTGGGCAAGGTAGCCAAGGCTATATCCAAAGGCGCACTTATGGGAGCCCGGGGGAATTCCGGGGTGATATTATCCCAGATATTCCGGGGGATAGCCAGGGAACTGGAAGGCAAAGAAAAGGCCGGCTCCCAGGACTTGGCCCGGGCTTTTAAAAATGGATCGGATACTGCTTACGAAGCAGTTATGAAACCGGTGGAAGGGACCATCCTGACTGTAATCCGAGAGGTGGCGCGGGCCTGTGAGAATGAAGCTGCCGGGAACAGTGATATTATTGCCACGCTGTTGGCGGGCATCAATGAGGGAGTTGTCACCCTTAAGAAAACTCCGGATATGCTTCCGGTCTTAAAGGAAGCGGGAGTAGTAGATTCCGGCGGTCAAGGGTTGGTATATTTCCTGGAAGGGTTTATGGAAGGCTTTGCTTTCGAAAATGAAATCCCATTGGATACCTATCGACAAGGGATGGTGCCGGAAGCAGCCGAGCAGATTGCGGGGTTGCAGGAACACCTGGAATTTCAGTATTGTACTGAACTGTTGATTAAGGGGCAGGATATGAATCCGGAAGAAATCAAGCAGCATTTGGCGCCGCTGGGCGATTCGATGCTGGTAGTGGGCGGAGACGACCTGGTAAAAGTGCATATACATGTGAACCATCCGGGCAAGGTGCTGGAGTCCTGCCTGCAATGGGGGCATTTAAGTGATATAAAGATAAATAACATGTTGGAAGAGGTACATGAACATCGTTTGAACCTGGAGGAAGAACGTCGTCAGACACTGGCCCCGGCCAAGAAAATTGGCCTGGTGGCAGTGGCTTCGGGCGATGGGGTAATAGAAATACTTAAGAGCCTGGGAGTGGATGAAGTAGTTGAAGGTGGTCAGACTATGAATCCCAGCACGGAAGACCTTTTATCAGCTGTGGACAAAGTTAAGGCGGATGCGGTGATAATATTCCCCAATAACAGCAACATTATCATGGCTGCCCAGCAGGTAGATGGTCTTATTTCCAAACAGGTGGCAGTAGTACCTACTAAATCAGTCATGCAATCTATAACTGCCCTGGTAGCATATGATCCCGAGGGAGATATTGACACCGTCTTTAGTGATATGACTGAAGAGATAAAACAGGTCAAGTTTGCTGAAGTAACCTATGCGGTAAGAGATTCACTTATGAACGGTATGGAAATAAAGGAAGGGGACAAAATAGGTATCGTGGGCGGAGAAATAGCCGTTACCGGGGATGATGAAAACCAAATTGCTGAAAAGCTTCTGGAGCAGATGGTAGATGAAGACAGTGAATTGATTACCCTTTTCTATGGCAATGGACTGCAGGAAGCGGAAGCTTTTTCATTGAAGGAAGCCATTGAGGAAGCTTTTCCTGAACATGAAGTGGAGATTCACTGGGGCGGACAGCCCCATTACAGCTATTTTATTTCGGTGGAATAATTATCGGCCAATAATCAATACAGGGATATATTTGTTTTTACACCCGGGTAAATGCTTTACTCCGGGTTGTTTTTTGGCATGTGTTCCCGAGTCAAGGCTGTCGTTGGCTGCAGGTGGACACAGATAGCAGTTCGGCTTTCGGCAGGTTGTGTTTATAATCCCGATTGGGCCAACAGCAGAAAAATCCGTCATGTTTGAGGGGCAGGGAGATATCAAGCAATGGAGAATTCTATTAACATAAAAGTTTTACATACTGACGGGATGGAGTAATAATGGAACGTCTTTTTCAGGACATACAATATTTAAGAGGGATTGGTCCCCGGCGCAGCCGGCAGTTTAAACGGCTGGGAGTGGAGAACATCTTTGATCTGCTTTGGTATGTACCTCGAGCTTATTTTAACCGGGCTAATCCTGACCATATCAAATCCCTGCAGCCCGGCAGTCAGGCAGCGGTGCGGGCAGTGGTAAAAGGAACCCATGCTTCCCGTACCCGCCGGGGCATGCATATTTTTAAGGCCCTCTTGCAGGATGATTCCGGGCTCTTGACTGCGGTATGGTTCAATCAGCCTTTTTTGGCGGGACAAATCGACAGCGGCCAGGAGATCTTTGTGAGCGGCAAGGTCAAAGCCGGTCAGGGGATGATGGAGTTAAATGTAAGTGAATATGAGCTCCTGGATTTAAGCGTTCAGCACCTGGATGTACTGCCCATATATGGACTAACCGAAGGACTGAGCCAGAAAACCTTAAGAGCAGTGATGATAAATACTCTAAATGAATACCTGCCCCATTATCCCGACCTCTTGTCCCAGGAGTCCAAGGATCAGCATGAACTTTGTGATATAGCCTTTGCCTTTTACAACCTTCATTTCCCCGGGGATGGACAGGCTTATCTGCAGGCCCGCAAAAGATTGGCTCTGGAGGAACTGCTGCTGTTTCAATTAAGCCTCCGAAAAGAACAGTCAGTCCTGCCCCCTGATTCTTATACTGTGCATAGGCCCGGAACCAACCTGCCCCAGGAGATGAGGGCAAAACTGCCATTTGATCTTACAGCAGCCCAGATTCGGGTGCTGGATGAGATATACCGGGACATGGAGGCGCCCCGGCGGATGAATCGGCTCTTGCAGGGAGATGTGGGTTCAGGCAAGACCGTGATAGCCGCCCTGGCTATGGCCAGAGCAGCAGCCAGCGGCTATCAGGCGGCCATAATGGCCCCCACCGAGATTCTGGCTGAACAGCATTATTTATCCCTGAGCAGGTTGTTCGACCCCTACGAAATAATTGTTGCCCGTTTAACCGGCTCTACTCCGGCAGGAGAGCGCAGGAGCATCATAGCAGCTCTGGCGTCGGGAGAGATAGACATAATGGTGGGAACCCATGCTTTAATTCAGGATGATGTAGAGTTCAAGCGTCTGGGCCTGGCAGTTATTGATGAGCAGCATCGTTTTGGGGTGAAACAGCGGGCATTGCTGGGCCTGAAAGGTGAAGTGCCGGACCTGCTGGTAATGACTGCCACTCCTATACCACGCACTCTGGCCCTGACTTTATATGGAGATTTGTCGGTATCTATAATTGATGAGATGCCTCCCGGGCGCAAAAAAGTGAGAACCAAATTTGTATCCAATTCCGATGCCAGGCGGGTGTTCGCTTTTATGGGGAGTAAAATCAAAAAGGACGGTGCCCAGGCTTATATAGTTTGCCCCCTGGTAGAGGAATCGGAAAAGCAGGATCTCATAGCTGCGGTTACCCTTTATGAAGAATTGCAACAGGGTGTGTTTGCAGATATCGAGATAGGATTGATACATGGCCGCATGAAAACCGCTGAAAAAGAATATGTGATGAACCGATTTAAACAGGGACGGATAAAGGTAATGGTATCCACCACCGTTATTGAAGTCGGAGTTGACGTTCCGGATGCTACCATTATGACGGTAATCCACGCTGAACGCTTCGGGCTGTCGCAGCTTCATCAATTGCGTGGCCGGGTAGGCAGAGGCCAGCAGCAGTCCTACTGCTTTTTGATGGGTGATCCCCATACGGAAGAAGCATGCCGGCGCTTGAATATTATGGAAAGTACCAGCGACGGCTTTAAGCTGGCCCAGCATGATCTCCTGATCAGAGGGGCAGGCGAGTTCTGGGGGGTAAAACAGCATGGATTAAATCAACTTAAGGTTGCCAGCCTGCTTAAAGACATAAAATTAATGGAATTAAGTCAAACCCTGGCCGAAGAAATGATGGGGATGAACCAAGACTGGCTGGACAAATACATAGAAAAGAAATTTAAAAAGAATCAGGATATTGCGGGAAATTAATTATGCCAATAAATGCTTAAATAAAACCGGCAAATAAGAAGAAGATAATACTGCGCGGGCGAGAGCCGGCAGTATTATTTTTTATGATTTCAGGGAGGTGAAAAAATGGGCAAGAAGAAAAAGGAATCAGTGGATACGCATGGTGCCGGTTCAGGAAGTCATCATGAAAACCCGGCTGCCAGTGATGAGTCCAAAGCCAGAAAGAAAAAAAATAAAAAGTCTTGAAAATACTTCTAGCATATAACTTATAGCGCGGGAGACAATAAGACTACTCAAAGCAAAGGAGGTGAGATTAAAAGATGGCAAGAAGCAACAAACTTTTAATTCCTCAGGCCAGACAGGCCATGGATCAGTTCAAAATGGAAGCAGCTCAGGAAGTGGGAGTTAACCTGAAGCAGGGTTACAATGGCGACCTGACCTCTCAGCAGGCTGGCAGCATAGGTGGGCAGATGGTTAAGAAGATGATATATTCTTACCAGCAGAACCAGACCATGAAGTAATAATATAGTTTGATTGACTAACCATACTACTTTAACAAGCGGATTATTTTACCAATATCCGCTTGTTTTCAGTGTGCTCGTTAATGGCGGCCATAAAAAGAATTGGCTTATGGCTTAGCGAAATGGTGGAAATCATAGGTGTTATAGTCATTGGGTTAACCCGGTAGTTGACAGGAAATTCACATCTGCCGTCCAGTCGTTCAGGGAAATACAGATATGCTATACGTAATTTTCCACTATAAGAAGCTTCTTAGTATATTTGCGAATGAATATTATGATGCTCAAATCAGAAAAGCCGGTGCCATAAGCGTTCAGCAGCCATTTGAGGGTATCCAGGGGGAACTGAGGACGGTGCTCAAAGGGGTTAAGGGAAAATGAGGCCCAGTTGTCAGTAACAAACGATGACTGGGCCTTATGATTGGGTTAAGTTGTATAAAGTTCCAGCTGTTCACGGGATATACCTGGAAATAGTGACTGGGCTACTCCCATGGCCATAGTCCGGGCTGTGTTTTCAATAATGTCATCGATCTCCTTGGGAGTCACGGCCAGGCTGCCACCAAAACGGGACAAGATGGAATTGATGCTCTCCCCGGCCACTGACTCATTGTACATGGCTCCGCTTTGTTGGCAAAATTGCTTTATGGCCTGCACCGCTATGATTGAAGCGCTTACTATGGTTGGGCAGCCGATGGCAATAACGGGCACCCCCAGTTCTTCTTCGGTTAAGGCATGGCGGGCGTTGCCCACCCCGGCACCGGGCTGTATGCCTGTATCGGACATTTGTATGGTGGTTCCAATACGATCAACATTTTGGGCGGCCAGTGCGTCAACTGCCACCAGCAGCTTGGGTTTAACATTGTCCAGGGTGCCTTTAATGACCTCAAAGGTTTCAAGTCCGGTAATCCCCAGAACTCCCGGAGAGATTCCGCAAACCGGTCTCATGTCTTCTACCAGCGCATCGGGAGCGAACTTGTGATATTGTCTGGTTATGGGACTGTATTGTATAAACTTTGGTCCTAGGGCATCCGGGGTAGCCCGCCAATTGCCCAGACCCACCATCAAGACTAAATCCCCGGGATTGAGCTTGCCCGCGGTAAGAGTACTCATTGACTTGGCCACTGCCTGGATAACCTCGTCATTAACATAGGGATCGACTATCTTCAAGGGGGGAGACTCGATAGTTATATAGGTGCCTACCGGCTTTCCCACTTTGCTGGCTCCCTTTTGATCCAGTATTTTGATGGTAGTAATCTTCAGGTGTTCCAGGTTCTCAATAATTTCTTCTACCCCTTCTACTTCCACATCCTTAGTCCCTCGGGCCAGGTCTCGAGCCTCAACTGCCAAATCAATGTGCAGCTTGAAATCATTTATGATATCTCTCATATGCCATACCTCCTCGTTTTTATTCTCTATTAAAGACCTATAATTATGCATAAAATATTTATCAATTATAGTGACGGAGAAGATTAAAATGGCGGTCTGTAAGACCGCCATTTTGGGGAGAGGAGAATTTTGTAAAGTTGTTGGGGAGGGTTTGTTTACCAGAATATCTATCTGGTACTAATATCATTGCCCCTGATTGATGATTATATACAGTATTTTAAAAAAAAATTGTGATAAAATATTAGAAATAAGTGGCAGAGACAAGATAAGTAAGATAAAAAAGGTGAGGCATTTGAGGGTAATCGCAGGGACCGCCAAAGGCAAGCGCTTGAAGGCTCCTTCAGGTTTGAATACCAGGCCGGTAACTGACATGATAAAAGAAGCACTGTTTAATGTTCTGGGAGCTCAAGTATCCGGTTCCAGGTTTTTGGACTTGTTTGCCGGAAGCGGCAGTGTAGGGATTGAAGCTTTAAGCCGGGGTGCGGCCCTGGTAGTTTTTATCGACCGGGATTCCAGAGCAGCTGCAGTTGTGAAGGACAATCTGAACAATTGCGGTTTCGATCAAGCAAGATATGAAGTATACCGCAATGACGTGTTTAAGGCCATAGACATCCTGGAGAGACGGAGAGCCAAATTCGATTATATATACATAGACCCTCCGTTTACTGACGAAGAGATATTTGACCGGATTCTGCACCGGATAGACCAGGCAAAGATAATGAATTCGAAGGGTATAGTGATAATCCGCACCCGGCGAAAAAGGGTGCTGCCCGGAGACCTTAACTTTCTTAAAGCGTATCGGGTGAATGATTATGGTGAGTCCACCTTGCATTATTATAACAGGAATGAGGAGGATGCTGACTTATGATGGAGATATTCAGAGTATTGGATGACATGGAATCAATGGTAAAGGACAGTAAAAAGTTACCCTTGTCAAGCGGGAAAAATATTATCGACAGCAATGATTTTCTGGATCGGATTGATCGGATCCGAGCTATTATGCCGGAGGAATTGGAAACAGCTCGCTTAATTATTTCGGAAAAGGAAAGGATCATCAAAGAAGCATGCCACCAGGCTGACCAATATGTGGACGAGTCCAAGGATAAGGTGGCCCGGATGGTGGATGACAATGAAATAACCCGCAATGCGGTCAAGGTGGCGGAAGATATTGTGCAAAGGGCGGAAGAAGTAGCTTCAGACATTCGCAAGGAAGCCAATGAATATGCCAAGCAACTACTTACTCATATTGAGATGGTATTGCACCGCAGCCTGGATACGATCAGTTCGGGCAAGGAAGAACTGCGCCGGGAGATAGAGAAGGGTTCTATTTGACATCCCGGATGAGACTGAATATCATCATTATTCCTATAAGCAACAGGCCGGCGGCCATACACCAAAGGGATATATGCCAGGCATGAATTGAATAGAGAACTTTTTCAACCGGGGATGCTATGGTTAAAATGACCCCCCGGCCAAGCAATAAATGGTATCCCGACCAGGTTATGATCAGGGAGAAACCGATCTGCAGCAGGCGGGCTTTCAAATAAAAAGACAGCCGCACCGGCATGCCGGCCAATACTCCCATTACCTGGGCAATAATGGAAAAACCGCTGAAAGCCAGCAGCAGGCTCACCGCCAGCAGTTGATGGAGAATATCGACTCCGCCGGCTGAGGCAATAGCCTGTGAGCCAATGGTTATTTCGAACATTCCCATGGCAATACCGCATGCTGCCTCATATGAAAGCTTGAGGAAGAAGAGCAGCTGGCTCCATAATATGGCGATATAGTGCATCAGCCCCCAGGTGCTCAACATGCGGGTCAATACCGAAAAAATGATAATGAAGCCGGCTATAGCCAGTAAATTATTGATGCTGGTTTTGATAGCATCACTGAGCAGTTTGCCAGCACCCCCAGGGGGGATAGTGTGATTAGCCAGGGTTTTAAGTGCTTCCTGCCAAAGCTGCCCTGGGGCAGTTTTTTTAGGCCCCGGGCGGGGAGGAGCGGTCAAGCCCCAGAACAGCCCCACCAAAAGATTGGCCAGGTAGTGAGATACAGCTAGGAGGCCGCCCAGTGCAGGTGAATTAAACATACCTACACCCACCGCTCCGATTATAAACAGGGGGCTGGAATTATTGGTGAAAGATGCCAGGCGTTCGGCTTCCGGGCCATTTATAAGTTGGTCTTCATAGAGCCGCCGGGTTAGGATGGCTCCCACCGGGAATCCGGAGGTGAATCCCATGGCCGCCACCAGGGAGGCGCAGCCGGGAAGTTTGAACAGCGGCCGCATTACAGGTTCCAGGATTACCCCCAGGAATTGAGCCAGGCCCAGGCTTACCAGCAGATCGGCGGCGATAAAAAACGGCAATAGGGCTGGTACGATCACGCTATACCACAATTTGAATCCATATCCGGCCGCAGCAACTGTTTCGTTGGGATTAACCACCATAAAAAAGCTTAGAAGCATTATTGTTGCCAGAAAGAACATGCGGCTGTAAATGCTCAAACTATCAGCTCCCCGGGGACAGATTTTTCTTGTTTAAAGGACTATTTTTATCCTTACATATGTATGCTATAGATATGGATAGAAGTACAGAAGATACCAGGATGGAAGCTTGATTGGAAACCGCCAGGAGGTGAGGATGGCATGAATAAACCCCGAGTAGGGTTGGTGCTGGGGGCCGGCAGTGCAAGAGGAATAGCCCATATAGGAGTTCTTCAGGTATTGGAGGAAAACCGGATACCCTTTGATTTTATTGTGGGAAGCAGCATGGGTGCCATGGTGGGAGGCATATACGGCAGCGGAACTGACATAAGGATGCTGGGTAAAGTCTTTCATTACCTGGATATGGGAAGGTTTTTCGAGATCGGCATTCCCCATATGGGCTTCATCAACGGCACCAAGATCGGAGAATTGCTGAAGGTTTTGACCAAGAACACAACTTTTGATCAGCTCTTGCTGCCTGTTTACATGGCAGCTACCGATTTGTATACCGGGAATACCGTGATCTTAAACGAAGGCATAGTAGCTGAGGCTATAAGAGCCAGCATATCCATTCCGGGTATATTCCGGCCGGTACCTCGCGATAATATGCTGTTGGTGGACGGGGCTGTAACTGACCGAGTGCCGGTTGAAGCAGCTGCCCAGCTGGGTGCGGATTTTGTTATCGCGGTAGATGTGAAATTTGGGGTGGGCAAGCGAGTAGTCATCAATAATACCCTGGATGTTATCCTTACTTCCCTGGATATTATGCAGCGGCAGCAACTGGACGCTATCTGCAGTAATTCCGATGTTTTGATACAGCCGGCTGTAGCGGGCTATAATTCCTGGGATTTTGACAAAGCCTATGATCTGATTGAACTGGGCCGGGAAGCGGCCACAGCTAAACTGCCTGAGCTCCTGGAAATCAGCCGGCGAGGAAACGGTTGAGATGCATGGTTATCATACCCTTACCGGTGAGGTAGTAAATTCTCGGGCACCGCTTCGAGCCGAGGGATCAGGCATTAGCAGACTATAGACATCGGCCGCCTTGATATCTAATCCCAACATGGCCCCCGGGGCATATCCCCGGTTCTCCTCAAAAAAGCGTTTAACATCTTTGCCACGGTTCAACACCTGCAGACGGCTGCGTTTGTTTATTTGCTGCAGGATTTTCTGGCCTTGGGAGGAGAAACCCAGCACATGCAGATATGAAGGACCATGTTGATCAATTTCCGCAGTTAGAGTCCGGTTCACGCCCATAATACCATAAAGAAGAATGCGGTTGACCCGGGTCATGCTGTAACGGCGAGATTTAATATACCGGCGTAATTCGGCCAAAGTTCCGCAGCTTCTTGCTCCCTCATATATGCGGTATTCCAAACCTTCCGATACCTCATACAATTGCCTGATTTCATGCAGATCCAGAGTGCGGAAACGGCTTAGTACAGCCTGCTCCAGTGAGTCGGCAGCAACGGGAGCCCGGCCTTGAACTGTCTCCCGCTGCAATATCTCCCAGGCAGAAGAAGGCATATGAGAAGTGATATCCTCAGGCTCCTGCGGGTTGAATAAAGCCTGGCGTATGGCAGTGGCGCTGGCCAGGCTGCCCAGGTCTGAATCGTGATAAGCTTGCCCCTTTCTTTTGATGGTCAGGGGATAAAGGGGCAGGTTCAGTTCCGCAATAACTCTGAGGTATTCCAGGGCCAGGATATTATTGGGGCCCAGGAGCAGATCATCTGCTTGAGACCCGCTCAGCCCCAGGTAGGCCTGTAAAGCCCGGCTCCGGGCGGCTGGAAAGCTTAAGCCCAAGGCCAGGTGTTCTTTGATTTTATCCCGGTAATCAGCCGGTTCTGCGGCAATGATTCCAGCCAGGTGCTGCAACTGTTTTATATTTCCAGATTCGCTGCCAAATCCCAGGTGGCTTACTACTCCGCAGGCAGCCAGGGACTGGATGGCTCCCCGGGCAAAATAGTAGGCGCTTCTAACCGCATATATAAATGGCAGTTCTATGACCAGATCGGCCCCGCCCCGCAGAGCCATTTCAGCTCGGGCCCACTTGCTGCATACCGCTGGTTCTCCCCGCTGTACAAAGTCCCCGCTCATGATACATATTACAGCATCGAAATGCTGATTCTGGCCCAGCGCTTCTATCAGATAGCGGTGTCCCAGGTGAAATGGGTTATATTCAACTATAACAGCCAGTACTTTCATTTGCCGTCTCCTGTAAATATTTTTATGTGATTATCGTAACATAAATGTTACCACTAGTATTTTGATTTATGCTAGAATTAACTAAGAATGTGACAAGATACGAAATGGGGGAGGTTGAACCATGAGTTTGTTAGCTGAAATTAGGGAAAAAGCAGCTATCAAGGGAAAAACTATTGTTCTTCCCGAAGGCACCGAGGAAAGAACCATTCAAGCGATTAAAGGTATCGTGGACAACAAAATTGCTAATCCGATTTTGCTGGGGGATGAGAGCGAAATCAGGGCTCTGGCTTCGAAACTGGGTGCCGACATTACAGGAGCGGAAATAATTAATCCAGCTGCTGCCGCGTTTAAAGATGATTTTATCCAGGCCTTCTACGAAATGCGCAAGGATAAAGGGGTGACCCTGGATAAAGCTGCGGCTACCATGCTGGATCCTTTATATTTCGGTTCCATGATGGTCATGATGGGGAAAGCAGATGGAGAAGTAGCCGGGGCCGAAAATACTACCGGCAATGTATTGAGACCGGCACTGCAAATCATCAAGACCGCTCCGGGCATCTCAGCAGTTTCAGGTGCTTTTATCATGATTGTTCCCAACTGTGAATTCGGTGAAAATGGACTGTTCGTTTTTGCTGATTGCGCTGTGACCATCGTTCCTACCGCCCAGCAGATGGCTGAATTTGCCAAAGCTTCGGTTGAAACGGCAGTTAATGTCTGCGGATTTAAAGATCCCAAGGTGGGGATGCTGTCATTCTCAACCAAGGGCAGCGCAAGTCATGAGTTGGTGGACAAGGTTGCAGAGGCTGCCAGTATCGCCAAAACCAAATTCCCGGAACTCAAAGTTGACGGAGAATTCCAATTCGATGCTGCTATAGTCCCCAGTGTGGGCGCATCCAAGGCTCCGGGCAGTGATATCGCCGGAGACTGCAACGTGTTGGTATTTCCTGACATCCAGGCAGGCAACATTGGGTATAAACTGGTACAGAGGTTGGCCAAGGCCGAGGCAATTGGACCGATACTGCAGGGTATTGCCAAGCCGGTTAACGACCTGTCCAGAGGATGCAGCGTAGAAGATATTGTTAACGTGGTAGCCATGACTGCCATGCAGGCATAATTAATACCAGGAAAAACACTGCAGCAGGGGGAAAACTGTTAACTCCCGGCTGAATATTCTGTTATATTTGGGGAGGTAGAAATTTAATGAAGGTTTTAGTTGTAAACGCCGGTAGTTCGTCAATCAAGTATCAGGTAATGGACATGACCAATGAAGCAGTATTGGCGGTTGGTCTGGTAGACCGGGTAGGTATTCCCGGCAGCACCCTGGAACACAAGCCTCAGGGCAAGGACGAAGTAGTAATCAAGAAAGATCTGCCCGATCACACCGCCGGAATGGAGTTGGTGCTGGAAGTACTGGTTAGTCCCGAGTACGGATGCGTCAAGAGCATGGATGAAATCGGCGCGGTTGGACACCGGGTAGTCCATGGCGGTGAAGCATTTGCCGAATCGGTAGTAATCGATGACCAGGTTAAAAAAGTTATCAGAGATTGTTTTGATA
The DNA here is from genome assembly GCA_964501655.1 of uncultured Syntrophomonas sp. Classification (GTDB taxonomy): domain Bacteria; phylum Bacillota; class Syntrophomonadia; order Syntrophomonadales; family Syntrophomonadaceae; genus JAAYJK01. The sequence goes on from CAZCTN010000018.1 coordinate 41,160, forward strand.
TCGCTCCCTTACATAACCCACCCAACCTGATGGGGATTGATGCATGTCAGAGACTGATGCCCAATGTTAAGCATGTAGCTGTGTTTGATACCGCTTTCCATCAGACCATGGAGCCGGCTCATTATATGTATGCTATTCCCTATGAAGCATATGAGAAATATCGTATTAGAAGATATGGTTTCCATGGAACTTCTCATTATTATGTAGCTCATCAGGCGGCAGAAATGCTGGGCAAACCTTATGAAGGATGCAAGATTATTACCTTGCATTTGGGCAATGGGGCCAGCATGGCAGCCATCAAGGATGGCAAAGTGGTTGAAACCTCCATGGGCTTCACCCCCCTGGAAGGTTTGGTAATGGGCACCCGGTCAGGAGATATAGATCCGGCGATAGTATTTTTCCTTATGGATAAATATGGTATGGACTCCCAGGAAGCCAACAGCTACTTTAACAAGAAATCCGGTATGCTCGGATTATCCGGAGTATCCAATGACCTTCGGGACGTACTGGAAGCAGCCGCATCCGGTAATGAAAGAGCTCAGATAGCCCTGGATGTTTACTATAAGAACATCAAAGGATATATTGGCAAGTATATAGCTCAGCTGAATGGCTGTGACTGCATAATCTTTACAGCCGGCGTAGGAGAAAACGGAATAGACGTCAGAGCCAATATCTGTAAAGATATGGACGCGCTGGGCATTATTATGGATGAAGAAAAGAACAATGTTCGCGGCAAGAGAGTGGATGTAGCAACTCCAGAATCCAAGGTTCGCATATTTATAATACCTACCAATGAAGAACTGGTTATTGCTCGGGATACCTTTAATCTAGCTAAATAGCAGGTAATTTCGGAGTGAGGTGGGAGAAAATCTCTCACCTCACTTTTACTTTGAGTCAAGAGGACGGTTTCTAAGGCTCACTTTTCGCATAAGTTATAGGAATCGTCTCCTTGACTCAAGAGCGGACAGGTTGACAATAATAATAGCAGCGGACTATAATTAATCTGGTGTTTTGATAGGGTGGGACGATATGAAAGTTGATTTTAAATCCCTGCAAATAGGTACCATGGAATCAGAAGAATCGTATCTCAGCATTAAAGGCAGAGATTCCCTGCTGGCAGATGCAGGCGGACGGTTTCTAAGCACTTTAAACATTCATCTGCTGGCAGAGAATACCGGCAACATGCTGGTATTGAGAGTTGAGATTGCAACCACCCTGGCATTAACCTGCGGACGCTGCCTGGAAGAATTTGAGTTTCCCATTTCAGCTAAGTTAAGGGTGTCGGCAGCTGAATCAGCAGAATATGAGGATAGCGGGGAAATGATTTTGATCGAAGATGGGCAAGCAGAAATAATGCCCCGGATCGAGGAAGAGATATTTTCCTTAATACCGTTGAATCCTCTGTGCAGCGAAGAGTGTCGGGGTTTGTGCCCCTTTTGCGGAGCCAACCAAAACCTGACCTCCTGCAGCTGTGAGAACAATGATATCGATCCCAGATGGCAGAAATTAAAACAACTAAATACAAAATAAGGAGGTTGGAGAAATGGGTGTTCCCAAAAGAAGGCATTCTAAGTCTCGAAGCAATAAGCGAGCATCAGAATGGCGCAAGATTGATAAGCCCGGCCTGGTTGAATGTCCTCAGTGCAAGGAGTTAAAATTACCCCATCATGCATGTTTAAGCTGCGGGTATTATAAAGGTAAATCCGTAATGTAATAGGATGCAGGCTCAAAAAGTAAGATTAAGGCCGATTAGGCCTCAGGCTTACTTTTTGTTTTTGCTGCACATTAGTGCTAAAGATATAATAGTAGCAAAGACTGATATCTGCAGGATGCATACGAGGAGGAATATGATGAAGATTGCAATTGATGCCATGGGCGGTGACTATGCCCCCGTGGAGGTGATAGCCGGTGCGGTGGAATGGGCTCAAAAAACATCCAACCAGGTTGTGCTGGTAGGACGTCAGGATACCATACTGGAGGAGCTGAAGAACTACCAGTATGATGCGTCTTTGGTTTCTATGGTAAATGCCAGTCAGGTTATTGATATGGATGAATCACCGGCCCTGGCCCTGAGAAAGAAAAAGGACGCCTCAATCCTGGTAGCCACAGGGTTGGTAAAGCAAGGACTGGCTGACGCTGTAGTTTCTTGCGGAAGCACCGGAGCTCAAATGGCGGCAGCCCTTTTCCTGCTGGGCAGGATGGAGGGAGTCGAACGTCCGCCCATAGGGGTTTCCATACCCAACCAGTCCGGAGGTACCACCTTGTTAATGGACGTGGGAGCTAATGTGGATTGCAGAGCGGTCCAGCTGGTGCAATTCGCAGCCCTGGGAAGTTCATATGCCTCTTCGGTGCAGGGAATATCAAACCCCCGAATTGCTCTTTTAAATAATGGCGAGGAAGAAGGCAAGGGAAACAGTGTTAGCGTAGAGGCCTACGAAATGCTCAGCAAACAAAGCAGTTTGAATTTTATTGGTAATATTGAGGGCCGGGATTTATTCAGTGCCCGGAGCGATGTGATTATTTGTGACGGCTTTACCGGAAATATCGTTCTCAAAAGCATAGAGGGTATGGCCATGTTTGTAGCCCAGTTGCTAGCTCAGGAGTGCGGTAAAGTGCCGAATGCACTGGCAAAACTGGATTATACCCAGGTAGGGGGGGCACCCTTGCTGGGTATTAAAGGGATAAGTGTGGTCTGCCATGGTAGTTCCCGGCGCAATTCAGTGTATAGCGGTATTACCATCGCCAGTGAGTGTATCAGGAATAATATGATGCAGATGCAGCAGGATACCATAAAAAGTCTGGTTTGATTTAGAGGATTTTGCTAATTTTGTCAGAACGATATATATGGGGGATGCAGTAGATTTACTAATGTGATGGAGGTTATTAAAATGCAGGAGTTTTTTGAGCTGGCCAAAAAAATACTTGCCGAGCAATTGGACCGGGAACCGCAGGAAATTGAGATGGAGACTGCGTTTGAAGATCTGGATGCCGATTCCATTGATATTGTTGAGTTGATAATGGCTCTGGAAGATGTCTATGATGTAGAATTTCCGGAAGAAGACCTGGAGGACTTTACTACTTTTGGCGGCTTGGTAAAGGCGCTTTATACCTATATTCAGAAGGTAAAAAATGAGCAATGAGAAAGATCAGGTTCAGAAATTCATCAGCAAGCTGAAATTAAAATTTAATAATCATAATCTAATTCAGATGGCTCTGATACATCCGTCCTATTCACAGGAGAATAGTTCGGCCGGGAATAACCAGCGACTGGAGTTTCTGGGTGATGCAGTGCTTAACTTCGTAGTGGCAGAATATCTTTATAATAACTATAAAGACAAAGCAGAAGGCGATTTGACCAAGATAAGGGCTCGGGTAGTATGCGAAAAGTCGCTGACCGAAGTAGCCAAAACTATCGATTTGGGTCAGTACTTGCTGCTGGGCAAGGGCGAGGAAATGTCCGGGGGGAGGAAAAGGAAATCCATACTGGCTGATGCGGTTGAATCGGTAATAGGAGCCATATATCTCGATCAGGGATATGAGCGGGCAGCTGAGTTTATCCTGACTTATCTGGAAGATCTGATCAAGGAAGCCTCTCAGGGGGATTATTATGACTATAAGTCCAGGCTGCAAGAATTGGTTCAGGGCAGAAATAAGCAGAACGTTTATTATGAAATAATCAGTGAGATAGGACCCGCTCACGCTAAAATGTTCGAAGCGGGTGTCTTCTATCAGGGGCAGATGCTGGCCAGCGGGGGCGGAAAGAGTAAAAAGGAAGCGGAGCAGAAAGCCGCGGAGGCGGTTTTAAGAAATGAAGAGATACTTCGAAACCTGGAGAAGGTTTTAAGTCATGAAACACTATAATATACCTATTTTCATCCCCCACTTAGGATGCCCGTTCGACTGTATTTTCTGTAATCAAAAAAATACTGCCCATCGCGAGCCGGCTCCTGACCCGGCCCGGGTACCGATCATGGTTCGGCAGATGGTGGATACTATCCCTGCTCAGGGGCCGGAGTCGGAGATTGAGGTGGCTTATTTTGGCGGCAGTTTTACTGCCCTAAACCCGAATTTGCAAGCCCGCTATCTCCAGGTCCTGCAGCCTTTTTGGCAGAGCGGGATAATATCCGGGATCAGGATTTCAACCCGGCCGGATTTTATAGATCATACCCTCCTGGAATTCCTTCAGCAAAATGGGGTTAAGACCATCGAACTGGGAATCCAATCATTGGATGACCAGGTACTGCAGCGTTCCGGCCGGGGATATACCGCTGAGAAGGCAATTCAAGCCTGCCGCCTGATCAAGGAGCATGGTCTTAAGCTGGGCATACAGCTTATGGTGGGTTTGCCGGGAGACAGCTATGAGTGCGATATTGAGACTGCCATAGCCACCATTGACTTGCAGCCGGACATGATTCGGATTTATCCGGTACTGGTGGTCAAGGATACGGCCCTGGAGCGATTGTACCGGCAGGGCAGGTACCGGCCCCTGGAGCTTGAGGAAGCCGTTGCCGTCTGTGCTCGTATGCTGGCGCTTTTTCAGCAGCATAAGCTGGAGGTGATTCGTATAGGACTCCATCCCGCGGATGAAATAAGGGAAGAAGGGGTAATTATTGCCGGCCCGTTTCATCCGGCTTTCGGCGAACTGGTGGAACAACTGCTGTATCGTTATCAGGCCCGGAAGCTGCTGGAAAATTATACCCGATTCAGCGCCAAGGCTCAGGATTTGCAGTTGTATAGCAGCTGCCTGGATTTATCGAAGTTAATAGGCAATAAAAAAGCCAACCTGCTTTATCTTAACCAGCTGGGAGAAACAGTAATTAGAAGGATTAAGGTTCATCCCGATCTGCAAAGGGATGAGCTGGGTATAGGATCAGTCAGCTCGGGGCGATTGGAAATGAAACTGTCCCGGCCCGAATTTTTGGCAATTTACTGTCGGTAACAGGGTTGACAATAAGATGTGGACGGGTAAAAAGACTAATGATGTAGAACTTTAGTCTTTTTTTGTGGAAAAGATTAGGATGTCTGCAGTATACTAGAAATATGTTGACCTTTGCCGGAAGGGTTTACCGCCCCTGGTGTATAAATAGCTAATAGCAGGAAGTATTAGCTGAACAAAGATATATGGGGAGGAACCATATTGCACCTGAAACGAATCGATATCAAAGGCTTTAAAACATTTGCAGATGGCACCGAGGTCATTTTACAACCAGGTATCAATGTGATTGTAGGACCTAATGGATGCGGAAAGAGCAACATTGTAGATGCCGTGCGCTGGTGCCTGGGTGAAAGCAATGTGCGCAATCTGCGGGGTCAGAGAGGCGAAGATGTGATATTCAACGGAACCGATGAGAAAAGAGCCCAGGGTATGGCTCTGGTGGAGTTGTTAATTGATAATGGGGATCAGGCGCTGCCTCTTGATTACCAGGAAATAACCATTGCCCGCAAGTTGTTCAGGTCAGGTGAGAGCGAGTTTTCCATCAACAAGGCGCGAGTAAGATTGAAGGATATTTACGGCATGTTTGCCGGTACCGGTCTGGGCCGCAAAGGTTATTCCATTATAAGCCAGGGAGAGCTGGAACAAGTATTGAACGGTCAGCCTCTTGATCGGCGTTTTATATTGGAAGAAGCATCGGGAATAATAAAATATCGCCAGCAAAGAGATGAGGTAAAAAACAGGCTGGCCGCTACCGGCCAGGATCTTACCCGATTGAAGGATATCTTGGCGGAACTGGGACAGCGGCGGGATGAACTGCAGGTAAAATCAGATAAGGCCAGCCGGCATATGGTATTGCGCGATGAAAAGCAAAAGATGGAAGAGAATATCCTGCGTTTTGAAATTGACAAGATGCAGCAGGATTTGCTTAAAAAGAACCAGGCCTTGATGGACAAGAAACAGGAGACAGCAGAAATAAGAAGCCGGGTACAAAAAGATGAGGAGACTATTGCCTCTGAAGAGAGTCGGCTGCATGAATTACGGGAAGGCATCATAAGCCTGAAGGATGAAAAACATGATTCGGACAGCCATCTCTCCGGTTTGGAGGGAGAAGTCCGTTTGTGTCAGGAACGAATACGTAATTGCCAGGAGAGAGTGGCAGCTGCTGCGGAGGACGAAAAGAAGTACCGGCTTATGCTGCAAAAAATGCAGGGGGAACTGCGATCCAGGGTGGAGGACTATGAAAGTCGGAGAGTCAGTCTTATTGAGCTAACTGCCAGTATGGAAGAGCTTGACCGACAACTGGAAGAATTGGATTCTTCCGTGCAGCAGAGTCAGCAGTCTTTTGAAGCCAATAAACAGCGGGTATTTGAAAGGATGCAGGAAGCAAGCAGGATTAACAACCAGCTGACCGAAATCGAATCAAGACAGCGCAAGGCTGGAGAAAAGAGGGAAAGGCTGGACATACTAAGGAGCGAGCTGAAAAAAAAGATCAGCCGGCAGGAAGAGCTGCTGCATAATATTGAGCTGGAGAAAAAACAGTTCCAGGGGGAAATAATCCAGCTGCAGAAGAAACTTGAAGGGGCTGAAAATCATAAGGAAGAATTGGAAATAACTATAAAAGCCTGTATGGCCCAGCAAGGCCAGCTCAGTGAAGAAGACTTCAAAATGACCAAACAACTTACAGTAATTGATGATATGGAAAGAAACCTGGAGGGGTACTCCCGGGGAGTAAGATCAGTACTTGAGGCTTCAGCCCGGGGACAATTGAGCGGCATCAAGGGCCTGGTAGGAGAGGTTATCGATGTGCCGGTAGGTTTGGAAACCGCAATTGAGACCGCCCTGGGACGAAAACTAGAGAACATAATTGTTCAGAACAGCGATAGTGCCCGGGATGCTATCCAGTATCTGAAGCAGCAGCAGCGAGGAAGAGTGACTTTCTTACCTCTGGACATACTGTTGAGCACTCCCCTCCCGGCAGAGGTAAAAGATATTTTAAGCAGTATTGACGGAGTAGTGGGAATAGCTGCGGAATTAATCAAGTACCGGCAGGACTACCATAAAGCCCTTGCTTACCTGCTGGGGCGGGTGGTGCTGGTTAGGGATATGGATACCGGCATAAAGGTCTTCAAAACTATTAAATATCCTCTGCAAATCGTTACCCTGGAGGGAGAAATTATAAATGTAAGCGGAGCCATGACCGGGGGGAGCAGAGAAAAGAGGAGAGAGACTCCCCTGCAGCGCAAAAAGGAAAAGAAGAAGCTGCAGGAACAACAAGTCCTGGTCAGACATAAGCTGGAGCTTAACCGTCAGGAGAGACAAGAGTTGTCTTTGCAGCTGGATAAGGTGCAAGAGCAGGTGGACAGCTGGAAGAAGGATCTGGTGGAAAAGGAATTCAGATTTGAGGTTATTGAGCAACAGGCGGGTCAAACCCTTGAGGAGATCAAGGAATGCCGCAAGGAATGGAAGAACAGCATGGATCAGATGGCCGGGCTGGATGAAAGCCAGGAGCAGCTTATGCTGGAATGGGAAGCTGCCAAAAGGGACCGAGATGCCGTTCATGGCAGCAGTGAGTTGGAATCTGAGCAGCTGGAAGAACTAAAGGAAAAGATCGATATAGAAAAAAGAGAATATGAAGTACATAAGGAAAGGCGATACTCCTATCAAGAGCAGCTGGAGATTAAGCAGAGAGAATTGCAGAACATTGAGAACAATATCGAGCAGTTTAGACAAGTAGAGAACTCTTACGGTCAATCCCTGTTGGAGGCAGGGGAGCTGCAGGAGCAGATGAGCCGCCTGCTTCTGAATGAAAATGATAGGATTAAAATGATACAGGAGAAAATCCAGAGGGAAAAACAGAACCTGGGCTCTATGCAAGAGAAGATACTCAAGGGGCAGGAAGAAGAGAAGGGATGTCGGGACCGGATAAGCAAGATGCGTCAGGAAATACTGCCCCGTAAACAGGGCCTGATGCAGATGGAAAACAGCAGTCGGAACCTGGAGATAAGTATTGCACGGCTGGAGACCGAGTTTGAGAGCCTGAGCGGCAAATGGGCAGAAGAATTCCCATCCCCTCTGAGTGAGTTGCCGGCTCAGCATTTCAGTCCATCGGATATCCGTGATTTTCGCCAACAGGTGGTTCTTTTGGCCCGTCAATTGGAAGCAATTGGAGCGGTGGACCTGGATTCACCAAGGGAATTTGAGGCTATTAATGAACGTTTCAGCTTTATCAACCAGCAGTATGAGGATCTGTTAAAAGCCCGGGATTCACTGCAGCAACTGCTGCAAGAGACTGAAAAACTCATGTCCGGGGAGTTTGAGGAATTCATGCTGATGGCCAATGAGAGCTTCGCTCAGACCTTCCAGGATATGTTTGGCGGGGGTGAAGCTGTATTAAAATTAGAGACCGGCAAGGAAAGGCTGGAATCAGGTCTCGATATAGAAGTGAAGCTGCCGGGCAAGAAAAACCAGGCATTGAATTTGTTGTCGGGGGGAGAGAGAGCCCTGACCTGCATTGCCTTTATCTTTGCCCTGTTACGGTTGAAGCCGGCGCCCTTCTGTATACTGGATGAAATCGATGCCTCTCTGGATGATACCAACTTGTTGCGATTTACTGGTTATGTCAAAAAAATGGCTCAAAGCATGCAGTATATCATTATTACACACCGCCAGTCAATGATTGAGTCGGGCGAGAATATTTTCGGGGTCACTATGCCGGAAAAAGGAGTTTCCCGGGTATTGACCCTGAGCCTGAGTGAAATGGAAGGCCTGGCCGGATAAAATATTAATCTGAGGTGGGAAAAGATAATGGCACTATTCAAACGCAAGAACAAAAAAGGAAAAAATGAGGCTCGGGAATCAAGCTTCGAACCAATGTCCCCGATTAATGAAGATGGGGCAGAACCAGAGGCTGAGGATCATGACTTAACCCCTTGGCCGGCAGAAGCAGAAGAATCATCCCCAAAGAAGCAAAAGGGAGGACTATTTGAAAAACTGAAGCAGGGTTTAAGTAAAACCAGGGATAATCTCAGCGGTAGGATAAGTGAGCTGGTTCACAGCAGTAAAAAACTGGATGAGGAATTCTGGGAGGAACTGGAGGAAATCCTGATTCAAGCCGACGTGGGGGTTTCCACTTCACTGGAACTGGTAAGCCGGGTTAAACAAACCGTCCGCAAACAAAAGCTCTTTGATTCCTCTGCCGTTATGGGTATTATAGCCGATGAGGTTAGGGAGATGCTTAGTTATGAAAAGGACGGGTTGGATATAAAAGGAGGAACTCCTGCGGTTATTATGGTGGTAGGAGTTAATGGCGCCGGCAAAACCACCTCCATTGCCAAACTGGCCTGCCGTTACAAAAACCAACAGCAGCGGGTAATGCTGGCCGCAGCCGATACTTTCAGGGCAGCGGCCATTGATCAGCTGCAAATCTGGGCTGATCGGGCAGGGGTAGAATTGATTAAGCATCAGGAGGGTGCCGACCCGGGGGCGGTAGTGTTTGACGCTTTAAGCGCAGCCCGAGCCAGGAAAGCCGATGTTTTAATTATAGATACCGCCGGCCGTTTGCAGAATAAAACCAATCTGATGAAAGAAATCAGCAAAATCAGAAAGATTATTGAAAGAGAGGTGCCGGAAGGGCCTCAGGAAGTGCTTCTGGTATTGGACGCTACCACCGGACAGAATGCTATAAGCCAGGCCAGGATTTTTGAAGAGGCCACCGGCGTTACCGGCATCATTCTGACCAAACTGGATGGAACCGCCAAGGGAGGTATCATACTGGGTATCGCCAGCGAGCTGAAAATACCGGTAAAATATATTGGAATAGGTGAAGGTATGGATGACATGAAGGTATTTGATCCCGAGATATTTGCCCGGGCCTTGTTTGAGGAATAAATATTCCATCATAAGACCAATAATTCAGTCTATTTCCCCAGTCCCCAAATAGAATCATGCCGGAGTATACTATTCCCGGCTGGCAAGAACTAAGGAGGAAACAAATGATAAAGATGGCGATAATCGGCGGCACCGGAGTATATAACCCCCGGATATTGGACGATCCAAGAGATATAATGCAGACCACACCCTATGGAGATGTCAATGTAACTGTAGGCTGCCACAAGGGTGACGAAATAGCGTTCATTCCCCGACATGGCTCAATGCACAGCCTGCCTCCCCACCTGATCAATTATCGGGCCAATATTATGGCCCTGAAGCAGCTGGGGGTGCAGACCATACTGGCTACGGCAGCGGTCGGCTCGTTAAACCTGGATCTGGAGCCGGGGATGTTTGTCCTGGCCGATCAGTTCCTGGACTTCACCAAAAGCCGGCATAACACTTTTTATGAAGGCGGTCAGGGAGGGGTGGTCCATTGTGACATGACTGTGCCCTATTGTCCGGAAGTTCGGCAAGCTCTGGCTCAAGCCGCAGAGGATCTGGGATTTTCCCTGCAAAACGGCGGCACCTATGTTTGTACCGAAGGCCCTCGCTTTGAAACCGCTGCGGAGATAGACATGTTCAAACAGCTGGGGGGGGATCTGGTAGGCATGACCAGCGTACCGGAAGTCTGCCTGGCTCGTGAACTGGGCATTTGTTATGCTAATATATCTATTATCACCAATCATGCTGCCGGTATTTCTCCTAATATATTGACTCACAGCGAAGTTGTACAGGTAATGAAAGACAGCACCAGTGACGTAAGAGAGCTGATGATGGAGAGCATAAAATATCTTCCGACCGAAAAACATTGCGATTGTGCTCGCATCCTCAGCGAAAACGGAGTGAATAAATGATAAGGACCGTATTTTTTGAGGGTGATGCAGTGATGCTGCTGGACCAGAGTAAGCTACCGGAAAAACTGGTATACGAAAAATGCAGTCACATCAAGGAAATCACGGATGCAATCATCAAACTCAAAGTTCGCGGGGCCCCTTTGATCGGGGTGACGGCTGCTTTTGGGCTGGCTATGGCAGTAAAGAGATACTCAGGTCCGGCTGAGGAGTTGGATGAATATTTCCAGTCGGTAAAAAACATGCTGGCCTCTACTCGGCCCACTGCAGTCAATCTATTCTGGGCCCTGGAGCGAATGGATAAAACCTACCGGCTTCATCAGCAGGATAGACCCGAGGATATAGCCCGGGTCCTGGCAGCGGAAGCGGAAAAGATGTTTACGGAAGATATCGCGATCAATCGGGCTATCGGTGAATACGGACAGGAAATAATAGAACCGGGTTCACATATATTGACCATATGCAATGCCGGAGCACTGGCCACCTGCGGTTATGGCACTGCTCTGGGCGTGATTCGTTCGGCCGCCGGCCGCGGCAAGGTAGAAAGAGTCTGGGCCTGTGAAACCAGGCCGGTGCTGCAGGGGGCACGTCTAACGGTATGGGAACTGATGCAGGACGGTATTCCGGTGAGTCTGATAACTGATAGCATGGCCGGATACACCATGCAGCTGGGGCGTATTGACCTGGTCATAGTAGGAGCTGACCGGGTTGCGGCCAATGGAGATATAGCCAATAAAATCGGTACATACTCCCTGGCCGTATTGGCTGCCTGCCACGGGCTGCCTTTTTATGTGGCGGCTCCATTGTCCACCATAGATCTGAGCCTTCCGGAGGGGAGCATGATCCCCATCGAAGAGAGAAACCAGGACGAGGTGAGACAGATGAGGGGCCATTATTTAACGGTACCGGAAGTAGAAGTATTTAACCCCGCTTTCGATATAACCCCTCATAAGTTGATAACCGGGATTATTACCGAGAAAGGCATGGTCAAAGCACCTTATCTTCAGGGATTGCAGCAGCTTAAAAAGGCAGTGGGGGGTGACTGAATGCTTTATCTGGAAGAACGCAGATTAGTGCTGGATGCAGCCCGGGAGATTTCTAAAACCGGCATGGTAATGGGAACCTGGGGCAATGTTAGTGCTCGTTGTGAGGGACAGGACTTGATGGTAATAACCCCTAGCGGATTCAGTTATGATTTAATGACCATGGAAGACCTGGTAATAGTGGATAGCGAGAGCAAAGTAGCAGAGGGCCGCTATCAACCTTCAGTAGAAACTCCCCTGCACATGCAGATATATCGGAATCGGCCGGATGTAAGGGCTATCGTGCATGTACACAGTCTGTATGCCACAGCTTTTGCGGTTGCCCGTCAGAAAATACCGGTAATATTGGAAGAAACAGCTCAGGTAGTAGGACACGAGGTTCCGGTGGCCGATTACGCCCGCTGTGGAACCAGTATGCTGGCGGATTCAGTGGTCAGCAGTCTGGGAGCAGAGCATAGGGCGGTGCTGCTGGCCAATCATGGTCTGGTTGCCGCCGGAATATCTATGGAAGAAGCTCTGAAGATAGCTTGCGTAGTTGAGAAGACCGCCCGGGTGGCGGTATATGCCCGGGGATTGGGTAATGTATACAGTCTGGAGGACGCCGACATTGAAATACTAAAGGAGAAGTTTACAAGTTATGGTCAGGTGAAGATTCCAGATCGAAAGTAACCCTTTAATGATTGTGTTTAGTAGGACAAGGGAGGATTTCGAGTATGAGCATATTGATAGAAAACACCTGTATTTTGCCCCTTACCGGGTGTGACAGTACTATAGAAAATGGCTACCTGATTATTGAAGATAATCTGATCAAGGAAATGGGAAGAGGCTCAGCCCCACCGGCAGAATACCTGCGGGTGATCGACGGGAAGCAGAAAGTAGTGATGCCAGGTTTTATTAACACTCACACTCATGCGGCCATGACTCTTATGAGAGGATATGCAGATGACCTGCCCTTGATGGAATGGCTGGAGCAGAAAATATGGCCTCTGGAAGCCCGACTTACGGGAGAAGATGTCTACTGGGGCACCATGCTGGCTATTCTGGAAATGATCAAGTCCGGGACCACCACCTTCAATGACATGTACTTTTTTATGGAAGACACCGCCCGGGCGGTGGAGCAAACCGGGATAAGAGCCGTACTCAGCCGGGGATTGGTAGGGGTAGGACCGTCAGCCGAAGCCGGCTTGGAGGAGAGCCGGGAACTGGCCCAGCGATGGCACCGGACGAGAGAAGAAAGGATAACCGTTATGCTGGGACCTCATGCCCCTTACACCTGTCCTCCGGATTATCTGCACAAGGTAATCGCCTTGGCCCGGGAGTTGGGGTTGGGGATACATACCCATATCTCTGAAACCAAAGGCGAAGCGGAAGACATAAAGAAACAGTACGGAAAAACATCGGCAGCTCTGATGGAGGAAGTGGGTTTGTTTGACCTGCCTGCTATTGCTGCTCATTGCGTGCATTTAAGCCAGACTGATATAAGCATCCTCAAACGCTGCGGGATAGGGGTGGCCCATAACCCGGAAAGCAATATGAAGCTGGCCAGCGGGATAGCCCCGGTGCCCGAACTCCTAGAGGCGGGAATTGCGGTTGGGCTGGGAACTGATGGGGCATCCAGCAACAACAACCTGGATATGCTGCAGGAAATGCGTACCTGCTCCCTACTGCATAAAGTCAACAGCATGAATCCCACCGTTTTGCCGGCCTATCAAGCTCTGGAAATGGCTACTGTAAATGGCGCCAGAGCGCTGGGCCTGGACAATGAAATCGGATCCCTGCAGCCCGGGTTAAAGGCAGACCTTATATTGCTGGATCTAAACTCAGCCCATATGAGACCGGTTCATGACGTAGTGGCCAATATAGTTTATTCCGCTCAAGCCGGTGATGTACATACCGTAATCATTAACGGGCAGATCGTTATGGAAAACCGGAAAATACTGACCTTTGATGAGGACCAGGTGCTGGAGCAGGCAGAAAAAACCGCTGTTAAATTGGCATCGGCCCATAACAGTTCCAACTGACCAGTCCGGCTGCCCAACTTGCTTTTGGAACTTAATTATTGTGCGGGCTTATTACCAGGAAAAATCTTATACAGATAGATGACCCTGTATGCAGAAGACCACTTATTGGCGTATTGCACCACAGGGTTTATTAATTTATAATTAACTTGTACACAAAGTAATGGTGCCAAGAGGACGGTTCTCTTGGTACTATAATGAGTTTAGCAGAGAGGCGTTTTTTGGTTTGACAGTTGAATATAACAAGATAACCGTACCAAGAGAACCGTCCCCTGGTACAGATAAGAAAGGGGTTTTTGGTTATGAAGGATTACCCCGGTAAAATACTGGAGATAGATTTATCCCATAGATCAATCAGTTTGAAGGATATAGAAGCTGAAATGCTCAAGCAATATCTGGGCGGCATAGGATTTAATGCCCGGATACTGTACGATCAGATTCCGGCCGGTGCCGATCCTCTGGGGGAGGATAATGTACTGGCCTTCGCGGCAGGAACTCTAGTGGGAACCCCATTTCCTACTGCCTCACGCACCGAAGCCTCGGCGAAATCACCTCTGAGCGGGCAGTTTGGCACCTCAAACTCCGGGGCTTTTTTCGGCTTGCAAATGAAAACCGCCGGTTACGATGTTATTTTGGTCAAAGGCCAGTCTTCCGATCCGGTATATATAGCGGTAGAAGACGATAAAATTCAGATTCTGGACGCTGCTTTCCTGTGGGGCAGGGAATGCTGGGAAACAGTTGACATACTGGAGCAGAAACATTATGGAGCAGAAATAGCTTTGATAGGACCGGCTGGAGAGAACCTGGTGAGATTTGCCAGCATAGAGAATGGACGCTATGATGGGTGGGGAAGAAGCGGACTGGGTGCAGTCATGGGATCGAAAAAACTCAAAGCTATAACCATTAAAGGCAGCCGGGGCAGAAAGGTACATAATCATACGGATTTGCTGGATGCGAGCAGGAAAGGTCAGCAGTTGATCAAGTCGGCCTCATCTTATATGGCCTTTACGGAATATGGGACTCTGAATGCCAGCATAACCTATGGAAAAAACAAGGCTATCTCAGCGCACAATTTCACTTTGGGAACACTGCCCAATTGGAAAGAGATCGGCGGTCGGCAGATTGTGGATAAATATGGCAGCCGCCATGTAGCCTGTCAGAGCTGTATTATTGCCTGCGGGCACTGGGCTGAAATAAAAGAAGGCAAATATGCGGGGGTAAAAGTTAAAGATCTGGAAATCACCCCGGTTATGTCTTTCGGCGCTACAGTAGGGTTGGGCACTGAAGCCATTATCAAGGCCAGTGAGCTCTGCCAGCGCTATGGAGTGGACATGGTCAGCGCCGGCGGTGTGCTGGGGTTTGCCATTGAATTATTCCAAAAGGGCATCCTCAGCCAGGAAGAAGTTGGCTATGAGCTGGATTTTGGCGATGACGAGGCAGCCTTTAAGCTTCTGGAGCAGATTGTAAACCGGAAAGGTATAGGGGATCTGCTGGCAGAAGGAACCAAAAGGGCGGCAGAGCAGATAGAGCAGGGGGAAAGATATGCCATTCATATCAAAGGAATGGAAATCCCCATGATTGACCCCCGGGGGCGCTGGTCCACCTGGACTCTGGGTATGCTCACCAACATACGCGGCGGAGACCACCTGCGTTGTCGAAATCCGGTGGAGAACCTGCGTTACAATGACCGGGATGAGGATTACATGAAAGAGAGGTTTGGCTTTAAACAGTCGATGTATGATCGTCTGGATATGCCGGAGGAGCAAAAGAGCAAGGCCATTAATCTGGAAAATGATACCGTTGATATACCGGAAATGTCTAAATGGGCAGAGGATTTAATCAATCTTTTTAATTCAGTCGGGATCTGTATTCGACCTCCGGTAATGGAAAAGGTAGGGCCGGGAATTATTGCCGAAGCCGTCCGGGCTTATATCGGTCTGGATATTACGCCGGCTGAGCTGGCCCAGAGTTCCGAAAGAGCCTGGAATTTAATCAAGCTCTTTAATCTGCGAGAAGGGGAAGAGGCGGATGCCAGCAAATTCCCGCGCCGCTTCTATGAAGAGGAAATCGATGGGGAAAAATTGGATGAAAGCAAGATACAGGCGGTATTGGAAAGATATTATCAGGTTCGAGGATGGGACAGCCAATCCGGAAGGCCTGAGGCCCAAACCCTTAGACGGCTGAACTTGATGTGGGCCAGCAGTGAAACGAGGGATTCAGATGAAGAGAATTGTGATTAACCCCCAGGCCTGCAATGGATGCGGTATCTGCCAGCTGGTTTGTTCAGCCTGCAAGGCAGGACAATGGCATCCGGCCTTTTCCCGGATAAAAATAAAGCAGATGCGGGAATACAATATTAATGTACCGGTTGTTTGCCAGCATTGCAGCCAACCGCCCTGTGAGACATTCTGTGTGATGAATTTAATCTACCAGGAACCCCTGGAGGGTTATGTCCTGCGCCGGGAAGAGAGATGTATCGGATGCCGGGCCTGCGAAATTGCCTGTCCATTCTCAGCGGCAGTTTTTGACCCCATAAAGGAAGCAGTGGTCAGCTGTGACCTGTGTGGAGGCAATCCGGCTTGTGTAAGTAATTGTCCGGAAGGAGCCCTGTTCTATATGGATGAAGAACAAACGGCAGACAGTAAGAGAAGGCAAACATCCAGATTAAAGCTAATACCTTCATCTGCAGCCGGTTTGAGTCGGAGGGCATCTTTATGAGGATAATGATAGTAGGAAATGGTGCAGCTGGAAACCAGGCTGCAGCCAGTTTAAGAAAATACGACTCCCAATGTGAAATAGTGATGGTGGATCGGGAGAGCTATATGGCCTATTCAGCCTGTGCGCTGCCCGATGTCCTGGCAGGATGGATCCCTCTGGGCAAAACCTTTTTGCAGCAAGAGTCCGATTATAGCGGGTTAAATATTAGGACCTGCTTTGGTCAGGAAGTTAATGAGATAAACCTGGAAAACCAGTACCTGGAAACGGGAGAGGAAAAATATTATTATGACCGGCTCATCCTGGCCACCGGCAGCAAACCGGTGATACCGCCGCTGCCGGGTTCCCAATTACCCGGCAACTTCGTGGTTAAATCACCGGCGGATATCGAACAAATCCTGCTGCATAAACCTCGAAAGGTGGTAGTAGTAGGAGCCGGCAATATTGGAGTAGAAACCGCGGCGGCCATGAATAACCGCGGCTGTACAGTTTATCTGATGGAAATGCAGGATAGAATTATGCCCCTGCTGTATGATCCCAAGCCGGCCGCCATTATTCGATCCATGCTGGAAAAGGAGGGTATACAGATCTCCACCAGCCAGCGGGCTACCCGGGTTATCGGAGAGCAGCAGGTGGAGGGATTGCTAACCGAAGAGCAAACCCTGACCTGTGACACGGTTATCTGGGCGGCGGGGGTCAGGCAAAATACTGAACTGGCTCAAAAAGCAGGATTGAAAATCGGATCTTTGGGCGGAATAGAAGTTGATAAGTATATGCAAACCAGTCATAGATGGGTATATGCCTGTGGTGATTGTGTACAGACCAGCCAGGTGTTTACCGGCAAGCCAGCCCTCAGTCTCCTGTGGTCCAGTGCCAAGAGCCAGGCTGAGGCAGCTGCCCTTAACTGCCTGGGGCAGGCAGTGAAATATGAAGGAAGCTGCAGCCTGGTTATTGAAGAGATAACGGGTGTACCCTGTGCAGCTATAGGCCTAAACCTCCAGGGGCTGCAGGATTATGAAGTTAAAGTCATCGAACATCATGATGCAGACAGGTATTATCGTCTTTTGACAGTTGATGACCGAATAGCGGGATTTCAGTGTATTGGCAGTATAGAAGGAGCGGGAGCAATATTTAACCTGATCAGGAAGGGGACCACCTTATCTGAAGTCAGGAGGATGCTTCTTAACCCGCAGCTGATCTCATCCATGGCCTGGTATATAGACGGTGCGAAATATCTCTGATGCCATAATACTCGGCGGTAAAGGAGGATACAATCAATGGAAAAATTGATTTTTATTGATCATCTCAAGTGTGTGGGCTGCGCTACCTGTGAAATGGTGTGCTCCCTGGTTCATGAAGAAATATGTTCACCTGCCCTCTCCCGGATAAGAGTAGTCAGGTATCCTACCGAAGCTTACAATGTGCCTATTACCTGTGCTTTTTGTGAATCCCCGCCCTGCGTCGCGGTATGTCCCACAGGAGCCATTGAAAAAAACCTGGATACCGGGGATGTGGCAATTGATTTTGCCCTCTGCATTGGCTGCAGGCAGTGTGTACAGGCTTGTCCCTTTGGCCATATGAATTTCAGCTTTGCCCGAGGCACAGCTTTCAAATGTGATTTGTGCGGCGGAAACCCACAATGCGTTGAATTCTGCTGGACCGAAGCCTTGCAGTATGTTCCGCTGGAAAGGGCTCTGGGGGACAAACGGCAGGCTGCAGCCAGGAACATTCTTCAGCATGGCTAAGGATCATTAACAGCATTTGAGGTAACAGCCTCGAAGACTTCGTGCTATAATACCATGTATATAATAAAACAAGTCATAATATCATAAAGGAGAGTACCTATGCCCAGGAAAACCAAGTGCAGAAAGGTAGCCCATATACCCCGCTCCAATATCTTCAAGCCGGCTGGAATTCCTGCTTGTGATTTGGCAGAAACGGTATTGAAAATTGAAGAGGCTGAAGCTCTGCGGCTAAAAGATCTGCTGGGATTGGAACAGGTTGATTGTGCAGCGGAGATGGGGGTTTCCCGGACCACTTTTCAGCGTATACTGGTTGATGCCAGGCAGAAGGTAGCTGATGCCTTAATTAATTCCAAGGTGCTGGTTCTGGAGGGCGGCCACTACGAACTGGTCAATGAATGCCGTCATCAAAGCCAGCAGCATCACCGCTGTGGATATCATCACGGCGGGTTCGAGGAAGATAATGAATAGAAGGGATAGAAACCATGCTTAATCAATGGGCCGGACAAATCTCCTGATTTATCCGGCCTTTTTTCGTGCCTGTATATTATCGATATAATGCAGATGCCCCTGCACACTCTGCATGTGATTTCCACAGACAGCTATCCGCTACAGGTCATGATTGGTATATCCCTTCTCTTCGGCCAGCATATCCAGGTAAATGGTCTCAATGTTGGCAATAAACAGATCCGTACTCCCGCCCCCGGCATTTTCATCATAGGTTTTAAGATAGCCTTTGCATTTTTCACAGGTATAAATGCGGTAAGCGTCATCATTCTCAATGCTTCGGTAAAGTATGGTTCCCGGAGTGTCATTGCCGCAATGCACACATAATAGGTATCTGCTTTCCCACTCGGTAAAACAACGGTCACAGAACATGAAGCGGCGATTATCGGCAGGTCGTAGCCGGCTGAAATGAGACTTGCTTCCGCAGACCGGACATAAGTTAGGGAAGTCCCAGTGCTGGAAGGTATCTTCCCTCAGTTCTTGCTGGTACGGAAGGGCATATAAGCGCAAAAAAGGCCGCAGGGAGTGATCGAAGAGAAATACCAGCAGATCCTCGGATACTTGATACTCCTCGGCTAATCCGGCTAAAGGAGTAATATTGTCATTTAGGAAATCCCTAATATAGCTGGCAAAGTTTAAATCACTGGTTTTTATCCTCAGATCATCAATGGTTTCTTTCAGCTCCGGTCTGTTTTCGGTCATAAAGTCCAGCATGGCAGTAAAAACGGTCCGGTATTGTTCGGCGTCGATTATTAATCTGTCAATAACTATCAGCGGTCTTTTTTGCTCTGAAATCAGCGATAATATATTGCTGATGGGGTTGAAGGCAGAGGTCTTTTGCAATTTGATCTGCTGCTCCGTCTGCCAGGTTTCCAGATTTTTGTAAAAATCAAGATAACCCGCGGGGAGTTCAACCGGACTCTTTCGATTCATTTCAATCACTCCTTGAAGTTGATTTATGATACAAGAACTGCTTTTCGTCGGTTGATCCTGAATGCGGTATCCTTTCACTGGCCTGCAATCCAGGATTTCGATTATAGTATAGTATCAGGTTAATTATAAACATATTAAATGAAAAAATAAAGGGGGAGTATAACCTCCCCCTTTATTGACTGTAAACAACTCAACAGCTATTCAGCCTCAGCTTTTTTATCTCCATAGGTTTCGTCATACCATATTTTATGGT
>CAZCTN010000019.1:0-13892 GCA_964501655.1 uncultured Syntrophomonas sp.
AGTTTACATAATGTTCATTATCGGAACCAAGAGAAGCGCTTTAGAAAGCCGTAGTATAGGCCTTTGGGGCTTTATGCGCTTTTTGCGATTAGTTTTTTAGGCAGTCCGTGACTTGCCGCTGCCAGGTAATAAAATAGAGCTATCGCTAGTTGCGATAGCTCTATTTTATTATTTATGACCGCTTCTTAGATTGCTAAAAAGTTGTTGTATCTATTGTTGTATTAACCACCTAGTCTTTTGCAGCATATGTTTTTCGACAATTACTAATATCCTTTGTTGTTGCTTATTCATCTTCTAAAGATATATAATACTTCAAGCATTTCTTGCATAGTTTTGTATTCTTCTATATCGGTGCACATCTGGATGTTACTGCCATCAATACTGGATTCCTTTGTCTGACTTTATAATAAACCGGGTCGCGGTCATAATATGCATCTCTCACTCCCATATCTTCTGTGATACCCAAACTGGGTTCTACATTTGGTTTTATCTATTAAATGGTTTTATCGAGCATTATTAATATAATACCATGATTCGACAAGAATGCAATCTATTGTCGAAATGTTTTTCTCAATTTGTATCCCGCCATGAAACCTGTTAAAATTGGTTAGATATTTTTGCCATAATAAGAAAATATATATGCGAGAGGTTGTGGCAGACAATGTATGTGATTTATGGGGAAATATCCATTTTATTGCCGTATTGTACTAATCTCAAAGAGAAGAGAAAGATCGTTCTCAGCATTGTAGAACGGATTAGGAAGCGATTTAATATCTCCATAGCCGAGGTCCAAGATCATGACCTGTGGCAGAAATGCTCACTGGGGTTCAGCGCTGTAACCTCTAAACACAGTGAAATTGAAGTCATGGTAGATGCCGTGTATTCCACCCTGGAACGTCACA
Organism: uncultured Syntrophomonas sp.; assembly: GCA_964501655.1. Classification (GTDB taxonomy): domain Bacteria; phylum Bacillota; class Syntrophomonadia; order Syntrophomonadales; family Syntrophomonadaceae; genus JAAYJK01. The sequence goes on from CAZCTN010000019.1 coordinate 903, forward strand.
TAAATGACATAGAAATCCTTTCCTTCCAATACGACATTATTCGGCCCTCCGATCAATAGCCTCAACATTTACCACTATTTACCTACGTTTTTCTGCAGGATTTTAACATATTTTGACGAAATTTACTGGTGCTTACTATTTTGTCATATAAGCTATATTCAGGAAAGGAATGAAATGAATTGAAGAATGTAGGCAACCAGTTAAAACGTTTCTCTGTTACCATTGTTACAGTGCTATTTGCTATAAGTGTATTATTTGTAAACCCTCTATCGGCAATGGCATTGACTGCCAGCTATTCCATCCCGTCTTCCTCAGGGGCTGACAGCCGAACCTATAATTATAAGGTCGGTGAAGATAACTGTATCGGTACATCTGTTATTTATCCCGTCAACGCCGAAAATTCTTTAGTTTTGGCTTCTACTACTGCTTCTGCCAGCAGTAAAACCTCAACCACAAAGTCTGGTGTAACTGTTGAGACCCTGGCTAAGGGCACCAAATATGCTACTGACCTATACATAATAGAGAGCGGCAAGCCGGGGCCGGTAGTTATGATTGTAGGAGGGATCCACGGCAACGAAGCCGCAGGATACCAAGCTGCCTCTGAAGTCAAGGACTGGAAGATAAAAAAGGGCACCCTTTTGGTGCTGCCGAAAGCCAACGTACTGGCCATCAACAAGAAGGTCAGATATATCAGCAGCGAAGGTGACCTTAATCGAGCCTTTCCTCAGTCTTCATCTCAAAGCGGCAGCAATACACTGTCCAAAGCGATCTGGTCGGCTTTAAAGAAGCATAAGGTTGAATGGCTGATGGACATGCATGAAGGTTATGACTACTACAAAAATACTTCTACCAGTTCAGTGGGTCAAACCCTGATTTATTATCCCAACAGCGGAACTAAAACATCAGTTGCCAAAATAGTGAGCACTCTAAATCAGGGAATAAGTACTTCTTATAAGAAGTTCACTCTTCTGCAATATCCGGTTAAGGGAAGTCTGGCTCGTGCCTCCGGTCAATACCTGGGGGTAAAAAGCTTTATATTCGAGACCTGTGACAACCCGGTTTTATCGGTCCGGGTTAATTATCAGCTCAAGGCTGCCAATACCTTGCTGCAGGGATTGGGCATGATCTGATCTTTAGTCTTCCCATGTAATGTTTATACTTAGAGAAGGAATAGTTTTTTCGCCATGCTTTTAGAGAAACAGAGGACAACGCACCATAATTTGAAATAAGTCTGATTAGGGAGGAAGCCCGCTCAGTTAATGAACATTACGTTATTTGAAGCGGGCTTCCATCATTTGCCTGCTATTTCAGGCAGGTATATAGCATATTATGTCGAATTTTACTGTTGTTTACTTTTATGCTATTTAGATTATTTTGCGTAAAGGAGTGATGTATTATGCAAAATAAGTTAATACAGTCAAAATGGATCTTTACTGCCATTTTTTTGCTGGCATTTGCTTTTAATGCATTATTTAGTAATCCTCTTCCGATTGAGGCATCAACTGTCTCCAATAAGGCTGGTGCCAGAACAGTGGAACTGGCAGAAAACAGCAAATACCAAACTGAACTATTCATAATTGAAAGTGGCAAACCCGGTCCGGTGGTATTGATAGTGGGCGGCATACATGGCAGTGAAACCGCAGGATATACTGCCGCTGCTCGGGTAAGCGAATGGAAAATAGCAAAGGGCACCTTACTGGTAATACCCCGAGCGAACCAGCTGGCCATCGCCAGAAATGTACGCTACCTGCAAAGTGAGGGGGATCTGAATCGTTCTTTTCCCCAGTCTTCGAAAGGCGATCCGAACCAAGTTTTGTCCAGGGCCATATGGGCAGTGATAAAGGAATATCAGGTTGACTGGTTGATGGACATGCACGAGGGAATTGATTATGCCAAAAGGAGCAGTTCAGTAGGTCAGAGTCTGATCTATTATCCCAACAGGGTTACGGAAAGCATGGCCAGGAAGATAGTTAACAACTTGAATAGTAATATCTCTACTTCTTATAAGAAATTCAGCCTACTGGAGTATCCGGTCCAGGGCAGCCTGGCTCGTGCTGCCGGCCAATACCTGGGAGTGAAGAGCTTTATATTCGAGACCTGTGATGATCCGGCCTTGTCGGTCCGGGTAAATTATCAGCTCAAGGCCGCCCGGACTCTCTTGCAGGAGCTGGATATGCTGTAACCCTCTTCTCCCTTGATTTTGGGTTTGGAGCAAAATCAGGCATAATGCCTGCAGACGCCCTCAAGAACCTTTACAGGCCGGATAGCTTTAAGCCTATCCCGCAGGCACTTGCCAGATCGTGGATACTCTTGGCTGTTATGGGTTTTTATTGGGGCATACCTCCCGGGAACTACACCATGATAGCCCTGCGCACCCCTACCGGGCCAACTGCCCGGCTCGGTGGTACGCTTGCCGGTACAGCAGCCGGAAGGGCCTGATGGCTAATTATAACCGTATTCCTGCTGACATTTTCTACCCTGCTTACACTTCTCCTGCTACCGCTTCCGTTACTGCGCCGGCTTCTGCCGCTTCGGCCGGAAACGGGCCTCCGCTCACCGGAACGGCTTGTGCTAATAGTACTGCTGTCCGTTGCCGGGGCAGGTACGGATTCATAAACACTTTCTCCTTGACGAGAGTTTTGCAGTGCAGCCCTGCTGTTGTTTCGCCTCGAGGAAGTGCTGAGATTCCACCCTTTGCGGATATCTTTCTTTTCATCCCATTGTAGGTCATTACTGATCATAAAGCGTAAGATCTCCAATTCTTCCTCATATTTGGAATATAATCTGCAGCGTTCCAGATCATGCCAGATATTCTCAAAATCTTTCATGAAGTACTCCCGGTTTCCGGAATAAAAGGCCTGCTGCGCTTCGGCCAGATTTAAGTAGTTATTGGACAGCTGCAGATAATTACTGGCTACAACCTTGGCCAAACACAGGACGGCTGTGGTTATCTTCTGGGAAACCAGCCAGCTCCCCGGGGTTCTATACTCGAACCCCCCATAATTTTTAACTCGATATTCTCCCAGGAGTCCGTATTTCTTGCGGCGCTTGCAGGCAGTATGGGGTTTTTCGATCATAAATACCATTAACCCCAAATAATTGTCCAGTGCTCTTAACAAAGCAGCATTCAACTCTACATTGCTGAAGTGAACATGGCCTCCTATCGAATACCCTGGTACCGGTTGACTGCCGGCTACCCATTTCACATTTTTATCCGCAGCCATTCCGTTAGCCCGTATCAGAGCATATCTCAGGTTGGAAACCAACTGCAGGGGAGATTTTTCCGGTTTGGGCCTTAGTTCCGCTACCGGGCGCTGCTGCCGGTTGGGCAGTCTTATATTATCACAGCCGACCAGACCATTTACCGGAAAAAAGTTGGATGCAGAAACCAGTTTGCCGCTGCGATGGTTAATAATCATAAACTCTGGATCAGCACCCAGTTTGACTTCTCTTGCTTGGCAATTGGAGAGTCTGTCGATCTCTTCGAGCAGGCTTTCTACATCTTTATCCCGCAGATCAGGACTGGGCTCCGCTCCTATGACTTGAAGCCTCTTTTTGCTGTTCAACTGTATTTTGATCAATGCCAGATCCAGTCCCGATAGGAGGATGACTCTTTTGGCTATTTCCGCTACTCGGCTTTTCTGATTTTCCCGTAAATATCTTATCTTTTGACTTCCTCGCATGCCCACTCTCTGCCGAATAAATATTATCTTCATATCGAAGATGAGCACTTCATATATTTTGGATGCCTCCGGATCCTCCAATCCGGCGTTGATCTGGTTCAGCTTAATGACCGACAAAAAGTTCTCCCTGTCCGAACAGCGTTTAATGGCATCAGGATGGTTGATAGTACGCTGAAAAAGGGATTTGCCGTTTTTCAGACATACGGCTAGATAAGGCTTTTCTTCCAGGGTAAACTCTTCCCAGACTGCTTCATGTTGGCGAATTTTTATTCCTTCCAGCAGTCTCTGTCCGGATTTGTTATCTTCGTATATTACCCTAAGTTTCATAGAATCCTTTCTCATTCTTCTTGCCAGCCGCGTAAATAAAATAATCGGTTAGATGCTGCAAGTGCTTCATCCGTATGTCATCCTCGTCAAAGCTGGACGGTTTTGAATTGACCTCCAGCGCCCACATCTTTCCCGTGCTATCAATGCCCAGATCCATGGTCAGGATAGCCAGGTTAATACCCAGGGTTTCTTCCAGCACCCTGGGTATACAGACCGCCAGCTTTTCCAACTGCTTATAGATAGATTTCTGGGTCGATTGAGCAGGGAAAACTCTTAGCACCACCTGCTCCAGGGACTCAGCCCGCCCTCCATTGGGTATATGGGTGACAAACCTGTTCTTCCCGGCTACACGAACGGCGGCACCGGTAAGAATCCACTCACCCCGGCGGTCTTTCTGCACCTGACTGCGCACATCAAACAAGCGAGATTCATACCTGGCCAGATCAATTGCCTGCTGAAGCAGGTAGTCCTTTCTACCATTTAAACCGGATTGGAGATTTCGGAAGAGCACCTCCATGGAATACGGACCTCTCCATATCGGAACAGCGGATGATGCAGCAGCAAAGCAATAACGCCCGGGGGATATGCGCTTTATCTTGTATATGCCCCTGCCCACAGACCCATGGTTGGGTTTCATAAATAAACCGGGATATTTTGCCAACATAGTCTGCAGGTTCCTGCGCTCAAAACCTCGGGTTTCCGGTATATTATCCAGAGTGTCCTGGTGTTTCCCCAGAGCATGATAAACTTCTCTTTTGTTCAGGAATCGGCTGTTAAACATGTAGACCCGGGTATCCTTCTCAATTTCATAGAGTAGTCTCACGATGTTCGGCCGCTTTTCTATATTCCGCAGGCGAATCCGGTTGTATATGACATCAGGCCAGGCAAACACTCCTGGGTGCCATCTATTATGGCTGATAGTCAGGCCTCGGATATGATATCGGTCACGGGTGATGGCATCAAGCCCAAACAAATAAACAAATATGCCTCTGTTCCTGGCATATACGACAAGTTCTTTCAGCAGTCTCCCGGTTTTCCCCCGGGGATGACAGTTGCCGCGCACCGCCGATGTCATTACTCCCACTATGGGACCAATGAAAAGCTGGTCTTGATTGCTGGCATAGATGTTATATGAGCAGACAGGCAGCTTTAGATCTCTAGCCGCACTCTTGTTCAAGCCCAGGATATTATCAGGCTCCTTGCTTTTCGATAATGCTTTCTGGGCCAGACAAGACCCAACTCCGGCCTTAACCTGCACATAGGCTTCTGATGACAATGTTCGCATAATATTAGGGGTTAAACTAACAGTTGGAAGCAATGGGTCATTTTTTCTCATTTGATAACCCCTCAAATATTGATATATTTCATTTTATGAGCAATACCAATATCCGGTGCCTGTTAGCGGTACAAAACAGATCTTTTCTCTCTTGTGGCGGCAAAAAAAGAGCGCCAATGTCTGGCGCTCGGCGTTTCAAACAGCTGCTGCTTTAATGGCTTTTTAAGAACAGCTTTTCAACTTTGGCGATGCTTTTGGGAATAGAGAATACCATCAGGTGATCATTGGCCTTCACCTCGTGTTCGCCGCTGGGGATGATAACCTCATCATCCCTCACGATGGCCCCCAGCACCGAACCGGAGGGGAACTTAATCTTGCTTAATCTCTTCCCCGCGGCTATAGAGCCCGGCTGAGCAACCAGCTCCATCATCTCCGCCATTTCTTCTCCCAGCACGGTAACTGATACTACGTCACCACGCCTGATGTATTTTAAAATAGCCCCCGCGGTTAACATGCGCGGACTCATGATTACATCAATCCCAATCTGGTCTACCAGAGGGGTCAGATCAGACCTTTTGACTTTGCAGATGGTTATTTTAACTCCCAGGCTCTTGGCAATCAAGGAAGCCAGTATGTTTAACCGGTCGTCGTCAGTTACTGACACAAAAAGGTCTGTCTGTCCTATACTTTCTTCCTTCAAGAGTTCCAGATCGCTTCCGTCACCATTGATTACCAAGGTACTTTTTAGTAGATTTTCCGCCCGTCGGGCTTGAGCAACGTTCTTTTCAATAATCTTTACATCTATGGGCCAGCGTTCCCGTTCGATGATCCGGGCCAGATAGCATCCGGTCCTCCCGGCTCCTAAAATGGTGACGCTCTCAACCCTTTTGGGATGAATGCCCAACGAGGACAATGCCGAGGCCATATTGCTGGTTTTGGCCATTATATATATTTTATCCCCATTATGAAGGCTGTCGTTCCCGGCTGGAACTATGGTTTTATGCTTCCGGATAATAGATACTATAACAAATTTGGAGGTATCCAGGTCTTTCAGTTTAACCCCATCCAAATTGGAATTATCGGGTATCTCCACTTCTACCATCTGTACCCTTCCGTCAGCAAAATATTCTACGCTCAAAGCCTCGGGGTTGCGAACGATTTTGGCTATTTCCTGGGCAGTTACCCGTTCCGGGTTAATAATAAGGTCTACCCCCAAAAGAGCTTCCGGTGAAAATATGGGAGTTTCAATGTATTCGGTATTTCTTACCCTGGCTATGGTAGTTTTGACTCCATATTGCTTGGCTAAAAGACAGGCAATCATATTGAGTTCATCCATCTCCGTCACGGCAATGAGCATGGAAGCTTCCTGCACTCCTGCGGCCTCAAGTATGGCAGGGGAAGATCCGCTTCCCAGAATCACCTGTACATCCAGGTTGTCAGCTACAATCTTAATTCTCTCTTCTTCCTGTTCTATAACCACTACATCCTGGTCCTCTCCGGATAGAAGCTCTGCTATGCTAAACCCTACTTTGCCGGCGCCAATTATAATTGTTTTCAATATCACTCATCCACCTATACATTAAATCTGAAATTAATCAAATCTCCATCTGCTACCAGGTATTCTTTGCCCTCCAGCTTGAAAAGTCCTTTTTCCTTGACCGCATTAATACTTCCCAGTTGTTGGAAATCCTCATATTTTATCACTTCAGCCCTGATAAAACCTCTTTCGATATCCGAGTGTATCTTCCCTGCCGCCGATTTGGCTGTAGTTCCATTTTTTATTGTCCAGGCTTTGACCTCGTCCTCGCCGCAGGTGATAAAGGATATCAAACCCAGGCTCTCGTATACACTCCGGGCGATTCTTACCACTCCCGGTTCCTCCAGTCCTAATTCCTGCATAAATGCCTCTCTGGCCTCACCGTCCAGTTCGGCTATCTCTTTTTCTATCTCGGCGGATACTTCAACCATATTTAACCCGTGTTCTTCCAGGTAAGCCAGTAACTTTTCCCGGCCGGGATAGTTTTTGCCGGGCATATCATCTTCAGCTATATTTACGCCGATAAGTACCGGTTTGTTAGTAAGGAATTGGTAGGCTTTTATAATTTCCTGTTCTTCTTCATCTAATTCAACTGCTGACAGGTGCTGCTCGTTTTCCAACGCATATTGTAGTTTTTCCAGCATACCTCTTTCCTTTTCCTGCTGTTTTTTCTTTTTACTATCGTCAATACGCTTTATCCGTCTCTCGATTAAATCCAGGTCGGCCAACAGCAGTTCGTAGTTCAAGGTCTCAATATCACTGACCGGATCAACCTTGTCGTTTGGTCCGTCGGTAAAAGCCTTTACTACCATCAGAAGGGCATCTGCCTGGCGAACTGCTTCCAAAAAGACAGCGGCGGCTTTTTCCCCTCCAGGCAGCAAACCGGGAATATCAACTACTTCCAGCTGAGCATAGGTAGTCTTCTTAGGTTTATAGTATTCTGACAATTTGTCCACCCGGTAATCGGGTATACGCGCCATGGCAGTATTGCTCTTCCCCGGCACTGATCCTTTGCCGCTGTTATCTGTAAGCAGATCAAATATTGTACTCTTTCCGACCATAGGCATACCCAGTATTCCAAGCTGCATATCAATCTATCCCTTCAAAAATGAACTCAAGTTATATTATATATATATGAATACCAAAATGCCATGGTCTAGTCCTTTTTGAGCGGTAATATTCCTACCGGGTAATTCTCCGGTATTGATATTTAACCCTAACAATTGAATTTTCCAGCCGGAAAAATGGTTATATATTCTCGTAATATTAGCCCTTTTGAATGCGCAAGGTATGTAAGAGGAGGTGAGCAATCAAATGTCTGGCACAAGCAACATTTATACTCGAAGGGGACTGAATTGCGCGAACATGCCCCAGAACAGCAGTGACCTGTATAATATGGCCAACGAATTAAACCAGTATATTACCGACAGCCTTACCACTATTAACCCAGTAATAGCGGATTCCAACCGAAAGACAGTTAAAAACCTGCTCTTTTATCAGCAAATTGAAAAGACCCGGCTTACCGAGTTTTTGCATGATGAATTAAACCACGGCTTTAGAGCTTTTTCGGACCGGAAAAAGCATGATATTAATGTTTATCAAGGAAATGCAGAAGATTCACTTAAGGTTATTACCTTTTTGAAAAAATCGCTGGATGCTTTCAGTGAGAGGATTAATAATTTTGAATATATCTGTGGTAAGCACAGGGATCTCAGTGAGGTGGATATGCTGGTATTATATCTGGGACTGAGAGATTATTGCTCCAATTTATATCAGCAAATGGGAGCAAATTATAGAGATAGGAAAATGAAGAGCTCCTGCCAAAATATATCTGATTTGTTTGACCAGGTCAGCGACGAGATAGGGATGGCTTATACCGGCCACAATCAGCCTGAATCCGGGGGAGATTAATACCTTCCCCCCACCTCAGCTATTTTACAAACTAAGTTCCCCCAAGGTCAGAATAAAAAATATTCCGGTTACCAGGATACCCAGGGCCAGCATAGCATATCCTCCGGTAGAGCTGAATTGATATAATCGCTCAGCATTTCCGATATTAAAGAAAAACAGAGCCAGGGCCAGTACCAGTAACAGAACAATGAAATTTGGAGCTCCTGAACCGGGGAAAAATACCGCCAAGTAAATCCCGTAAGCCAGCAGCATAATAAAATTGATTCTCAGCAGCAGTCGGAAAAAGTTGTCCTCACGGGCATTCTCACCTTTTATTTCATCCGGAATACTGTCAATGTCAAATTTAATGGCAGTCTTTCCGCTTTTCTCTTCCAGTGTTTGCAGAAGCTCCGAATATACTTCATCCGACGGCGTGATTCCAATCAACCCCTGACTGGATTTTATGTACAAAAAACCCTGGCTGGGCCGGGTCGAATACAGCCTGACCGGTCCTATTCCCCTGACCGTAAATAACCCCATTTTTAATCCGGGCCAGTTAGCCCCTATCATGGAAAATATGTTGAAATGTCCTTCAAGTATAATCAGCTCGTTAATCTGATCATAAGGAATAGTAAAACGTCTGAATCCTGCTTTTATTGTCAATCCTTTATCGCCGGTTTTGTATCCCAGGCCAAAAGCACTGACCAGGAATCCTATATACGCCAGTAAAAAAAGATAGGCAGGAATCAGCAGCATCAGTTTCAATACCCGATCTTCTTCCCCCAGGGAGAAGTTTATTCCCCACAGGCAGATTCCGAATACTACTCCTCCTACAATTAGTCCGTACCAAGCACCATATGATTTGCGCGGCCTGTAATCCATTTAGCATCCCCCTCCTGCTCAATTGCTCAACCCGGTTAACGGTCAATTGAGCACTCGTACTGGTAAAAGCCTTTGCCGCTGTTGACTCCCAGGTGGCCTGCTCTGATCATGGTTGACAGCAGCGGGTGGGGCCGGTATTTACTATCCCGGAACTCATCATAAAAGCCCAATATAGTTCGATAAATGTTATCCAGACCTATTATATCAGCCAGCTCCAACGGTCCCAAATCCATGCCCAATCCCAGTTTGATTCCGGTGTCAATGGCTTCCAACTCTGCCCGTCCGTCAGCATATATGAAGATGGCTTCATTGATAAAGGTAAGAAGGATTCGGTTAACTATATATCCCGGGCTCTCCCTTTGCACCAAAACCCCGCTTTTTCCTATTCTTTCGCAGAAATGTCTGGCTTTGAGCACGGTATCATCCGAGGTTTCCATTCCTTTTATGATCTCAACCAGATTAAATAGGTGTACCGGATTGAAGAAGTGCATCCCCAGTACTCTGTCTGTCCTACCGGTTGTAGCAGCGATTTCGGTAATGGACAATGACGAGGTGTTGGTAGCTAGAATGGTATCGTTCCCACACAAACTATCCAACTCGGCAAATATCTGTTTTTTTACTGACATGTTTTCGACCACCGCTTCGATGACCAGATCTGCATCCCTGAGATCAGACAGATCTGTAGTACCTTGCAGATTGTTGAGACTATCAAGCTTCTCCTCTATAGTGATGATCCCCTGCCCCAGCATCTTTTCCAGGGTTCTTTCAATTGTATTTAACCCATCCTTTATCAGGTGCATTTGCAGATCACGCAATATGACCTGATAACCTCCCATGGCTGCAGCTTGAGCTATTCCTGCCCCCATAATTCCTGCTCCTAGTACTGCGATCCTCTTCACTTTTCAAACCCCTTCCGCTAAAACCAGCCAGCTATTTAATTCTTTAATCGTTGTCACCAAAACTAATCCCCACTGCTCTGGCTGACCTGACCAGATCACTGTTAGGATTGATCTTTCTTATTTCTTTTATCGCTTCCTCCAGGCGCACGGTAGTAATTTCAGTGCCCTTGAGACTGACCATGGTTCCGTATTTCCCTTCCATAAAGGCTTCTACTGCTGCCACCCCATATCTGGTAGCCAACACCCGGTCATATGGAACCGGTGCACCGCCTCTCTGCAGATGCCCCAGTACGGTAACCCTGATCTCGACATTTTTTAACTTGGCTCCAATATCTTCCGCTACTTTTTGCCCCACTCCTCCCAGCCTGATAGGATCATGGCTGGTGGGCACGTAATTCTGGACTACCATTTCTCCGCCTTCGGGGAAGGCACCTTCAGCTACTACAATGATGCTGAATTTCTTGCCCTTGCGATAGCGTTCCGATATCTTGGCTAATACTGCATCTATATGATAGGGAATCTCAGGTATCAGAATAACATCAGCGCTGCCTGATATCCCTGCATGCATTGCTATCCAGCCCGAATAACGCCCCATGACTTCCAAAATCATCACCCGGTGATGAGATTCAGCGGTGGTATGCAGACGGTCCAGCGCCTCGGATGCTGTATTGACCGCAGTGTTGAAACCAAAGGTCACATCTGTTGCCGATAGATCATTATCAATGGTTTTAGGGACTCCTACTACTTTTACCCCCAGTTTGTCAAACCGATGGGCAATTGACAGACTGCCGTCACCGCCTATTACTATCAACCCGTCCAGGGCCAGGTGTTCCAGGTTGTGAAGAGCGCGATCAGATTCGTCGCTCTGGGTTACCTGACCCTGCCGCATAGAATAGTAAGCAAAAGGATTGTCCCGATTGCTGCATCCCAGAATAGTACCTCCGGTATGGCTTATACCGGAAACGGTTTTAAGATCCAGCGGCAAATAATCATTTTCTACCAATCCCCGAAATCCATTCATAAAGCCTACTACTTCCAGCCCATATTCCAGATTGGCACATTTTGTCACCGCTCTTATTACCGCATTTAAACCGGGACAGTCACCGCCTCCAGTTAAAACCCCGATGTGATTAAATTTAGTCATCTAGATCTCCCTCCTTGCATTAGCATTCCGTTAATCTATGAAACCGGATACCGGCCCCTCTTTGCTTAATGCTCCGGGCCGGGTTGGTTATTGTCATATTTTACAATTCTGTTTATACAAGTATTTTCCTGTGCGATTATGGTTTTTCTGCCAGTTTCAGGGACACCACCAGGGGTTTGCTCTGACGATATACTTCCATAACGATGGTATCCCCTGCCTTTTGCTCCTTTAATATGTTTTGCAGTTCCTCATAGTTGTTAACGGCTTTTTCGTTGATCCTGGTTATAACATCATATTTAGTTATCCCGGCCCTGGCCGCAGGTGATCCAGGCTCCACTCCCACCACAACTATACCCTTATTCTCCACCTTCAGATAATTGGCAATATCCTCATCTACTGCCTGTAGATAGATCCCTATATATGGCCGAATAACTTTGCCATTTTTTATCAGCTCATCCAGTATATCTTTGGCCGTGTTGATGGAAATAGCAAATCCTATTCCCTGAGCCTGAGCGTTGACTGCTGTATTGATGCCGATAACTTCTCCGCTGCTGTTCAGGAGAGGCCCGCCGCTGTTCCCGGGATTAATAGCCGCATCGGTCTGGATCAGGTCTTTATAGACCCGGTCCTCAATCTGCATGGGTCTTCCTTTGGCACTCACCACTCCTACGGTGACCGTGTGATCCAGACCATAGGGGTTGCCGATAGCTATCACCCATTCCCCTACCCTCAATTGCTCGGAGTCCCCCAGGGTCAACGGGATTAATTCGCTTTGGGCTTCTATTTTTAATATGGCCAAATCCATTTCATAATCCTGTCCAACTACAACTGCCTTTAACTTGCGGCCATCGTTCAAGTTTACCATTATCTCATCTGCCTCGTTGATAACATGCTGGTTGGTAGCGATATGTCCATCTTCACTTATTACAAAACCGGTTCCCACACTGTTTTCTATATTAGGGTTGATATCACCAAAAAACTGCCTGAAAAACGGATCGTTATAGAAGGATCCACTGACAGTACGGCTTGATTCCACATTTACTATCGAGTCGCTGACCCTTTCAACCATATCAGCGATATCCACAGGCCCTGTGATAATTGATGAAGGTCTGTTGCTTACACTATCATCCGGTGCGGGTTCTGCAGCATCACCTGCTGAGGAATTCTGCTGTTGGTTCGGCAAAATATTACTGTAGTTAATCAGCAAAGCAAAAGAGGCGATTAGAGCCAGTACCAGTACAATCAATAATGCCTTTAACCACCCGGGGATACCATTTCCTGTTTGCATATATCCGCTCCCTCCTTATTAGTTGCGCTAAAATAACCTCAGCCCTTTGCCCCTGGCTGATATT
>CAZCTN010000019.1:13992-55572 GCA_964501655.1 uncultured Syntrophomonas sp.
CCCTCCTTATTAGTTGCGCTAAAATAACCTCAGCCCTTTGCCCCTGGCTGATATTATCCAGACTTCTTTAAGCCGTTTTGACTCAATGCTACAAGCAGGCGGGGGATCAGAACCCGCTGCCTGTTCTGACCGCTTTAAGAAGCCGGCCCGATCTTTACGCCTCGTAATATCGGCATAAGTTTATTATATAATAACAGAAATATACTTGTCCCGCATAAATCAACCGGTATATTCTCCTCTGGTGCCTGGTTTCTTTATCCTTCCTGCCCCTCATCAGCCCAGGCCGATATTGGCTCCGGGTCAGGTTGGGGTTCACTGCTCTTGCCTCGGGAAAGAGGAAAACCGGCCAGATAGGAACCATATTCCAGCGGCCTCTTAAAGGAGTTACGCATGATAATTTGGGAAGTTTCGGTTGTAGTTGTTTTCCTGGGCTTGGAGTTGACTTCTATCAGCCAGGGCCAGCCTTGTTTATCTATGCCGATGTCCAGCCCCAGTTCACCAAACTTACCCTCACTGGATGCATCAAGGGTTACTGCTACTGACCGGCATAGTTCTTTTATCCGCTCATTCTTTTCTTCAATCACAGTTTTCTTTTTATACAGGGACTTAAACAAAGCCCGGTTGGTGATTACCCGCCCCCCCCGGCTGAGGTTGGATATACTGCTCCGCCCCGGGGCTACCCGGGCAAATTTCTTGCCGATCTGCCATTCGCCCTGTCCATTCTTCTGGTAAATAATACGTAAATCGAACACGGAACCATGATATTTGCATAAACTCAATCCCTGCTGTACGATATACGGTTTTTCTTTTCTATAGGCGCTGGTCTTTTTCATTAGCTGAAGAACATTTTCACAACTGCCATTTATCCTGCTCCTTGAGTATACTGTGTATTTCAGGGTTTTATCCGCCTGCAGTTTTACCTTTATGATCCCTATGCCCAAGCTACCATTACTCGGCTTGAGATACAGTGTACTGTATCGTTTGATCATGTCCTGCAGATTGTCTTCATTTAATTTTTTAGTTTCAGGCAGGTGGTCTCTTAAGCCCGGATTTTTATACAGAATCTGATATACCTGCCACTTGTTCAGATACGAAGGGTTGAAGACTGAGCAGTATGGCAGCTCTTCCAGCTTTTGCAGGGTAGTTTGAGCCGTATTTCTCATCTCGCTCCTTCGGCTGGCAATCCTATTGTATACAACGTCGGGCAGGGGATATAAGGAAGATTCCCATACCCCCCGATCAGCACTTAAAAAGCGATAATTATACCCTTTTACGGTGCCGCTGGTCCAATTAATGGAAGCCGGCAAAAATATATAAACCAGAGCGGCCATGCTTCTGCCGATATGGCTGAGATAGGTTAATTCTGCCTGCAGACTGGTAGGTTCCAACTCATCTCCTTTAGTCCGGTTGGGTAAAGCAGTGGTTAGTATTCCAATTACCGGACCCATATGAATCATATTCTCCTTTTCGTCATAGCGCAGCCGAAGTCTATTGCTGTTCTTGAGATTAAGGGCTCTGGCCAGAGATGAGGATATTCCCCAGCCTTTTCCGTCACTTGTTATTCTCATTTTACTGTATACTATGTTGTTCCCGACTCTAACCCTTATGGCATTGGTCCGGGGAATATTATTCTTGTCGATAAGTTTATGGGAAACCAGGATTTCTTTGCTCATCATCCGTATACCTCATTATCCCCTCGTTATACAGTTTTGTACCTTATAATATGAAATAGTCTTCATATTTGATAATATTATTAAGGTAATAGTGATATCCCTACTGGTCATAATTGTATTACTGAAACGGAGATGGTCCATTGAAATTAATCAGCGCCTGTCTGTGCGGTATAAACTGTAAATACAACGGAAGAAACAACTGCCATCCGGTATTTGAATCTATGCTGGACCGTAACGATGTTTTCCCGGTATGTCCTGAGCAAATGGGTGGTCTCCCTACCCCTCGTCCTCCCTGTGAGATATCAGGGGGTACGGGTATGGATGTGCTGGAAGGAAGAGCCCGGGTAGTCAGCAATAACAACCTGGATCTGACGGCAGCTTTTATTAAAGGCGCCCAGAAACTGCTCCAACTGGCACTGGACATAAAAGCGGAGGAGGCCATATTTCAAAGCAGAAGCCCTTCCTGCGGATGCGGGCAGATTTATGACGGTACTTTTTCCTCCCAGCTAATAGAGGGGGACGGGGTTGCTGCCGCCCTGCTGAAGCAGAATGGTGTCAAGGTAATAAATGACGCTGATTTTCTGCAGGGCCGTTAGAGTGGCCGGCCCAGGTTTTTCATGGGTTTCACCGACATTCATCACTTGCTGAGAAGGAGAAGAACATTATGAAAGCATTGAGTTTATTTTCAGGCGGCCTGGATTCTCAACTAGCCGTGGCAATAATTAAACAGCAGGGAGTAGAAGTGATTGGACTCCATTTCACCACCCCTTTTTTCGGGGGCAGTCAGCAATTAGACCAGGCTGCCCAGGATTTAGGAATTAGTTTGGTAGAGATAGATATCAGTGGCGGTTATATTCCCCGGGTATTGCTGAACCCGGTTTACGGCTACGGCAAGAATTTTAACCCCTGTATTGACTGTCATGCCTATATGCTGAACACAGCCGGCAAGCTGTTGGAAGAATACAACGCTTCCTTCATAATCACCGGTGAGGTAGTAGGCCAGCGGCCAATGAGCCAGAACCGCTCGGCTCTAAATGCGGTAGATAAACTGTCCGGGTATAAAGGTTATGTGGTCAGACCTCTTTCGGGGAAACTGCTGGATGAGACTATTCCCGAGAAGGAAGGATGGATTGACCGGGAGCAACTGCTGGATATTAGTGGACGTGGACGAAGCAGGCAAATAGACTTGGCGAAAAAATACCAGTTAAGTGATTACCCTTCTCCAGCCGGAGGATGCCTTTTGACTGAAACCAATTTTGCCCGACGGCTGCGAAAGATGCTGCAGTATATCAGCGAACCATCAGCCCGTGAATTGCAGGTTCTGAGGCTGGGACGGCATTTCTACCTGGCGGATGGAATCCTTTTAGTGGTAGGACGCAATCGTTCCGAAAATGATCGTCTGGTCTCCATGGCTCTGGCTTCTGACCTGTTGCTGAAGACAGCGGAGAGACCAGGTCCTTTAGCCGTTGTCAGATGTCTGAAAAATACCGTCAAAAGAGCAGAGCTTGAACTGGCTGCGGCTATTGTGGCTCGATACAGTGATGCGAAATATGAGCAACAGGCGCCGGTCAAGGTATTCAGCCCCTCCGATGAGAATATTGAAATAATAACCGTAAAACCCCGGTCTCCGGAAGAAATGCCCCCCAGTGTATAAGCCCTTGGTCAGCCAGGATTCTCTATTTAAAAATACTCGGGTCTATTTGCCGGAACATCTCCTGGTATCCCTCTGCGGCCGGATGAGCGCCATCCAACAGCAGGAGTTCGGTCCTTAACCGGCCATTTTCATCATAAAAGGCCCGGTTGAAGGGTATTACCGGAATATCATTCATCTCGGCATAAGATCTCATCCAGTCCCTTATGCGGGCCAACAGCTCTTCCAGGTACCGGTCGTCTATGGCGGTAGGAAGACCAAAGATTACCTTTATGCCGTTCTCCTGGGCTTTTTCTGCCATAAGACGAATATTGGTTATTATCCTGTCATAAGATTCGGCCATCAGTATATCGTTGGCTCCTCCCATTATCACCACATGGGTGGGTTTATAACTCAATACCGCTCGGTCAAATCGGCGCAGCATGTCACTGGTGGTATTGCCGTTTATACCCTTGTTTATGACTTCTGCCCCCAGGCTTTCCTGCAGCCTGCTCACCCAGGAGACTGTAGGGCCAAAAGGGAAGCCCCAGGTAATACTATCTCCCAGACAGACGATTTTCAATGTTTCTGACACCTAAAAACCTCCTACCAATATCTTGGGCCGCCATAAATATACCCCGGCCATCATGAATAGCCAGGGCATATAGGTCGGCGGCTGTTATTCTTCTACTGCATATTCCTGCAGTTTATCCAGTACTCTTTCCAGTTTATCCAGATTATTGCCGTAACCGGTCCAGTCTCCGGCGCTCAAGCTTTCTTGCGCCTGTTGATAATACTGGTTAGCCTGCCGGGCCAGGTCGGATAAGGTTTCCGAGCCCACCGGGGTTGTCACCGGTGAATCATCATCAGGCAGCTGGGGCTGATCACCTGTCTGCTCGCCGTCGCTCATACCAAAAAGGGATATAAGCGCTTCATCCAGAGAAGGTTCCATAACGGTCTTATTGCCAAACCCGGCGATGACCCGTTTCAATTCCGGCAGCTTGCTGCTGTCCGCTTGCAGATACAGAGGTTCTACATACAGGATGGAATTGCCCATGGGAATAACCAGCAGGTTGCCTCGATATACCCTTGATCCCCTCTGGTCCCACAGACTAAGCTGCTGAGCTATGACCGTGTTCTGGTTTATCCTGGATTCTATTTGCTCCGGACCGTATATGGTCTCCTGCTTGGGGAAGTTGTATACCAGCAGTTTCCCGTAATTATCGCCATCCATCCGGGCACACATCCAACCTACCATATTGGGACGGCTTTTGGGAGTAAACGGAAGCATAAGAATATATTCCGCTTCTTCTTCCCCCGGCAACCGCATGATTATATAATAAGGTTCCATAGCCTGAGACTTGTCATCTACTACTTCGGTAGGAATCAGCCAGGGATCTTCCTTATTATAAAACACATACGGATCGGTCATATGAAAAGTCCTGTAGGTGTTAGCCTGAATCTGGAACATATCGACGGGATACCGGATATGGGCCTTTAAACCTGACGGCATATCAGTGATAGGATGGTACACATCCGGGAATATGGCCGCATAGGTTTTAATAATCGGGTCTTCCTCGTCCGCAATATAAAATGTCATGTCACCAGTATAGGCATCTATAGTCACCTTAACGGAATTTCGCAGATAATTGTTGCGTGATCCATCGAAGGGCTCGGAATAAGGGTATTTATTGGTAAAAGTATAGGCATCTATAATCCAGAACAACTTCCCATCGTCATTTATGACAATATACGGGTCGGAATCATATCTCAAATATGGTGCCACCATTTTCACCCGGTGTACAATATTTCTGTTCATCAATATCTGGCTGTCATTGGTTACCTGTGAAGAGAGCATCATCTTATAATCCTTCAGCACCCAGGAAAACACTGTCTTGCGGAAAACGGAATTTATCTTTATGCCATTATCGCCTTCGTAGGTAGTATAAACATTTTGTTCCCCCATAGGATAGTCAAATTCCTGCTGCAGGGTATTGACAATAACATAATTATTGGTAACTTCTCCAAAATATATCTCCGGCCTTTCCACCTTTAGATCAGTAGTGAATCGGGGCGGTATATCCTTGATGAAAAACTCGGGAAAACCTTCTTCTGCCACTTCGGTAACCGGGCTGACTACCAGACCATAACCATGGGTATACATCAACTTCTGGTTGATCCAGGTCTTGGCTTGTTCCGGCAATTCCGCCTGGTCTATTTCACGTGCCGACAGCATCACCTGCCGGTAGTTGCCATCAATTACATAACGGTCAATATCGACATCATCAAAAACATAATAAGGCCGAAGCTGCTGCAGATTCTTGTAGGTAGTCATCAGAGGCTGCCAGTCCCATAACCTTATATTGTCGATAGTTATTTTATGGTCCGGATGGTAGATATCCAACTCGTTGTTCACGTCGAACTGCTGATTCTCGGCGTTGTCCAATCCGTAAGCAGCCCGGGTATGCTCGATAGCCCGCTCAATATAGAGTCTCTCCTTGTTGAACTCATTGGGCTGTACCACAAAATTCTGGATTATGGTTGGGTATATCCCGCCCAGAACCATTGCCGCCAGAATCCAAATCCCAATGCTGATTAGAACCAGGTTGAACTTCTTGACAAAAATATTTAAGAATATTAACAGGGCTACAATTATAGAAATGACCATCAATACTTTATAGGCCAACAGACGAGCGTACATATCAGTATAAGTGGCTCCGAACACAATCCCCTCCGGGGAAAACAGGATGCCGTAGGAAGCCAGCAAATATCCCCATGCTTTCAGGCCAAATATCAGGCCTACCAGAATAGCCAGGTGGCTTTTGGCTACGGTAAACTGCCTCCAATTCCCAAAAAGCAAGTCGGAAGATGCATTCAGGGCATATATTACCCCCACCGTAACGGTGACCAGAATTAATCCGGTCATCACCGTACTGTATATGAATTGATAAAAATTGAGGTTGAAGAAATAGAAACCCAGGTCTTTGGCAAAGACCGGGTCAACGGTTCCTACCGGCACCCGGTTTAAATACTGCTGAATTATTATCCAGTAATCTCCGGCTACCGAGCTTAAGATAAATCCTGCGAAGAGACTTATCCCAATAAATAACCATTTGGTATACGCACCCTGCATAAAATCCCGCCAAGGTGAAGGTCTCTCCTGATCCAGATATATAACTTCCCGGCCTTCATCGGCTTCGTCTTCTTTATCGGTTATGCCCATGTTCCGGCGAGTGATTTGCAGATTGATATAAAACAGGAGAAATCCGAAAATAAACAGGGCCGCAAATAGCGCCACCTTGCTGCTTAGAATGGTGGTGAAAACACTGCTGTATTTAACTGAATCATACCACAGCCACTCCGCGTAAAGCCCGGTAAAAAGCGACAGTAATCCAAGGATTAAGATAAATATGATAAGCTTTACCGTACTGCCGTTTATTCTATATTCCATTGATTATCTCCCCCATTTATTTAATGCTCGGGTAAAACCATATAGTCATAGGGTACCATAATATTGCTCACCTTCAAAAGGTGATTTATGGCTTCGGGTCACCTTCGGCCAGCATTTCCTTTCTTTCTTATACATTTACTGCTCAATCCCCTGCCAGATTTGAAATTTTATCGTAAAAAACCTTATCATTTCTTTGTAACAAATTCCTTCTGTCAAGACATTTTACCCCTATTATGATGTTCACAGTTTACGCATACAATTAATGGTGCTAACCGGTTTAATCTGGGCATATCCGGTTCACCAGGAAGCATTATTCATCAAGTAACCAGTTCCAGCTCCATGTTTTAACATTCGTTGTCTTCATTAAACATTTGTCTATGTTGTTTACGGGGTCTGTACTTGCCAATAAATAGCCCTAAGCATCTTGAGGCAATTTACCAGGTTGTTATTTAGGGGTAGTTTTCTTTTTAGTATCTTTTTGCAGCATAAATAGTTCCCGGGGATCTATTTCCTCGCTAAAGGCTAAAGCCCATTCCAGTCTCTTGATAATCTCCTCCGTAGTGCCCGGCCCGGTATATATCAATGGCTGACAGGTAAATTGTTCCATGAAAGTATATAAGCACCAGGTCGTTGTTTCCAATTCCTGAAGCTCCCGTCTGAGATCCATGCTATCCTCTTCGGTCAGCGACTCAATTAATGCGGATATCTTCTGACATATATCTTCCAGAGTTTCGTTTATCATAGCAGCCGACAGAAAGTTTGTCATACACTTACCCCAGTTCTTATTTTCTGCATTTTGCAGGTTTTCTTTATGCTTATGAAAACACCCTTTATTCTCTATTTTTGCAGGGCCAGGCAAACTATCCGATCAACCAGTTCTTCATAGCTGATTCCGGCTGCCCGCCCAGCGTCAGGAACCAGACTCATGGCAGTCATCCCGGGTATGGTGTTAATTTCCAAGACATAAGGGTTTTCGTCCTTATCTATCATGAAGTCAATCCGGGCATAACCCCGGCACTTAAAGGAGGTGTAAACTCTTTTGCTGATCTCCATTACTTTATCGTTGATTGATTCACTCACCCGAGCCGGTATGATGTGTTCACACATCCCGGGGGTGTATTTTGCTTCGTAGTCATAAAACTCATTGGCAGCAGTAATCTCTATGACAGGCAGCACCTGAGGTTCTTCGTTTCCTAGCAGGGCTACTGTCAGCTGCGGACCCTCGATAAACTTTTCAATGACCACTTCCTGATCATATTTAAAAGCCTCTTCAATGGCCGACTCCAGATCCGATTCAGTTTTTACTATATATACTCCAATACTGGACCCCTGAGTGGCAGCTTTTACTACTACTGGCAGCCCCAATCCCTTTAATATCTGATCTAACTCTTGATTCCTGCGGTACTGGTATTTATTGATAATCACAAAATCAGCCGTGGGAACTCCCTCGTAACAGAATATCTTTTTCGTGGTTCCTTTATTCATGCAAATAGCGCTGGTTTCTACCCCGGAACCGGTATATGGTATACCAAGTATATCCAGGTATCCCTGTACTGTGCCATCTTCACCAAATTTTCCATGTAAAGCCAGGAAAACCACATCCGGACCTATTTCCTTGATACGATCCAGATTATCCCGACTCAAGTCCAGCGTTTTGGCCTGGTAGCCTACCTTTTTCAGTGCATTGTAGACTCCGGCACCGCTTCTCAACGATACCTCTCTTTCCTCGGATAACCCGCCCATCAAAACCAGGACATTTATCAATTTATTCACCGCCTTAATTGAATTTTATAACCTGCTCCAAAGGCAGGTTTATGTAAGAGATATTACCCGGCATCTGTGATTATTACGACTATAGGATTATTTTAGTTCATATCCCATAGAATCGCAAAGAACAGTTTTCGAGTTTTGGCTTTACTTTTATTATTCTATGGTATTATTTAAGCAGCGGACAAACTGAGGCCCGTTGCCACGATTCGCGGGATTTGAACTCGCCCGCCTTTTTGCTTAATAGCAACTAAAGCGCTTAAAGAGGTGGAGGACGTCTTTTCGCCTCATGATAAAATTATCCTAAGGGAGGATTAGCTTATGACTGCAGCCTGGATACGTGACTTTCCTTCCGCCATAACGGTTTGTGATGCCGAAGGGTTGATTATTGCCATGAATGTAAAATCTGCTTTGCTTTTTGAAAAATACGGGGGCTGGGGGCTGATTGGGAAATCCCTGCTGGACTGCCACCCACCGGAAGCCAAAGAGAAGATTGCCCATATGCTGGAAAACCAGTTGGATAATTGCTACATGACTGAAAAGGAAGGAATAAGAAAATTGATTATCCAATCCCCTTGGTATGAAGAAAGCAAATTTATGGGCCTGGTGGAGATAGTCACAGAAATAGCTGCTGATATTCCGGTATTCCAGCGCTAGACTTTTCCTTCCCCACAGCCGGCAAAAATACACTCTTGATGCGTTATGGAATATATGCTAGAATTGATTCTGCTGATGATACCTTTTAAGGCATCAGTAAATGCAGGGGAGTAGCTCAATTGGCAGAGCACTGGTCTCCAAAACCAGGGGCTGGGGGTTCGAGGCCTCTCTCCCCTGCCATTAAGAATAATAGGGAAGTTTTCCTGATCAAGCATATATAATGGTAAGCTGCTCAAAAATCAAAGCCTGTCGCTTTTACCCTAACTTGTTAAAGCGCCAGGCTTTCTGCTTTTTCACCCCAGGATACAACGGCTTCGGCAGTGAGTCATTATTGGTAATCTTACCTTATGGAATCACAAGTCGGCAGTTTTTCTAGCAACGAGTCAGGAGCAGGGCTCCTTCCCCTGACTCACCCTTTAAATATTTCCGGGTATTTGGCCTCAAATTTACTCTGCAGCTGCCGGTCATAATTGAAGGTAGCAAAATAATCAGCCGGGGTTTCCGCCCGCCGGATCAACTCATAGGAACCGTCTTCTTTTAATAGTACTTCAGCTGAACGCAGTTTGCCGTTGTAATTATATCCCATGGCGTAACCATGGGCGCCGGTATCATGTATGACGATCAGATCCCCGATCTCTATTTCCGGCAGCATGCGATCGATGGCGAATTTGTCATTGTTCTCACATAAGCCGCCGGTTACATCATATTTATGATCAAGAGGCCGCTCTTCTTTCCCCATAACCGTAATATGATGATAGGCGCCGTACATGGCCGGACGCATCAGGTTGGCAGCACAGGCATCCAAACCCGCATATTCTTTATGAATATGTTTCAGGTGTATAACCGCAGCCACCAGGCAACCGTAAGGCCCGGTCATATATCGTCCCAGCTCGGTATATATAGCCACATCGCCCATTCCGGCCGGAACCAGTATCTCCTCATACACTTGCCTCACTTCTGCAGCTATCTGCTCAATATCAGCCATGGACTGCTCTGGCCGGTAAGGTATTCCGATCCCGCCGGAGAAGTTAATGAAGGTAATATGTGCTCCTGTTTCCTGCTTCAGCTCCACTGCGGTTTTAAAAAGTATCCTGGCCAGAGCCGGGTAATACTGGTTGTCGGTAGTATTACTGGCCAGAAAGGCATGCAGCCCGAAATGCTTGACTCCTTTTTTCTGCAGCAGCTTAAACCCTTCTGTGAGCTGAGGTCGGGTAAATCCATATTTGGCTTCACCGGGAGTATCCATAATGGCATTGTCAACGGTAAAAGCTCCGCCTGGATTATAACGACAGCTTATGGTTTCCGGAATGCCGGCCACCTGCTCAAGGAAATCGATATGAGTGATATCGTCCAGGTTTATAGTAGCATTAAGCTGACGAGCCAGAACAAAATCTTCTGGGGGAGTTACATTGGAAGAAAACATGATTTCTTCCCCGCTGAAACCAACCGCATCTGATATCATTAGTTCGGTATATGATGAACAGTCAACACCACAGCCTTCCTCCTGCAATATTTTCATCAGAGTTGGGTTGGGAGTGGCTTTGACCGCAAAGTATTCCTTAAAGCCGGGATTCCATGAAAACGCCTGATGCAGGCGACGAGCGTTTTCTCTTATTCCTTTTTCATCATAAAGATGAAACGGGGTGGGGTACTTTTGCATAATCTCCTTCAGTTGGTCCAAGGTAACAAATGTCTTCTTCATAATCAGCCTCCGTTTTATGTTTCTGTTCCATGATAAACAGCGGGATGTGACTTATCGGCAGAATAGCTGCCCATCGGCCGATCCAGACTTAGACGTCGGGGATCTTCAGAGTAGCACCCCCCGTTTGCCGGCGGTATCACGGCTTTGCTGCCAGACTGGGCTTTCACCCGCTTGAAGTAAATTATAACATTTTTCGTCAGCAACAAGAATTATACCTCAATGTATACCTAATATACTCCAATCAGGCTCCCACATTAAACCAGGCAATTGGGGCAAAAAAATAAGACCGGTCCGGGTAAGCCGGTTTAAGTACCGGAACCCCACCGTTCAAAGAAACAGGGGATATCTTTTCCCCAAGTATCACCGGCTGGCCATAGATGTTGTTATCCTGGCTTCGATAGCCTTTATCCAGGGGAAATCCAAATCCTGTATAAATAGGCAGTATTGGTTCTGCCACTCGCGGTCAAAGCGGTATTGAACCGCAGAAGATAACAGGGAAAAATGCTCCCCTTCTGCCCGGATTTCTTCGATAAAGATAATTTTGGCCAGCATAGACAATTCCAGCTCCCCCAGACGGGAAAACAGGATCTGGTAATCTTGATCGTACAAGCAGTCGGCCTCCAGTATATCAATAAAATCACCCAGAGACTGAATTCGGCTGATTATCATCTGTATACGGTCAGCAGGAACCGTACATTCCCCGACCTCCTCCAGCAGCAGGCGGAAACTATCATTATCCAAACTGCTGCCGGTATCATATATGATATCTGGGGTATTGTCCGTATACCGCTCCAGAACCACTACATTATCCAGACAATCATTATCCCGTGCCGCCAGTGCCCTGGGCAGTATTACATCCTGGAACCTGAGAATATACTCTCTGAGCAGGGGGCCTTTTATACCCAGCTCTTCCAACAGTCTATCGGCGGCTTGCCGCAACCGAAACTTGAATTCTTCACGATCCAGGTCCTTCAACTCCCGTATTATATGTTCATAATGAAAGGGAGTGATATGAAGCTCAGCCGCACCTTTACCCAGCAAAACAGAAAACTGGGCATTGGTTAGTACTATTTCAAATATGTTGATCAAGGCCTCTTTACAATCGATTTGATAAACTTGACCATAGTTAAACAGCAGACGTTGTATATCCTCTATGGCAAACAGGCGGCAAAAAGAATTTTCCAGTTCCAGGTGTTTAAGATATCGCCAGATATAAAATACCCCCTGTACCTTCATATCATCAAACAAAAGCGGGTAGTCAATGCTGCCCGGGATGTCATGGGCGGCGAAATCAATATCATAGTTATCCAGGAAATCCTGGATTCCTTCATTTATGGTAGTATGATAGGCTATTATGTCAATATCCAGTAGCTCTGAACATATTTTCCGATGCAGTTGCGCGCATTCATCCAGTTGCTTTTTGCTAATGTCCCGACCTGAGCGGTATATATCCTCAATACTGCGAGAGGATATTATTTCCAGTGCTTCTCCCGGACCACTCAAGCTTCCGGTATATGCATCCATGCAATACAAAACGGAGAGCATCAAACGCTCCCCGGTCTCTATTCTGAGAGAACTGCTCTTGCCCTGGGAATATCTTGTAATCATTTCTTTCAGCAAGAACGTAAACTGCCGCCTAATGTCGTTAATAAGCTGAGCTTCAAGTAAGCCATGTTGCTCCGCCTGTTGCAGCAGTGATACTGTATAATGATATGGATCCAGAGGGACGTTCTTTAATACCTCGTATCTATCTAAACAACCGTCCTTCATTATCCATCTCCCTTTCCAGATTATTCACTCCATCCGCCCGTTGCTTTAATTCTGCTGCAACAGATGGTAATTCACGATACCGCAGCAGATCCAGCGATCCGCAACAGCAGTCGTTGAACAAATCCTTCATCAGCAACAGCAACTCCTTATCGGCAATAAGATCCCGGGTCTCGTTTTTAAAAAAATAGAAAATATCTATCAGTTCGTTTATACTATTGGAATAGTTTTCATTGCTTAAATAAGGAGAACTGCAGAAGCTGCTTATTATTTGGCTTATGATCCTGTTGTCGGTTTCAATTCTGCCGTAATCCTGCAGGGCCTGGTTCCGGGCTTGAATAATGTCTCTGGCCTGTACAGGATATAGAGTCAGACCGTACTTTTGTGAAATATGATTGGTTTCCAGCAATTCTTCAACCAGCGGCTGCTGATTTAGTCGCCGGTAAATGTCCAGCATATTCATCCGAAATAGCCACCTCGTTTTTCGAAATATATGTCTTGACATATATGTGTAGTTGTGGTATTATTTAGTGTTAGTATTGTTGATTTATTATATCAACTGGTATCCCGACTGTCAATGCATTCCTGGCCCCTTCCCCAGGCTAACTCCCCGATTTCATTTCTTACATCAGTTCATCCAGGTCAATCTTATCCAGCAGTTCCTTTAGTTTAATCACTTCCGCCTTGCTCAGGGTAATGCCCCGGCCCATCTTTTCCTGTCCAGGAGACCAATCTCTTATATCTACTTTCGGTGCGCGGTCATTCCATCGTACCAGATTCATCTCTTTCTGCCAGCCTTTTGTGCCCTGGGAAAGCACCCCCAGCTTACGATGGATTTCAAACCTAATTTCCGCCATGATGCAAGCTCCTTTGCACTTGTTTCCATTATTGTATATTTTTTACATTTGCGCTGCAAGCTCTGCAGACACTAATTATTTTCTTAAAACACTGAGCAGGGAAAAGGATTAGACTTCGAATTGAAGAATTACTAATTATTGGTTGAAACGCCTGTTATTTTTAAGTGAGTAAGGAGGTTTTATCGTGCCAAAAAAATATCTGGCTATATCCTGTTTTTTGCTTATTGCCATCATTATCGCCGGTTGCGCTGGCGGAAGCAAGGAGGTTGGTTCAAATGACGGAGCATCCCCCAAGGTCTCCCAATCTCAGCTCTATAATGCCGAGGATCTCTTGTCCCGGGAAGATGCCGAATCCATACTGGAAGAGGCGGTTGGTGATCCAGAGATAACCGAAAGTCCGGTAGGCTCCGTCTGTTTCTATTCCCCCCAGGTTGATGGTCTTCAAGTCAGATTCGTACAGATATCTCTGCATCAGACTCGGGCATTCACTGATGCCATGCAAAGCAACGGCTACACCGCTGCCCAGTTGTATGATGACTCGCTGGCTCTGTTGGAAGATACCCAGCCAATCGAAGGCCTGGGCAAAGATGCCTTCTGGGGCGGCAGCGGTTTGCAGGCTGGTGCCGGGCTGCATGTCCTGCAAAATGATGATCTTTATTTTAGTATCAGCGTTGGATTAGGGAATGACGAGGATAATTTGGCGGCAGCCCAAATTCTGGCTGAACGCGTAATGCAAAGGTTATAAACCGGCAGTATTGGGGGGCTGGTAACCCCCCTTTCTGTTTATACGAAGGTGTTAATAAACTGTCTTACTACTTCCACTCCGCCCAGCATGGCACCCAGACTGCTGCCCAGATTGGCCAGGGCAACTACCAGCAGAATGTGAGTCACTTTATTATTCCAGAACCCACGCACAGAACTTATATCCTGAGCTATGCTCTCAAAATCATGTACTTTAGGTTTTCTAATGATGGCTTCTATTAAGCCGGCAAACCAACCCGCTGCCAGAAGCGGATTAAGGGAACTTATCGGTGAAACCACAAAAGCAGTTAGTATAGACAGAGGATGGGCCAGGGCCAGCAAAGCTCCCATAGCTGCCATTGAGCCATTCCATATGATCCAGGCACTCATCTGGCTCATGGCTGCTGCCCGGTCAACGGAGAAGGTACAGGCAATCAGAATTAGTACTATTACGGGAATTGCCCAGCCTGCTATTTTGGTTGACCTGGAGGCGGGCGGAATCTCGGAAAGGCTATCCAGATCATGGTCGGCCAGGATGTTTTCCTTTACCCCTGGAATATGCCCTGCTCCCAGGACCGCGACTACTTTCTCCCCTGGAGCCTGCCGGATTTTCTGAGCCAGGTATCGATCTCTCTCGTCGATTAAAACCGCTTTTATATGAGGAAAAGCAATGGAAAGCTCTTCCAGGGCGGAGGTAAGCATATCCCCGCTTTTCATCTTCTCCAGTTCCTGCTCACTTATATCTTCATTAATAAACATGCTCAGGAGAAGCTGAAAGAAAAGTTTCATCTTTCCCCACAGGCTGATGCTTCTCCATAAACGCATCATGGTGGTCTGTATATCCCGGTCGGCCAAACAGAGTTCAGCTCCGATCTCCTCGGCGGAAGCTATACCCTGCAGCATCTCCTGTCCGGGCTTAATATCGAATTGCTCGGCCATCCTCTTCTGATAAGAGGATAGAATCAGATTCACCAGCAGCAGCATGGCCTTACCGTCTTTGATAATTTGGGTTATGTTGCTGTTTTTCCAACGATCGCTGTCGGTTATGTTTTTATAACGGGAATCACATATTTCTATACAAACCGTATCCGGTTCCTCGTGCTCTATTACTTGTTTTACCTCTTCCACGCTCCTGGAGGATACATGAGCGGTTCCGATCAGGATTATCTGTCGGCCATCCATCTCCAAATGATGTATGTTATTATCTTCGTTCATGATATCACTTCCCAATCATTATTCGGACCTTCATAATAATACCATATTTTAAAATAAAGGGCTTATAATATTACCACTCTGTTTCTTCCGGCTTGTTTAGCCTTATACATTGCCAGATCAGCTTGATCGATACTGGTCTGGGGTTGGTCTTCTGCAACAGGGCTTATGACAGTAATACCAATACTAACAGTGAGATAAGGCGCCACTGGGGAATATTCGTGGATTATATTAAGATCCTGTATGTCTTCCCTTATATGGTTAGCCAGGTTGACTGCTCCAGCTTCATCGATATTAGCGGCTATAAACAAAAACTCCTCTCCTCCCAACCGGGCTACAAAATCAGTGGAACGGCGGCAATGGGCAATTATACTTTGAGCCACCTTGATCAGGCAATTATCACCGGAAGAATGACCATAATTGTCATTAAATGCTTTAAAATAATCAATGTCAATCATCAGAAATGATATGGAACTGCCCTCCCGTACCGCTCTGTTCCATTCTCTTTCCAGGAACTGATCCAGACTTCTTCGGTTGGGTATCCCGGTCAAGTCATCCTTTAGGGATAGTTTTTCAAGTTCCTGGTTGGCAGTTTCCAGTTCGCCCTGGATTTTTTGTCTGAAAATAATCTCCTCGGATAGCTGCACGTTAATCTGCTTTAATAGTTGATTTTTATCCTTAATTTCCCAGCGGGAAGCCAGATCCTGAACGAAATTTCGGTACAGGGTTTGGGATATTAACCAGGACAATATGGCAAATATCCCTACATTAATGTAGTGTCCCAGCAGAACCGCTGAAGAAGGCTGAAAAAAAGGCATTCCTGCCCCCAAAGTTCCTAGAGAAATAATATAAGGCCAAAGCATTTTTCTGCTGCTCACATGAAATAATATGGAACCGATGACCAGGGTGGTCAGATATGCCGATACTCCCCCATATAAAGCCTGATCAAATAGGGTGATTACGGCTGACCAGGTCATAACAAAGGTCAAATAGACCACTACCAGCCAATCCACTACCGCTGTTTTGATTTTGTCCTGCTCCAGGCTTGTTTTAAAGCGACTAGCCCAGTAAAAGCACATACCGGTTATCCCAATCATAATGACATACATAAGAGCATAGCGGGTGCTCTGAAAACTGTTTATAAACCCTGCCGATTGGTGGGAGAAATACAGGTTGCCCAGCAGCAGGGCTGCTTCTATAGCAATTATAGTACCGGCAAATAGCCTGGCCCGCTCAATATTCTTCTGGGCAATTTCCTTCTGGAACTGCCGGGACAGATCCTGTCTGCCATTTTGACAATATAAATAATGCACTGCCTTTACCTTCCTAACCTGGTTTTGATACATGCTTTGCCGCCGTTCCAAGGTCATTACGAAAATCGCCAGTACTATTATCGTCATTTAATTGTTCTTCCTTTATCCGGATGATCTAAATATTTACGCATAGTACCAATAACTTGGTTTCCATTATATTCTTCCCTCTTCAGCCCTTTGCTAAAGGCTCCAAAAGAAAATATCAGCAAAAATATCCATCGACCCCTCTTCCCTAGTTTTCACTATCGCATTATTTAATGAAGGATATTTTTTAACTATCTATAGTAAATATGGCATTTATTTTAGAATGGGGTGAAATCTTGAAACCGATGAAGATTGTTTTATGCAGTGAAAATCCATTATATGCCAGGAATCTTGCCAATGCTTTAGAAAATAACATGTCTTTTCAGGTCACGGGCACAGTTCCGGAAGAGGAAATGGTTTTTTATACCAGCGCATCCCAGCCTGATATTGTGTTGTGGAAAGTTAGTGAATATAAGAAATATTCATCCAGGCTTAAACAAATACGTTTCTGCTGTCCGGCAGCTTATCTGTTCATTCTTACTGATAACCCTGGTCATACTGAGATAACCACTATGTTGGACATGGAAATAACCGCCTGTCTGCCAACCATGCTTTCTCCTGCCCAGATTGCCAACGCAGTTGAATTGTCTATCGATGGGGGTTTGATGTACTGGGGAATATGAGACTAGCCAATGCCAGACATCCGGTAACCCGGTCCGATTTTAACACATTAACTGTTCTTTCCTTAGCTGCATAATCATATATATTAGCGAATAAACACTGCATAGCAACATGGATAGGCTATGCTTTTTGTTAGGAATATTGGCTTTCCATTCATTTTCTTCCATATTCTTTTCTATTACCTCTGCCAGCCACCTCTAGGAAAGGGCTAGTATTTCTCACATCTTGCCGTAGTGTCCAGTCGCTGACAACTGCAGTTAATTTTTATGGAAAGGAGTTAATATTAGTGCCTTATTGGTTGCTTTGCCCTTCATGCAAGCAGTGGAATAAATCCACTACTCCTCTGTCGGCAGATAAATTTTGTTCCTTTTGCAGCAAGGCATTGGTCAGAGTCAAACCATCCATCAATGCTGTCCTGGATCAGGAGACCGCAGTAAAAGCCCAGGAGATTCATCAAGACAACAACCTGCCGGAAACAGGAATAATACCGGATACTCCCCCCATTACGGGAACCCCGGAACCTCAGCTCGAAACATACACCATTCGGGAAGCAGCAGAGCAAATAGAGAAACAGGAGGTATACGAAGCAACAGACGAAACCGAAACTGAAGAAATATTAGCGGTACAGGAAAAAACAGCCGATACAGAAGAAGAACCGGCAGATACACCGGCATTGTCGCCGGAAGAAGAAGATCCTTTGGAAATGATAGAGACATCTTCGCCTTCCGGCTTAAGGGATGAAATAAGCCAGGATGAGGAAGGTCCGGTATTTCCCCCTATGACTAAGACTCATGAATCATTTATAGAAAGGAAGCGCAGGGTAAAAAAACTGCGTTAGCTGGTGCAGAGACGACCTGTTTTAGCCATCAAACCCCTGGAGCAGAAGGCGTTAGGATATACCTGCCTGACGCCTTCGCTGTTGGAGGCCGCATAAGCTGGATATCCCCAATTGTATATGGCTATCCTCCCCGGTCTCGGATTTAGTCGCTGTTCTCTTAACCGCGTTTATTCTGTTCAAAGAATTGGGTAAATTAGGTCCGGGATCTCGCCCGCAGCATTCCCAAGCAGAGTAATCCATACCTGCTGGGGTTGCACTCCCCTGTTCCCACCAGGTGAGCCGGGCCCTGAAATTTATCGCTTCAGAACCCCAATTTGATTTAATTGATGCATGGATATCTGCAGCCCGGACCTATTTAGTTATATTGGTTTTTATCTGGTTATATTATAAATGTTTTTCCACCCCCAGAGTCCTGATGGAGTTTAGTACTGCCAGCAGAGCTGCACCCACATCGGCAAAGACTGCCTCCCACATGGAAGCCATACCCACTAAGCTCAGAATCACTACCGCCGCCTTTATCCCCAGGGCCAGGGCAATATTCTGCCTAATTATTTTTCGAGTAAATCTTGATATTTGTATAGCTTGAGGCAGCTTACCCAAGAAATCGTCCATCAACACTACATCAGCAGCTTCAATAGCCGCATCAGATCCCATTGCTCCCATGGCAACCCCGATGTCAGCCCGGGCCAGGACCGGGGCATCGTTAATACCATCTCCTACAAAAATCAGGCGCTCATCCGTGTTAGGAAGCAATTCCTTGATAGCTTCAAGTTTTTCCACCTTATCCTGGGGCAACATATCAGCATATACTTCATCCACTCCCAATTCGGCGGCAATATTTTCCGTTTTCTCTTTATCATCTCCGCTTAACATAATAATGTGTTCGACTCCCAGCTGCTTCAAGCTCTGTATCGCGTCAGCCGCATCCTTTTTGATTTCATCAGCTATTAGAAGTGAACCTGCCGGCACCCCATCTACAGCTACCCGCACCCGGGTTCCTTCTTGATAACTGCCAGGCCATATGACTCCGGATTCTTCCAACCATCTCGTGCTGCCGGTCAAAACCTGCCTTCCATTAATCCTGGCCTTGATCCCCATCCCTTTAATTTCTTCATAGTCTTCTATCTTGTCGCGGCGGCTGGCTCCCTGATCAGGATGACCAAGATTCTCCCTTCTCATCCTGGCTTGTGTTATCGACCTGGCTATGGGATGACTGGAATAGGTTTCAGCCAGCGCAGCCCATTCCAATACCTCCTGTTCGGAGAACCCATTATAGCTCTCTATTTCTATTACTTCAAATACCCCCTGGGTTAGAGTTCCGGTCTTATCAAATATCACCGTGTGCACTTTGAACATCTCATCCAGTATATTTGCACCCTTGACTAGTATTCCCAATCTGGAGGCTGCCCCAATTCCGCCAAAATAGCCCAGAGGTATAGATACTACCAGAGCACAGGGACAGGAAATGACCAGCAAAATCAGAGCCCGGTATACCCACTGGTTCAAATCCTCTCCAGGAATCAGTAAGGGAGGAATAAAAGCAGTAAGCAATGCCGCGGCTACTACCATTTGGGTGTAAATACCGGCAAAACGAGCAATAAGAGTTTCTGCCGGAGCCTTCCGCCCGGCAGCCTCTTCCACCAGTCTCAGTATTTTGGCCGCTGAAGACTCGGGATATTCTTTGCTTACCCTAACTTGCAACAGACCTGATATATTGATTACTCCGCCCAAAACATCCATCCCTGCTTCAACTCGACGAGGTTTCGACTCCCCAGTCAGAGCCGAAGTGTCCAGGTAAGAACTGCCCGCTATTATCCTGCCGTCCAGCGGTATTCTTTCACCTGGTTTGATCTCAATTACCTGTCCCGCCTTGACTTCACCGGGATCAACCCGCTGACTCCCGGCCCCGGTCAGCAGATTGGCATAATCAGGCCGCAAATCCATAAGATCACTTATCGATTGTCGAGAACGGTTTACCGCCATTTCCTGCAACATCTGGCCTACAGCATAGAAAAGC
The DNA here is from genome assembly GCA_964501655.1 of uncultured Syntrophomonas sp. GTDB lineage: Bacteria > Bacillota > Syntrophomonadia > Syntrophomonadales > Syntrophomonadaceae > JAAYJK01. The sequence goes on from CAZCTN010000019.1 coordinate 34,323, forward strand.
ATCACACTGACCGCTTCTCCCATGGCATCCACTGCCACTGCCCCCAGAGTAGCAATAGACATCAGCAAGTTTTCATCGAAGATCTGCCCTTGTTTTATGTTGTGGAAAGCCCTGAGCAAAACCGGGTAACCTGCTGTAAAATAGGCGGTTGTATACAGAAAATACGTCAGCAGCTGCTGGTTATAGTAGTGGTCGAGAAGTAATGCCCCTGCCAGCAGGACCGCACAGACCATGATACGAATCAGCTTATAGCGATTTGACGGCTCGCCTGTCCAGGTTTTGGGGGCTGTCCCCTCTGTCAGTCGTACACCCGGTTCTATTCGATCTGCTATCTCCTGTACCTTACCTGCAAACTCGGGTTCTATCTCCAAGCTCATAGCCGCCGTATTAATTTTGACTCCATCCAAACCGGGTAGCTGATTGATCTCATTTTCTATTTTTGCAGCGCAGCTGGCACAATGTAAGCCCTGTAACGAATATTTCATAACCCCACTCCCTGCCTTTCAATATATGGGTACATTGAAGCATCCTCAGGGGATATTTGGCGTATCCTATTCCAGTACATGTTCCAATCCCTGTTGGAACAAGATATCAATATGTTCATCATCCAGGGAATAATACAACACCTTCCCCTCCCGCCTGAATTTTACTAATTTGGTATTTCGCAGCAGCCTGAGCTGATGTGATACGGCCGATTCCGATAAATCAATCACTGCCGCCAGATCACAAACGCATAATTCCTCAATCCTCAGAGCATGAATAATCTTAAGCCGGGTAGTATCTCCCATGATTTTGAATAGCTCGGCCAGGGTATTAATTTGTTCATTGGGCAGCATTTGCTGCAGGGTTTTTCCTATCTTATCCGGATGAATACACCTTATCTGACAACGGTCCTGGTCTGAGTACCACATTTTCGGACCTCCTTCTCTTTACCTTTTCCAGCATTATTCATATGCACGTTTGTTCATATGTTCTATTATAATTATATTGTTTTAATTAGGTCAAGAACATTTTATGCCGGCGGACCTTTGCTCAAAATTTTAACCTACCACCCAATGACTTGTTATAATTTGTTAATATTGTAAATTAAATACCTGTAATAAATGTCTGTCCAATTAAGTAAACATAATAGGAGGTGATTATAAAATGAAAAAGAACCGGAGTTTCGAGGTGATCACCAGGTGTTTGGACAAAAACAATGACACCATAGCGGCATTAAAATACTTCGGTCATGATGCCGAACAATTTGACTGTCTGTTGTTAAGAATATTTTCGGTGGAAAGTATTGCAGAAAATGGCACCTTGATTCAGCCTACCTGTTTGACTCTGGAGGGACAGCAGGTGGTAGCCCTATATGATTTCTTGGAACAATTCTTCCGCAGCGCAGCTGCAAATAATGACATGGAGGCCGACGGAAGTTAACCAGCCATCCAGGGCCTATTCCCAGCATAAGACCCCTTTATTAGATTGGTGTCTATGGAAGTATTTAATTATGCAGTATAATAAAGGCAAGGATATTTTGCAGCCTGGCACCGCCCATTGAACGCCCGCTAGTATTGCAATATTTCTCTGCCGGGTTAGTTATAGTTAATCTGCGAGGAGGAATTTTTATGTTCAAACATATACTGGTTCCAGTCGACGGCTCGGATTTTTCAACTAATGCGGCCAAAAAGGCAGTGATAATTGCCCAGAAACATGGAAGCAAGATCACCCTTCTTCATGTGATCAACCACTCCCAGCTTTTCAGCATGGGGCCTCCTCAATCTCTCCCGGTTATTACCGATGTCATTATTGAAGGAGTGCGAAAAGGCGCAGAGAAGATTTTGGAGGACACTCTGCAAGCCATGGAACCGACCGAGGTTGAAGTAGATACCGGAATAGAATGGGGGACACCGGCGCAGGTTATCATCAACCTGGCCCGCAGTCAAACCTGCGACCTAATTGTTATGGGCAGCCGGGGCCTGGGAGCCGTATCAGGCTTACTGCTCGGAAGTGTCAGTGACCGGGTGGCTAAAGTAGCCCCCTGTCCGGTGATGCTTATAAAAGAATAGGATCAGTCTTTTTTCAACGGTAATATACTTAGGTTAGAATCGGAGGCTGGTTAATGAAAGGGAAATTTCTTATCGAGCAGGCTTGTGAACTAGCGTCCAAAGCCCACCTAGGCCAGTTCCGCAAGGGTACGGACATCCCTTATATAGCACATCCCATGGCCGTTGCTGTGATACTGGCAGAGGCCGGCGCTACCACTGATGCGGTGATAGCCGGTATTCTTCATGATGTAGTAGAAGACAGCTGCTTCACCCTGGAGGAAGTGGAAAGAACATTCGGGAATCGAGTCCGGACCTTGGTAGAAGCCTCTTCTGAACCGGATAAGTCTTTGCCCTGGGAAGCAAGAAAAGCCCATACTCTTGAATCCCTGCAAGAAGTTGATCGGGATATCTGGCTTACGGTCCTGGCAGACAAGCTGAATAATATCAGAACCATGATCAGAGATTACCAGATCCACGGAGAAGCTATATGGGAGCGCTTTAATCGGGGACGGAATGAGCAGGAATGGTACTACAAAGGTCTGGTGGAAGGCCTGCGGCCCAATTACCGCTATCTCCCCTGTATGTTCTTTGAGTTTGAAGCGCTGGTAAAACATCTTTTTGATTCTCCTAATGCTTGACCCCTGTTATATTAGGGTAGGGCTTCCTTTTTGGTTTACAAAACAAACCAGGCCCCACCTGATAGAGCTAAGGCATTTAGCTTATCAAGTGAGGCCCAACCCGAATTGCCAACTCAACCATCCGGTGTCCAGCCCCATTTATTGAGCTTCACTGCTTAGTACGTGAGCTGCACTCCTGATTTCCTCCGGTTTTCCGATCATTATCAGACAGTCCCCGCCTTGAATTATATGGTCTGCGCCTGGATTGGGAATGTATTCTTCCCCCCGGTTGATTGCCAGTATGCTGGTTCCAAAACGCTTACGCAGATCCACTTCAGACAGGGTTTTTCCAGCTATGCCTGACTCATTATCCACCCTAACCCTTTTAACTTCCATATCGCTGAGAGATTTTCTTAAGGCCTTGGCTTCTGCCCCCAGAAATCCCACGCTTCTCAGCATCCCGTAGTTCTCACTGCGCACCTGCTGAATATATTCTTCGATTTCATCCCCGGGCACCATATACTGATCCAGAACCCGGGCAAAAATCTCTACCGAGGTCTCGTATTCTTCTGGTATCACCGCATCAGCACCCAGATCGTGCAAGTCCTCCATGTCGACTACCAGCCTGGTGCGTACGATAATATGAGTGAGCGGATTCATTTTTCTAACCATGTAGGTTATCCTGCGCAGAGCAGCCGAATCACTTATGGCTATTACTACTACCCGGGCTCTTTCAATGTTGACATGTCTTAAAACGGTTTCATGAGTTGCATCTCCAAAATATATAGGCTGCCCCTTTTCCTGTTCCAGACGGACCGTCTCCGCATTTATCTCCAGTATCACATAGGGTATCCCGGCATACTGGGCGGCCCGGGACAAATTGCGTCCATTTAAGCCATAGCCGATGATAACCAAATGGTTATCCTGTTCAAGGTCGTTTTCCAGGTCAATGGTCCAGGGATATCTTCCGCTCCTCAGCCTTTCCGGCAGAGGCATTTTACAGGACCATGCTGCCACCTGAGGAGCAACAGAAATAAGGAAAGGGGTGAGCATCATGGTCAGGATCGATGCCGCCAGAAAGCCCTGATACAGTTCTGGACTCAGCAAACCATGGGTTATGCCGCTCTGGGCCAGAATGAAGGAGAATTCGCCCACCTGGCACAGGGTAAACCCCACTATGATGGCCACTCGCAAAGGGTATCCCAGGAGGATTCCAGCCAGGGCAGCCACCAGGCCTTTTATAAGCAGAATAGCCAGGGTGAAAATAATCAAGGTGCCCAGGTGAGAAAAGACCGTCTGAACGCTTAGAAGCATTCCTATGGATACAAAAAACAGGCTGGTGAAGGTATCCATAAAGGGTATTACATTGGCCAGGGCCTGATGGCTGTATTCAGATTCGGCGATGATCAACCCGGCCAGGAAAGCTCCCAGGGCCAAAGAAAGGCCGGCACTGTAGGTAAGCCCGGCTATGGAAAAGCATATTACCATAATACTTAGCATAAACAGTTCCCGGCTCTGGGTACGGGTAATCTGATAGAGTACCGGCGGAAGCACATACAGGGACAGCACAATAACAGCAGCGATTAAGATCCCGGCTTTGAGCAATATCATCCACAGGCCGGAGCTTGCTTCGGTTCCCGCCGCCGCTGCCAACCAGGGAGTAAAGAGCATCATGGCCACAACTATAATGTCCTGGTAAATTAAAATTCCCAGAGCAGTCTTGCCCTGAGGGGTATCCATCTCCAGTCTTTCCCCCAGCTGCTTGAGGACAATGGCGGTGCTGCTCAGGGATACTAAAAATCCCAGAAACACAGCCTGGTTCACGGGCATATGCATCAGCCTGGCTATGAGAAAGGTTAATAATATGGTTAATCCTACCTGGAAACTGCCCCCCAGCAGGATAGTTTTTTTTATGCTGATCAAGCTTCTGAAGGAAAATTCCAGGCCTATGCTGAACAACAGCAAGATTACGCCAATCTCGGCAATGGATTCAACCTGATGAACGGATTTTACCAGACCTATCCCGTACGGTCCGGCCAGAATGCCGGTTAACAAAAATCCAACAATAGAAGGAATCTTGATCCGGTGGCAAATATAAAGTACTGCCACCGCTATGGCAAATATTATAACTATATCATTAAGCAAACCTAATTCTATTTCTGCTCACCTGCCTAATTCATATCTCTTTTTTGCTTGGTGTTTTATGTACAGCTAAATTCTATTCTCAATATTTACAAAATATGAACTTCTTCTCTGAGCTTTATAAAAGACTATTCCAACTCTCCGTCAAACTCCTGCCCGGTAAATCTTCCAACCCTGCGTCTACTTGTAATGCAATCAATGGTATCCACAGAAATCCCTCAGATCTGATCTGATATACCTGCCCGTAGCTCCTGTTATATATAATAACACAGGATAATCCTACATCTTAAAACCTTCATCGCTTTTTTAGGACGAATTTTAGCAGGTTGTCTTCAGTATAACTCAACGCCAGGCCGCTATTGCACATATGAGACAGAAAGGCTGAAACGCTGCTGAACAATCGTATATAATGATTGCGATTTAACTGCAGACCCTCATACTCCATCAACTTGCGGACGATCTCCTCCCGGCCTCGAGGTATTTCCAGTATCAACTCCAGTTTCCGCAGGATATCCATTAACTCCCTGTAGTTCTCTTCAACAAGCCCAACCACGTCCTGGCTGAGTCCCCCATGAGACAAATAACAGGCCCGGGAGGCACATGCCTCCCTTAAGCTTTTTATCGTATTCAGCTGACTTTCCAGGTCAGCAATATAAAGAAATGGATTAAGCCTCAATTCCTTTTCGGATATTATGCTGTCCCCCAGAAACAGTACATTATCCGGAGTAGCAATTCCCAGCTGTCCCAAGCTGTGTCCGGCCAAATCCAGTATTTCAAATTCTGTTCCATGGATTTCCTGGATCCCCGGGGAAATAATCCGGCTCACCTGGGATGGAGCAGGCATTAAATATTTCCCGGTCAATAGCCTCAGGGGATAGGCTGAATAGAGGTGAAAGGGGGTGAGTATGGGATTATTAATAAACGCTGCCTCAATTTCCGATGCCAGTATCTGACACCTGCTGTCTCTTTGCAGTCGCTGGTTGCCTCCGCAGTGGTCGGCATGAGCATGGGTGTTAAATATTCCCCATAAATTCCACCCGAGCTCATTTAGTATTTTTAATATTTCGCCTGCCCGGGTAGCGCTGGGACCGCTGTCTATTAACAAACAGCTTCCATCGTCAAATGAATATAATCCTACCCCGGTTGAATCCCTCATCAGGGCATAGGTGTTTCCCCTAAGGTGCTGCAGTTCCATGCCTGTTGCTCCCTCCAGTAATAGCTGCTTGTCCAGTTAGCAAGCGGGCAAAATCCCTTGCAGTTATGTGGGGAAAGAACCGGGCCAAGCCTAGGTCATTTAGGCAGGTCTCAATATCATCCCGCCGATATTCTGTCCCAATCAGCCCCTGTTCCAGTTCTTCTACATCCCGGGCCGCAAAGTAGTCCCCATATATCCGGCATGCAACTATCAGTCCGCCTTTGATTGCCATTTGAATATCCATATGGCCCCAATCGAAGGAGGCCGTTTTCCTGATATCATAGGCGGGTGATTTACCATAGTTCCAGGACCAGGCAGAATATTTCTCATCCCTCATCCTCTCAATATCCTTAAGATCGGAAGGAGCAAGCTCATAGATTTCTTTGCCACCTTCCAGGGCCAGCAGTTCAGTGGTCAGTATCTGCTTAAACTCTTCCACGCTGACCGGACTCAACAGATGCTCACTAATATTGGTAACCCGGCTGCGCACCGATTTTATGCCCTGGGAAGATATCTTCTCAGCCTGCGGATTCAAGGCCCGGGCCATAATCTCCAGGTTGGAATCAAACAGGATCGTGCCATGATGCAAAAGCCGCCCTTTGTACATAAATTGAGCATTACCGGAGAATTTGCGGCCGCTGATGGTAATATCATTTCTGCCCTGGTTTTCCGCTTGGACGCCTATCTTATCCAGAGCCGCTATAACCGGACGGGTGAACTTTTCAAAATTAGCAAAATCATTATTTTCATTTACTACCAGGGTATAATTAATATTGCCCAAATCATGATAAACAGCACCCCCGCCGGACATCCTGCGCACAACTTTTATGTCTTCCCCCTCGATAAAGGCCTGGTTTATCTCTTCAATGGTGTTCTGATTCCTCCCCACAATGACTGCAGGCTGATTTTGCCACAGCACAAAATAACTATGAGGTCCGGACCAGTTTTTGACTAGGTGTTCTTCCATGGCCAGATTGAAATAGGGATCAAGGGAACGGTTAATTATTCCTATCATTAATTTAACCTCCTTGAGCTTCATATATAAACAGGGGAGCGGTCTGACCGTTCCCACTGGGTTTGAGTATCTTGGTATAATCCTATTTAACGCCGGGGGGGGTTAGATGAATGGCCTGTCCATGCACGTCCAGTACTGCCTCTATCAGTGCTTCGCCCAGAGTAGGATGAGGATGTATAACCCCCGCTATCTCACTTGCTTTCATCTGGTTTTTGACCATCATGGTTCCCTCGCTTATCAAGTCGCTGGCATGAGGTCCTATGATATGCACCCCTATGATCACGTCATCTTTATCAGCCAGAACTTTAACCATGCCCTGGCCTTCACCCATGGTCAAGGCTTTGCCGTTGGCTGCAAACTGAAATTTCCCGGTCCGATATTCAATCCCCTGTTTACGGGCCTCTTCTTCGCTCATACCGGTACTGGCAATTTCGGGTATAGTGAAAACGCATGCCGGCACGGCATGATAATGAACCCTGGTATGGAGTCCGGCCATATTCTCCACCGCTGCCAGGCCTTCCTCGGAAGCAACGTGAGCCAGCATAAAGCCGCCTATTACATCGCCTATGGCATATATGCCCTCAATATTGGTAGCAAAGCTCTGGTCTACCTTAAGGAATCCTGCTTCATCCCGCTCAATCCCCAGTTGTTCCAGGTTCAAACCCTCCACGTACGGTTTTCTTCCCCCGGCCACCAGGACCACATCCGTCTCGCTCTGAATAAGTCCTTTTTTCCCGCTGGCAGTGATCTTAAGGAAGCTATGACCGGCGGCAACTTTTTCCACCCAGGCTGAAGTGTGAACATTTATCTTCTGTTTTTTCAGGAAAACCAGCATACGCTTGCCCAGTTCATTATCCAGGCTGTTTAACAGATAAGGCAGGTATTCAAATACCTCCACCTGGCTGCCAAGGGAATTAAATATGCAGGCAAACTCCAGCCCTATTACTCCTCCTCCAACAATCGCCAAGCGCGGCGGCACCCGGTCCATCTCCAACATCTGGTCACTGTTTATTACTCCCGGCAGTTCTATACCCGGAATTGGCAGAGAAGCAGGCACCGAGCCGGTGGCCAGCAACAAATTCCGCCCCTGGACATATTGGCCGTTTACCAGCACCGTGTTTTTATCGATTACTTCCGCCTGGCCATTTATTCTCTCGACCCCGTTAGACTTGAGCAGTTTTTCGATTCCGGCCAGGAGATCACTTACTATTTTATTCTTGCGTTCCCTGGCCCCGGCCATATCAAAGGATATATTTTCCGCTTGGATGTTAAACTCCAGACTGTTGCATATATCTCTCATGGCCAAAGCATTGCGGTAGTATGACTTAGTGGGGATACAGCCCCGGTTCAGACACACCCCTCCCACCCGGTCTTTTTCCACCAGCACCACATTCATCCCCAGCTGTCTGGCCCGGATGGCGGCCACATATCCACCCGGCCCCCCTCCGATTATTATCAGGTCTTTCATTAATCCGCAGCCTCCCATTTAACCACTGGTTTACGGGCCGCAGTTACTTCATCTACCCGTTTGATAACTGCATTTTGGGGAGCGTTTATGAGCAATTCCGGTTCCTCTGCTGCTTCCCGGGCAATTGAGCGCATAGCTTCAAGGAACTCATCCAAACGCGCTTTGCTTTCAGTCTCGGTTGGCTCGATCATAATAGCTTCGCTGACTATCAACGGGAAATAAACGGTAGGGGGATGGTAGCCATAATCGATCAATCGCTTGGCAATATCCATGGTGGAAATGCCATTCTGGTCTAATTGTTTTTTGGAATTGGCGATAAATTCGTGTTTACATAGACGATCCACCGGTATATGGTAATATTCCCGGAGCTGATGCCGGATATAATTGGCATTTAATACTGCGTGCTGACAGGCCTCTTTCAATCCTTCGGCCCCCAGGCTTTTGATATAGGTATAGGCCTTAACAATTACTCCGAAATTGCCGTAGAAATTTTTCACCTTACCAATAGATAAGGGCATATCATAGTTAAATCTATAAGTATCCTCCTCTTTAACCGCTACCGGCCGGGGCAAAAATTTCAGCAGATGGGATTTAACTCCCACCGGGCCAGAACCAGGCCCTCCACCTCCATGAGGAGTGCCGAAGGTCTTGTGCAAGTTGACATGGACTACATCGAATCCCATGTCTCCTGGACGGGCCACACCTACTATGCCGTTCAGGTTAGCTCCATCATAATAGAGTAATCCGCCGGCTGCATGTACAATAGCAGCAATTTCCTGTATCTCTTCCTCAAATAGACCCAGAGTATTGGGATTGGTCAGCATCAAGCCGGCCACCTCTTCATTCATTTTAGCCTTCAAGTCATCCAGGTCCACCAATCCGCGCTGGTTGGACTTTACCTCTATCACGTCAAAGCCAACTACGTTAGCAGTAGCCGGATTAGTACCGTGGGCCGAATCGGGAACCATCATCTTGGTTCTGAGAACATCACTCCGGTTCAAATGGTAAGCCTTGATAATCATAACCCCGGCCATTTCCCCATGGGCTCCAGCGGCCGGCTGCAGGGAGAATCCATCCATACCGGTTATTTCTGCAAGTATCTCCTGCATTTCGTAATATATCTGCAATGCCCCCTGTATGGTGTCTTCCGGCTGGCAGGGATGCAGCCCGGCCAAACCCGGCAGCCTGGCTGCCCATTCATTTATCTTGGGATTATACTTCATGGTACATGAACCCAGAGGATAGAACCCGCTGTCTACCCCGTAAGCCCGGGTTGACAACTCGGTAAAATGCCGGACTGCTTCCACTTCGCTGACCTGAGGAAGACCCGGCTCCTGGCCGCGCCAGAAGCTGCTGGGAATGGATTCCTTGATGTCAACTTCCGGCACATCCACCGGGGGCAAAACAAAAGCATTGCTTTCCTTTACCTCTTTTTCAAAAATAAGTTTATTCATCTCTTGTCCCTCCTAACACAGCGGCCAGAAGATCAATTTCTTCTTTGCTTCTTTTTTCGGTAAAGGCCAGCAGCAGGGCATCATCCAACTGATACCCTCCTATAATGCCGTTTTCCAGCAGTATGCGATTGGCTGCAGCCGGATCTTTTACCCGGACAGCAAATTCCATAAAATATGGCTGCTTGAATCTGAGTTCCAATCCCTTCTTCTCCAGTTGCTGCTGAGCGTACAATGCCAGATGATGTGAACGGAGGGCGATTTCTCTCAAACCCTGCTCGCCGACCAGGGCCAGATACATGCTGGCTGCCAGGGCACACAGGGCTTCATTGGAACATATATTGGAGCCCGCTTTTTCCCGCCGTATATGCTGTTCCCGGGCCTGCAGAGTCAGAACATAGGCTCGGCGGCCATCCAGGTCGGCAGTCTGCCCAACAATACGACCCGGTATTTTACGCATCAGTTCCCTGCTAGCCGCCAGGAAACCCAGGTAAGGTCCCCCCAGGCTCAGACTGTTTCCCAGGGGTTGACCTTCACCCACTGCAATATCTGCTCCCCACTCTCCAGGGGATTTGAGGCATGCCAGGGATATGGGTTCTACCGCCATTATAAATAGGCCCTTCCGGGAGTGAACCGCTTTTTCCAAATCTTCCCCGTCTTCCAGCACTCCATAGAAATTAGGCTGCTGAATTACCGCACAGGCAGTTTGTCCATCGAGGGCCTCAATCATGGCTTCAATGTCGGCTGCTCCATCCTTTCCCGGCACCAGAACTACTTCCAGCCGCCCGGAAAGGGTGTAGGCTTGCAAAACCTCCAGGTATTCAGGGTGGACGGTATCAGAAATAACCACTTTTCTTCGTCCTTTACCGCTGCTGCAAGCCAGGTTGCAGGCTTCCGCCAAGGCGCTGGCTCCGTCATACATGGAGGCATTGGACACATCCAAACCGGTGAGTTTACATATCATGGTCTGGTATTCAAATATGGACTGTAATATACCCTGGCTTATTTCAGGCTGATAAGGGGTATAGGCCGTATAAAATTCTGAACGCAGCAGCAATTGTTCTACCGCTGCCGGGATATATCGGTCATACGCTCCGGCTCCCAAAAAACATGGATGGTCCTCAGTACTTATATTTTTGGCGGCCAGGTCTTTCAACAGGCGGCGAATCTCCATTTCGCCCATTCCCGGGCCAAGATTCAAGTTTTTTTGAAGCTTTACTTCTTCTTTTATATCGCTGAATAACTCCTCCAGACTATTCAGCCCAATCCTTTGCAACATTTCTTCTGCCACCGACGGCGGATTAGGAGTATATTTCACCCAACTTCCTCCTCGTATGCAAATCTTAACGCCAATATAACCATAACCGCTGTTATTCCAGAGTTTCGCAAAAGGCAGCGTACTCCTCCGGGGACATTAGCTCATCCAATTCCTTCAGATCAGATAATTCTATTATGGCAATCCAGTTCCCATAGGAATCTTCATTCAACAACTCCGGGGCTTCTTCCAGTTCCTCATTAACTTCAGCTACAATTCCGCCTGCCGGACTGAACAGCGTAGCTACTGCCTTTACTGACTCAATAACGCCCATGGATTCGCCCATAGCAACTTCTTCGCCTATTTCCGGCAGTTCCACAAATACGATATCTCCCAGATGATGCTGGGCATAATCGGTTATGCCCACATGACCCTTCTGACCGTTAACTCTAATCCATTCATGCTCATTGGTATAGAGTAATTTCTTAGGTATGTTCATTGTTAACCCCTCCGTAAATTAAATTTATATATTAAAAAGTTCACTGCATTCCCCCTTGCAGGTGCCGGGAATATACAGCAGAAATCAAGCTCCTATATGGTTGGAGTAAGAAGCAGAATTACTATTTAGATTTGGTATTTTTACGGTAAAAAATACCCTTTTCTACTATCGCCGGAACTGCTTTACCCCTAATAATTACATCTATAAGGCAGCCGGGTTCACTGTATTCCATGTTTACCAGAGCCAGTCCTAAAGGCTTCTTGAACGTGGGTGAATGAAGTCCGGTAGTTACATGCCCGGCTTCTTTTCCGTCCACTTGGATTTCATAGTGAGAACGAGGTATTCCTTTCCCTAACATGGAAAATTCAACCAGTTTTCTTTTTAATCCTTCCTGTTTCTGTTGCAGCAGGGCGGATCGGCCCATGAAGTCATCGGCCTCGAGTTTAACGAAAAATCCCAAACCCGCTTCCAGCGGAGTGATATCTTGATCTATCTCCTGCCCGTATAAAGGCAGTTTGGCTTCAAAGCGGAGGCTGTCTCTGGCACCCAGCCCTACGGGACTGACTTGCTCTCCACCCGCCCGGATTATTTCTTCCCATATAAATAGAGCTTGTTCTGGAGCTGCATATATTTCAAAACCGTCTTCCCCGGTATATCCAGTCCTGGATACCAGGCATTCCACTCCCGATATCTTAACTGCGGGATTAAACCAGAAAAATCTGATGGTGTTCAAGTCTACATCGCTTATTTTTTGCAGTATCTCTTGAGCCTTGGGCCCCTGAAGGGCCAACTGAGCGTATTCCTCGGAAACATTACGGGCAGTTACTCCAGGAATTAGATTCTCCTGTATCCACTCATAATCTTTGGCGGCATTGGCGGCATTGACTACCAGGAGATAAGTGCTGTTATTATATCGGTAAACCAGCAGATCGTCTACTACTCCCCCGTTGGGGTAACACATGAGACAGTAGATAACCTGAAAGTCCTGCATACTCTTGACTTCATTGGTTACCAGCATTTGCACCATTTCCTCAGCCCTGTCTCCCACCAGCAAGATCTCACCCATATGGGATACATCAAATAATCCGGCTCTTTCACGCACCATGTTATGTTCCTTGATTATACCCATGCCTTCATACTGTACCGGCAATTCCCATCCACCGAAGTCGATGATTTTCCCCTTATACTTAAGGTGCGCGGGATAGAGCGGGGTTCTTTTTAACTCCATGGTATTCCTCCTCATCTCATTTACAGTTAGATTCCTTATCTTGTATTTGGTGATTGTGCCAGCGGGGGTGCATATTATGAAGCGGCAGGATGTACTTGTGCTCCATATTATAATCTTTATTACCCGTTTTTTATAAGAATGAAACTCTTGGTTCATTTCGACTTATTATTTCCGACGGCACAATAAATGTGTTATTATTTTCACATTATATATTTTGTCATCAAAATCCTGCATCATTAATCAGTATAAACAAAAAAAAGGTTACAAATTTCATTTTTCTTCTGTCATCCTTCTATCTTGATGGGGCTTTATTGTTTAACCGTTACCATCAGCAGACCTGTATTTATTCCGTTTTGATTAAGCAGTCAAATTGTATTGATTGCAATCGGCTCTTAATATCCGATCGAGTAGGGTAATGCTGCATTCAGCCCAGCTCACCGTTACAAATGACTCCCTGGCGTTGGGTTATCTTCCCGCTGGTTAGGCGATAGGGTTTCTTTCAACCCATCGGCCTAGCAAACATGCTGGTCAAACCCCAAAAAAAGAACCTGCCTCCGGCAGGTCTTTATATGGAGATGTAATAGGGATGGGGGGGGTTAGTGAATTCTATCTAGTTGGCACAAACTGGAGAGTGAGAGTGTATATTTAGAAGGAAGTAGATCGGGGGAAATTCTCTGGTCTATCATTAATCCACTTTCCTTCATAAGCAAGATTACCATCAGTATAATAAGACTTACCCTGACCACTGCGAACTCCGTCCTCCCATTCACCCTCATAACGCAGGGTTCCATCCGGGTAGTATTCTTGGCCCTGTCCGCAGCGTTTGCCGTCTTTCCATTGTCCTTCATATTTGCCTCCGCTCCGGTAATAGGCAGCTCCAAAACCGTTGGGCTTGCCATCCGTAACCTGGCCTTCATAATTGGCAATAACATTGTTTCTCAGGGTTAGATTTTCTATTCTGGCCATCTATTACCCGCCTCTCATTATCTTAACTTGTTAAATATTCATTTTATTTCGATCCTATGAGCATCTGTTCCACTATCCTGGATCTTAGGCAGGACTATCTTCAGCACCCCATCTTTATAATCTGCGGTAATCCCCTCACTGTGTATGTTCTGAACATAAAAACTTCGGCTGACCTTACCCCGTCTTCTTTCTCTGCGGACGAAATTTTCTTTTTCTTCGTCCAGATCTTTTTGCTTCTGGGCGGATATAGTCAAAACGTCTTCTTTAAACTCAACTACTATCTCCTCTTTGTTAATACCCGGCAATTCTGCTTCTACTATATATTCGTTGTCATTTTCCTTTATATCGGCCCGGATGTTCATACCCAGTTCATTAAGCAAATCCCCCCCGAGAATATCTTTAAACAACTCGGTATTGAACAGGGTTTCTGCTAATTCCTTTCTCTTGCGGAAAGGTGTCAGATCAAACATCTTCCCCGCCTCCTTTGCTCAATATCTTGAAGAATTTGATCATATTATTTTTATATGCAAAATACATGCCAAAAATCTCCTTCGCCCTCAATAAATTAAACCGCTCTATCAGAGCGGTTTTTAATTGATTGATATTATTTTCATTATCGACCGTATTGTTGCATATTGTTGATATTAGCACCATAACGCATCGATACGCTACAATTTTAAGCTTTGATTTTATAAACTTTCATTTTTCGGTAAATAGTGCTGCGGTTAACCCCCATTTCTTTGGCTACCCGAGTGATATTGCCTTCAAAGCGCTCCAGGAGATCTATTATCATGGTTCGCTCCTGTTCCTGCATCATTTTCTTCTTTTTCCCTCGAGCCTCATACAAACTTAAATCCGGCAAATCATTAATCAATCTGTCATCGGCCAGGTCATATTTTATACGTCTTATCTCGGGCGGTAAATGCTTGACTCCCACCGGTTGAGTACCGGCCAAATGAACCATCCTCTCTACCACATTTTGCATTTCCCGAATATTTCCGGGCCAAGTGTATTTTTGCAGATACTCTTCCACCCTTCCCCGTTCTGAGTCCAGGGACTCCTGCCCCAGCGGGATCTTACTTAGAAAATAATCAAACAACAACATGATATCTTCACGGCGCTGCCTTAAGGGAGGAATATCAATATTTATTACATTCAATCGGTAATATAAGTCGGCTCTGAAATTGCCTGCTTCAACTTCCTGCCAGAGGTTTTTATTGGTGGCACAGATTACTCGGACGTCAACTGGGATAATACGGCTGTCTCCGATACGGGTGATATTCTTTTCCTGTAGTACCCGCAGCAGGGTTACCTGCTGTTCCAGAGGCATATCTCCGATTTCATCCAGGAATAGAGTCCCTCCGCTGGCCAGTTCAAATTTTCCCGGTTTGCCGCCTTTGCGGGCACCGGTAAAAGCTCCCTCAATATAGCCGAAGAGCTCGCTGCCAATCAGTTCCCGGGGAATGGCCCCGCAGTTAACCGCTATAAAAGGTCCGCTCTTGCGCTGGCTTTCACTGTGGATTGCCTGGGCAAAAACCTCCTTTCCGGTACCGCTTTCTCCTTCCAGCAGAACATTGCTTGTACTGCTGGCTGCCATTCTAGCAAGATGTATAGCTTCCTTCATAGTGGGACTGGCAGTGATGATATCCTGGAAAGAATAGCTGGCCCGGGCACCGCTGAAGCGATTTACCAGCATATGAATATCCTCTATAGGACTGAGGTATACCACTCCGCCTTTGATAACTCCCTCTTTATTACGAAATGGTATGCCTGATACTACCGCATGCAGCTTGTGTTCCTGCCCGGTCAGCAACACCTCAACATCCCGGTAGGGTTTACCGGTTTTCAGCATAGCACGAGTATGGGGAATATTCTGGCCCAGATACTCGGTTAGATTTTTTCCCTGCATCTCCTCCTGGCTATGCCCCATCAAGCCCTGGGCCGCCAGGTTGACTTCCTTTATCTTGCCCTGAGTATTGACTATGATAGCGCCATCCGGCATATGCATAAAAATATCTATGTACACGCTGTTGCGATACTGGAGTCGATCATTTTCCATCTGCATTTCATGCTGTATGCTGACATCCCTTATATTAAACAACAGAAGGCGGCGGCCTGATACAAACAAAGGTTTCACCTTCACCTCTGCTAAAAATAACTTGCCTGTCCCGGTTAAATGGCCTATCTCCACTGCTTTCCCCTCATATACCGCGGTCTCTATCATCTGGTATACAAGTTCCCGGTATTCCAGCGGAATGAGAGAGTAAATATCTAGATTTAAGAGCTCCGCTTTACTTAGCTCATACATTTCCTGGGCTTTGCGGTTGGCATCAACAATTCCGCCGGTAGTATTAACCAGCAGCATACTGTCTGGATGGTGCTCAAAAATATTTAAATCACTCAATCATACGCCCCTCCCTATAAACCCTGATAGTATTCAATATAAACCAGGGTTCGGTCTCCCCTCAGCCACAATCTGCTATTAATCCTTAATATTTCTATTCTTTCTTTGCTGTAAAATCCCTGCTCTGTACTCTTTGGCCTATGAAGAGAAATGATTGCCGATGCAGGGGAGGATCCTGTTGATGTCCGTGAACATTTCCATGTTTTTCGTGGTCCAGCACTATTATTCTTTCCCACTACCCTTCCAAATTTTCTTTCATTGTTTTTTGCAGAAATTGTACTATTTCTAAGTTTTTTTACCTTTACAGGAAGGTATTTCTGGATACTCAAGCGAATTGATAGTTTACGTATCAAGTGTAATCTATGTTTAATAATATAACTTTGTTTGGAGCAAAAATTGCCGTTCACCTGTTCTTAACCTGGACGGGTATTTTTAATCTTTTACGTTTTAATAGAGGGATATAAATTATGAATAAAATGCAGGAAGAGCAAAGTATTAATAATGGGGTGCTGGAGATATTGACTCTGGGCCAATTTCTGGTGCGCCGGGGGAACGAAATAATTTCCAGCGAAAATAAACGCTCCTATCGCATATGGGAATTGTGCAAATACTTTGTTACAAAACAGGATAAAGCAACTTACTCGGAAACCATAATGGAAGATTTATGGCCTGACCGTGATTATGCTGACGCCAAACAGGCTCTTCGAACTCAGATATACCGACTGCGTATGCTTCTGGACAAAAAAGGAACTCCAGAAGAAAATTCCTGTATTATATTCTCAGGAGGAGCTTACGCTCTCAATAAAAGTTCCGGTTACTGGTTGGATGCTCAGGAATTTGAACGCTTATATCATGAAGCTGTACATATCACTAATAAAGATCCTGATTCTGCTATAGATAAATACCAAAAAGCAGCCAGGTTATATAAGGGCGACTATCTGCCGGAAATTTCCTATGCAGAATGGGTAATTCCGGTAAGAAACTTTTACAATCATCTCTATATCCAGCTGGTTCTAGACCTAACCGTCCTGTTGCATGAACAGGGAAGAAATGAAGAGATTATCGAAGTCCTGGAAAATGCCTTTCTCATAGAATTCTTCGAAGAAGAATTCCATTTCCGCTATCTAAGGGCGCTGCTCGCGGCCAGGCGTCCGCGGCAGGCTCAATCTCATTACGAATACACTTCTTCGGTTTTCTATCGGGAAATGGGTATAGAAATGTCATCCTCCATGCGTGATTTATACCGGAGCATTCTTTTTCAAAACAATTCAGTCAATCGAGACCTGCATCTGGTACAGAGTACTTTGTCCGAAGCTTCCGCTGCAGGCGGTGCTTTTCTCTGCACCAGCGATGTTTTTCGCTATCTCTACAACCTGGAAGTTCGCCGAAACGAACGCAGCGGCCAATCGGTATTCCTGGGCATGCTTACTTTGACCTGGCCGGCAATGGAAAATGAAGATCTGGCTGGAATGAAAGATGATATGGACTGTTTGGAAGAAACCCTCTTAAACAGCCTGCGCAAAGGAGATGTAGTCTGTCGCTGGAATGAATCCCAGTACCTGATTCTCCTGCCCGAGATAACCCTGGAAAATACTGATCTGGTGATGCGCCGTATCAAATTCAATTTTCGTCGTTTCTCTGCTAACCAGCAGGTGGATATCACCAGCAGTGTAAAAGCTGTGCAGCCCGGCGGCATAGAATAAGTATAATAGATCAACTTGAGAATTCCTGTAACTAATATGTAATTATATCCTGCTAAAATAATGTTGAGATTACCTCTTCTTACCATTGTTTTGGTAGCCGCAGTCGGGATTTCCTGGCTGCTGTTTTTTTCGCTGGAGGAAATATAAGTGATAAGGCTCAAAGATGTCGGCTCTGCAAATTAATTTCCTGTGACTGACTTGTGACTGCTTCCTGCTATTATTGCATAAACTATATGAATTCAGACCAATACCGGTTTACTATATAAACCAATACCATCCGAAACAGAGGGGGAAGAGGAATGGAAACGGAAAGACCGTCTGCCCAGCCAATAGGGACTACATTTTTAATACGGATACAATTCAGACAGAATGCAACCTGGCAGGGGCGTGTTGAGTGGCTGGAGGGTAAAAAAAGCAGACCTTTTCGAAGTTTGCTGGAGATGAGTCAGTTGATGCAGGAAGCATGGGAAGAAACCCGGGGAATCGAAGCCGGCCAGGAATTTTTCAGCTGGGATGAAAAAGGCGAGGTTTCATAAGGAATCTCATTAAACCTGGAAAAGGTATCCGGACAATTTGGAAATCCTTACATTTTCCAGCCAACTTAAAACCCGCCGGTAATATAACCGGCCGGATATATTATGGCCTTAAACAGCAGGGTGTATTTCCCCGCTGTTTTTTTGAACCCAGTGTAAATATACAAGTTATTCTTATACTTTTGGTTGTCATTGTATGAAATTGTAGCAAATTATTCCCTGGTATATGTTAAAATATAGCAAATAAGTCCTTAATATCCCTTAGTTCAATCTGCTTTTGGAGTTGATATTATTGAGCAGTATGCCAGTTCCCTATACAGACTCTGATATTCATCTGAAGATTCATACCCTGGGCCAATTTTCCGTGAGCAGGGGTAATAGGCTTATTTCATCGGAAGCGCGGCGGTCCTATAAACTATGGGAGTTATTCAAGTTTATCATCAGCAACCGGGGCCGGAGTGTGCCGGGTGAAGTCATTATAGACAGCCTTTGGCCCGATCAGGATTACAATGATGGCCGCAACTCGCTGCATTCCATGATATACCGCCTCCGACAACTCATAGACGATAACTGCGACGGAGCATCTTCAGTATCATCTATCATTTTTTCAGCCGGAACCTATACCTGGAACGAAGCCACCAACTGCTGGCTGGATTCCCTGCACTTTGAAAAACTCTGCTTATCGGCCCGGCAGCTAAGCAGCACCGAGTCGGAAAAGGCCATTCCCCTTTACATGGAAGCTTTGGAGCTATACAAAGGAGACTACCTGCCGGAATTATCTTATACCGAATGGACCATTCCCTTGAGGAATTATTACCACCGGCTTTACGTAAATGCAGTACAGGAGGCGATTAATCTCCTGAATAAAAATGGTGATCATGAAAAAGTCATCGAGATATGTGAAAAGGCTATCCAACTGGAATTTTATAAGGAAGAGATCCACGGCGCCTATCTGCTGGCTCTTCTGAAGGTGGGCAGTATCTCCCAGGCTCGTTCGCACTTCGAATACGCTTCTTCCATTTTCCACAAGGAAATGGGTATAGACTTGAAAGATGTTTTACCTGAGATCTCAATATTACAGGAGCTGCATCTGACCAATATCAACTGGGACCTTTCCATGATCCGGCAACATCTGGATAAATCCATTGACCCCCCCGGCTGCATGCTCTGTTATCCCGATGTATTCCGTTTTATATATAAAACCGAGCTAAGGCGCTCAGAGCGCAGCGGCATCCCCATATTTCTGGCTATGTTCATGCTGGAGTCCCATAACTGCCAGCCGGAGTTGGAGCATCAAAAACACATGGATTTGCTCCATCGCACCCTGGAATCAAGTCTCCGCCGGGGAGATGTGATTTGTCGCTGGAATGAACGGCAATATCTGCTGCTCCTAACTGCTCTGGATGCCGAACAGGCGGTCAAGGCTGTAAACCGTATTCAGCACTCCTTCCTGTCTAACTGTCACTCCCAGGTAAAACTGAGCAGTGAGATAAAACCGGTGGTCCTGAGCAGCCTGGAGTGAGAACTCACTCTTGTGGTCAGGTTTCTAGTCCGTGTGACTGACTTGTGATTGCTTGTCTCTATACTTATAGATAGGTAACTATAAAACTTTCTGAGAATCTAATTTTTACTCCCCCTAATACGGGCCTGGTACTGGAGGCGCTCATCCCGGGAAGATCTTGATGTTGTTCCTTCGGTGCCTGAGATCATAAGGAGGTGTTTAATGGGTCAAGATTACCAGCCTCACATGGATAAATTTTTCTGATCAAATTCTGCTTCTACCCAGCAGGTGCAGGATAAATTTGATTGGAAGGCGCAATAACTCTATCTTTTTCAAGTCTCCTTAAGTTATTGATGCAGGAAGCCAATTAAATGTACAGTTTCTCTACAACAATGGAGAGATAAGGAAGATGCCTCACAAAACTTACCTACAATTTATTGTGATAGGAGGTCAATTTATGAAGAATATGAAAACTTCAGGAATATTTGCTCTACTGGCAACATTGCTTGTCATTTCCCTTTTAATGTCTTCTAGTTTGGTTTTTGCAGAAGGGGGTTCTGATATTGTAGACAAGAGTTCCCTAAATATTACTGGCCAAGGCGCTGATGTATCAACCAGATGCGAAATATCCAAACAAGTCATAAACTCAGATACTACCGATAAATTTGATATTGACTTGTATCCTTACCCGTCTGGCGCAAAAATCTCTACTATATCCCTGGCAAATGGCGAAAGCATAACTTTTGAGGGAAATACCTCCCTTAATGCGGGCCAGTACTACCTGGAAGAAACCAACCCGGGAGCAGCCAGTGTAGCTTATTCTTATGAACCCGAAGAGTACTTTGAGCTAAATGCTTGCGTTTCACAGATATGGGCTGATTATGAAAACACAGCCGATGAGTCCAATGGCGATATGTTGCTGGATCCCCCCAGTGCCACCTACGAAGTGTGGTACATTGCAACAGGGAATCCCATGAATGGCACCAAGGTATTCGGACCTGAGGTTGTTGCTCCTGTTCCCGCAGGAGGATCTGGCACCATCTACTATCAACCAACTGAGCCTGGCAATTATAAATTCAAGATAAATCACCATCTCAATAGAGACCCCAAAGTAGCCTGGAGTGATACTATCGAAGTTCCATCAGTAGGATGCTCAGCTCCGGTAGTGGTAACAGTCACCAACACTTTTGAAGAAGAATCCGAATACGGCAAGCTCTACATAAAGAAAATAGTTAATGGTAAC
>CAZCTN010000020.1:0-55291 GCA_964501655.1 uncultured Syntrophomonas sp.
TTGTTACTAGGGAGGTGTCTAATCCATGGACTTTGGGAGTCGCCTGAAAGAACTCAGGGAAGGCCGGAAGCTTTCGACATCAAAACTGTCCAAACAATCCGGCTTGAGCCAGTCGTTTATCTGGAGAATTGAATCGGGAGAAAAGCAGCCCACCCTTGAGACCTTGAGAAAGCTAGCCCAGGGGCTGGGAATGAGTATCGGCGAGTTGCTTGGTCAAGACTTGATGAGTAAACCCCAATCGTCAAAAATCAACCGCATCACCAACAATATACGAAGATTGCCGCCCGAGCAGGTGGATGCGCTTGATTTATTTATCGCCTCGCTGAGCAATGGACACGATTCCGGCGAGCACACGTTAGCCTTAAAGGCTATTAACCTTAACCGTTCCGAACAGGATGTTTTCGAAATAGAGCTGGTCTTCTCCTCCAATGTCGCCACAGTTATGGAGCACAGAATACCGGACGGCATGAAGAGAAATATGGAGTGTTTTCGCTTGTTTGACGAGAAAATGAAGGAAGTGCCTGTCGAGGTTATTCCGGGGAGCAAGCGAATGTATGGGCAAAAAGCCGGAAGGACTTTTATTGTCAGGCCTATTTCCAGGCTTGCTGACGGCAGACCCTATAAGATATTAATATCCAAACTCCTGCAGGCCAATAACTACAGTTATCTAAAGGAAGAACACACCGTCCTGTTTTCAAAACAGGAAATTATGGACATTACACCCTTTAACCAGGAACTTTGCAGTTCCTATCTTTCTTTGCTGCTAATCCGCAGCAATATCGCATCAGGCGCAGAGAATATTGCGGTTGACAAGGATATCAAGCTGACCTTTTCCAACAACGTCATTGACCAAGCAGTGCGGGAACACAATTTGCATTGCTTCTATTTGGAAAGCAGCAAGAAACAGCGCATCAACATTGATGTCATTATGGCGGAACCGGATGATAATTCGGAAAGGCAAAAGGAGATCATCATCCATCCCCGGAAGATCCTGCAAAGCAATACGGTCTATGTCCTGACCATCAGCGAAAACCTTCAGGGCAGCAATCACAAGCGCTTGGAAATGGACAAAATTATTACCTTCACCACTGCTGCTGCTGACAAAACCGGTGCCGGTGAACAAGAAGGGGCGTCAATTGCGTAAAAGAGGAAGCTGCATAGGTAAGGCATAAAATACCTACAAACATCTCATCCAGTAAAGCCTTATCATTAGACACAAACTCGTGATTCCCAAGAGCCAGGGCATCATAGCTTGTTTCTCCATTTACGTACAGTAGGGCACATCCGTCTCTGAACGGAATCTGGGTTGCGAACATAGATTATAATTACGCCTCCGAAGTTAACGGACCGGGTTCTTTCTATTCAGCTTTAAATTTTCTGTCACCGGCCAATCTTCCCCGAAGCTCATAAACAACTCCATAATTATGTTTGGATAAGTCCTCCGGGTAGCCTATTGAATTTTCCGTTTTATAGTCGAATAAATGGATTCTGCTGTAATCAGGTACGAAATATACCCTTTCTCCTGTTGCAGGCACGTTGTTATCGCATACAGAAATCAGTTCCTTTCCATTGATATCAAAATATACCCCAACTTTATTGCCATAGTCTTCCGTATATCTAACTATCCCTTTAAGGGCATTGTCCATATAATCAGTTGTAATTTTCGTATGTTCCGGACGTATCCCAAAATAAAACATGTCCCCGCCGTTCTCTTTCATCTTTTTTATCCATACCTCAGGAGGAACAATATGCTGTCCGGCCATTATCAGCTTTCCTTCGTTTAAATTTGCTTCAATAATATTGGTTGATGGAGCACCAATAAATCTCGCAGCATATACATTGGCCGGCCTGTTATATACATTCGACGGCGTATCAATTGTCTGCAGAATACCATCATACATAAGAGCTATTCTATGTCCCATCGTCATGGCCTCTACCTGATCATGGGTTACATAGACAAAAGTCTGGTGATACATCTCATGTATTTTTACCAGTTCTTTTCGGGAGTGTACTCTTAATTGGGCATCCAGATTGGAAAGAGGCTCATCAAGAAGAAAATAATCCGACCGTTTTACCAGCGCTCTGGCCAAGGCTACCCTTTGTCTTTGTCCGCCTGACAACTCCTTTGGCTTTCTTTTTTCCAGTCCATTCAAGTCCAGCATACTGATAGCAGCATTGCTTCTTTCCTCGATTTCCCTGGGGTCTACTTTCTGAACTTTCAGCCCATAAGAGATATTGTCTTCTACCGTCATGTGGGGAAACAGAGCATAGTTTTGAAAAACCATGGATACATTTCTCTTTCCACTTGGAATATCATTTACAATTCTGCCGCCCATATAGAGTTGGCCGTCCGTAATGTTTTCCAGGCCCGCTATCATCCTCAGCGTAGTGGTTTTTCCGCAGCCTGACGGTCCCAGAAGCACCAGCCTCTCCCCTTCACAAATATTTAAATTGAGTCCTTTCACTACCACATTTTTACCATATGCTTTTAAGACATGATCAAAAATAATATCTTTCAACTTATTTCCTCCTCATCCTTTTATGCCCGACATAGCAAAGGTGTTTATAATATGTTTCTGAAAAACAATATAGAGGACAAGCGGTATAAGCATTGTCATGACAGAAACTGCCATAGCAATCGTAAACTCCGTACCACCTTCAGCACTGATAAACATCTGCAGAGCCAGGGAAAGCGTATAATTTTCTTTTGATTTTAAAACAAGAACCGGCCATACATATTCGTTCCAAGAATTTATAAAGAAAATTATTCCGGTAGAGATTAGAGCCGGCTTTACCAGCGGTATAATAATATCCTTCATGATCTTAAAATCACTTGCATTTTCCAGATACGCAGCTTCAATTAGAGAACGGGGGATTGTACGCATGGATTGCCTTAACAGAAAGATGCCCAATGCATCACTCAATTGCGGAAGAATTACACCCCAGAGATTATCCCTAAAGCCCATACAGGATATCGTCAAATAATTGGGTATCATTATCACGGTAAAAGGAATAAACATGGTGCTGATAAGTACAAAATACAAAAGATTCTTCCCTCTGAAATTAAAATATACAAAGGCATAGGCCGCCAGAAGACTTGTAATTATTTTAAAACCGGTCACAATAGTTGCGATAAAAAATGTATTTAATGTAATCTGCAGAAAAGGAAGCTTTTCAAATACATGTATATAATTTTCCAGGGTTGGATTTGCCGGTATTATATTAAACATATTGCTAAACGCATCGGCCAGCGTTTTAAAGGAATTAGATACAGCAAAAACCACGGGTATAATTAAAATACAAACAATAATTATAACGAGAATGTGCCATTTCATACTGTTTAATTCAGTTTTCATAATATACACCTTTTTCGACGAATTTGAATCCAATAATCAGCAAAAGTATAAACAGAATCAGGGTTATTATAGAAAAGGCCGAGGACATTCCTGTCCTGTAGAGAACAAATGCCTCATGGTAGGAATGATAAATTAAATTTGAGCTGGCATAATTCGGTCCTCCCTGAGTTACCACCTTGATTGGCGTAAACACATATTGAAGTCCCTGCACGATGGTAATGATAAATACATAGAGCCCAGTTGCAGAGCTCATAGGGAGAATAATGTCCCAAAAAACTTTGTGCATAGGGACATCGTCTATCTTGGCAGCCTCGATAACTTCCTGGGATACGCCGGTTACTCCTGCAAGAACCACGATGAAATTATATCCGAAAACTTTCCAGGATGTGATAAGGCTCAACACCACCAGGGCCAATCCTTCACTTTTTGACCATACGGGCAGTGTTACCCCAAACACTTGGGCAATTATGGCCAGGGGACCTGAAATGGGATTTAAAATCCACATATATAGAATCGAACCTACCACAAGTGAAATAACGCTGGGAAGGAATATAATACCCTTATAAAAATTCTGTCCCTTTTTGATCATCATGGAGAGTACAAATGATAAAATATAAGGAACAACAAAATTAATGACCAGCAAAATCAGGATATAGGCACCGGTGTTCCCCAAAATTTTATAGGTCAAAGGATTTTGAAACAGCTCTATATAATTCTCAAATCCTACAAACTCCTTATCCGGCTTAATCATGTTCCAATCAAAAAAACTTAAATATATGGTCCTGAAAAGAGGCCAGAACATAAATATTGCAAATGCCAAAAGGGAAGGCAGTATGTACAGATATGCCCGCCCTTTGTCCCCATTTTGCTTTTTTAAACTTATCCGGTTCATTATAATCTTCCTCCAGATCAGCATTTGATAATGGCTTTCAGACAATATGACGCTGTCTGGTTGCTTCCAATTCAAGCAGCACGCCGATATTTTCAATCACTTCATCAGGCTTTATAGAACTGCTTTCCGCTTCTTCTTTGGAAGTAACTCCACTCAAAACCAATATAGATGCTATGTTGCAGTTTTTTCCGAAACCTATATCGGTCAAAAGATTATCCCCAACAATACAAAAATTCCTATCCTGTTGCCCGGTCCTTTTTTTGATGGCTTCAAAAAAATAACTTCTTGGTTTGCCCAGGATATAAGGGGTTTTTTTCGAGACACTGGCTATAGCAGCGTTTATTACCCCTGTATGCGGAAAATCATACCGTTTTCCGGGGATATATATATCATCATTGGCAGAAATAAAATCTGCCCCCTCAGCAATAAAACGGATACCTTTTTCCACATCTGCAAAATCAATACCTGAGTCATAGCTTACTACTACAGCTTTGGGGTTTACCTCGGACAGCCGAAAGTGTTTTGCGCTTAGAAATTCTTTTAGGGGTCCCGCCCCGATAATAAAAACCTCATCGTGCCTGTAATGCTGATAAAGAAAGTCGCTTATGATTTCTGCAGTAGTGATAATATTGCTTTCTTTTACTTTTATTTTTCTTTTTCTGAACTTTTCCGATATCTGAACCGGCAAAAGGGCACCATTGGAAACAACAAAAAATTCTCTTTCGTTCCGGTTGAGGTAATCTATTAGTTCAGGTACATATGGCACAGGGGTGTCCTCTATCATCAGCGTTCCATCCAAATCAAATAAATACGTTGGGATATTTTTAAAAAATCGTGACATTTAATACCTCATCTCATTAATTATGTTTGTATTTTCTTTAATTCTTTCTGATGTTTCATCATATTTTAGATTTCCTAGACAGACGCAGATCGCATCCAGCAAGACAATATGTGCCAACCGCGAGGATACGGCTTCCCGAAAAATCTGCTGTTCATCCGAGCATATAACCAGACTTACATCAGCCACCTCCACAATCGGGCTTTTTAGCGTACTGGTAATTGCAATAGTATCCGCACCGGACGCTTTCGCCATTTTTAAAATATCGATGGTGTCTTTTGTCCGGCCAGTATGCGAAATTCCCACAGCCACACTTCCCTTTTCCAGCATGCTGGCTGAAATCCTTGCCTCATAGGGGTCGGTAATCGCATGAACGGGAAAACCTATTCTCCGGAGCCTGTTATGCGCGTCCCGTGCGATTACCGCTGAAGTATAAACACCGTAGAATTCAATTTTATTGGCTCTGTACATGACATCAATAACTTTATTGAAGTCGCTGGTTTTGATGAACTTTCTGGTATCCTCCAGGACACGAATTCCTGATGCAAAAACCTTGTCAACAATTGTTTCATTGGAATCCGTTCTGCAGACATCCTCACACATTAAATTGATATCGGGAGTAAGATGGCAAGCAAGATTTATCTTCAGCTGAGAAAAGCCCTTGAAACTTAGCATTTGACAAAATCGCACAATACTTGACTCCGAGGACTTTACCGTGGCAGCAAACTGTGCAATCGTCATACCAGTAACTTCTTTGGGATTGAATAGAATATAATCAGCTATTTTCTTTTCCACATTATGTAATGATGGATATAGATTTTTAATCAAAATCCTGCAATCAAAATCCTGTTGTTCCATGGTCCACCCCTTCCTGATTTCTACACCAAGTTTTTTATGATTTAACCTGTATTATGCAAGAATAGCTTGCAAAACTGTTCTAGGCATATCAGCCACGATTTTTGTTTTTGCCCTGAAATTCTTATAATGAACACTTAATCCATTTTCATCTACAGTGCAAATGTTATAACTGCACCGATCGGAAATCGAGGCCGTGTTTTCATCATAATCAAACCCAAAAGCAAGGGATTCCGAAACAATCTGAAGTATGCCTTCGGAAAGGATAACGCGATTATTGTGGGTATGTCCGCAGAAAATTCCCATGACATCCGACGCACGTAACATTTTTAACAGCCGGTCGGATTGCTTTACTGCCAGAAAATCATCAGGCCAGGCAACGGGATGATGCATCACTATAATACTACCCTTATCCCTGGGCTCCCCAAGCTTCTTTTCCAGCCACTCTAACTGCACATCGTCTACCGATCCCATTCCGTTGCCTGGCGCCGCGCTGTCCAGAACAATGATTCTTAATCCTTTTATTTCGGCTGAATAATAAAATCTTGCGGATGTATTATCACTATTTTCATTAAAAAAAACGGCTCTGAATGCATCTTTTCTATCATGGTTTCCCAAAGCTAAAAATACGGGGATATCTTTTGTGCTTTCATCCAGGAGTGTTTTAAAACATTTATAGTCTTCCTTATCCCCCTCGTGTACCAGATCTCCAGATATTATTATGAAATCGAGCTTTAAAGGTTTGAGCTCATTTAACAAATCTTTTAGATTGTCGTTTGGTTTTCGCAGCTGGCTAAAAACAAGATTTAAACTACTTTCAGAATGGTCAACCCTCACATGGGTATCGGATAAATGTGCAAACCGTATTTTTCCCATTGCTCCTCCTTTGCTGAAATAAAAAAATATAGGATTGTAAAAAAGGCATGAGCAACCTCCTGCCTTTTTTACAAAGAATGAACTATTACTTTTCCATAAGCGCATTTATGTCATTCTGCGCCCGGGTGAGGCCTTCTCGGACTCCTACTGAACCGCTCAAAATTTGGTCTCTGACATCAATAAGCATCTGTTCCGCCTGCAGGCCGGAATCACCCGGGAAAGATGCCCACGAAGCAACTCCATCCATTTGTGAAGCTGCGGCATTGAACATATCATGTTCTTTAACATAAGTTTTCAAACCGTTTTCGGCCTCAATGACGTCTTTTCTCGGAGGAACATATCCCGTTCCTTTTGTCCATGCCGCCATTGATTCAACACTGTAAAGGTATTTTTCAAATTCCCAGGCAGCTTTTTGAGCATCAGCATCTTTAGCAGTGATGGCCAGGAAACAGCCTCCTGCTGGAACAACCCTTTCCATTCCTTCCCAAATGGGAGAATTGACCGCTCTTACATCAAACTGTGCTGTCTTTTCGATATTAGCCATAAAAGCAATAGTTGTATGCAGCATAGCAACCTGCCCGTTTAAAAACGCTTGAAAACCTTCATCCCACGATGCATGGATTGCCGATTTATCTTTTAAAACCATATCGGCATAAGCCTGAAATGCTTCAATTCCTTCCTCAGAAGCAAAAGAAGCTCTTGTATTCCCATTTTCTACCGTTATCATTTTTCCCCCGTTGCTTTCAATAAGTGCCTGCTGGGTCCAGCTGTCGGGACCTTCTCGGGTATAGAATCCATATTTACCCGTTTTATCTTTGATTTGCCTGGCAAACTGCATAACCTCTTCCCAAGTTTCAGGTCCTTTTTCTGAAAGGCCGGCCTCTTTCAGCAAATCCGCATTATAAAAAAGCACCGGTGTGCTCAACGAATAAGGAATTCCCACCTGCTTGCCATCCGCATTAACCGCAAGATTAAGAATATTGGGAAGAAAATTCTCACTGAGGAAATCCTTATCCTCCGGAGAATATTTATCTATAATTTCCTGGGGCGAGGTGTATCCAAAATTGTTGGAAAAATAATTTAAGTATGTCCAGCCTACCTGTACTATTGCAGGGCTGTTCCCGGCAGCCTGCTCCGCCTGCAGATTCTGCATCAGCCCTTTATATTCCTCGGGATTATACCTGCCCACCACTTCGATATGGTCATTTGAAGCATTGAAGTCAGCTATTAGTTGTTCCACCGTGGCTCCGCCAACACTTTCGGAATTAATATGCCAGTATTCTATGACTGTTTTTCCCTGGCTCCCACTCGAAGACTCCTTGGCATCTCCACCCGAAACCGAACAGCCTGTAAGCGTTAACATTACTACTAAAGCCAGTGATATCAGCTTTAAAAAACTTTTTCCCACCTGTCTTGCTCCTTTCAATTCCAATATGTTTTTGTAGCAAATAATCAGCATACGAGTTTCTGGACTATTGGGGTTCCTTAAGGAATGCGAATGAATTTTACTCCGTCATAATTTATTTCCATGGAATTTAATTCAATAATAAAACATAAATGCATATTATCTATCAGCACCGAGTAAATTCCAGGTAAATATCCCGTAAAAATTATGATTCTTCCGGCAGGCTGGTTTGGATCTCATTTCAAGATCGGTTCGAACTACCATCACGGATTTTTCTGATCCTGTTCAGTAATAGATGGTAATATTACATACAAAGACCACCTTATACTATTCACAAATATAAGGTGGTACATGTAATTTCTTAGCGTTTAATATTTTATTTATTGGAATACCATTTAGTACATCAAACCACTTTAGTTTTTACTCCACCGTCACACTTTTAGCCAAGTTCCTGGGTTTATCCACATCTGCTCCCCGGAAGATGGCCATATAGTAGGCGAACAACTGCAGGGGAACCACCGAAACGATAGGAGCCAGGATGGGATTGATGTCCGGCAGGATAATCTGATCATCACACTCCTGGCAGGCTTCCTGCAGGCTTTCTTTACATACCGCTACTACCACTGCACCACGAGCTTTTACTTCTTTGATGTTGGACATTGATTTCTCAACCAGCTCATCCTGGGTTATCAACGCCAGGACCGGCACTCCGTCATGGATCAAGGCCAGGGGACCGTGTTTTAGTTCGCCGGCGGCATAGGCTTCAGCATGGACATAGGAGATTTCTTTGAGCTTTAAGGCTCCTTCCATGGCTACTGCATAATCCAGGCCTCGCCCCAGGAAAAAGGTGCTCTGTACCCCTTTGTATTTTTCGGCCAGCTGTTTTATCTTTCCGCTTTCTTTTTCCCGGTCCATTATTTTCTGTACCAGCAGGTCTATACTATATAATTGAGAACCTAACTCCCTTAATTGCTCCCCGGTACATACTCCTTTGATTTTCCCCAGATACATGGCTATAAGGTACATTATAGCCAGCTGGGTAATATAAGCTTTGGTTGAGGCCACCGCTATTTCAGGACCGGCATGGGTATAAATCACCTTATCTGCTTCCCTGGCAACGGAACTTCCTACTACATTGGTCACGGCCAGAACTTTGATTCCCTGCCGCTTGGCTTTTCTTAAAGCCTCCAGGGTGTCGGCTGTTTCACCAGACTGGCTTACTACTATCATTAGATCATCCGGATTCCAGAGAACGTCCCGATACCTGAACTCAGAAGCAATATCGGTTTCTACCGGTACCCGAGCTAGTTTCTCAATGGCCAGCCTGCCTACCAATCCGGCATGATAAGCTGTTCCGCAGGCTACGATAAATATTTTCCCCACCTTATTAAAGGTCTCATCCATATCCAGCTCACTTAGATCTACTATGCTCTGAAGTGTTTTGCCGGCCAGGGTATCTCTGACAGCCCGGGGCTGTTCATTTATTTCCTTGAGCATAAAATGCTCGTATCCTTCCTTTTCAGCCGAAACAGCATCCCAGGTAACCTCAAATACCTTTTTATCGATGGGCTGACCCTCAAAATCGGTTATAACAACTGTTTCCGGAGTTATGACTGCGAATTCGTTTTCCTCTATTATATAGACTTTTGAAGTAAGTCCCAGTACTGCCGGGATATCTGAAGCTACATAGTTCTCTCCCTGCCCTAATCCAATTATAAGCGGGCTGGCTTTTTTGGCAGTAACAATCTTATCTGGTTCATCACTGCAGATTACTACTATGGCAAAGGAACCCCTTACCTGAGTGAGGGCTTTTCTCACTGCATCTTCCAGTGAATCGGTATAGTATTTTTCTATCAGGTGAGCCATCACTTCAGTATCGGTCTCAGATATAAAATCATGACCCTCAATAATCAAGTCTTTTCTCAGCTGAGCATAATTTTCTATGATGCCATTATGGACCAAGGCTATTTTGCCGTTGCAGTCGCAGTGGGGATGGGCATTATGGTCGCTCGGGACTCCATGGGTAGCCCAGCGGGTATGCCCTATGCCCAGACAGCATGAACGATCCGCGCCCAGTACCTGGACCATATCCGCCAGCCGCCCCTTCTTTTTGCACACCTCAATTTTTCCTTCTGTATACATGGCTATCCCGGCCGAATCATATCCCCGGTATTCCAGTTTAGCCAGCCCGTCTATAATCACCGGAACGGCATTGCCTTTTCCGGTATATCCCATTATTCCGCACATAAATTCAACCTCCATATTGGGGACACGGGGACGGTCCTTTTGTCCCCTTTCTGATATTGATTTTCCCATCATATTATGAAAGCAGACCGGAGAACCGTCTCCCAGGTCTACCCTTTGCCACCTGGCCTGATTTTTTGTCCCGCATATCTCTATCCGGTTTTGTAATCAGCCTGACGATGGTGGTGCACCGGAGGGTACCCGCCGAATATTTCGATTAACCCTCTCCTCGTCACCCGCAACTGTATAAGGATTCCACCCGTCCGGAAATATTGCCGGTCTTACCCGGCATCATAGTCTGCCTGCATAAATGAGGCTGAACCGGACTCTGCCCGGCCCATCTATTACGGCCCGGCAGTTCGGTTATTCCCTGGCAAGTTTCGGGTCAGGCGCTTCTCATGCACAGGTTTCGGAATATGTCCCGGTAACCTGTTCTACTCTGCTTCTGATATCATCAATCACCTCCCTCAGCAGGTATAGATCCGGCCCCTGGGCCATTATACGCACCAGTGGTTCGGTCCCCGACGGCCTTACCACCAGTTTTCCCCATTCGCCCAGTTTTGCCTGAGCATCGGCGATGGCTTCCACCACTGATTCATGAGCCATCACCTGTTCCTTATTTTCCAGCTTAACATTAACCAGTATCTGGGGCTGTTTTTCCATTTCAGCCGCCAATCGGGAAAGGGGAAGCCCGGTGCGCTGCATAACCTCTACTAGCTTCAGGGAAGTCAGCAGACCATCACCTGAAGTAGCATGCTGTTTGAAAATGATATGTCCGGATTGCTCACCACCCAGAATGGCTCCGCTTTGCAGCATATTCTCCAGTACGTACCGGTCTCCGACTTTACAGCTGCTAACCGATATATTCTCCCTCCTCAAGGCAATATTTAAACCGATATTGCTCATAACCGTAGCTACTACCTGGGAGGGCTTCAAAATTCCTCTTCTTTGCATATCCAGGGCTGTGATGCACATGATATGATCACCATCAATCTCCTGCCCGCATTCATCCACCGCTATACAGCGGTCTGCATCTCCATCATAAGCGATTCCGATATCAGCTTTGTTTTCCAGCACGGCTCTTTTCAGGTAGCCGATGTGGGTGGATCCGCAACGGTCATTGATATTTAGCCCGTTGGGTTTATTACCTATATTTATTACTCTGGCCCCAAGTTTTTCCCACATTAAAGGAGCGGCAGTATAAGCAGCACCGTTAGCGCAATCCACTACCATGATTAAATTGCTCAAATCCTTATCCAGGGTATAACAGTCAATGATATAATCAATATAGTTTTTAAGACCGTCCTTCAGATGATATACCCGGCCGATATCTCCTCCTATGGGAAGATCTTTCAAGTAATCCTGCTTATCCAGCACCTCTTCAATTTCCTCTTCTATCTCATCCGGCAGTTTATATCCATTGGCTCCAAAGAATTTTATCCCATTATCTTCCACCGGATTATGCGAGGCTGATATAACGAGCCCACAGGATGCTTCGTACTTAAGGGTTAAAAATGCCACTGCCGGAGTAGGTATAATGCCGGCGATAAGGACGTCCGCTCCGGTTGAACATATACCTGCTACCAGCGCTGCTTCCAGCATGTCACCAGAAATCCTGGTATCCTTTCCTACCAGAATACGCGGTCTGGTACGGGTATTGTGTTTTGCCAGTATATAACTTCCGGCCATCCCCAGCCGAAAAGCCAGTTCCGCATTCAGATCAGCGTTGGCTATTCCTCTAACTCCATCAGTGCCAAACAGTCTTCCCATTATAGTAACCCCCTGTAATCAACTTGGTATTTGTCTGATTTTAAAGGCCTCTTCATCATATAATTCAACTATTTTTTCCGGCCTTCGATAACGAACTATTATCTGTTCGGCAGTTTTTAATCCATCTACGGCCGAACTCATTATACCCCCGGAATATCCTGCTCCTTCTCCACAGGGATACAAATTATACGCATCAGGAGAGCATCCTCTTTCGTCTCTGATAATTCTGACCGGTGCTGAGGTACGGGTTTCAACTCCGGTTAACACGGCGTTGCCAGCCAGCCAACCCGGCATTTTCTTCTCCCAGTATTTTATGCCTCTCCAGAGTACTGAGCTAATCTCCTCGGGTAATACCTGCCACAGATCAGCCGGCTTGACTCCCGGTTGGTAAGTAGCCAGGGCAGTGCCCAGATCCAGACTGCCTCTCTTTTCCATGAAGTCGGTTAGGAGTTGAGCCGGAGCCTGATAATTCTGTCCCCCGGCTTCAAAAGCTCTCTTTTCCAACTGCTCCTGAAGCATTATACCACCCAGCACCTGATCATACCAGTCGGCTGGTTTCACTGTAACTACCAGAGCGGAATTAGCGATTCCGCTATCCCGGGCCTGGTAACTCATGCCATTGGTAACTACTCCGCCAGTTTCCGAAGCGGCTGCTATGACCCTTCCCCCCGGACACATGCAAAAGGTATAAAGGGCCCGGCCGCTGTTCCTATCCTGGTAGGTCAAATGGTAGTCTGCCGGTCCCAGCCGGGGGTGGCCGGCATAATCACCGTACTGAATCCGGTCGATGAGAGCCTGGGAATGCTCTACTCTAACTCCCACCGCAAAAGCCTTGGACACTACGCTGATTCCCCGGGCTTGAAGAAGGCGGTAGACTGCCCGGGCGCTGTTGCCTATAGCCAGCACCAGAACTCCACAGGGTATCTCTGTTCCTCTATTTATTACTATGCTTTTTATTAATCTCTGGTTAACATTTATATCCCTCAGCCGGGTGTCGAAATACAGTTCTCCCCCCAGATCCAGTATCTCATTCCTGATATTTTTAATCACCCGGCGAATAACATCTGTACCCACATGAGGTTTCTTTTCATATTTTATCTCTTCCGCTGCACCATGCTCCACAAAAGTATCCAGTACAAATGATATCCTTTCATCACCTATCCGAGTAGTCAGTTTGCCATCGGAGAACGTTCCAGCCCCTCCCTCACCAAACTGGGTGTTGGAGTAAGGATTTAATTCGCCCTTTTGCCAGAATCTCTCCACCGTTTCTATTCGCCGCTCTATATTTTGGCCCTGGTCAATGATTACCGGACGATAGCCGTGCCGGGCCAGGTAAAGTCCGCAGAAAAGCCCGGCTGGACCGGCACCGGTGATAAGGGGCGAGAAAGGCAGAACTTGACCACCCGGTACAGCTTCATAAGCCGGTTGGGGTTTCAGTTCGGTTATTTCCGGGGAATCAAGCAGGCTCTGGCCGATGCGGACTTCATCGGCCAGGGTAATATCCAGGGTAAGAGTAAAACAGACTTTATTGCGCCGGGCATCCACCGCTTTTTTTACCAAGTGATATTCTATAATTGCCCGGGGCTGTACCTTTATCCTGGTCGCAGTAGCCAGGAGCAGGTCACTTTCAGTATAATCGAGGGGCAGCCTCAAGCCTCTAACCCTTAAGATCATAATTCTTCCTCTTCTGCCAATATTTTTTCCAACTCAATTTCTGCCAGTACCTGGGCAGGATACAATCTAAGTCCTTCCGGGGCTTCCAGCTCTATCTGCACGGTAAAAGACTGGTCAGCTTCGTCGATATTTATAAGCGGAGTATTTATCTCCTTAAGGGCTTCCACGGCCAGATTGCTCCCCACTACTTGTACCGCAGCAGGATCGAGACGAATCTCCTTGAGTCTATATCCGGCTGCCGGCTCTCCTTCGCTGATAGCTTTTAGCGGCACTTCCTTGTATCCTTTGACCTGTTCTACTACCGCAATCACCTTAACTGCCGAAGGTACTATCTGAAGACCGCCATTGACCGGCTGCCCATTATTATCCCGGGCACTGACCTTGAGTTCAAAAGTGCTAATAGACCTGGCATTGGACAAATCAACCTGGCAGACCACCGAAGTCACCTGGCCGGTGGTTTCCTGATCCCCTGTGATCAAACAGCGCTCCGGTTCAGTAATGACTTCCATAAGCTGATATCCGGCCGGTGGTTTCCCGCTGATATTATAACTTACCGGGACGATGGTCTCCTGCATTTCCTTCAAGGTAACGCTGACCGTTCGGGGTTCTACACTGGTGAACATTACTCCCATAACCGGATGGAGCTTGACCGGCAAATCGTACACACCCGCTTCTTTTCCTTCCAGGTCGATGTAAGGCTTGATTTCCCTGGTCTCCTGAAAAACACCCCATAGTCTGACTTCAACCTGCTCGGGTCCTCCCGCCTGCATTCCCTCCGGTATATTTTCATAAATCAAATCCACTTTCACAGTGTTCTGACCTGTCCCGTATGATCCTTCATTAACCACGTAAAACCAGAGTAATAAAGCCAATATAACTGATATTATCTTGAGTCCGTTCTTCTTCCGATTGCTATTCCTGTTCTGATCCTGATTCACGAAACCACCTCCTTTTCAGGTTGGTCCGCCAGTCAGAGTCAGCCGCCAGTTCCCCCCGCAAATTATCCTTCAGGCTCACTTCGTCCAGCTGGCGCTGAAGTTTGCCTTCTTTGGCCAACGATATGGCCCCTGTTTCTTCCGATACGATAACTGCAACAGCGTCCGAAACTTCGGTAATGCCCAGTCCGGCCCGATGACGAGTGCCCAGTTCCGGGTCCAGGTAAGGATTATCGCTCAAGGGAAGAAAACAAGCCGCCTTCTCTATTCGCAGGTTGGATATAACCACGGCTCCGTCATGTAAAGGTGTGTTGGGCACAAAAATGTTGATAAGCAGTGAAGCGGTTACCAGAGCATCCAGATCGGTACCGCTCTCCATATATTCGCCAATACCTGTTTCCCGGGTTATTATAATCAAAGCTCCTACCTGGTTACGGGACAAAACTGCGGCAGCGTCACCTATATGGCGAATCATATTCTCAATATTATTAAGGGGTGCCGTCATTTTACGGGTGGAAAAGAAGCCGCCCCGGCCAATCTGCTCCAGTATTCGCCGCAGCTCAGGCTGAAAGACTATCGGAATAGTAATGGCAAAGATTATCCACATTTTTTCCATCAGCCACTTAACTACGGTCAGGTTTAAATAGCTGATCAATACAGAAAAAACCAGAAGAAGCACCAAACCCTTTAGCAGCTGCTCCGCTCTGGTTCCGCTGATCAGACGTAAAATCCGGTAGAATACATAGGCTACAATGGATATATCCAGCAAAGTGCGAATTATATCCCACGGGCTGGCAATCACCCCTGACAGCAAATTGAAATCCAATTTCCCGGCCTCCAAATATTTGTGAACTTAAGACTAACTGTATAACAAATTTGTGCTTATCGCAACCACAGCTTAACCGGCAAATTCCTGACCGGAATAATGAAAAACTGCCAGGACTCCCGTCTCCAACTGTACCAGGGCAGTCTCCTCCGCTAGCACATTGGAAACTGCATAGGGATTGTCACAGTCCAAAACCACATTTTCCAGTGGATATTCAAACCCCTTCAAGTATACGCCGGCAGCCCCTCCCCCCAGCGGCAGCACTGAAACCAGTTCGCCCACTTTTCCATTAATCACCAGGCTGCCGCAGGTCAAATAAATGCTGCACTCTGGACCATAATGGATAATTCCTATACCTCTTTTCACATATTCTATTCCGCAGTACAGGTTGCTTAAGCTGTGATCAAAGCGTTTTCCCTGAGTACCCAACAGGATAATTTCCTCAGCTCCCATATTTTCCGCCATGCTTAAAGCCAGCTGAATGTCGGTAAAATCCTTGCGCTTCGGGTATTTCTTGAACTCCACCTGCCGGGCTTGATAAAAGTTGCGAACCTCCTCGCTAATGGAATCCATATCGCCGATTATGCACTCGGGTATAACTCCTAATTGGTAAGCATAATTGGCTCCTCCGTCTGCACAGATTATTTTATCAAAGCCTTGTAATACTTCGCGGTAGAATCCCAAGTCTCCGTATTCACCGTTAGCCAAAACTATACTTCTCATAAAGACTCTCCTGTTCCCATCGTTTACCCAATAAAATACTATACCAGAGTAATGCCGCTGGCAAATGGTATTTTATCCGTATTATATATATATCGTATTATCCTTTGAAGACTGCAACAAAACCATTAATTCAGCTCCAGGTATGATTTTTTACTGCATCCAAAAATATATGGACAGCTAAATTGACAAAGAAAATCTACTTGATTATAATTCTACTTAGTCTAAATGTAGCAAAGGAGGATATTTTATATGGCCTACATAATTAATGACGAATGCATAGCATGTGGAGTATGCGTAGATGAGTGCCCGGTTGATGCAATAAGTGAAGGCGACGATATATATATAATCGATCCCGAACTATGCACCGACTGTGGGTCTTGCGCAGATGTTTGCCCGGTAGAAGCTCCGCAGCCTACCGAAGACAAATAAGCAACCATCCCCAAAAACCCGGTTTTCTCGGGTTTTTATTCTTTTCTGGACTATCTTAATCCGCCAAACTCCATCTGCCGCAGAGCTTCGTATAGAATTATGGCAGCGGTATTACCCAGATTTAAGGATCGGCCAATGTCCAGCATCGGCACCCTGATCTGCTGCTCAGGGAAAGCGTTCAAGATGGCAGGGGGCAATCCCCTGGTTTCGCAGCCAAATACTATTACATCATCCGCCTTATAATTTATCTGGTGATAATATCTTCCAGCTTTGGTTGTAGCCAGGTAAATATTCCCTTCCTTTACTTTATCACGAAATTGCTGAAAATCTTCCCAAACCATAACTTCCACCAGATTCCAGTAATCGAGTCCCGCTCGCTTCAAATATCGGTCCTCCAGGGAAAAACCCAGTGGTTTGACCAAGTGTAATTTGCTCCTGGTCAAGGCGCAAGTGCGGGCTATATTGCCGGTATTATAGGGTATTTCTGGTTCCACCAGGACAATATGCATAAAATAAAGCCTCCCTGTATGGGCGAGCAGCGGGCTGAATAGCCGTCCAACTTACCCATATAATATTATAACCCTGGGATGAAGTACTGGCCAGCCAGGGGGCGATCATCAGCCTGCCTTATACTGTCAGACATTAAATGCCGGCAAACAGGAAAAACTATCATCGATATGAACCTACCACCGCAACGAGCGCGGATTGGAACCCGCCGCTGGCTTTTGGAACTAGACCGCCTAAAAAGCGGGGGACATCTTTGTGTCTCGTTGCAATGAAAGGAGCGATATATCTTTGAATAATAAGCACCACTCTTTTTTCGCCGTACTTCTGTCGGTGTTTCTCTTGACTGCCATGGGCTGTCAAAAGGATGGCAGCCCCAGCCAAAAACCGAAAATGCCCCAGGAGAACACTGCCAAGCTGTCCGAAGAAGTACAAAAATACCAGGAGGGTGAGCCCACTATCAGCCTCTATCGCAAGAATACAGGAGCTGTACAGCAACTAAAATTGGAGGAATATATAAAGGGGGTAGTTGCCGCTGAAATCGGTGACAAATTCCCTATGGAAGCCCTTAAGGCTCAGGCCATAGTAGCCCGCACCATGACCCTGGCCTTGCTGGAGTATGAAAATGGCACCCGCGGAAAACACAATACCGATGCCAGTGATGACCATACCGAATTTCAGGCCTATGATGAGAAAGCGGTGACTGATCGGATAGCCCAGGCGGTAGAAGAAACCCGGGGTGAAATACTGACCTATAACGGCAAGTTAGCTTATGCTCTGTTTAGTTCGGTCTCCCTGGATAAAACTGCCAGTATTGAAGAGGGCTTTCCCAAACTCAAAGATAAAGCCAGCTATCTGGTTCCAGTAGAAACCAATGGCATCAGCATAGCACCGGAAAAGTACCGGGAGTGGACGGTAAAGGTCCCCCGGAGCGAAGTTAAGGCTATTATGGGCGAAGGAGCAGGAGATCTAAGCGATATCAAAATAGCAGAAAAAGGTCCTTCCGGACGTGCGCTGACCATTTCCGCCGGAGAGGCTTCCATCCCCGCCGTGGATCTGCGGGAGAAGATAGGCTTTGATCGTTTGTACTCCACTAGTTTCAGCAGTATTAAAGTCGAAGGAGAGAACATCGTATTCCGGGGCAGCGGATGGGGACATGGGGTAGGTATGGAACAATGGGGAGCCAAGTTAATGGCTGAAGAAGGCAAAAGTGCCCGGGAAATTGTATATCATTACTTCCCCCGGCTGAGCTGGCTGAAACTATACGAATAAAGCCCGGACCGGAAGCGGTATAGTACCCCATTCAAAGCTATCCCTTTTGGTCGTTGGCAGCAGCCGCATATATGCCGGTTAGGATTAGCAGCCCGCCTGCCAATTGAAACCACAGCAGAGACTCTTCGAAAATAAAATAGGCTAATATACTGGCTCCCACCGATTCCCCCAGGATGGAAACCGCTACTACGGGAGCCTTTACATATTTCAATGCCCATATTATTACTCCATGCCCGGCAATGCCCGGCCCCACAGCCAGGAGCAAGAAAAACATCCAGTCTTGAATCGGGTAATTGAAGAACTGCTGCCCGCCCATAATTGCTGCCAGCAACAACACTACTCCAGCCACCCCCGATACCAGAGCAGTATAGGTCATGGCATCTACCCGAACTCGGACCTTTCTGCCTGCCAGTATATATACGGCGACGAACAGACCACTCAGCAGGGCCATCATATCGCCCAGCAAGCGGCCATTTTGCCAATCCCCCCCGGCAATGAAGGAACTGCCCAGCAGCGCCAGCAGTATGCCGCCTATGGCCTTGGCATTAACCTTTTCCCCCAGCAGCAGGAAAGAAAACAGCAAAACAAAGACCACCTGAAGATTAGTAAACAGCACTGAACTGGATACACTAGTGTAGTCAAGTGAAGTTATCCAGAAACTAAAATGCAGGGCCAGGAAAAAACCAGCTCCGGCTATATAAGCCAAATCCGACCTGGAAATACTCCTCAAGCCGGCGGCAAAATTTCCTCCTGCCAGCGGAACAGCAATCAGAGCGGTAAAAAATACTCGGTACATGGCGATGATTAAGGGGGGGGCGCTGCAAAAGCGTATTATTATGGAAGCAGTAGACATGCATGCTATAGCCAGAGCTACAGCCAGGTAAACCCTGCTCAGCTTCATGCCTCAACTCCCAGGTACGACTGAATAACCCGGGGATCGTTCTTCACCTGTTCCGGCGGGCCATCGGCTATTTTGCGGCCATAATCCAGAACCGCTATCTGCTCGCAGATATTCATGACCAAATTCATGTCATGTTCAACCAGCAGGATGGTAAGATTATAATGATCTCTTATGGTCTTAATGAAATCCATCAGGCTCATCTTTTCCGAGGTATTCATCCCCGCCGCCGGCTCGTCCAGCAAGAGCAGGGCGGGATTTAAAGCCAGGGCTCTGGCTATCTCCAACTTTCTCTGCTCTCCGTAAGCCAGGTTTTCGGCATATTCCATCCTTTTCTCATATAATTCCACCATCTCCAGCAGTTCACCAGCTCTGCGGTTAATCTCCCTTTCTTCCCGTCTCTCAGCCGGCAATCCGAGCAGTCCGCCCAGAAACCCGGTCCGGGTAACTCCATGGCATCCCACCTTTACGTTATCCAGTACCGAAAGCTTGTTAAACAAGCGAATATTTTGAAAGGTCCGGGCTATACCCCGGCGGGCCAGAACATAGGGCGGCAGTCCGTTAATCTCATTATCCTGATATTTTACCTGGCCACCGGTGGGTGTATAGATGCCGGTAATGATATTAAACAGGGTAGTCTTCCCGGCCCCATTGGGACCAATGATCCCAAAAATCTTGCCCTTTTCCACTTCCAGCCTGATATGGTCCAGGGCCAGTAAGCCTCCAAATTCCTGGCTAACGCCTTCCATGGTCAGGATTCCCATTAACTCACCTCTTTTTTGCTGAACCAGCGCTTTCTAATGTCATACCAGCGAACATCACCCAGCAAGCCATTGGGTCTGAATATCATCAGTATCACCAGCAAAGCACCGTAGAAAAGCAGCCGGTACTCCGCCACTACCCTGAGTATTTCCGGCGCCAGGGTCAATACCACCGTACCCAGAATAGTACCAGGTATGCTGCCCATACCCCCCAGAACTACCATGTTGAGCAACTCAATGGATTTCATAAAATTGAAATCCTGGGGGGCTATATAAGTCATATAATGAGCATACAGGCCGCCGCCCAGTCCTGCCAAAGCTGCTCCCACCATGAATGCCAGCACCTTCATACGGGTGGTGTTTATCCCCGCTGCTTCAGCAGCAATTTCATTCTCTCGAATAGCATAAAAGGCCCGCCCCGTACGAGAATTAAGCAATTTGACATTTAGCACTATAATAATTATCGCCATCAACCATACCAGGGAAAAAGTGGTGTGCTCAGTAATACCGGACAGTCCAACCGCCTTGCCCCCGGGTTCAAAATTAAGAAAAAATACCCTTACTATCTCAGCAAAGCCTATGGTAACCATAGCCAGGTAATCCCCTTCCAAGCGCAGGGTAGGCAGACCCAGCAGAAAGCCAAAGCCGGCAGCAGCCAGCGTTCCGCACAATAGAGCAGCCCAGAACGGAAAAGACAACTGCACGGATAAAATAGCGGCGGTATAGGCTCCTATGCTCATAAAACCTGCATGCCCCATGGATAGCTGCCCGGTAACTCCGGTGGTGATATTTAAACCCAGCGCCAGGATGATATTGATTCCGATTAATACCATAATGTGCAGGTAGTATGCGTCTATGTGCTGTAACAGTAGTGCGTCCATGGTTTTCTCCTATACCTTTTTGGTAATCTTCTGCCCCATTATTCCCTGGGGTCTGATAATCAAAACCAAAATCAATATGCCAAAAGCTATGGCATCCTTATAGGACGAGGATAGATAAGCTACCCCCAATATTTCCAACACGCCCAGGGTAAGGCCTCCGATCATGGCTCCGGGAATGGAACCTATCCCCCCCAGCACCGCAGCACAAAAAGCCTTCAGCCCGGCCATGGTTCCCATATAGGGCCATACGGCATTATAATAAATTCCCACCATGACTCCGCCTGCAGCAGCCAGAGCTGATCCGATAGCAAAGGTATAGGAAATTACCCGGTTGGCATTGATACCCATCAGCGAAGCAGCGTCCAGGTCCTGAGAGCAGGCCCGCATAGCCTTTCCCAGCCTGCTTCGCTGTATCATCAGCTGCAACCCGATCATTAACAGGGCAGAAACCGCCAGGATGATAATCTGCAGAGAGGAAAGATCTACCGCCCCCAGATGGTAGGTTTGTATTTTAATGATTTCAGGATAACGAGTGGTATTGGTTCCCCTTAACAAAACCATCAGGGTGGACAGAAAGATGGATACTCCGATAGCACTGATCAGAGCCGACAGACGGGAAGATTTTCCCCTGATAGGACGATAAGCCACTCTTTCTATGAGCATGCCCAGGAGCATACAAAAGAGCATGGCGCCAATAAGAGCCACAAAGATATTGACACCGAAAACACTAACCAGGAGCAGTCCGGCAAAGGCGCCAAACATATATATTTCCCCATGAGCAAAATTGATCAGCTGGATAATTCCATAGACCATGGTATAACCCAGAGCTATCAAGGCATAGGTGCTGCCCAGAGTGAGCCCGTTGATCAGTTGTTCAATAAACATAAAATGCCTCCCCGGATTCGTTCATACCGTACACAGTTTAATTCCGCAGAAAGGGGAATTAAGCTCTGAACAGTATTGATGGCCCGCCTTAACCGGCGGGCCATACAAATGGCAGATTATTCTGCATTTACCGGAATCTTCTCCAGCAGGGCAAACTGTCCGTCTATAATAGTAATGAGACAGACCGGGCTCTTGATCGGTTCCCGATCCGCTCTGAAAGTGGTGCTGCCTGATACTCCGGGATAATCAGTAAGCTTGGCCATCTCGCCCTTAAACACCTTGGGATCTACACTGTTGGCATCCTCCATGGCCTTTTTCAGTATATAAACTGCATCATAGTACTGAGCCGAGAACATGTCGGGATCTTCCCCAAACTTGGTCCGGTAAGCTTCCAGGAATACAGCTGTTTCGTCACTAGGCTGGTCGCTGGAGAAGCCGCAATAAAATATGACTTTTTCTTCCACCGCACTCTGGCCCAGTGCTGCCAGATCCTGGCCATACAGACCGTCTCCGCCTACCAGCACCATGTCGAAATTCTGTTTCTGCACTTCATTCATAATCAAAGCTGCCTCGGTATAATAACCGGTAAACACCAGTACATCAGCACCCGCATTTTTCAGTTTGGTAACCTGGGCAGTAAAGTCAGTTTCTTCATCATTTATACTTTCATCCAGTACTATCTTCCCGCCTTCAGCCTCTATGGCATCCTTAAAAACTGGGGTCAGAGCAGTACTATAACCATTATTAAGGGAGGTTATAACCGCTATGTTCTTCCAGCCCCGTTCATTAATCATCCAGTCCACTACCGCCGGAGCAGCAAAAGCATCCAGAAGGGTGTTGCGGAATACATAATCTCCGATTTCCACTACTCCGGTCCCAGTTGCTCCAGCCGAAATAATTACTATTTCATTATCCTGGGCTATCTTCCCCGCTACTTTGGTCAGACCCGTACAGGGGTCTCCCACCATGGCCACAACTTTATCCCTGGTGATATATTTCTTGGCAATGGCTGAAATATCTGTGGTTTCCCCTTTGTTATCATCGTAAACACCTTCCACCTGGTATCCCAGAATACCACCATTAGCGTTGATCTCTTCAATAGCCATCTCCATGCCTTTCTTGCCTGGAATACCATAGTTGGCTACCGATCCGGTCAAGG
The DNA here is from genome assembly GCA_964501655.1 of uncultured Syntrophomonas sp. GTDB lineage: Bacteria > Bacillota > Syntrophomonadia > Syntrophomonadales > Syntrophomonadaceae > JAAYJK01. The sequence goes on from CAZCTN010000020.1 coordinate 23,184, forward strand.
CCCCCAGGAAGCCCAGCTTGATGACTTCTGCCGGCGCCTCATTGCCCGGTTCATCTGCTGCTTTCTGGCCTCCGCATCCAGCAAAAATGGACGTCAACATAACACAACATAAGATTAGCGCCAGCCTTAACTTGAATTTTGAACTCAATCCTTTCTCCTCCCCACCTTTTATTTCTCCTCGCTGACCGAAGTCCTTTCTGTTTCCGCTCCTCCGATCAAAAAGTGTGACAGATTATATATTCCTTTTTTCGGACGTAAATCCTCCTAAAAAAATAAAAAACTGCCCTACAGGCAGAATTTGCTTTTTTTCGTCTAATTATGAAGAAAGGACCGCCCCTAATTCTAATCCTCGCTTGGCTCCAGAAGCACAGCGGAGTACTGATCCAAAAACGGCACTAAAGGTATATCGGAATATTCCCGGGCTTGCAAAAACAGTTCTGCCTGGGGTTTGTGCCGGTATTCTTCCATCAGGCCTTGAAAAAGCATATCCATACTGCTCAAACCGGCATCTGCCCGCCTGCTCAGCAAGCCCTGCTGCTCCAGCAGCAAAATGGTAGCGGTACTCCCGGTCCAGGCCAGAGAATAGACCAGCTGTTCGGTTGGTCCGCTGAGGGGGGCGCAGATATAAAACCGGCAGATTAATGAACGCAGGGGATAAATAGCGCAGATATTATCCTGCAGAAATGTACAGGGATCTGCTTTCATCCTGGGTAGTCCTACGGCCAGTTTATCGGCCTGGAATCTGCTGGCCATAAATTCTTGGTAACTCAGTTGCAGATAATCAGCCATTTTCTTGAAAGCAATAATATCTGGGATAACATAAGCAGTATTGCAGCAGTTGACGGTACAACCCCTGCAGCTGGCATGATTATCAGCGGCATAGGTCTTGAACAAGGTCTTATCATCGCACAAAGGCTGCCAGGCCTGTAACAGGTCTGCCAGCGTAGCTTCCGCATCATTAATCCTAATATTTATACCCGGTTCTGGCTGGGCATCCTTATAGTACACCACAATTTTAGGAAGGGCAGGAACCTCCTTCATACAATATCCCCCTCGGCCGTTAAGACTTTAATAGCTTCCCGGGCCAGCTGGTCGCAGCGTTCATTCCATTTATTGCCTGAATGACCTTTGACCTTCTCCACCCTAATCCGGTTGATTTTCATCAATTTAATCAGCTCCAACCATAAATCCTGGTTGGCCACCGGCTCTTTGCGGCTGTTCTTCCATCCATTTTGCTGCCAGTTGCTTAACCAGTCCTGTTTGACCGCATTAACAAAATAGGCGCTGTCTGAATAAACTGTAACCTCCCATCCCTGTACTTTCAAGGCCTTTAAGGCTTCTATGACCGCCTTCAGCTCCATGCGCTGGTTAGTGGTTTCGGCTTCCCCGCCGGATATCTCTTTCATTTTGTCCCGGTGGAAAAGCACGGCTCCCCAGCCTCCTGGACCAGGGTTTCCGGAACAAGCGCCATCGGTATATATATCAATTTTTTTCATGACTGCTCCTATTCGTGACGCGGGTTGGCAGCTACTATTTCCACCGCTTCGGTTATGGCCACCAGAAGCCCTACCCGGTGTACATTCTGCAGACTCTGGGTCCGGGCCAAAACCTCTCCCTGGCGGCTGACCACATAATGCGGTTTTACCTTGTTAAGGGCATAGGCGGCAATATCCGCCCGGCATTTATTGCATTTGCAGGCATCGGTTTTTTGTTCCAGAACCGCATCAACTTCCTGCCACACCAATTGCTCGGCTATATTAGTCAACTTGTATTCCATCCAATTCACCACCCCATTCAACTACTTGAACAACATATCCCGAAAAATCTTATGAAGAAGATGAAGCCTCCTGGACCTTTTGGGCAGTGCTCTCGGACTGATTCACATAAGCTTTCACATCTTTATCCAGCAGAGCCTCATTGTCCTTCTGCCTTTCCTGGTTGAGGGCCCGAGCTTTTTCTTTAGTCCGGTTGCTGCTATCGGTTTTATAAAAACCGCTGCCTTTAAACACTATTCCCACATTCTTGCTGATCAGGCGATGGACTTCACCCCCGCAAACAGGGCATTCTTTAAGGGCATCCTCACTTATTTTCTGCATTTTCTCAAAGCGGCCGCAATTCTCACACTCATAATCGTAAATCGGCATGTTCGTTTCTCCTCTCTCTGGCAAATAAATTGATTGATCCAGCCGGGAATATTATACCAGGAAGCTATAATAAACCATCAGAGACATCAGACCGTTCCAGGTCCCATGGGCCAGAACAGTAACCCATATACTGCCGGTCTTTTCGTAAAAATAGCAGAGCAGAGCTCCCCCTGCCGCCAGGGGAATAGTCCGCCACAGGTCCCAGTGGGCCAAACCGAAAAGTGAGCCGGCCAGAATCGCTCCCCACCATGGCCCCAGCCAGCTTCTAACTGTAGGGTACACCATACCGCGATAAAATAACTCTTCTGCTATGGGAGCCATAACCATTCCCAGGAAAAGCAAAATAAAAAATTGGTAATGGTGCCCTGCTGTTCGCAGCATCTGTTCAAAGGCTTGAGGTTCTACATCCGGCTGGAGGCTGGAAATAGGTATCCCCATCAATAACATAAGTATCATCAAAAAAGTGCCGCCCAGCAATCCATACAACAGCAGGTTACAGACCGAAGTTTTTTTTATCCCCAGATCAGCCGGGCGGGCCTTATTCACCCATAGACTGAAAAACAACACCAGGCCGGTAAAAACAATAAATTGGACCAGGGCCGCTGCAATAAACAAATTCATGGTATCCATAATGACATAGGCTAGAGCTCTTCCCATCATCAGAGTCAACAAGACACCAGCCGCGTATACTATTGCTAAATCGATCAATCCCCACCTGGGTTTCCGGGCTGCATCAAACAAAAAATTCACCCCTTACAATTTATTATTATAACCTGCTTAATCCCTTTACCGCAAAAATTTATGCAGCATGGGTAAGTTCAACACCAGCGGTTCAAACTAATAATCAGGAGAGCCCGAAATATCCCTTTGGGCTCCGGCCCATATAAGCCCGTTGGATATGGGGAATAATACAAACAGGATTATATTATTCGGTGGGTGGTGAAATAATTGACTCCTTTGCTTTTTATCTCGGTAGTAACCCTGGTATTAATCGTAATGATCTACTGGATCTTGTCCAGTTTGGAAAAACGCTCCCCGGAAGAGGATCATGAAGCCCGGGAGAGAATTAGATTTGAAAGTTCCCCGGAATTATTCGACTTCCCGGATCCGAATACTGTTGCGGAACAGGATGTGCTCCGTATCCAGGCTCATAAAGACAGCCTCCAGCTTTACTGGCAGGTAAGCAGCACAACCTGGGAAAACACCATGCAGAAACTTGGACTGGATAATAAGAAGAAAGCCATCGTCATCCGGGTTTTTAACTCCACGGCCCAAGCCATGGATTTTCCCGTCAACGATATCCAGGGAGGGCAGCAGGTAAAAACCGGCTCTTTTCAGGCCAGCTACGCGGTGTTGGGAGTAAAAATCACCGATAAATTTGTTCCTCTCTTTCTTTCCCGCCAGATATAACCGGGTGAGGAATGGTTCCGACGATTATCTCTGGCTGCGGGCCAGGGAATCAATAAACTGCCGGGCGGTCCGCCCGGAAGGACCATGCCGGCTACGTTCCCATTCCAAAGCCTGGCTGTGCAAAGTCGGCAGATCCAGGCTGATCTGACTCTTTTGGGCCAGGTGTTCCACTATCTGCAGGTAGGTATGTTTATCCGGAGTCTCAAAACTTAAGCTCAATCCGAAGCGATCAGCCAGGGAGAGTTTTTCCTGCATAGTATCCATGGAGTGAACTTCCTCTCCCATTTTACCCCGGTCACTGAAAAATTCCCTGACCAGGTGTCTGCGGTTGGAGGTGGCGTAAATCAGGACATTATTTCCCTGCCCGAGCAGCCCCCCCTCCAACACCGCTTTGAGACCTTTGTACCCGGTCTCATATTCCTCGAAGGATAAATCGTCAATGAAAATAATGAACTTCAGGCTGTATTCACCCAGCACTCTCATCGCCTGGGGCAGTAAATCTATTTGTTCCCGCTTTATCTCCAGCAGGCGCAATTTCTTATGTTCATATTTTTTCAATAGTGATTTGATCATACTGGATTTGCCGGTCCCCCTGGGCCCGAAAAGCAAAACATTATTGGCCGGGTATCCTGCCAGGAAGTTCTCGGTGTTGCAACACAATAAATCTTTTTGCCGGGAACAGCCGATCAAATCGTCCATCACCGGCATATCAGGCTTGTCAATCCCCTCCAGCCCTCTTTCGGCCGAAAAGTGCAACGCCTGGTACCTGGCGGCTATTCCCCGTGAGTAATCAGAATAATGACAAGCCAGGTTTTCCATCTCGGTCGGCCAATCCCGGGACCGGGCCAGTCGTTCGGCCATCGATCCGGGCTTAAATACTGGAAGATTGAAGGCTATTTCTGAATCTGTTATCTGTAGTTGAATTTCCAATTGTTTAAGATCCAGCCGGTATATATATTGAAGATGCTTGAGATCCTGCTTAACCGCAGCCAGCAACACCGGATCGATATCCTTGAATCTCTCCATCTCGGCAGCCCAGCTGAACGGATTGTCATCAAAGAGAATCAGCTCCATAAAATGGCGCTGAAACGACGTCCGGGTGCAAAATACCCGGTTGAGAAATGAATAATAATCATCGCTAAGCTTCAGCAGGTCTGATTGATATATACCCTGATCAAGTACCTCCTTCAGGGCATGTACAACCGGATCCTGCAGTATGTTCCGGTAAATTGATATACTGCTTAAAGCCAGTCGGGTTTGTCTTAACAAACTTGCTCCCCTCCATCTCAATTAAACAATATCAGACTTACCAGCACCAGGAAGGCATGAGTAAAGAAAAATACCGCACTGACTCTTTCAATAATCCAGTTTAATATTCTCTCAGCTTCGATCCGTCCTTGCCAGTATTTTTGAGCGGAATTAACAACTACCACCAGATGAAGCAGTTCTTCTCCAGCCAGAATCAGAGTCAGAATAATCATCACCGGGTTATGCAAAACCAGGAAAGCCAGCACAAAATACAATGCTTCCAATATCAATGATGCCAGCAGCAAGATCATCAATTTGACCCGGCCTGATCCCTTGCCTTCTCTGAGCCAGGCTGCAAAAGCCCCCCTCATTTCCAACTCCAGGACTTGAGGATTCCCTCTTAAAATCGCGGCAAAATAGATACCGTAAATAATAAAAATCACCGCAGCCATGATTCCCAGAGCAATACTCACATAAGCCACAACCTTTCCCGAACAATACCATAAGGCAAAACCCAATTTAAGCAATTATACCCCATGCAAACTCATAAATGAAGTAAGCAGTGTGAGCCAAGGAGAGGGTTCTTGTGGCACATAGCTAATGCTATGTGCCACAAGAACCGTTCCTTGGCTCACACTTGGTTCGATAACCGTCCCCTAGAGTTTTTGGTTCAGTTCATTGATAACGTCGTGCAGATCGGCCTGCATGATATAGTCTGCCATATAGTTTATAGCAGCGTTTTCATCGGTATTAACAGCTGCAATCACCCGGGCATCCCGTATACCAACCGTGAACTGCACCTGACCGGATATGCCAAATAACAGGGCCAGCTGAGGCTTGCATTTCTTGCCGGACAATCCGATGACTCTCTCCTCGGAAAGCCATTTCTTATCGGTAGCTACCGGCTTGGAACAAGCTACTTCTCCACCCAGTTTTGCGGCCAGGGTCTGTACATCTGCCAGTTTCTCCTCATCACTGAGTCCCTGCCCGACCGCCACCAGTATTTCGGCCGCTTCTATATTAACCCTGTCCCCGGCTTTGGGCTTATAATCCACTACCTTGAGTCCCGACTCTTTAATCTCTGCCTGCATTTCTTCCAGGCTGCCATTTCCCGCCCCCGCCGCTTCATAGGAACGGGGTCTGAGAGCGATAACCTGTGCCCCTTCTACATACTGAGTGGCAATAGTAGCGCCTCCCAGGGCATTGCGCTGGCATTCTATTTTGCCCGCATCCAGATTGACAGCGGCTACATCAGTCAGGCATCCGGCACCCATGGCCTGGGCCAGCCGTCCGGCCAGCTCTTTCCCCCGGCGGTCTGATGACAAGAAAACCGTTTCCGTTTGTTCCCGATCCGCTACCTGCTTTAATGCTGCCGCAAGCGCTCGGGTATCCCCGATCAGCAGTTGGGGGTGATTTATTTTAATGGTTCTGGCACCGGCTTCCCTTAGGGCCGCAGCCATACTATCGTCATTAATACTCACGGCGATTATTGCTTCATCTATTCTCCTGGCCGCGGTAATCAACTCCAGGGCCAGCCCCGGGGTTGCACTGTATATAAGTACTGCCATTGGTATTCCCTCCCTATATTACTCCTTCGGTTTTTAGTGCCTTTATCAGTTCTTCCACGGTGCTGATTTTAACCTGCTTGCGGTCGGTTTCAGGTGCCAGATTACTGAGGGTTTTTATTTCCGGCAGACCGGTCAGATTGAGTTCCAGGTCTTCCAGTTCCAGCACCTCTTTGGGTTTTTTCCCTGCTTTTAAAATCTGAGTTACCGAGGGAATTCTGGGCTCATTAATATCTCCCAGTACGCTTACCACTACCGGCAGACTTGTTTCTATTATCTCCTCGCCGTCTTCCAGCGAACGAGTTATTACTGCGCCGTTGTCGTTGATTTCGATCTTGCTGGCATATCCTACCTGGGGCAGATCCAACAACTCCGCCACCCTTGATCCTACCTGTCCGGAATAATTGTCCCCGCTGCCTTCACCAAACAGTATCAGACCCACATCATCAATCTTTTTTATGGCTTCTGCCAGAACCCGGGCTTTAACGCCGCCATCTGCACCCTCCAGTTCATCATCCAATATCAGAAATCCTTCGTCAGCACCGGCTGCCAGCGCTTCCTTCACTGTCTCTTCCACTTCCTCATTGCCGGCTGACAGAACGATAACTTTGCCTCCCTGCTCTTCTTTCAGCAACACCGCAGCTTCCAAGGCATTTTTATCTATTAGCCCCAGTGTTGCAGGCACTCCATCCAGTACCGGTTCGCGATTACGAATTCTGATCTGCTGCAAATCCGGTATCTGCTTCATAGCCACGACTATATTCATCCCATTACCCCCTTGAAATTCCTAGTATTAATTTTCCGGTTTTAATTATCGGAAGAAACTGCGGAGCAGCTTTAATTTACCGCCGCTGTGACAGCTCTCCTCTGCCGTCTTAGCCAAAACGAAACTGCACTCCGGCTCCCCCGCTGGGATAATACCAATCCAACACCTCGGTTCCGCAGGCAATCCGGCAGGTACCGCATTCCAGACAACCATCTATGGTCAGCTCCACCTCACCATCCTGGTTTTCTTCATATAGACCTGCCGGACAGACCAGTATCGCCCTTTTCAAACGAGGATCTTTTTCCATTCCCGCTTTAATCTTTATATGCGGTTCTTTATCGTGTTTGAAAACATCCAACCCCAGTTTAGCTTTCAATCCCATGATTTCACTCATATTTTCATCACCTTCCGCATATCCTTAAATATTGCCCATAATTCGCCGGTGCCAAAATATTTCTTTACAGTCGGGAAGATTTTTTCCTTATTCCCCGCCGTAACGCTGTACAGATCTCGCATAATATTACCGGCCAGTTCCGGATAATAAGTGTAAAAACGATGATTCTCCAGGGCCTCCGGTGCTTCACTGAAGTTTTTGAAGTCCTGCATAACAAAGCTGTCATTGAGCATAGATTCATACGAGGCCAGACTGGCAGCACTAAAGTCTTCCCGGGCTTTAGCCTGAATAACAGCCTGGGCGGCATAATATCCTGAAGCCAGAGCATATTCCATTCCCCGTACGGTTACTCCAATATTCATGGAGAACCCGGCGGCATCACCGGCTACCAGAATTCCATCTCCGGATAGTTTAGTAATGGCCTTGAGCCCGCCTTCGGGAATCACATGGGCCGAATATTCCACTGTTTCCCCGCCCCTGATCAGTCGGGACACTTCCGGTCTCTGCTTGAATTCATCCAGCAGTATCGGAGCCTGAATGACAGGCTGGCCTTCCATCAGGTCTTTGATGCCCACTACTATACCCAGGCTGATGCTGTCTTTATTGGTATACAGAAACCCGCCGCCAAATTTTCCCCGGGTCACTTCTCCCATGAACAGACGGGCGGCTCCTTCATCGTCTTCCAGGCCAAACCTTTCGTTAATCAGAGCAGAGTCAAGTTCGATAACTTCCTTAAAGCCTACTCCATATTGACCCGCTGAACCTGGTTTTCTCAAGCCCGCCTTTTCCGCCATCAAGGAGAGTACTCCATCACAGGCGATAACTACCTGAGAACGCAGTTCATCCCCGCCAGCATAAACACCTTCAACCCGTCCGTTTTCAATGATCAAATCATCAACCCTGCTGCGACTGACCAGCATGGCACCTTTTCTCTCCGCCTGTTTAGACATCCAGCGATCGAATTTGGCTCGCAATATACTATAACTCTGGTAGGGTTCTTCTGCCAGCTCATCTCCCCGGTAGGAAACACTCAAGGAACGCTGGCCGGCCATGACACTGACCCCCTCCTGGGTTATGTGCCGTTCAAGAGGAGCTTTCTTCCATAGATCAGGGTACAATTCTCTGACGGGGTTAAGGTAGATACGGCCCCCGGTTACGTTTTTAGACCCTGGATAATCTCCTCTTTCCAGCAACAGCACTTCCAGGCCTTCCTGGGCCAGGGTATAGGCAGCACCAAGTCCTGCCAGTCCTGCCCCAACAATTATAGCATCGAATTTTTCTTCCATCTGCTAGCTGCACCTCACTTTATCCTTTTAATACTGACCCCGCAACTATCATTTTCTGCATGTCGGTAACCCCTTCAATTTCGGGACCAATTAGGGCATCCCTGAGAATGCGCTCTATATTATAGTCTTTCATTAATCCATAAGAACCATGAGCATCCATGGCAATCCGAGCCGCCTCAACCACATTTTCCCCGCAATAAGCCTTGGCTAATGCTGCTTCAGCCGCAAAGGCAGCCGGGTCTTTGATGTCATTGGCCAAGCATCCCAAACGATAACAAAGCCAGCGCGCGGTTTCGTATTTAATTTTCAAGTCCGCAATCTTCAGCTGAATAGCCTGAAATTTTGCAATAGGAGCTCCTCGATGGGTCTTCTCCTTAACATATTTGACCGCTTCATCCATAGCTGCCAAGGTTCCGCCCAGAGCCGCGGTTGAAGTTCCAACTTTTCCCAGGGCGATACCATATAGAAGTATAGGGAAACCCTGTCCCAGTTTACCCAAGAGATTCTCCGCCGGTACCCTGATATCCTCCATATAAATATCCACCAGCACCCCGCCCTTCATTCCAACCTTGGCCCAGGGTTCGGATATGGAGTAGCCTTCACACCACTTATCAACTATAAAGGCCGTCACTTCACCGCTTTCACTTTCCCGGGCAAATACTACACAGGGGCCTGGCTGATTGGCATTGGATATGAAGCGTTTGGTGCCATTTATAATATAGAAATCCCCTTCTTTCACTGCGGTACTGGTCAACTGTTTGGGATCAGACCCAGTTGCGGGCTCGGTAAAAGCAAAGGAAGCTATGTGTTTGCCTTTACAGGCATCAGGCAAATACTTGCGCTTCTGGGCATCGCTGCCAAACTTCTCAATCGCGCCCAGTCCCAGAGTATGTGCTGCCAGAGTCATGGCTACTCCTCCGGACACCCGGGCGATCTGTTCCATTACCAGCACATAACCATCGTATCCGCCTCCGGCTCCGCCATATTCTTCAGCAATGGGTATCCCGAATAACTCCAGTTCACCCATTTCAGTAAATATCTCCCCGGGTATATGGTTTTCCTCATCAATTTGCCGGGCCATGGGTTCCAGCCTCTTTTCCGCAAACTCCCGGGCCATGGACTGCAATAATGACTGTTCTTTGGTCAGATTAAAATTCATTTTAAAACCTCCCTCATATTTATCATTTCATTTTTTTCTTACGGTAAATTACGCTTATGTAATATTTTTTAATTAGTTTAGCATATCAAGCATGATAATTCCAGACTTTTTTATTCACCTGACCAAACAGGGGGACGGTTCTTGTGGCACATAGCCTTAGCTATGTGCCACAAGAACCGTCCCCCTGTTTGGTCAGAACCAGTCACATTTAGCCGGCGCTGGTTGCCTGCCGGCTCTTCAGGCTTTTAATAGCTCTATCCAAGCCGTCTAAGGTTAATTCTTCCATAGGGAATATTTCTGCTATTTTCTTGATGGTGTATGAACCATCCATCCAACTCCAGTATTTTCTGGGAATGGGATTTAACCATACCGAGTATTCAAATTTGCGTCTTAACATATTCAGCCATTCCAAACCTGGTTTATGATTGTACAATTCCCAATCGATTACTCCTCCGGGCCGGGTTAATTCATAAAGAGCCATGCTGGCATCACCTACAATGATAACCCTATAATCAGATGACAGGTGATTCAGGATATACTCGGTAGGAGTATAATCGTTCACACTGCAGTGGGTATCGTGAAACATCCAATCATAAATGCAATTATGAAAATAGAATACTTTTAAATCCTTGAAATGGGCTGTCCGGTTAACTGCAGTGAATAGCTGGTTGCACAACCTGCTATAGGATATCATGGAACCACCTGAATCCATTAGCAGCAGAACCTTGATCGAGTTTTCCCGGGGCCGGTTCCATACCAGTTCCAACCTTCCTGCATTATCACATGTTTTGTCTATGGTGGCATCCAGGTCTAATTCGGTTTTGGCACCATCCAGACGGGTGGTAAACTGCCGAAGTTTACGCAATGCCACCTGGAACTGTCTGACTCCCAGGGTTTCATCAGTCCTGAATTCCTGGAATCTTCTCATGCCTGCTACCTTGACCGCCGAGAGGTTTCGGCTTTCTCCCCCTATCCTTATTCCTCCGGGATGATAACCGGAATGACCAAAGGGTGAGGTTCCGCCCGTACCTACCCAGCGATTGCCCCCATGATGCTCTTCTTTTTGCTCCTTCAGCCTCTCTTCCAGCATCCGTTTCAATTCATCCAAATCCAACTGCTGGTGGTTTCTGCGCATCTCTTCAGTAACCTCCAACTCGGGCAGTTCTTTATTCAGCCATTCCCAAATCTTATCGGGCAGTCCTTCCGGGGTTTCTATGTCTTTAAAGAAGGCCGCAAAGGCCATATCAAAGCGGTCATAATGAGCTTCGGTCTTAACCAGCATAGCCCGGCCCAGGTAGTAAAAGCCAATCAGGCTTGATCCGGCCAAGCCGGCTTCCAGGCCTTCCAGCAGTGACTGCCATTCATTGAGAGACACCGGCAGGCCATAGTTTTTCAGTGTATAAAAAAAATTGGTAAACATCTATTCGCTCCCAGCATGGTTATTATCGAAAACGTCCCATAACGTTGCTGTTTTTTGGGCTGCCCCGGCCCTGCAGCTGATTGAGTAAAACATCCAGATCCTCGTTTTTCTTGAGCAGAACCCCCAGGAAAGGTATTTCCTTTTTAATCTTGCCCGGGCTAATTCCTCCCACTACCAGGGCTTGCAGCCAATCAATCAACTCACTGGTACTGGGCTTTTTTTGTATATCCGCAATATTGCGCAGCATGTAAAAGGTTTCCATGGCCTGTTCCAGCAGCTTCCTCTCCAGTTGGGGATGATGAACGCCAATGATACTTTCCATGGTTTCCGGGTCCGGAAATGCAATGTAATGGAAGATGCAGCGCCGCAAGAAAGCATCGGGAAGTTCTTTTTCGGCGTTGCTGGTAATAATGACAATAGGGCGCTGCCTGGCGGTTATGGTCTCTTTTGTCTCTGGTATATAAAAACTCATCTGATCCAATTCCCATAACAAGTCGTTGGGAAATTCCAGATCGGCTTTATCGATCTCGTCAATCAAAAGGACCACCTGCTTGTGTGCTACGAAGGCTTCCCCCAGTTTACCCAGTTTTATGTACTTTTTGATGTTGGATACATCACTCTCTCCAAATTGACTGTCATACAGCCTTTGTACGGTATCATATACATACAGGCCTTCCTGGGCTTTGGTAGTTGATTTGATGTTCCATATTATCAATTCCATGTTCATGGATTCAGCTATGCTCTGGGCCAGCATGGTCTTCCCCGTTCCCGGTTCCCCTTTGATCAGGAGCGGCTTTTTAAGAGCTATAGCTATGTTAACACTGTTGCTGAGTTCATCTGATACAATGTATCCCGACGAACCCCGGTATTTTACGCTTGCTGACATGATTTCTATTCCCCCTGTTACTTGTATGTAGTCTAAACTTGAACAAATGATAACAGAAGTACCTCCAAGCGTCAATTGTGAATATTTTTGCAATCCAAGCTTATTAGGGTCTGGCAGCATGTTTCCCCGCCACATATCCGGTGGAAAAAGCAGCTTGCAAGTTAAATCCTCCGGTATACCCGTCAACATCCAGCACTTCTCCGGCAAAATACAGGCCCCGAATAATCCTGGACTCCATGGTACGAGGGTTCACTTCTTTTACATCTACTCCGCCTGCGGTTACAATAGCTTCCGCCACCGGCCGGGTATCAACCACGGTCATAGGGAAATTCTTCAATAGGTTCACCAGTCTTTTCCTTTCCTCCCGGTTTATACTGCTGCATTCCCTGTCGCCATGGATCCCGCTCAGGGCAATAATAACTGGTATCATCTTCCTGGGCAGAAGATCCCCCAGTGAGTTGCGAATATTACGGCGGGAATACTTAATTAAATCCCTCTGTACTCTTTCATCCAATTTCTCCTGACTAATAGCAGGTTTCAAATCGATAAGCAGCCGGACCTTTTGTTTCTCTTGGTGCAGGTATCTGCCTATATCACTGCTCATACTCAATATAATTGGGCCTGAAACGCCAAAATGAGTAAAAAGCATTTCTCCAAAATCGCTGTTAATAGCCGCTCCATCCTCTTTACTGGCCCAGGCCCGCACGTTCTTGAGACTGAGCCCTTGCAGCTCCTTGACCCATCCCTCCGCGATCACCAGCGGCACCAGTGATGGCCGGGGATCAATTATCTGGTGACCAGCGGCTTCAGCCCACCTGTATCCATCACCGGTAGAACCGGTAGACGGATAGGACAAGCCCCCGGTAGCAATGATTACCGCATCAGTATGTATCCGCTCCCCCTGGCTGACCACCCCGGCCACTCTTTCCCCTTCTACTAATATGCGGCTGACCTGCCGATCCAGTAAAACCTTCACCCCGTTGGCCTCTAACTGCCGGCAAAGCACATTTACCACGTCCAGTGCCCTTTCGCTTTCGGGGAATACCCTGTTTCCTCGTTCCACCCTGGTCTTCAAACCTTTTTGTTCAAAGTACTCTATTAAATCATAATTGGAAAACTCTGACAAAGCACTATATAGAAACCGTCCGTTTCCAGGATAAGCGGCAATGAAATCATCCCGATCGGCCATGGATGTTATATTCCCCCGTCCCTTTCCAGTGATGCCCAGTTTCTTCCCTACCCGGCGGTTCTTCTCTATTAGAATAACTTGAGCACCATTGGCTCGGGCATTAATTGCTGCCATCATACCCGCAGGACCCGCCCCAATCACTGCTATTGTGCGTTTCACGGAACCCCTCCTAATAAATGTTCTTTATCTATATGTCCTAATCTGCTACAATTTTGATTATCAGTAAACCCTAAAATACAGGAGGTTATAGGAATTGGACAAAGGCACTTACCAAATACCCCGCAGTCTGCCTGTACTGGCAGTGGTTATTCTGGCCGCTATGTTTTATTATGCCGCGTTTATAGAAAACCCAACCCCGGAGGATACAGTGGCTGAATTTTATGAAGCTTTTTTTATTCAGGATTTTGACCTGGCCGCCCAAAACATAAGTGTTTTCTGGGCTGCCCAGCTGTTGCCGGACTATGCTGATCATAAGCCTGCTCAATTGCTGGCTGAACGACCAGCCCTGGAAAAGGAAGCCGCCAAGTTTTTTGCCCGGGTGGAAGAACAGAACCCTACCCCGCCTGACGTAAGTATAGCAATCAACCCGGCTTATTCCCGGACCGGTGAATACTCAGCACTGGTGGTGTATGAGTTATCCCAGGGCAGCGATGCTGTATCCATGGAGATTGCCATACTCATAAAAGAAAACGATCGTTTCTATATCATGAACGTAATTCCTTTAAGGGAAGAGAATCTTAAAGATGTCCAGGAATTTGACATGGGGGACCTGGATGCTGATTTCCAGGAAATATTAAAGTTATAGAAAAGTATCTTAAACAGTCCTGCCAGTTGCAGGACTGTTTTTTTGCCGATTAATCAGCCGATTTGACCCTGCTCCCGTTCAGCATCGCCAATAGTGGTATTAAACACCTTGGAGCCTGCAGGTATTATATTCCCGTCACTGAGCCGGCAGCCGCTTCCCACAACTGACCCGCTCTCCAGCCGCACCCCGGTTCCCAGCTGGCAGGCAGATCCTACTACCGCCTCATTTATTATCGAATCATCTCCAATTATGCTATTATTCCATATCACACAATCTGATAAGGTCACTCCAGATCCTATCACACATCCATCTCCAATGACTACCGAGCCCTTAATCTTGACCCTATCCCTGAATTTCACCTGACGGCCAGCCAGACTCCGGGCACCATCTGAGGTATAGATCATTTGCCCCGAAGATAAAACCTTTACCTGACCATCCATGAGATCCAGGTGGGCCTGGCGGTAGGTATCTATATTTCCTGTGTCACACCAATAAGCACTGGTGCTGATCCCATAAAAGGGTGCAGCTATTTTTACTAGATGAGGAAAAACCTGTTTGCCGAAATCATAAAACTGCCGGGCAGGAATGTATTTAAAAATTTCTGGCTCGAATATGTATATACCCGTATTAGCCATGTCACTCAAGGCTTCGCAGGATTTGGGTTTCTCCTGAAAACTTCTTATTTTATTTTCACGATCGGTAATTACTATCCCAAATTGTTCCGCTTCTTCTACCTTTTTTAAAGCAATAGTTGCCAGAGCTCCATGGCTCCGATGAAAGTGAAACAGAGAGGTTATATCAATATCGGTTAAAGCATCCCCGCTGATAACCACAAAAGTATCATCCAGAAACCATTCGCATTTCTTAACTCCCCCCGCAGTTCCCAGCAACTCCTCTTCCGGAGAGTAAGTAATGGATATCCCATAGTTGGTGCCGTCTTTAAAATAATCCCTGATCACCCGGGGTTGATAATGCAGGTTGGCTATCAGCTGTTTACAGCCATGTTGTTCCAGTAAACGGACTATGTGTTCCATTAAGGGACGGTTTCCAACCGGAACCATAGGCTTGGGGATATGCATGGTCAGGGGCATCAAACGTGATCCCACCCCTGCCGCCATTATCATAGCCTTCATCTAGGTAAATCCCCCCGTTTATTTAAACATGTAAGGCACTCTGCCAGCACCACAATTTGCTTGCGCCAGCTGAAAAATAAGGAAGCGGAGAACATCTCGTAACCTCGTTATCCTTGTATGTATAATTTACCAGAGACACTTTTATATATCATATCATAGTATCGTAAACATAGGGAACAAGTCCTGGCCGGATCATGGCCAGCCGGAAGTCAATTACCCTATATATAGTAAATATCCCGACCATATATGCGGCCGGGATAAAAAATATCTTTACTGAATATGGGTTCTGAGCCTGGATGAGTTTAACTGCATAGCCAAGAATTCAAGATGGGTCTTGATTTCTCCTACTATGTAATCGATTTCCTCTCTGCTGGCCTTATTAATGGATGCCTGTCGATCTACTTCCTCTATGGTTTCAAACATTTGCTCGATACCCATATAGGCGTGATGTTCATTTTCCTCCAGCAAATAATAAGCCAGTTCCGTTAAATCCATGTATAATTCCTTGAGCTGAGATTTGGGCTGATATATACTGTCTAGCTGGTTTACCTGCGCCAGTATTGCCCGATAGCAATTTATCACCGGGCTCCGCAAAATAACTACCTCCCCACACTTTATGTTTATCGCCTATGTATTTACATAATTTGCCATATTAAATAATTCCGCACCTTCATCAGTGTATAGAACAAATAGCTTTTAGTCAATATGTTAATCCCAATTTATCGCCATTGTTTTCCGTCAAACTTCTGGCATAACTCTGTTAATCTGATTCATTTCGGCAAAAAAGGGGCGGTTTGACTGAAGACCTGCCCCTTATTTATGATAGCTATATACGGATAAACTATTCTTAAAGTAAATAGGGTTCTTCTATTCGCTATTGTCTGCTAATTTTCCATATTCTTCTTCATCAGCTTGTAATTTATGCTGTCCGCCAATGCCTGCCAGGATGCTTCAATAATGTTTTCCGAAACCCCTACCGTGCTCCACTTGCTACTGTGATCTCCCGACTCGATTAAAACCCGGACTCGGGCAGCAGTGGCCTGGCTCCCGTCCAGCACCCGAACCTTGTAATCGGATAGATGCATCTCTTCTATATCCGGGAACACTTCATGCAAAGCTTTCCTCAGAGAATTATCCAGGGCATTAACCGGTCCGTCACCTTCAGCAGCCGTATGCACCACCTTGTCATCTATGGCTACTTTGATCATAGCTTCAGATGTCATCTCCCCGTCTCCGTTCTTTTCCAGAATAATTTTCAGGTTCTGTAAATCAAAATACTCCTTAAACTGCCCGAATGCTTTTCTCAGCAATAGTTCCATTGAAGCTTCCGCACCTTCAAACTGAAAGCCTTGGTTTTCCAATTCCTTGATCTGTCTTATAACTTTCCGGGTCTCAGCATCATATTCGTTTACATCTATATTAAACTCCCGGGCTTTATATAATAAATTGGAAAGTCCGGATAGCTCGGAAACCAGCACTCGTCTGTGGTTCCCCACCGCTTCGGGATCAATATGTTCATAAGTAAGAGAATCCTTGAGCAGCGCACTTACATGTATTCCGCCCTTATGAGCGAAGGCTCCGTGTCCCACATAGGGCTGGTTGTTGTGATGCGGCATATTGGCTATTTCACTGATATAACGAGATACTTCCGTCAGCCGTTTCAGATTACCGGCTGGCAAAGCTCGCCGGTGCATTTTAAGTTCCAATCCCGCTATCACCGTGCACAGGTCCACGTTGCCGCAGCGTTCACCATAGCCGTTCATGGTTCCCTGTACATGCACACAACCATGCTGGACTGCCATCAGAGTGTTGGCGGTTGCACAGCCGGAATCATTATGCACGTGCACTCCCAGCTGCCGCTGGTTGTTAGTTCTTACCTTTTCAAATATGTCAGCGATTTCCCAGGGCATAGTTCCGCCGTTGGTGTCACACAAAACCAGGCAGTCAGCTCCAGCTGATTCTGCTGCCCCCAGCACCTCCAGGGCATAGTCCGGATTGTTTTTATATCCATCAAAAAAGTGTTCCGCATCAAATATTACTTCCAGGCCCTTATCTTTGAGATATACGACGGTATCTCTAATCATTTTCAGATTTTCTTCCCGAGTAGTCTCTAACGCCCGGGTTACATGGAAATCCCATGATTTGCCGAATATGGTAGCTGCGGATACTCCAGCCTCCAGCACCGCCTTGATATTGCTGTCCGTTTTTACATTAATCCCCGGTTTGCGGGTAGAACTGAAAGCAGTAATCCTGGCCTGCTGCAGCTCCAACCCAACTGCCTGACGAAAAAATTCCAGGTCCTTGGGGTTGCTGCCCGGCCAACCGCCCTCAATATAGGCAATACCCAGGTAATCCAACTTTTTAGCGATTTTTAGCTTATCATCAATGGTAAAGGATAAACCTTCTCCCTGCGAACCATCCCGCAGAGTGGTATCATAGACCGCTACATCCAATTTTTTATTCCCAATATTATGCCCTCCTCACTTCTATTACCATCCAATCTACAGCAGCCTTATTTTGGCCGCAATGATATCTCCCATTTCTTTGGTTCCCATCACTTTAATTGCTGTCTCTCCTGGATCACTGCCGGCCAGCAGATCTCCGGTCCGGTATCCTTCTTCCAATGCTCTGTTAACCGCTTGTTCCATAACTGCAGCTTCCCGGTCCATATTAAATGAATATCTGAGCATCATCGCCGCTGACAAAATAGTGGCCAGGGGATTGGCAATATTTCTTCCGGCTATATCCGGGGCACTTCCGTGGGAAGGTTCATACAATCCTACTTCTCCTCCGATGGAAGCACTGGGCAGCATGCCTATAGAGCCGGTCAGCATGGAAGCTTCATCAGTCAATATGTCTCCAAACATGTTTTCTGTTACTATAACATCAAACTGCCGGGGTTCTCTTATCAGCTGCATGGAGCAGTTGTCTACATACATATGACTGGTTTCAACCTCCGGATACTCCTTCTCCAGAGCAATAACCGTCTCTCTCCATAAACGGGAAGACTCGAGAACATTGGCCTTATCCACTGAACATAATTTTTTTCTTCTCTTCCCGGCTACCTCGAAAGCCAAGCGTACTATCCTTTCGATTTCATGGGTGGAATAAGTTAGTACATCAGTAGCTTTTTGGCCTCCATCCGGAGTTTTTTCCCGGCTTTTGTCTCCAAAATATAATCCCCCGGTCAATTCCCGTATCACCATTATATCTACTCCCTGTATGACTTCTTCCTTTATGGTAGAAGCCTGGAGTAAACCCGGGAACAGTATACAGGGGCGCAGATTAGCAAATAGAGCCAGTTCTTTCCTCAAGGGCAGTAAAGCTCCCACCTCCGGACGCAGGTGTACCGGCAGGTCATCATACTGGGGCCCGCCGATGGCTCCCAAAAGCACCGCGTCAGAACTCTTGCATATAGCCAGAGTTTCGGGCGGTAGCGGGTGTCCTGCCGCATCGTAAGCGGCTCCTCCTACCAGGGCTTCGGTAAAGTCAAACTGATGTCCAAATTTTTCTGCCACTGCTTGTAAAGCCTTAACCGCTTCCGGCACGATTTCAATTCCGATGCCATCCCCAGGCAATACTGCTATTTTATACCTTATCGTCATCCTCTATCACCTTTCTTATACGCGGGTTTTTCTGAGTACTATTTGTCTCTGACATAGTTGATCAGACCGCCCTTATCCATGATCTGCTGCATAAAATCGGGAAAGGGTATAGCCTGGTACTCTTCAGAAGTCCTGAGATTGACAATTTTGCCGGTTTCCAGGTCTACCTGAACCTCATCTCCTTCTTCTATAGCTTCGGCTGCCGCACTGCATTCCAGTATGGGCAGTCCGATATTTATGCAGTTACGATAGAATATACGAGCGAAGGATTTCGCTATGACACATGATATACTGGCCCCTTTGATAGCAATGGGGGCATGCTCCCTGGAACTGCCGCAGCCAAAATTCTTGTCGGCAACAATAATGTCTCCGGGCTGTACCTTGCTGGGAAACTCGGGATCGGCGTCCTCCATGCAATGCCGGGCCAGTTCCCGGGGGTCAAAAGTATTCAAGTACCTGGCCGGTATAATAGCATCAGTGTCAATATCCGCACCAAATTTATGAACCTTGCCTGAAAAAACCATAAATTTAATCCTCCTTTAAACCTCCCAGGGAGCGGTTATTTTACCTTTTACGGCACTGGCGGCTGCAACCGCCGGACTGGACAGGTATACCTCACTTTCCGGATGGCCCATCCGGCCCACAAAATTACGATTGGTAGTAGCCAGGGCTTTTTCCCCTTTGGCCAGTATCCCCATGTGACCTCCCAAACAGGGTCCGCAGGTGGGAGTGCTTACTGCTGCACCGGCCTCGATAAATATCTCGATATATCCTTTTCGCAGGGCCTCCAGGTATACCTGCTGAGTGCCCGGCAGGATAATGGTGCGGATTTCCGGATGGACTTTCCGTCCTTTGAGAATCCCGGCCGCAATCTTCAGGTCCTCTATTCTGCCGTTGGTACACGAACCTATCACTACCTGATCCAGGGCTACCCCGGCTGCCTGGCTGATGGGCCTGGTGTTTTCGGGCAGATGGGGAAAGGCTACCACGGGTTCCAGCTTGGAAACATCGTATTCTCTAATCTCGCAGTATACAGCGTCCTGGTCTGAGCGGAAAATGGCAAAAGGTCTTCGGGCTCTGCTCTTCACATAATCCAGGGTAATATCATCGGCCTCGATGATGCCATTTTTTCCCCCCGCTTCGATAGCCATGTTGGCCATAGTAAAACGGTTGTCAATAGAAAGATTCTTAATTACTTCTCCGGTGAATTCCATGGACATATAGCGGGCACCTTCCACCCCGATATCACCGATAGTATGGAGTATGAGATCTTTGCCGCTGATCCATTCCGGCAGTTTTCCATAATATATAAACTTGATGGATTCCGGCACTTTAAACCATGCTTCTCCGGTAGCCATACCCGCAGCCATATCGGTAGACCCTACTCCGGTAGCAAAAGCTCCCAGTGCTCCATAGGTACAGGTATGAGAGTCAGCTCCGATAATCAGATCGCCTGGCAGTACCAGTCCCTGCTCAGGCAGGAGGCAGTGCTCAATTCCCATCTGACCAATTTCAAAATAATTCTTGATCCCGTATTGGCCGGCAAAATCTCTCATTATCTTGCACTGTTCAGCGGATTTGATATCTTTATTGGGAGCAAAATGGTCGGGAACCAGTACTATTTTATCCCGGTCAAAAACCTTATCCAATTCCAGCCGTTTAAATTCGGAAATTGCTACCGGTGCGGTAACATCGTTGCCCAACACTATGTCCAGCTTGCAGTTCAGCAATTCTCCCGGCTCAACAAAATCCCTTCCAGCATGGGCGGCCAGAATCTTCTGACTGATAGTCATTCCCATGAGAGCAGCTCCTTTCCCGGGGGGATTAGTTCCCCTCATTTATTTGTGTTTCTCTATGTTTCTCATAGTAATATTTGTTTATGGCATTAATATAGGACTTGACACTGGCTTCAATGATATCAGTGCTTAAACCCCGACCATTATATACACTGCCGCCAATCTCAATACGGGAAATTACCTCGCCCAGGGCGTCTTTGCCTCCGCCGACTGCATTCAGTTTATAATCCAGCATACTCCCGTATATATCGGTTATCCGATCTACCGCCTTGCAGCCTGCATCCACCGGACCATCCCCGATGGCTGCGGACTCAAAGGTCATATTATCTATCTGCAGCTTGACCGTAGCTGTAGGCATTACCGCTGTGCCACTGGACACATGCAGGTAAGTAAGGCTGAAGCGTTCGGGAACCGCCCAAATCCGGTCTTTGACCAGGGCTTCCAAATCATCATTGGTAATCTGCTTCTTCTTGTCGGCGATTTCTTTAAAACCCACAAATGCCTTATCCAGCTCATCTTCGCTCAGACAATAACCCAGTTCTTCCATATGATCCCTGAAAGCATGTCGGCCTGAGTGTTTGCCCAGAACCAGATTGCTCTGGCTTAAGCCTATTAATTCCGGGCTCATTATTTCGTAGGTTGACCTGTCCTTAAGCACTCCATCCTGGTGTATACCCGATTCGTGCAGGAAAGCGTTTTTGCCTACAATGGCTTTATTAGGCTGTATGCTCATCCCGGTAAGGGAACTGACCAGGCGGCTGGTTCGGTATATTTCCGCATAGTTGATATTTATTTCTTTTTCATAAAATGCCTTGCGGGTATACAGGGCCATAATTATTTCTTCCAGAGAAGCGTTACCCGCCCTCTCCCCTATTCCATTCACTGCACATTCTACCTGGCGGGCCCCATTCAAGATCCCGGCCAGGGAGTTAGCTACCGCCAAACCCAGGTCATCATGACAGTGAACACTGACCACCGCCTGGTCGATATTAGGAACTTTTCTGACAATAGTCTTAATAAAGGCTCCGAATTCTTCCGGGATGGCATATCCCACGGTATCGGGGAGGTTAACCGTTGTGGCCCCGGCTTCAATAACCTTTTCAACCACCAGGGCCAGGTAGTCGGGATCGCTCCTGGAGGCATCTTCGGCCGAGAATTCTACATCACGGCAATATTTTCGGGCATATTTAACTGCCTGAACTGCCTGGGCCAGCACCTCATCCCGAGACTTTTGCAGCTTGTACTTCAGATGTATGGGAGAGGTAGCCAAAAAAGTGTGTATCCTGGGGGTTTCCGCCCCTTTTACAGCCTCCCAGGTCCGGTCTATATCCTCCCGGCTGGCTCGACACAAACCCGCCACCACTGTTCCTTTTACTGTTTCAGCGATTCTCTTCACCGCTTTGAAGTCTCCCGGAGAAGAAACGGGAAATCCCGCTTCGATAATATCTACACCCAGGCGAGCCAGCTGTATAGCTATTTCCAGCTTCTCATCTTCATTCAAGCTTACTCCAGGAGATTGTTCACCATCGCGTAAGGTAGTATCAAAAAGATATACCCGGTTTTTGCTCGCCACTCACAAACCTCCTATTTATTCTCTTTCAGCCAGGGCATCATGGCTCTCAAATCAGCTCCCACTTCCTCGATCAAGTGCTCACGGTTGTGGCGCCGAAGCGCGTTGAATTGGGGCCTTCCTACCTGGTTTTCCAGCAGCCATTCTTTAGCGAATTTGCCCTCCTGGATTTCTTTCAACGCTTCATACATGGCATATCTGCTCTCTTCTCCGATAACCTGGGGTCCCTTTATATAATCGCCCCACTCCGCAGTATCACTGATAGAATATCTCATATAACCCATGCCGCCCTCATACATCAGGTCAACAATCAGTTTCAGTTCATGCATACACTCGAAATAAGCGATTTCCGGCTGGTATCCTGCCTCTACCAGGGTCTCAAAGCCAGCTTTAACCAGCTCGGTTACTCCGCCGCAGAGAACACACTGTTCGCCGAAGAGGTCGGTTTCGGTTTCTTCCAGGAAAGTAGTCTCGATTACTCCGGCCCGGGTGCAGCCTATCCCGCAGGCGAAAGCCAAGGCCAGATCTTTGGCTTTTCCGCTGTAGTCTTGTTCCACTGCTACCAGACCAGGAACCCCTACCCCCTTAACATACATACGTCTGACCAGGTGTCCCGGACTCTTGGGTGCTACCATGAAAACGTCCACAAAGGCCGGCGGTATTATCTGTCCGAAGTGAATATTGAATCCATGGGAGAAACCCAGGGCATTTCCTTCCTGCAGATAAGGTTTTATTTCATTATTATACACCTGGGCCTGGGTCTGATCCGGCAGCAGGATGTGAATAATGTCTGCAGCCTGAGCAGCTTCGGCTACGGTCATGGGCTGAAGACCAGCGGCAATAACCTTGTCCCATTCTTTCTGGGTTTCTTCATCCTGGGGCTTTCTGATGCCAACTATCACCTGGCATCCACTCTCATGCAGGTTCTGAGCCTGGGCATGACCCTGAGAACCAAAACCCATTACTGCTATTGTTTTACCTTTCAGTAAATCTAGATTAGCATCTGCATCATAATACATTTTAGCCATTAATATCATCCTCCTGATTTTATTATTTTATTTGCCAGCGGGATTGCCTATCCCGGAATTAACTATATATTGTGTCCAGGCCCCCGTACGATAGCTATTTTTCCGGTCCTGACCAGTTCCAATATGCCAAAAGGCTTTAGTGAATCTTCTATAGCGTCAATTTTACCGGTATCTCCAGTAGCTTCTATTATAAGAGTATCCTTGCCGATATCAACAATCCTGGCCCTGAATATCTCTACCAGCTGTACGATGTCTGAGCGGATACCGGGATCTGCTTTGACCTTGATCAATATCAGTTCCCGCTCAACCAGGCGCTCGTCCGTTATATCAACTACCTTAATGACATCTACCAGTTTATATAATTGCTTGCTGACCTGTTCTATAACCTTATCATCACCAGTAGCAACAATGGTCATACGAGAGATGGAAGGGTTTTCTGTCTGCCCCACCGCCAAACTTTCAATATTATATCCCCTTCTGCGGAACAGGGTAGCTACCCTGGTTAAAACCCCGGGTCTATTTTCCACTGTTATTGCCAGAGTGTGTTTTTTCATAATCTATTCCTCCCCCAGCATATTTAGCAGAGATTCACCGGGGGCTACCATAGGATACACATCTGCCATACGGTCCACCCAGAAATCAATCACTATCGGTCTGTCCGTCAGTTGCAATGCTTCTCTCAGTGCCCCATCCACATCCTGGGTATCGGTTACTCTCATGCCTATGGCACCATAAGCTTCAGCCAGTTTAACAAAATCGGGTTGAGCGCTTATGTCGGTATAGGAAAATCTTCCCCCATAAAACAGCGATTGCCATTGCCTGACCATCCCCAGATATTGATTATTCAATATGCAGACGATTACCGGCAGCTTATAGGCCACTGCCGTACCCAGTTCCTGTATGTTCATCTGTATGCTGCCATCTCCGGCGATATCGATAACCGGGAGATTGGGACAGGCTACTTTGGCTCCTATGGCAGCCGGAAGACCGAATCCCATAGTCCCCAGGCCTCCCGAAGTTACAAAAGAACGAGGGTTTTTAAACCTATAGTAATGGGCTGCCCACATCTGGTTCTGCCCTACTTCAGTAGTTATTATCGCTTCTCCCTGAGTCAGTTCGGAAATCTTCTCTATAACGTGCTGGGGCATGATGCGGCCTTCGGCACAAGTTCCATATCTTAAGGGATATTCCGCCTTCCAGCGATCAATGATCCGGTGCCATTCACCGAATTCTTCTACCGGGTTCAGCCGCTTGTTGATAGCACTCAATACTTCCTTCACCTGGCCAACAATGGGGATATTAACATCAACATTCTTGCCGATTTCAGCGGCGTCGATGTCTATATGTATGATGCGGGCGTGAGGAGCAAATTCTGCTATCTTCCCGGTAACCCGGTCATCAAAGCGCACTCCCACCGCAATCAGCAGGTCACATTCCCCGATAGCATAATTGGCATACCGAGTACCGTGCATGCCCAGCATACCCAATGACAGGTAACTGGTTCCCGGGAAAGCACTCATGCCCATCAGGGTAGTGGTAACCGGTATTTTCCGCTTTTCCGCCAGTTCCTTCAGTTCTTCAGATGCACCAGAGCTCACGACTCCACCACCAGCGTAAATTACCGGTCTTTCGGCTTTATTAATGAGTTCAGCCGCGGACACCACCTGGCCGTAATTACATCCTTTCATAACCCGGTAGCCGCGCAGATTAATCTCCGTATTATATGGTTCATATTCGATTTCTTTTTCCATCAGGTCTTTAGGCAGATCAACCACCACCGGCCCCGGCCGGTTGGTAGAAGCTATATAAAAGGCTTCCTTTACCATCCTGGGTACATCCTCGGTTCTTTCCAAAACATAATTGTGTTTGGTAATGGGCATGGTAATGCCGGTTATATCCGCTTCCTGAAAGGCATCCTTGCCAATCAGCGGGCTTACTACCTGGCCGGTAAAACAAACCAGGGGAATTGAATCCATATTAGCTGTAGCTATGCCGGTAACCAGGTTGGTAGCTCCCGGCCCCGAAGTTGCGAGGCAAACTCCAGTTTTACCGGTTACCCGAGCATAGGCGTCTGCTGCATGAGCAGCTCCCTGCTCATGGCGAACCAATATGTGATTTATATCCGAATTATATAGAGCATCATAAATGGGTAAAACAGTTCCTCCAGGATACCCGAAAATGGTATCAACGCCTTCCTGTTTCAAACACTGCAGTAATATCTCGGCTCCCTTTAACTTCACACGATCACCTCCACGTTTCTCAAGGCTAATAATAACTGATTCTCTAAATACAGTATACAGAGTAAATATATGTTATCCCAGACAAATAATATTTATCCTGAGCTGGCTCGGTAATTAAGAAGCCATAAAACATAATAGCGGGCCTGGCCTGGCCCGCTATTAAACCGGTTAGCTGGGGTCTTACTTCTTGAACACGGCTCCGGTACTTGCTGATTGTACCATTTGAGCATATCGTTTCATATAACCGGTCTTAATTCTTGCTTCGGGCTCCTGCCACTTGCTTTTTCTTTCTTCCAATATCCTGTCTTCCACCAATAGATCCAGTCGTAGGGAAGGTATGTCAATTCGTATTAGATCCCCTTCTTCTACCAGAGCAATTATCCCTCCGGCAGCCGCCTCCGGAGACACATGGCCGATTGAAGCTCCCCTGGTAGCTCCGGAAAATCGCCCATCGGTAATCAAAGCAACTTCCTTATCCAGTCCCATTCCGGCTATAGCTGAAGTTGGGGTCAGCATTTCCCGCATCCCGGGACCTCCCCGCGGTCCTTCATAGCGTATCACTATAACATCACCCGAATTAATCTGATTGGAGAGTATGGCCTCAACTGCCTCTTCTTCGGAGTTGAATACCCGGGCCGGGCCTTGGTGCCGCATCATTTCTTCCGCCACCGCACTCCTCTTCACCACCGCGCCTTCCCTGGCCACGTTGCCAAAGAGCATAGCCAGGCCACCGCTGGTGCTGTAAGGATCGTCCACCGGCCTGATGACTTGGTAGTCCAGTACCGGCTGTTCAGCGGTATTTTCTCCTACCGTCTTGCCGGTTACCGTAATACATCCGGTATTAACCAGACCAAGCTGGTTGATTTCATTATATATAGCCTGCACTCCGCCGGCCCGGTAAAGATCTTCCATATGATGAGGCCCGGCGGGACTCAAGCGGCATAAATTCGGAGTCACTGCGCTGATTTCATTGAATAGATTCAAATCAATACTTACCCCGCATTCATAAGCGATAGCCAACAGGTGCAGCACTGAATTGGTTGAGCAGCCGATAGCCATGTCCAGGTGAATGGCATTGGCGAAAGCTTCAGCCGTCATTATATTCAGAGGGCGAATATCCTTTTCCAGAAGTTCCATTATCTTCATACCGGCCTGCTTGGCCAGGCGAATTCGTTCCGAATATACTGCCGGTATGGTACCGTTGCCCGGCAGACCCATACCCAGGGCCTCGGTCAAACAGTTCATGGAATTAGCAGTGAACATACCTGCACAAGAACCACAGGTGGGGCAGGCGGCTTCCTCCAAGCAGCTCAGCTCCTCCAGACTCATGCGCCCGGCCGCAACTGCTCCGACTCCTTCGAATACCTGGGTAAGACTCAGCTTTCTTCCGTTGATTGTCCCTGCCAGCATGGGACCTCCGCTGACAAATATCGCAGGCAGATTCAAGCGCGCCGCAGCCATTATCATACCAGGAACAATCTTGTCACAGTTGGTAATAAAAACCAGAGCGTCAAAGGCATGGGCAGTAGCCATTATCTCTACTGAATCGGCAATCAACTCGCGACTCCCCAGGGAATATTTCATTCCAGTATGATTCATAGCGATGCCGTCGCATACTCCAATGGTGTGAAACTCAATCGGAGTTCCCCCGGCCATGCTGATACCGGTTTTTACCGCATCGGATATTTTGTCCAGGTTAATATGCCCGGGCACAA
Source organism: uncultured Syntrophomonas sp. (assembly GCA_964501655.1). Lineage (GTDB taxonomy): Bacteria > Bacillota > Syntrophomonadia > Syntrophomonadales > Syntrophomonadaceae > JAAYJK01. Next base: position 50,543 of record CAZCTN010000020.1, read on the forward strand.
TATCATTCTTGGAGTTAACTACCCCGATTAACGGTCTGGATATTTCTTCATCGGTCAAACCCAAAGCCTTGAACAATGAGCGATGCGGAGCTTTTTCCGCTCCTATTTTAGCAATATCGCTTCTCACTTCCATATCTCCTTTCCATGCTGCTGGAAACTAACTGAATATCACTGACTCAGGTTCCGTTGCCATTTCCTGCGTTCCTGCCATAGTCTATGGGGTATTGGCCCGGCGTTTCCGGTGCCAATGATATGGATATAAAACTTAACCACCGTATCAGGTCAGCCGCTGTTCGGGTTAGCTGCATTAGGCACTGGCCTTCCTGGTCTGGCATTAAGCATTTATTCGCCAAAAAAGTGTATAAAAAACCCTCTCGCCCGTTTTCAGGGACGAGAGGGATTTCCCGCGGTACCACCCTGGTTGTTGTGTAAACACAACCTCTTGAGATGCACATTAATGCCAACTTGTTAACGGACTTTTGTTCGTCCGGCAGCACCTACTAGGCTTAAATACCGTTCAGATAGCGGCTCGAGGATGAGCACCAGGCAAAATGTTGATTCCGGTTCTCAGCAGTTCCGGTTCTCTGTTATCAAGGGATCTTACCTGTCGGTTCCTGTCACAGCCTTAATTATTTGGTTATCTATAGAGTATATTTAAAGGGCCAGTCTCTGTCAATAGCGCAGCTAGATGTTTTCTGGTTTTTTTTGTTCCAGCTTCTTTATATATTCCTGCAGATTCAGCCCCGGAGAGCCGATGGAAACATAGCGGTTGCTGTTTTTTCCCTTAATTTTCTTAAACATGGCCCATAACAAACGGGTTCCTTCCTCCGTCTGGCAGGCCTCGCAGGGACTCATGCCGTGCAGAGTAGGCAGCTGGGAACTATACCACTTGTTGAGGTATATCTCCTTTAAGAATTGCTCCAAATCAGGGTATTCCTTTTTCACCTCGCAAGTCAAAATATCAAATATTCCCTCTTTGCGAACCTCCACTCCGTCAAACTCCAGGCACTCGTACATTTTCTTTTCGAAGTCTTTCCGGGCTCTATTCATGTCCCGGTCGCCAAAGGTAGAGAGGGTTATCCAATTAGCCCCCACCATATATTCGGCCAGGAACCTGCCCTCCTTATCATCGCCGTCCACCTGATAGAAAACATCGCAATCATCGGAAAACCTATAGGCGATATTCTCCAGGGAATCGATCTGTTTGAGTACCGTATCCCTATCCTTGACTAAGTAGCGGGTACTGATAAACCTCATCCCATCCTCGAATATACTGTCCACTTCATCCTGCAGAAGGATATCCTCAAATCTTAAATACTGCCCTCCCAGGTAGCGAAAAGCGGTTAAAACATTAACCTCATACTCCCCGGTCTTAACCGCCGGATAATTGATGCCCCGGGTCAGAAGATGATCGAAATCCAGGATAGCATTATAATCCCTGCTCATAACCACAAATTCCTCCCCATTGATAACCAGGTCGGCCAGTACATCACTCAAGACGGAAACGGGCATAGTGAAATCTTCCTCACTGCAATTAATCCGCATATGCATCCCATAGGGAAGTTCTTTGACATCTCTTATATCATCTACCTTATCAATGATATCAAAGAGCAGATCAAGATTGATGATCTCATATACCCGGCAATATATTTCTTTATCAAAAGGAGTTATGGCAGAATTCGACATTATCCTCTCGGTCAAAGTATTGTCTATATAGGCAATATACCAGGAACGGTCCCGGTTTCTCTCCAGTTTTATATCATATTCATGGCGAAGCAGCTGCCTCTCCTCCAGAGTAACCGAGTAGGCCTTGATACTGACCCGCTCATGAGTTCCCTGGGCCTCGTTTACCCCCCCTTCTACCAGCATGCATCCCGGCAGAAGAAGATTGTTATCCAATCGGCCCTGATTGAAGTATATACCTGTCGGCAATAGGGCATATACATAATCAATATCCTGGTTTTTTATGGCGTGGAAAAGGCTATTGACCATCTGCCTGGGGGTTAATCTTACTGACAGTTTGGCGATCAGTTCTCTCTGCCATGGGCTGGAAAATTGTCCGGCCTGGTTCAGGTATTTGTGATACAAGAACCGACCCGGGGCCGGCTTGCTCATATGACGAACGTTATACTCATAGGCCCGGGAAACCAAAAAACAGACTTCTTCAAAAGTAAGGGGGACCATGTCTTTAAGGTACTTGCGATCAGTATCATAGCGGTGCTCATTCATACCCTCGACCAGGAAGAAGCTGTGAATACCATCGGGATTAAAAGTCAGGTAAAAACACTCCGCCTGAACCTTCTTGTTGCCGGTGGACCAAGCCACATCAACAGCTATCCTGCCGCTGTGACGGGTCATGCTGGCATAGGCCCCGTGGAACACTCCGGCAAATATCTGGGGCGGTGAAGTGTCTATTCCAGCCATGCTGTACTTCTCCAGAGCCCGGCTGCATATCAGTTCAAACTCTCTTCCATACCCCAATTTTAACAGGTGAAAAAAATCCACCAGTTCCTGCTCATAAAACGAACCCAAATTCTGAATCAGAGAATTCCTTAATTCATAGGGTATATCTTCTATCATCTCTAATATAATCATTCGGCCCTCATTGGAGCCGACCATGTTTTTTATATCATCAACAAAACTTTTCAATACCGGCCGGGGAAAATTATTTTTCGGTTTTTTCATATGCTTGTCTCCATACATTCTCGTGCTACTTACATGTAATGTATCATTTTGCACTATATATAGCAACTCATCCCTGTGGATTAGGAGTCCGAAATGAATACCGCCCTTAGGGCCAGAAGGTCCTTGGCTTAAAAGTTCAAGAAATTTTAATAATTTTGTTAAATCTTAGCATTTTTTGCAGGAAGTATTTTTTGCGTACCGAAATTAAGGTAATATGCTATTTTATTCGATATAATATATTAGCTTTAGCATAAAGGTGATATTGTGAGAAGAATAAAAACTGCTAACTTGAAACCGGAAATGGTAGTGGCACGGACTATCATCGACAGCGATAGCCGAGTATTGCTTAATTCCGGCATGCCTCTAAATGACAAATACATAGAGCGTCTGAGTGAACTAGGCATAGCATCCATCTATATCAAAGATGGTCTGCTGGATGATGAAGCCCAAGTGTACGATATTGTATCGGAAAAAACCAGAACTGAAACCATTAAAGTCATCAAGAGCAGTTTCACTCACCTGGAAAAGAACAGCAACTTCAACGTGGAGGCAGTCAAGAACCTGGTCAAGAACATCATTGCTGAACTGCTGGAAAACAGAAACACCCTGCTCCACCTCACCGATATCAGAAGCTTTGATGATTATACCTTCGGCCATTCGGTAAACGTATGCATTTTGTCGATAATAACTGCACTGACCCTGGGTTATAGCGAACCCAAACTTAAAGAATTAGGCCTTGGGGCACTTTTGCATGATATCGGAAAAACCCGAATAGACAAGGAAATATTAAACAAGCCTGGTGACCTGACTCCGGAAGAATTTAATGAGATCAAACGCCATACCGACTATGGCTTTGCTATTCTTCGAAACTATCCCGATGTGTCCCTGCTCTCTGCTCATATCGCCTTCCAGCATCATGAACGATGGGACGGCAATGGCTATCCGAGAGGTTTGGTCGGCTCAGAAATACACCATCATTCCAGAATTGTAGCTGCAGCAGATGTATATGATGCCCTTCTAGCTGATCGGCCTTATCGTCCTGCCTACAATGTAACCCAGGCTTTGAATATCCTGACTCGTATGGCCGGCAGCTACCTTGACTTCGATTGTGTGATGGCGCTCAAATCAAATGTAGCCATTTATCCGGTAGGAAGCTTTGTGCAGCTCACCACCGGCGATATCTGCATAGTTGTGGACGCCAACAAGAACAACCCTACCCGGCCCAAGCTCAAAATTATCCTGGACAAAGATAAAAAGCGCCTTTCCCATCCCAGGGAAATTGATTTATCCCGTCTAAAAACCATTATGATCACTCGACCAATCCATGAAGAAGAAATCCCCTTCTCTTAAAACTTTGCGGCCCAACTGTCACCGGAAGCTGCTGTGGCAATAGTATTCTAGTCTTGCTCCTCTCGGCCCAGGCCATTCTGACCTTATCCTCCTTTGAATAATTTTCTGGGTCTTATTCAAGCAAATTATGTATTAATCAGATGACTTTAGCAAAAAATGAGTTCGGGTGATTAATTTATGATGATAAAAATGTTGAGCCTGTTCTTCTTTCTCTTGATAGGTGGCACCTTGCTTTATCTTTTGTTTTTTAAAGTCATTCCTACCGTAACTAACAAAAAGTGATAATTATATCCTGCAATATATTTCTCCTAAATGCTAAAAATAAGAAAAAGGAGGGATAGAATTGACCAGATATAGAACAACTGACGGGAAGGAAGATCTCAAACAAAAGATTCATGTCTTTGGGGCCATGGCCATCCCTCTGGCATTTGTCAACGGGCTCTATTTTGGGGCTTATGGCCTCAGAAAGGTCAGGCAGTACTGGGAAGGCGGGCCCATGGATTGACCTCGTCTGCCCTCCCAGGATGCTGTCAGCTCAAATGATGCCAGCCGTTAAGTCCAGCCAGTATATAATAATTAAGCAGCCCGCTCATTTGACGTGCCCCGGCACGTTGCTGTCGCGGGCTTCCTTCATGCCTGCATCCGTTCTTTTTGGGCTGGGTATGATGGATTCATCAGGAGATGATGCACCCGCCTAAAGATAAAATATTAATA
>CAZCTN010000021.1:0-51949 GCA_964501655.1 uncultured Syntrophomonas sp.
TAGCACAGAAGAATGCTCAGGCTCTTCTGGAAGGGATGGCCATATGCGGTCACGCCATCAGTTCCAATCAGGGATATATATATTGTCGAGGAGAGTATCCCTTTGTAGTAGAGATGTTAAAGAATGCGATTGGGAATGCAAAAGAATCAGGAGCTCTAGGTGAATTCAACATAGAGGTAAGAATGGGGGCCGGCGCCTATGTATGCGGCGAAGAGACGGCTCTTATCGAATCCATAGAAGGTCACCGGGGAGAGCCAAGATTTAAGCCCCCGTTTCCGGGAGTAGAAGGACTATGGCGTATGCCTACGGTAGTAAACAACGTAGAAACCTTTGCCTGCCTGCCCTATATTCTGACCAATGGAGCAGAATGGTTTGCCGGCATCGGAGCCAAGAGTTATCCCGGAACCAAGGTGCTTACCCTTACTGGAGACGTTGAAAATGCCACCTATTTTGAAGTACCCACCGACTATCTGCTCAGAGATGTAATATATGAACTGGGCGGAGGAGTCAAAGGGGGCAAGAAACTGAAAGCAGTGCAGGTAGGAGGAACCTCGGGAGCCTTTATCCCGCCCCAGAACCTAAACACCCCCATAGACTTTGATTCCATGGGTGCCATCGGAGCAGCCCTGGGGTCCGGAGCGGTTTTCGTCATGGATGAGAGCAGAGACATAGTAGACACCGTAAACCGGATCGCCAAGTTCTTCGAACACGAATCCTGCGGACAGTGTACCCCCTGCCGGGAAGGCAGCTTCCGCTGCAAGGAGATTATGGAAAAGATAAATAATGGCAAAGGAAGCCTGCAAGACATGGAGAATCTACAAGTGCTGGCCAGGGTCATGCAGAAAGCATCGCTATGCGGCCTGGGTCAGGCAGCTCCGATTCCAATTACTTCAACCCTGGAGCATTTTGAGTATGAATACCTGAGAAAACTAATGTAGATAGAGAGGAGGGAAAAGCATGGATATAAAGTTGACCATAAATGGCAAAGAGATAGAGGTGCCTCAAGGCACTATGTTGTTGGATGCCTGCCGTCAGGCGGGAGCTGATATACCCACCTTTTGTTACGACCCGGATCTAAAACTGGCCGGTTCCTGCCGGATGTGCGTAGTGCAGCCCCAGGGATGGCGCAACCTGGTGGCCAGTTGTGTAACTCCGGCTCAGAACGGAATGGTTATAGAAACCGAAAGCCCGGACGTCATCGAAGCCAGGAAAGTAGTACTGGAACTGATGCTGGCCCGGCATAAACTGACCTGCCATACCTGCGAAAAAGACGGAGAATGTAATCTGCAGGATTACTGCTACCGTTACGGGGTTACTGAATCCCGTTTTGCCGGCAAGGTCCACAACCTGTTTAAAGACGACTCCAACCCCTTTATTGAGAGGGATTATGATAAATGCGTGATGTGCACCCGCTGTGTACGGGCTTGTGAAGAGATTACCGGAGCCCGGGCCATCAACGTTATGGACCGGGGACATCATGCCAGGATCGCCACTGCCTTTGACGGGGAACTGGCCGATTCTCCCTGTGTATTCTGCGGCCAGTGTATTATGGTATGCCCGGTGGGGGCTTTGACCAGCAAGATCGCCGCTGGACAAGGCAAACCGGCGCAGAATGAGAAAGTAATGACCACCTGTACCTATTGCGGAACCGGATGCACATTGGAATTGAATGTTAAGAATGACAAAATTGTCGGTGTGACCTCCAACCGTGATGCAGAATGGAGCCCGGTCAATAGAGGTGCTCTATGTGTCAAGGGACGCTTCGGCTGGGATTTTGTAAACTCTCCGGAAAGACTGACCACCCCCTTGATCAAAGAGAATGGCGAATTCCGTCCCGCTTCCTGGGATGAAGCCCTGGATCTAGCAGCAGAGAAAATAAAGGGGATAAAGGAACAATACGGACCGGATTCACTGTCGATGTTTTCTTCGGCCAGGGTTACCAATGAAGAAAACTATCTGGCCCAGAAATTAATGAGAGCAGCAATAGGTTCCAATAATGTGGACCATTGCGCCCGTCTCTGACACTCCGTTACTGTCGCCGGTCTGGGGGCAGCATTCGGAAGTGGTGCAATGACCAATTCCATAAACGAACTGGAAAACGATGCTAAATGTGTTTTCCTGATAGGAACCAATACTACTGAAAACCATCCGGTTATCGGTTACAAGATCAGGCAGAATGTTTTGAAAAACGGAGCCAAATTGATTGTAGCCGACCCGCGCAGAATCGAACTGGTTGAACTGGCTGATGTATATCTGCCGTTCAAACCGGGCACCGATGTAGCTCTTTTCAATGGCATGATGAATGTAATAATAAACGAAGGTCTGGCTGACCGTGCATTTATAGAAAGCAGGACCGAAGGATATGAAGCCATGGCTAAAGTTGTGGCCAATTATCCGCCGGAAGTTGCGGCTGAAATATGCGACGTTGATGCTGAAGATATCATCAAAGCAGCTCGCCTCTATGCCGAGTCGGAAGCATCATCAGTTTGTTATGCTATGGGACTTACCCAGCATAGTACTGGAACTGATAATGTTAAGAGTTGCTGCAACCTGGCTTTATTAACTGGGAATCTTGGTAAGCCAGGAACCGGAGTAAATCCGCTGCGTGGCCAGAACAACGTACAGGGCGCCTGCGATATGGGAGCATTGCCGGTCGTATTTACTGCCTACCAGGCAGTTACCAATGATGAGGCCCGGGCAAAATTCGAAAAAGCCTGGGGGGTAGAACTTTCTGGAGTAAACGGGCTTACCTTGACCAAGACCATAAATAAAGCTTATGAAGGCGAAGTTAAAGGATTGATAGTCGTAGGTGAGAATCCTATGGTCAGTGACCCGGATCTGCATCATGTGGAGGAAGCACTGGATAAGCTGGACTTCCTTCTGGTCCAGGATATCTTCCTTACCGAAACCGCTTTGAAAGCCGATGTAGTATTACCCGGAGTCAGCTTTGCTGAGAAAGACGGAACCTTCAGCAACACCGAGAGAAGGGTACAAAGGGTACGTAAAGCAATCAGCAACGTTGGTGACGCCAGGCAGGATTGGGAGATACTCTGTGATCTATCCACCCGCTTAGGATATCCTATGTCTTACAACTCGCCGGAAGAGATTTTCGAAGAAATCAGGACCCTTACACCATCCTATGCCGGTATGAGCTATGCTCGTCTGGAGGGGAAAGGTTTGCCTTGGCCCTGTCCGACTGAAGATCATCCGGGAACCCCAATTCTGCACAAAGAGAAATTCAATAGAGGGCTGGGTCTGTTCCATGCCATTGAGTATCTCGAACCAGCAGAAGTTCCTGATGATGAGTATCCTATTATTCTAACTACCGGGCGCAGTTTGTATCATTATCACACCGGGACTATGACCAGGAAGGCTCAAGGCCTGGATGAGCATATGCCAGGCAACTTGGTACAGATAAACACCGCACTGGCCCAAGCCAAGAATATAGTTGACGGGGAAGTAGTAAAGGTGACCACCCGCAGAGGCAGCCTTAATTTGAAAGCACAGGTAATCGATGGTATACGTGAGAACGTTATATTCACCTATTTCCATTTTGCCGAAGCAGCTGCCAACGTTCTAACCAACGCTGAGGCTCTGGATCCAGTAGCAGGGATTCCAGAATATAAAGTATCAGCAGCACGATTGGAGAAGATCTGAGTTAAAGAAGCAAGTAAAACAACATTATATTAACCCTGGAATAGACCGCTGAAAGCGGTCTATTCTGCTATGACCGATAATTAATCAGAAAAGAATAATAAGCTGGGCGATTGCCGCCTAGCTTATTTAGGGTGAGGGTGAGGTATTAAGGGGGCAATGAGCAAGTTGCTGCTCATTGCCCGCTGATACACGTTACTGGAGCTTATTGGTGTATTCCGACTTAAAATGTTGTAAAGTAGTTAATACAGGGCTGGGAGCTGCCTGACCCAGACCGCAGAGACAAGCTTTGCTCATTACGGTCCCCAACCGGCTAAGCAGGTCCAGGTCTGCGGCAGTCCCCAGTCCATGGTTTATTTGCTGCAGCAGTTCATGCATTCTTTTGGTTCCTTCACGACAGGGAGAACATTTGCCACAGGACTCATGTTCAAAGAACTTGGTGATACGATTGGTTACATCAACTATATCACGGGTTTCATCCATGACAAAAACCGCACCGGAACCAAGGGCAGCTCCAATTGCCGCCATGGAATCGAAGTCGATGAGGGTATCCAGGAGACTTTCGGGAATAAATCCTCCCGAGGTTCCTCCTATCTGTACTGCTTTAAACTTCTTGCCATCAGGGATCCCACCACCGAACTCGAATATAACCTCACGAATGGTAGTATCTGTAGGTACTTCAATAAAAGTACGGTTGACTATATCCCCAGTAAGAGTCATCAATTTGGTTCCGGGATAGCTTATGCTTCCTAAGCCGGCATACCAATCAGCACCCTTTTCTAATATAACTGGGATATTGGCAAAAGTTTCTACATTGTTAACGATAGTTGGCTTGCCCCACAAACCGATTACCGGTGGAAATGGGGGCTTAAAGCGCGGTTCGCCGCGATGCCCTTCGATAGATTCGATAAGTGCGCTTTCCTCGCCGCAGACATAGGCTCCGGCCCCCATGCGGACCTCAATATTGAAATCTCCCAGTACTCCTTTGGCCTTAGCCTGTTCTATAGCGGTATTTAATTTATCCACTACATAGGGATATTCTCCCCGGCAGTAAATATAACCCTGGTTGGAACCAATAGCATAACCACAAACAGCCATGCCTTCCAAAACGCTCTGGGGATCGTTTTCCATGATAAGGCGGTCTTTATAGGTGCCGGGTTCTCCTTCATCAGCGTTGCAGACTACATATTTTTGATCTGCTGCGGCATTGCAGGAAAAACCCCATTTCATGCCAGCGTTAAAGCCGGCTCCGCCACGGCCTCTGAGTCCGGATTTTTGTACCTCGGCAATCAGGTCCTTCTGGGTCATGCCTCGGGCTTTTTCCAGACCTTTATAACCGCCTGCGTTTATATAATCATCAATATTCAAGGGATCAATCTTCCCATAATTGCGCATAAGTATGCGCATTTCCTCGGCCATTATTTTACCTCCTTTCTTATTCTTCTATTTGCATTCACTCAAAATCGAAGTGATTTTCTCCGGGTATAAATCGCCATAGGGCTTGCTGTTGATGGTAATTACCGGGGTAGCCTGGCATTGGCCAACGCACTCGGTTAATTCCAGGGTAAATTTGCCATCAGCGGTAGTTTCTCCGGCCTTAATTCCCAGGCAAGATTCCAAAGTTTTCAGAATCTCATCCGCTCCAGCCACATGGCATGGGGCGCTTTCGCACATACGGATGATATATTTGCCCCGTTTACCTACCTGGAAATATGAGTAGAAAGTTGCTACCCCATAGGCTTGGGATTTGGGAATATCAAAAACTCCGGCTGCAACCTCAATGGCATCCTCGGGTATATAATTGAACTCCCTTTGCAGAGCATGATATGCTTCGATGAGTCCTCCGGGCAGATCCTTATAGGTAAGGATAATATCCCTGTAGTCTGTCACAATATTTCACCTCCTGTTTAAATATTGGTTATTGACATATAAAAAAATTCACCGTTCCACTTTCAAACAAGATTCATATACATACGGCGCGGACAAAACCTTTGCTTGTCCAGCATGGTAATTCCGTAATTACTTTTCTCATCAGCTCCGTTAACTCCGTCATATCCCGGCTTTCCCAAACGAGCAATGAGGGTACCTGCAGACCGGGCATTCTTCGCAAAGGCCCCCATGCCCTAGAGATATAATATCCTTACGGGTAATTACATCTTCCGCAAATATTCGCGGCAGCAGGATATCCAGGGTAGTTCTGCGACTGAAGAGTGCTCCCCCAGGCACACCGCAAATTGGTATTCGTCCCTGGTAGGCCAGCATAAATTGTGAACCAGGAAGAACCGGGGCTCCGTAAAAAACGACTTCTGCACCGCTAGCCTTGATTCCACAGGGGGTGGCATCATCGGCATCAACCGACATTCCCCCAGTTACTATAACGAGATCTGCTCCTTCGGAAATGAAATCTCTTATAGTAGCGGTAATTAACTCAGGCTCATCCGGAACGATAACCTGCCCCATCCAACGTCCGCCAAAAGGAACTATCTTTAGGCGAATCGTTTTGCCGAATCCATCCTTGATTCTGCCATTATTAACTTCTGAACCGGTAGTTATGACTCCTACCCAGAGCGGACAATAAGGTTTTACGCTCAGCATAGGCACGGATTCATTAAGTATTCCTTCAGCGTACTCCAAGATGTGTTTGTCTATCGCAACCGGAACAATACGAGTGCCGCCAATCATTTGATCTTTAACAACACTGGTATTATTATGCAGGGTTGAGAAAATTACGTTTTCAATATTATTCAAACGATACAATTGTTCAACCTGTACCTTAAGAAGCCCATCACGAGCCGCTCTTAAGTTGACTCTGCCCTGGCTGGGTACTGAAAACTTGGTGCCCGGGCCGGCTGCCATCCTGGCTAGTTGCAAGGCACCTTGGTCTTCATGCACTGAAGTATCATCCGGTTCTCCCACATAAATATGCTCTTTGCCCAGGTTTTTAAGCACTGCAATATCCTGCGGTTGGATAATATGGCCTTTGATGAATGCTCGCTTTTTAACAGTTCCCGGAACAATCATAGTAATGTCATGTCCCAGCGTTTGTCCAATTGCTTCATTTACAGCTAGTTTAAGCATGGGAACCTCCTAGGCAGTTTCAATCTTGACCGCACAAACCTTGTATTCACCAGTTCCTGCAAGATCACAGACAAAATGACTGGTAAGTTCATTGGTTGGCGTAGAACTGTGATGATGTGACATCCAAATGACTCCGGGCTGCACCCGTTCGGTTACCCAGGCGGTGGTTATTACTGAACCACGGCGGGAAGTAATCCTCATTTGATCGCCAGTAACCACGCCAAGTTTTCTGGCTTCCTGCGGATTGATCTCGGTCATCTCCCGATCCCAGACACTGGCAATACCGGGTGAATATTGGGTGGTAACATTGTAGTGCTGCATTACCCGGCCGGTACATAGCAGAATGGGATAATCTTCATCAGGCATTTCTCCCGGAGGAATATGCTCGTTGGGTTGGAATCCTCCCAGCCCGCGAGTGAATTTGCCGATATGCAGGATGGGGGTACCCGGATGATCGCTGCTGGGACACGGCCAGTGCAAGGACTCTTTTTCCAGACGATCAAAATTAATGCCGGCCATGGAGGGAGATAATGATGCCATTTCATCCCAAATCTCACTGGGATGATTGTAAGACATTGGATAGCCCATCCGGGTAACCATCTGACATATGGTTTCCCAGTTGGCTTGGCCAGGCAGGGGTTCAATAGCTTTACGAACCAGCTGAGGCCGACGCTCGGTATTGGTAAATGTTCCGTCACACTCAGCAAAGCTGGCAGCAGGCAATACAACATCTGCCAGTTCCGCTGTTTCGGTCAGGAAAAGCTCCTGAACTACAAAGAAGTCCAGCTTTTTGATGGCTTCTTTAATATGATTGGCATTGGGATCGGTCAAAACCGGATTTTCACCCAGGATATACATAGCTTTGACTTTGCCTTCATAAGCGGCCTCAAACATTTCCGGTATCCTTAAACCTACTTTATCCGGCAGGGAAACCCCCCAGGCTTTTTCATGTTTTTTCCGAATGGCTTGGTCGGCAACACTTTGATATCCGGAATACACGTTGGGTAGAGCACCCATGTCACAAGCCCCCTGAACATTGTTCTGCCCGCGAACGGGATTAACCCCTACGCCCGGACGACCGATATGACCGGTCAGCATAGCCAGATTGGCAATACTCATTACATTGCGGGTTCCGCAGATATGTTCGGTTATGCCTAATGAATAGAAGATCATAGCCTTGTCGGTGGTAGCATACAAACGGGCTACCCGATACAGGTCTTCCACCGGCACTCCCGTCAGTTCAGAAACCCGTTCCGGGGTGTATTCTGCTGCCAGGGCTTTCATCTCTTCATAGTTTTCCGTGCGTTCTTTTATAAATTGTTTGTTTTCCAGACCTTCTTTGATAATAATGTGCATTAAACCATTGAGCAGGGGAATATCGGTACCGTGTTTTTGCCTAAGCCAGATATCCGATTCAGCTGCCAATTCAGTACGACGGGGGTCGCAAACCACGAGTTTGCAGCCTTTACGGGCAGCTTGACGCATTTTATATCCGACCACCGGATAGGATTCAGTAGGATTTATTCCAATTAAGAACAGCAGTTCGGCCTCATCGGAAATCTCTGAGAGTATATTGGTCATGGCACCGCTGCCAAAAGAATTAGCTAGACCCGCAACTGAGGGGGCATGGCAGGTACGAGCGCAATGATCTATGTTGTTAGTACCTAAATGAGCCCGGGTAAATTTTTGTACCAGGAAGTTCTCTTCATTGGTACAACGGGCGGAACTTAAGGCAGCAAAAGAATCCGGACCGTTTTTGGCTTTGTTATCATTGAACTTCTTGGCAATCAGGTCAAAGGCTTCATTCCAGGAAGCTTCCTCAAATACACCGTTGCGCTTAATAAGTGGAGTTTTAAGACGTTTTTCATTATAGATGAAATCCCAGCCAAAGCGTCCTTTTACGCATAAACTGCGTCCATTGACTGGGGCGTCTGGATTCGACAGTACTCCTACCACTTTACCTTTGTTTACTGCCAAGTCAAAGTTGCATCCGGTTCCGCAGAAGGGACAGGTAGTCTGAACCCGCTCGACTTCCCAGCGGCGGGCTTCTCCGGCCATAGATTTCTCAGTTAAAGCTCCGGTGGGGCAGACCGCAACGCATTGACCGCAGAAAACGCAATCTGATTCAATATAAGGCACATCTCCCGCCGTAGTCGCCTTACGATTAAAACCCCGGTGCAGGTAGGAAAGGTTGTCCTTGCCGGTCATCTCTTCACAGGCTCGAACACAGGCACCACATAATATGCACTTGTTCAGATCGCGAATTATGAAGGGATTACTGTCATCAATGCCATAATCGTGCTTTTCTCCCCTAAAGGGACTGTCTTTTACACCGTACTGGTAGCAGTATTCTGCCAGTTTGCAGGCTCCCATCTTATCACAGGTCATGCAATCCAGTGGATGATTAGCAACCAGAAGCTCCAGAATAGTACGCCGTGCCTCAACTACTGCAGGTGACTCAGTAAGGACTTCCATACCTGGCATTACTGGTGTAACACATGAAGCCGGCAAGAGTCGGTTACCCTTCACTTCTACCACGCAAAGGCGGCATGCGCCCAGAGGGCTTAAGTCCGGGTCATAACAGAGACGGGGTATATCTATCCCGGCCAGATCAGCAGCCTGCATAATAGTACTTCCCGCTGGAGCTTCTACCTCCTTCCCATTGATGTATAGATTTACCATTTCCACCAACATTCACTCCTTTCCATTTTTACAAAATAAGGCAAATAAAAACCTCCTAATATATAGGAGGATGGCCTTCGATGTCATGAAAAATCATGAGCAAATTAGTTATCAAATGCACGCTCCCCCCTTGCCTGTGAAATCAGTTGCAGGATAAAACAACTCGCACTCAAATTAGCCTAAGCATACAGCTAGGCAATGCCAATTGGTTTCACAGGCCTATGACTCCTTTCCAAGTAAGGGAGGCAAATCCGTTTCCAGATTTACCGTATCGGCTGTTGACCGTGTCGGCTAAGTCCCCATGACCGAAGTTTTAGGTGAAATAGCTTTGGAGCAAAGCTTTTGAAAATTATTTAGTTTTAAATAATTATTAGATACTCTTCAGACAAGACAATTTGCTTACCTAAACAAAAAACAAAGGCCCCCTGGATGAACAGGAGGCCTTCATATTAAATACGCAGCAAACAATTTGGCGTTAACCACATACTAAGCTACAACCCTGTTCTCCTTTCCAATAATAAGGGGAGGCAGAACCGTTTCCAGTGCTACCCACAGGCCAAGGCATCATAGCAGAGCTTTAGAATACCATGGCTCGGAGAAGTAGTATTACATTATAGTCTATACATAGTAATTCTATATAAAAATCTATTTACCTCCCAAAAAATAAAATTAATTTATATAAAGTATTATAAAATTTTATATAAATTTTCGAAAATAGAAATATGACGGGGAAGTAGTAAGGGTAACTACCCGCAGGGGCAGTATAGAGCTTAAAGCTGAGGTTACTGATAATATACGTGAAAACGTAATATTTACCTATTTCCATTTCTCCGAAGCAGCTGCCAACGTTTTAACTAATGCTTCGGTTCTGGATCCGGTAGCAGGAATTCCAGAATACAAAGTATCAGTAGCACGGCTAGAGAAAATCTGAGTTAAAGAAGCAGGCAAAACAACATTATATTAACCCTGGAATAGACCGCTGAAAGCGGTCTATTCTGCTATGACCGATAATTAATCAGAAAAGAATAATAAGCTGGGCGATTGCCGCCTAGCTTATTTAGGGTGAGGGTGAGGTATTAAGGGGGCAATGAGCAAGTTGCTGCTCATTGCCCGCTGATACACGTTACTGGAGCTTATTGGTGTATTCCGACTTAAAATGTTGTAAAGTAGTTAATACAGGGCTGGGAGCTGCCTGACCCAGACCGCAGAGACAAGCTTTGCTCATTACGGTCCCCAACCGGCTAAGCAGGTCCAGGTCTGCGGCAGTCCCCAGTCCATGGTTTATTTGCTGCAGCAGTTCATGCATTCTTTTGGTTCCTTCACGACAGGGAGAACATTTGCCACAGGACTCATGTTCAAAGAACTTGGTGATACGATTGGTTACATCAACTATATCACGGGTTTCATCCATGACAAAAACCGCACCGGAACCAAGGGCAGCTCCAATTGCCGCCATGGAATCGAAGTCGATGAGGGTATCCAGGAGACTTTCGGGAATAAATCCTCCCGAGGTTCCTCCTATCTGTACTGCTTTAAACTTCTTGCCATCAGGGATCCCACCACCGAACTCGAATATAACCTCACGAATGGTAGTATCTGTAGGTACTTCAATAAAAGTACGGTTGACTATATCCCCAGTAAGAGTCATCAATTTGGTTCCGGGATAGCTTATGCTTCCTAAGCCGGCATACCAATCAGCACCCTTTTCTAATATAACTGGGATATTGGCAAAAGTTTCTACATTGTTAACGATAGTTGGCTTGCCCCACAAACCGATTACCGGTGGAAATGGGGGCTTAAAGCGCGGTTCGCCGCGATGCCCTTCGATAGATTCGATAAGTGCGCTTTCCTCGCCGCAGACATAGGCTCCGGCCCCCATGCGGACCTCAATATTGAAATCTCCCAGTACTCCTTTGGCCTTAGCCTGTTCTATAGCGGTATTTAATTTATCCACTACATAGGGATATTCTCCCCGGCAGTAAATATAACCCTGGTTGGAACCAATAGCATAACCACAAACAGCCATGCCTTCCAAAACGCTCTGGGGATCGTTTTCCATGATAAGGCGGTCTTTATAGGTGCCGGGTTCTCCTTCATCAGCGTTGCAGACTACATATTTTTGATCTGCTGCGGCATTGCAGGAAAAACCCCATTTCATGCCAGCGTTAAAGCCGGCTCCGCCACGGCCTCTGAGTCCGGATTTTTGTACCTCGGCAATCAGGTCCTTCTGGGTCATGCCTCGGGCTTTTTCCAGACCTTTATAACCGCCTGCGTTTATATAATCATCAATATTCAAGGGATCAATCTTCCCATAATTGCGCATAAGTATGCGCATTTCCTCGGCCATTATTTTACCTCCTTTCTTATTCTTCTATTTGCATTCACTCAAAATCGAAGTGATTTTCTCCGGGTATAAATCGCCATAGGGCTTGCTGTTGATGGTAATTACCGGGGTAGCCTGGCATTGGCCAACGCACTCGGTTAATTCCAGGGTAAATTTGCCATCAGCGGTAGTTTCTCCGGCCTTAATTCCCAGGCAAGATTCCAAAGTTTTCAGAATCTCATCCGCTCCAGCCACATGGCATGGGGCGCTTTCGCACATACGGATGATATATTTGCCCCGTTTACCTACCTGGAAATATGAGTAGAAAGTTGCTACCCCATAGGCTTGGGATTTGGGAATATCAAAAACTCCGGCTGCAACCTCAATGGCATCCTCGGGTATATAATTGAACTCCCTTTGCAGAGCATGATATGCTTCGATGAGTCCTCCGGGCAGATCCTTATAGGTAAGGATAATATCCCTGTAGTCTGTCACAATATTTCACCTCCTATATTATCGTCCTGGTATGATAGTTAAATATATTTGCCTTCATCTGCTGACAATAGTATTATAGTGACTTCCGACCCCATCTCCAGCTGGGGATGTCCGGCCGGCATACTGATCAGCGCATTACTGTCAACCAGTGATTTTAGCATACTGGGTTTTTGCCCGGGCAGCACAGTGACTTCCCAACCATCTTTGCTGTAGCTGGCTCTGCCTCTTACCAAACGGTGTGACCGGGCCGCTTTATTGTAGCTATTGGTACATCTGGCCCGTACCTGGATGGGAAGAGGAGAAAGACCCTGCATATAACGAAGGGCAGGCATAACAAAAAGGTTGAATCCCACAGTGCAGGCGGCCGGATTTCCAGATAAGGCAAATACCGGTTTTGATTGGTACAACGCAAATCCGTTATGACTTCCGGGCTGGATGTCAGTACCCCAGTATATTATTTTGGCACCTGCCCTTTCCAATAGCGTCTGGGCTTCACTCCGGCTTTGAGCGTATGTTCCTCCAGTAAGTACAATCACATCTGCCGTGGAGGCAAAGTTATCAAGATATTTTATCAGTTCTTGCGGATCAGTTTCCGAAGCCATTACATATCCTGCTGTTGAGCCGCCAACCTGATTAATCAGTGCAGTCATGATAGGGACATTGGAGTCTCTGATTTGCCCCGGCTTGGGGATTTGGTTACAGGATACAACATTGTTGCTCAGGGAAAACATGGCAACTCGAGGTTGCTGGTATACCAGTAATTCACTATGACCAAAAGCAGCCAGCAATCCAACATGACCGGCAGTAAGAGCGGTATTCACGCTGGCCAATAATTCTCCCTGCTTATAATCCTCTCCAGCCTGTTTTATGTTACTGCCTGGAGAAACATTTTCCATTATCCGTATAATGCCCTCTTGTCTTACTTCTGCCTTTTCATGCATGACTACCGAAAGAGTTCCTGCTGGCAGGTCATCTCCTGTACATACCCTTGCTGCCTGCCTGCTGCTGATCTCTATCCGGTTGAAAGCTCCGGGGGAGGAAATGCTGGCCAGAGAAAAACAGCTGTTAACGTTAGCTGCAGCATCGCCCAGGGCAAATCCATCAACTGCAGATTGGGCCGCACCGGGCAGATCATGACTGGCCTTAATCACCTGGGCCAGAACTCTTCCGGCTGCCCGTACAATAGATACCATTTCCGTGGGCAGATGGCATATGTTCTCCAGAATTAGCTGTTGAGCTTCCTCTATACTAAGGTCGCATTTCATTTTACATCCAGCCTTTCTTTATATACTTGATTTGCCGAAAGGACAGAAGGGATAATGACAGACTGGGCATTCTTCACAGAGTCCGCCATGTCCCAGGGCTACGATATCGGCACGGGTAATTACATCACCGCAAAAGAGACGCGGAAGAAGAAGATCCAACGTGGTCCTGCGGTTGAACAGAGCTCCTCCAGGGACCCCACAGATGGGAACCGATCCCTGGTAAGCAAGCATGAATTGTGATCCAGGCAAAACCGGGGCACCATAAAAGAGCACTTCTGCTCCGGACTGTCTGATTCCTGAAGGAGTAGCATCATCCGGATCAACTGACATGCCTCCGGTTACCAGTATTAACTGGGCTCCTTCAGAGATGCAGTTCTGAATCTCCATAGCGATCAATTCGCTATTATCCGGTACGGTTACCTGGCTCATCCATCTACCCCCAAAGGGAACGATTTTTCGTCGTATGATTCTACCGAAGCCATCTTTCACCAGTCCGTTATTTACTTCAGAACCGGTAGTAATCACAGATACCCACAGGGGCTGGTAGGGTTTGACAGTTATGAGGGGATGGGGTTCTCTGCACAACCCTTCAGCCTCTTCCAGTATTCCACTATCTATTGCCACTGGGACTATTCTGGTTCCGGCTACGGTCTGATCTTTAGCAACTGAGCTATTATTGTGCAGGGTAGCGAATATGATATTGTCAATATTATTAACCCGGCTTAGTTGTTCAGGATTAACCTTAAACACTCCATCACAACAGGCTTTTAAGTTTATCCTTCCCTGGGAAGGGGGTAAAAAACAGATGCCTTTCCCGGCAGCGGCCTGGGCCAGACGCAGGGCACCATCGTCCTCATGAACCAGTTGGTCATCAGCTTCCCAAACCATGATGTGCCTTTTTCCCAGGCTTAAAAATTGGGGAATATCCTCGGTTTTAATAATATGTCCCCGGCGGAAAGCACAGTATTTCTCCCGTTGAGGAACAATTTTGGTTATATCATGACCCAGGGTTAAACCTATAGCATTTTCTACCGGAACTCTGCGCATAATACGTTACCCTACCTTTTCTATCCTGACCGCACACACCTTGTATTCGCCGGTTCCCGTGATAGGATCCAGGTGATGGCTGGTTAACTCATTGGTTGGTGTGGTGGAGTAATGGAATGACATCCATATAATTCCTGGCATTACCCGGTCAGTAACCTTAACTTCAGTGGTTACCTGTCCCCGACGGGAGGTTACTTGTACCTGGCTGCCGGTTTGAATACCTAGTTTTTCTGCATCCAAGGGATTTACTTCTGCTTGTTCCCTGTCCCACATACTATTGATACCCATGGAATAAGGGGTAGTTACATTGTAATGATATAAGATGCGACCGGTTGAAAGCAGGAATGGATATTCCTCATCCGGCATCTCACCTGGTGGTATATGATCCGACGGTTGGAAACTCCCCAGACCCCGGGTGAATTTTCCCGCGTGCAGGAATGGCGTCCCAGGATGATCAGTATTGGGACAGGGCCAATGCATGCCAACCTTATCTATACGCTCATAGTTAATGCCAGCCAGTGAGGGAGACAGGGCTGCTAATTCATCCCATATCTGGCCAGGGTGATCGTATTGCATAGGAAAACCTACCCGGGTTGCCATCTGGCATATTGTCTCCCAATTTGCCTGGCCGGGTAAGGGCTCTATAGCCTTGCGCACCCGCTGTACTCTGCGCTCAGTGCTGGTAAAGGTGCCGTCGCACTCGGCGAAACTGGCGGCGGGCAAGATCACATCAGCAAACTTGGCGGTTTCGGTAAGGAAAAGTTCCTGTACCACTAGAAAATCAAGATTTTCCAGAGAAGCTTTTATATGATTGGCATCGGGATCAGTTAAAACCGGATTTTCACCGAGAATATACATAGCTTTTACTTTGCCTTCATGGGCTGCTTCAAACATTTCCGGTATCTTTAGTCCAACCTTAGCAGGCAGGGAAACTTCCCAGGCGTTCTCGAATTTACTTCTTATTTCATCATTGTTCACCGCCTGATAGGCCGGGAATACATTGGGCAGGGCTCCCATATCACAGGCTCCCTGTACGTTGTTCTGACCGCGTATCGGACAAACTCCAGTACCCGGGCGGCCAATATGTCCGGTGAGCATAGCCAGATTAGCAATACTCATAACATTGCGGGTACCGCAGATGTGTTCGGTGATACCCAGGGTATAGAATATCATAGCCTTATCGGTAGCAGCGTATAAGCGGGCTACGGTATATAGTTCCTCGGGGGATATACCGGTCAATTCAGATACATATTCTGGATTATAGGCTTCAACCGTAGCTTTGAGTTCTTCGTAGTTCTCTGTGCGTTCGGCAATAAAATTTTTATCCTCTAGCCCTTCCTTGATAATAATATGCATCATACCATTCAGGAGGGGAATATCGGTACCTGGATTATGTCTTATCCAATGATCCGCATCGTCTACCAGGTCGATACGGCGAGGATCACATACTATCATTTTACAACCTTTGCGAGCGGCCTGACGCATCTTATAACCGATAACCGGATGTGCCTCAGTGGTATTGGTTCCAATCAGCAACATTAGTTCTGCTTCATTAACAATATCATTGATGGGATTAGTCATTGCGCCGCTGCCAAAAGTGGTGGCCAGACCGGCCACGGTGGGCGCATGTCACGTACGGGCACAATGATCTACATTGTTGGTGCCCATATATGCTCGGGTAAACTTCTGAACCAGATAATTCTCTTCGTTGGTACAGCGAGCTGAACTAAGAGCGGCAAAGCTTTCCGTACCGTATTGATCCTTGATTTGGTTAAAACGGGTGGCAATTAGATCAAAAGCTTCATCCCAGCTAGCAGGTTCAAATTGACCGTTTCTTTTGATCAGAGGGGTGGTAAGGCGCTTGTCATTATATATAAAGTCCCAGCCAAATCGGCCTTTTACACAAAGGCTGCGGCCATTAACGGGGCTTTGGGGATTGGAGAGCACTCCGATTACCTTGCCGTCTTTAACTGCCAAATCGAAATTACAGCCGGTACCGCAGAATGGACAGGTAGTCCGCACACGGTCTAGTTCCCAGCGTCTACCCTGGCCGGTCATAGTCTTTTCAGTTAATGCTCCGGTAGGACAGACAGCTACACACTGGCCGCAGAAAACACAATCGGACTCGGCGTAATCAACATCGCCGGCTGTACCTGCCTTTCTGTGAAAGCCTCTATAGAGGTAAGAGAGGTTATCCTGACCGGTCATTTCCTGGCAGGCTCTTACGCAGGCTCCGCATAGTATACATTTGTTAAGGTCCCGGATGATAAAGGGGTTGCTGTCGTCACATTTGTAGTTGTGCTTTTCACCGGCAAAAGGACTTTCCTTGACCCCATACTGGTAACAATAATCGGCCAGTTTACAGTCGCCCAGTTTGTCACAGGTCATGCAATCCAGCGGGTGATTGGCAACCAGAAGCTCCAGGATGGTGCGCCGTGTTTCAACTACGGCAGGAGAATCCGTCAGGACTTCCATCCCCGGCATAATCGGGGTAACGCAGGAAGCTGGCAAAAGTCTATTGCCCTTTACTTCCACCACGCATAGACGACACGCACCCAGGGCGCTGAGGTCCGGATCATAACACAGACGCGGAATATCTATTCCGGCCAGATCGGCAGCCTGCATAATGGTGCTTCCTGCTGGAGCTTCTACCTCCTTCCCATTGATGTACAAATTTACCATTTCCACCAACATTCACTCCTTCCACTTTCTTTATCTAATATAAAAACCTCCTGCTGGAACAGGAGGAGGTTTTTCATCTGCTCATGATCAAAAGTCATGAACAATTTATAATCAAAGGCACGCTCCCCCCCCCCTTGCCTGTGATCAATTAAGGGTATAATAATTCACACCCAATCAACCTGAACCTAATGCCAGGCAGAGTAATTTGATTTCACAGGCCCATGACTCCTTTCCAAGTAAGGGAGGCAAACCCGTTTCCAGATCTACCGTACCGGTTTTTGACCGTGTCGGCTGAGTCGCCTTGACCGAAGTTTTAGGCAAAGCAGCTTTGGAGCAAAGCTTTTGAAAATATTATTCAGTTGATGGTTTATACTGATATTTACAGATAAAGACCTCCTGTCTGAACAGGAGGTCCCTTTAACTTAAACACAGTAATAAACCGCTTTTTATCCCTTACTGGCAGTTAAAACCCATACTCCTTTCCAAACACGGGAGGCAGATCTGTTTCCAGTTCTACCCACAGGCCCTGATACCATAGCCGGAGGCTTTAGGTATAAAAGCTCGGAGAATGTTATTTAATTTACGAGATAATAATTCGACAAGAACTGTTGATTCCCCTGCTAAGATTGAGATAAATTCATAAATATTTTCCGTACTCATCGGCAGCGGATTTGTGCAGGTGGGTATCGATTCCTATTCAATAATTCGTTGGGGATGAGAATAGACATTAAATCGCTGGCCCCGGGCAAAACCAAGCAGGGTTATTCCCGCCTGCTCAGCCCACTCTGCTGCATGCAGGGTGGGAGCCGATCTAGATAAAACCACGGGTATTTTATTCCGGATGGCTTTAGCCATTATTTCCCGGGTTATCCTCCCGCTTAAGATCAGACATTTATCCGCCAGGGGGATCTGATGGAGGTAAGCATGACCAACTACCTTGTCCACTGCATTGTGGCGTCCGATATCCTCATAGCTGGCCAGCATGGATTGGTTATCAGCCAGTGCCGCTGTATGCACCCCGCCGGTAAGTTTAAAGGTATGGGATTTTCGGTCTAATTCATGCATCAAATAAAGCAGATGAGCAGCATGGTATCTGGTGTTATTGGAGCGGGACCAATTGGCATTGGAAGAAGCGGCAGCAATATTATCCGGAGCCCGATAGGGTTTAATACCCTCTGATGGACCAGGAGACAGAGGATGCGAGACGGTGATATTGATCCTGCCCGGGCAGCATTCAAGCGATGAGATTACGCTATCCAGGTTAAGAACTGCTTCGCTGAGGAGATAACCCAGGGCCAATTCCCTTTCAGATCCCGGAGAGGAGGTAAGGGTGGCTAGATATTCTTCATTAATATAAACCATAAGCTCCTGCTCGATTACCAGATGCACATCGGTTTCGGCCATATGGTCATCTGCAAACCTCCAGGTTCTGGTTGTTTTATGGAGATTAGTTTGCTTCACTGCTTATGATCATCTCCTCGCTTCAGCCGCCACTGCTCATTTGCTGAGTTAATTCCATAGTCCATACTTTTCCTTCCAGATTATTTTTGTATTTATCGAAAGAATCGGCTGCTATATCTTCCATGGAAACGGAATAAAATTTCCCGGCATCAGAATTGGTCTCTATTACTCCGATAATGGTGCCGTATTTAAACTCAGGTACATCAGCAGGCATCCCCGGGGGCCACTCATAGGTGCTGCCTGCTTTTAGGGTCCCTTGCTCGGTTCTGATTTCAAGTGATTCATCGTCCAGATCCAGGTCTACTTTTTCCCCGGTTTCTCTTTCAATAGCACTTTCCATGGCTTTTTCAGTGGCTTTTTCCGCTGCCTGGCCGCATCCCCCCGCCAACAGTGACAGGACCAGCAGGCTGGCCAGAACCAAGTTCAATATCTTACAGGCTTTCATAAGCTTGAGTACCTTCTTATTAATTATCGCCTGAGCCATATTATTCTTGCTGAGAGGATGTAAATCCTCCCAGCCCAGCCCGGATTATGCAAGTTATTTGGCCTATGGGCCGGAGCTGACCAATTTTTATATAGACAACCAGGTTTTGATCAGGATTTTTCCAGCCCGGCATATACATTAATATATATCAGTAAAAGAAAGGGGAAATGGCATATAGGCTGCTCTACCAGATTAATAAGATGGCAGAGGAATAATATGCGGGGGCCAGATATTCTCGAACTCCAGCTTCGCTTGCAGGAATTGGGGTATTACCCGGAAAAAGCCAATGGAATATATACCGAAGCTGCCCAGCGGGCGATAAAAAATTTCCAGAAATCCAAGGGAATCAAAGTCGATGGGGTAGTTGGCCCCATTACCTGGATGGCTTTGGACATGAATTCGTCCAGTTATTTCAGCTTCCAGCAGGTGTATGATGCTCCTAGCATCATTATCGACATAGACCGGCGGGTTCTGGTTTTTGCCAGTAACAGCTTGGTCAAGATATACCCGGCAGCAGTAGGAAGGCCCAGTCTGCCTACCCCGCTGGGCAACTGGAACATTGTCAGCAAAGCCCTCAATCCCGGTGGTCCTTTTGGAGTCAGGTGGATGCGTTTAAGTGTGCCCTGGGGAGGGTATGGGATTCATGGCACCAACAACCCCAAATCTATTGGCAAATCAGTAAGCCATGGCTGTATTCGCCTGTATAACTCGGATGTAATCGAAGTGTATGACCGGACTCCGGTCGGAACCCCGGTGACCGTTATAGGAAAAGCTTACAATAACCGGGATGTAAAACTCAACGACAATGGCAGTGATGTACAGGAAATACAAAAAATGCTCAAAAAAATGAAGTATTACCGGGCCAGGCTGGATGGTGAATTTGGACTCTATACCGAACAGGCGGTAAAAGACTTTCAAACCCGGCAATCTTTGAAGGCCGATGGCATAGTAGGATCATCCACCTTAACTGCCCTGCAAAGAGCTTATGCAGAACAGCTTAAGTAAAACTCATGGGGTTTGCATCAAGTGTAAGGATTTGGCCAATACTTGGAGTTGCTAATGGAAATGGGCAGCGAGGAATTTATTGTAAAAAATTAGATGTAAATACAGGAAATACTAATTTCGTGTTGAATTATTAATTAATCAATAAAAATACACTGGTAAATATTATCTTATTCCGGGGAGGATAGATTAATAATGAGGTGTCCTGATTGCCAGGAAAGTCTTCTGGAATCGGTTTTAAGCCGACAGGGGATAGAAGTTGATTATTGCAGGAAATGCCGCGGGGTTTGGCTGGAGCGGGGGGAGATATACTTGCTGGCTTGTCGGCATGAGATAGCATCCCGAAGATTGAAGGAGGCCGAAGTGCTGTCCAAAGCAGTGAAGCTGTCTCCTAAGACCAACACCAGGATGACCCCGGTCAACTATCCTGAAGGAAAAGAAATTTACATCTGTGATTCGGGCGGCATATGGATAGAGGGATTACATGTGGGCGGATGCAAGGATTGCAACGATAACGATGACCTGATACCGGACCTGGGTATTCTATGTGTTCCTCATAATCTCCAGGCGGCAGCCAGATTCGGTTCAGGATCTATTATGGAAGGCAATATGGGGAAGACCTCCAGGCCTAACTCCTGGAAAAATATTGCTGACAATTTGACCCTGATGTTTATCCTAAGTATTGGTGCCATATTAACCTGCCTGGCTGTCAAACACATTATGTAATCAGGCGTGGGGTTATATGGAAATTATTGGTATTATATTCTCGGCGTCCCGTATTCATCATCTTCGATAATTTCAAAACGTTCCCTCCCGTATTTTTTCGGGGTTCATAGCATGGTGCTAAGCATAATAAAGATAATTCTCATCTTCATCATCAACAATACGTAAAAACGTCCTTCAACTACCAGACAGTCATATATCCGGTTGTCTGCTAATCCAGTTCCTGAGTAAAAACCCTCAGCAATATAGGTTGCCCTCTTATAAAAGCATATTAATCCTTAAGATAGTTTTAAAAAAGTTGCGAATTCCCCGAAACTCTGAATAGGCTTTACCTTATTTTAAATTGCAGTAAGATGAAAGTAAGACTCCCAAATAAAAGTTGCAGAAAAAAATCACGCCAACCTGCGCGACTTGAGGCTTTTAAATGGTCGGGGCGACAGGATTTGAACCTGCGGCCTTCTGATCCCAAATCAGACGCGCTACCAAGCTGCGCCACGCCCCGAACCTAATTATAATAACATCTCAGTCTCGATAATGTCAATTCGTTAAAGCGTTCCGGATATTTGGCTGTGAGCAGCAGAGGCACTCCCGCTGTAATGGGAGAGTCCAATGAAGGATGGCAAAGTGAAGTATCGGAAGAATCCAGGGCCCAGATTTAACCCACCGCTGTAACGAGGCAGGCGGAGGATAATACCCGCGTCTGCTTTGTCAATAGGAATATTTGCCTTAATAAAAAAGCGGGGATATCTTTACCTGTTTACCAGCAGTGGAATTATTGAACCGGCCTTTCTAGCTTTGCTGCTTCAGCAGGTGGCAAAAACAGACAAGGAGAAATGCGAATAAGACGATAATCTGCTTAAAATGCCCGAAATATTGGGATAAAAGCAATAATTAAATTACAAATAATGGAAGGAAACTGGCGCCGGGCTGTTGAAGAAGTATATCAACGAAAATAATATTTCAAGGGTGTGATAAGAAATGGATAATGGAACCAATTCAAGTATGTCCTGGCAGGCTGCTCTGGACAGAATGCACGAGTACAATTTAAGTGCCGCCCTGGAGATTCTGCTGGAAACTGTCGGTTATGAACCAGAAAATCTTACTTTGATCAATCTGCTGGCAGATTGTTACTATTACCTGGGAGAATTTGATCGGGCAAAGGCTTGCTGGGACGAGGTGCTGAGACTTAATTCGGCCAATCAGGAAGCCAAAAACAAAATTGGCCGTTATCGTACCCCATCTTTCCAATCCTGGTTAAAACGGTACAAACTGGCGCTGTATAATATTGAACAGAAGAATTATGAATCGGCTTTGAAGATGCTGCGGGAGCTCCTGGAAGAAAACGATGGCTTTGTTAGTGTATACCAATTTCTAGGTCTATGTTATATGGCCCTGGGTGAATACGAGCAGGCCCGCCTGGTATGGAAAAAAGGATTGGAAAAAGATACCGGCAATAAAACCCTGTCAGACTACCTGCACCTGATTCCCTCCGCCAGTTCCATCCAGGTTCCTCAGACTGTCCGGGAGGAGCCCGGGGAGGAGCCAGAAGCGAAGCTCGGAGAGGAATCAGGAGCGAAGCCAGGAAAAAGAATTGTGATTTTCCGGTTTCGGGCGGTTTATGCTCTGGCCGCTACCGCCTGTCTTCTTTTATTAATTAAAGCAGTGATTTTGCCGGGATTGGGAAGCAGTCCGGAAGCTCAGTACGGGCAAGAAGAAGCAGTAGTCAATGAAATGACTGTTGCCGCGGCAGAAGCGGAGGCTCCGGTTTTGTCTGCTGAGCTTAGGGCAGAAGAATTAAGCAGCCGGGGAGGTTCAGACTATGACCTGGAAGGGGAGAAAAGTTATTATCGGGCAGGATACCAGGCTTACCAAGCAAGAAATTTTACTCAGGCCATAAGCAACCTGGGGGTGGTAGCAGCTATGGATTCAGGCAACTATTTGAACCGAGAGGCGCTCTATTACCTGGCCCGAACTTACTACCTGCAAAAGGACTACGAACAAGCGGAATATCATTATTTGCAATATCTGGATAAGTTTCCTGAAACAAATTACTGTGACGACAGTCTTTTTTACTTGGGGGTAGTCTACCAGGCAACGGGGCAGACAGAAAAATCAATACAGGCACTGGAAGAGATGCGGAGGATTTCACCCGGATGCGGATATGAATCTTCAAAATTTTTCCAAACCATGATGGAGGGAAGATAATCCATATTATTGCAGGGCGGAAATCATGATGCCCGGAGGCCTATCCGGAGCAGAGCCTCCAATAGAACAAAACCATAAGGCTGCTGATGATCGGGCAGCCTTTTTGTTGCCCGGCACGCTATTATAAACCGCTGAAGGCCATAGACAGTTGGAAAATCTGCGGTTATGAGCCAAATTAACTATTAAATAGGTATTATCAACCCCTTGCATAGGATTATTTCTAAAAAAATTAAAAAATATAGTACCAAAATCCCTGATAATCTGATATCTTTTAACTGGATGATTAAACAGTCTAGGAATGGTAATAATGAATCAAAAGACCATTATTGTTTTTATTATACTGGTTTTATTGGGGTGTGGGCTGCCGGGCTGCAAAACCGGAAAGAGTTCCGTCCCTACCAGTAAGGGTAATGATAATATCGAGGTTATGAAGGCCCTTGATGATACCATTAACAATGCCCAGGACAAAAAAACGGTCAGTCAGGGCAATCAGGATCTGGCTGAAATGAGGCATTGGAAATATGCGGTCAGCGGTCCCCTGAATGATGGAACGGCTGACAGTGGTGGCGAAGAGGACGGCCCATCCAAGTTGACAGACCAGGATGACAACATGGCCTATTTTAGCTACCCTTCTAGCGGACAGTCTGGTACTTATTCATCAGAAGTATTGAATGTACAGCTCATAACGGAAGAGGAGATGGATGCTGCGGTGGACTGTCTAGTCGCTGAAGGTTATTTAAGCATGCCGATAGATGAGAGCCAGTTTGCAAATGCCCTGAAAAAATATCAGTCTGATAACGGTCTGCCTGTTTCCGGGCTATTAGATTCAGCAACCAGGACGCACCTGAGAGGAAAATAAAGAAAATTTGAATTGTTATACTTGGAGGCTTGACTTCAGAGTGGGTAATTAATTATCCTATAATAAGAAGCTAATTGTGTGCGGAAGTGGCTCAGTGGTAGAGCATCGCCTTGCCAAGGCGAGGGTCGCGAGTTCGAATCTCGTCTTCCGCTCCAGTGAAAAATATGCCTCGGCCAACTGCCGGGGTGTTGTATTTTTTGTGAAATTAGGGTAAATTCTTTAAAGGGTTTAATCAGCTTATTCAAGACGTATTGCTGTTAATCATAAGCAACTTAAAACGATGAGGTTAGGAGGAGCGTAAATGAACGCGAGGGTAGAAAAAATTGATAATGGTGAAGCTTTCCTGGAAATAGAGGTAAGTGCGGATAAACTGGAAGAGGGTATGGAATACGCTTACCGTACCGTGGTTAAGAAAGTCACGGTTCCCGGTTTCAGGAAAGGCAAGGTTCCCCGCCAGCTGCTGGAAGCTTATTATGGCAAACAGGTTCTTTTCGAAGATGCGCTGGAACATATACTTCCAGGAGTATATGATGAAGCGGTCAAGGATATGGAATTAAAGGTAATGGGACAGCCGGAATTCGACTTTGATCTGGAGACCATAGATAGTGAGCAGCCGTTTATCCTGAAAGCTACCGTCGCAGTAGAACCGGATGTGGTACTGGGACAGACCGAAGGACTGGAGATAAGCATTCCTGATTTTTCGGTTACCGATGAGATGGTGGAAAATCGCTTAAATGAGATGCGCTCGTCCTATGCTCAAATGGCAGATAAAGATGAACCCAGCGAGATGGGGGATACTGTGGTTATAGACTTTGAAGGTTTTATAGACGGGGTTCCCTTCGAAGGCGGAAAAGGAGAAGACTACCAGCTGGCTCTGGGCTCCAACACTTTTATTCCAGGATTTGAAGAGCAGCTGACCGGTTTGAAGGTGGGAGATGAAAAGGAAGTAGAAGTTAGTTTCCCGGAAGATTATCAGGCGGAAGATTTAGCAGGTGAAGCTTCGGTATTTAAGGTGGCAGTTAAGAATGTCCAGAGCAAACAGGTGAGAGAACTGAATGACGAATTTGCCCAAGAAGTAAGCGAATGTGATACTCTGGATGAACTCAGGGCAGATGTTAGGAAGAACCTGGAGGAGATGAACGAGAATAGCCGTAAAGACAGTCTGCGTCAGGCAGCAGTTGATAAGCAGCTGGAAAACTGCCAGGTGGTACTGGCTGAATCGGCAATTCGCTCGCAGGCCATCAATATGGCCCAGCAGCTGGAACAACGGCTTTCATCCCAGGGCATTTCCCTGGAGCAGTACTTGACCATTACCAACAGCAGTATTGAGGCTCTGATCAATTCCATCATGCCCGATGCCGAAAAGCAGCTTAAGACTAATTTTATGCTCGAAAAAATAATCAACGAAAAAGGTATAGAGATTAATGATGAAGAATTAGATATATATATAAAGGACATGGCTGAGAAGATGAGCATGGAAATCGAGGAAGTCAGGAAGAACATGGACAGCATGATAGAAAATATTCGTTATAATCTAAAGATGGACAAAGCAGTAGATTACTTGGTAGAGCATGCGGTGGTCAGTGTTCAGGATGCCTCTGCGGCAGTTAATCGGAACCAGGGGGAAGAAGTCGCGGGCAGCGCCGAAGAAGTTCAAGAATAGTTCCAAACCCAGAGTAAGGATGTAGCTGAGATTAAAATAAAAAAGAGGTGAATTATGTGTCTTATTTGGTACCTATGGTAGTAGAGCAAACCAACCGGGGAGAAAGATCTTATGATATATATTCCCGCCTATTAAAGGACCGGATAATATTTCTGGGAAGTGCAATAGATGATACGGTAGCCAATCTGGTTATAGCCCAGCTCTTGTTCCTGGAGGCTGAAGATCCAGATAAGGACATTGCTCTATATATTAACAGTCCTGGAGGTTCCATCAGTGCAGGTATGGCTATATATGATACCATGCAGCATATCAAGGCTGATGTATCAACTATATGTGTAGGTCTGGCCGCCAGTATGGGTGCGTTTTTGCTTGCTGCTGGCGAGAAGGGCAAAAGATTTGCCTTGCCCAATGCCGAAATAATGATCCATCAACCCAGCGGCGGGACTCAGGGTCAGGCTACGGACATAGAAATACACGCCAAAAGGATAATCAAAATGAGAGAATCCCTGAACCGGATATTGTCTGATCGTACCGGTCAATCTCTGGAGAGAATAGAGCAGGATACGGAAAGGGATTATTTCATGACCACAGAGGAAGCAGTTGAATATGGTATTATTGACGAGGTGATGGGTCGGCCCAAGGGATTGGGCAAGAAGAAATAATGTGCTGCCTGGAGGGGTGGATGTATGCATAAATACGGCGATGACAAAGGACAATTAAAGTGTTCATTCTGCGGCAAGACCCAGGATCAGGTGAAGAAACTGGTAGCCGGGCCGGGGGTCTATATATGTGATGAATGTATCGAGTTGTGCAATGAGATAATAGAGGAAGAGTTGGCGGAAGATTTAGGGCTGGAACTGGGTGATATCCCCAAGCCGCTGGAAATAAGGGAGACCCTGGATGATTATGTGATCGGCCAGGATACTGCCAAGAAGTCGCTGGCAGTAGCGGTTTATAATCATTATAAAAGAATCAATCTGGGCATGAAGTTGGATGATGTGGAGTTGCAAAAAAGCAATATTATGATGCTGGGACCAACGGGAAGCGGAAAAACCCTGCTGGCACAGACTCTGGCCCGGATACTGAATGTGCCCTTTGCCATCGCGGATGCCACTTCGCTGACTGAGGCTGGTTATGTGGGCGAAGATGTAGAGAATATTCTTTTGAAACTTATCCAGGCCGCTGATTATGATATTGAAAAAGCCGAAAAGGGAATTGTGTATATCGATGAGATAGACAAAATAGCTCGCAAGACCGATAACCCCAGTATTACCAGGGATGTATCCGGAGAGGGCGTACAACAGGCCCTGCTCAAAATACTGGAGGGTACAGTAGCCAGTGTGCCTCCTCAGGGCGGACGCAAGCATCCGCATCAAGAGTTTATTCAGATCGATACCAGTAACATTCTTTTTATCTGCGGAGGAGCCTTCGAGGGAATTGATAAAATAATTCAAAACCGGGTTGGTCAAAAAGTAATGGGTTTTGGTGCTGATATCAAGGCTAAAGAAGATAAGAAGATAGGAGAAATCCTGGAAATGATATTACCCCAGGATCTCCTGCGTTACGGGCTGATACCGGAATTTGTGGGCCGGGTGCCGATCATAGTTACTCTGGACGCTCTGGACAAGGGGACCTTGATCAAGATACTGACTGAACCCCGGAATGCACTGGTAAAACAGTACAAGAAATTATTGGAACTGGACGGGGTGGATTTGGAATTTACCGATGATGCCCTGGATGCCATTGCTGAAGAGGCCTTGCGCAGAAATACCGGTGCCCGAGGGCTCCGGGCCATAATCGAGGATGTGATGCTGGAAGTCATGTATGAGGTTCCTTCCCGCATTGATATTACCAAGGTTTTGGTTACCAGGGATGTAATAGCCAAGAAAGAAAAGCCCCTGCTGGTAACTGTAGATGCCAGACGGAAGGTTAATTAATATCCGCAGGGGATAAATGGTATTTAAAGAGGCTGTGTCAAAAGGGCAGCCTCTTTTTGCTTTGATTTCAGCCACTCAACTGTCTCATGATAACATCTCCTTAGCTTTTATTTGTGGAGATTATTACCATTTACACAGTCGTGCATACGCTCTCGTGCATAACCCACATGATACGCAATTCCACAAAATATGTGTCGTATTGCTTTCGGTTCAAACGTACCATTGCGTTCTCGGGGAACGGAAACCCCGGTGTTTAACGCTTTTAGTCTGCCTCACCGGATGTAAAATGTAGTAAAAGATGAACGATTTAATTGCTTCGGGCAAACTGGCAGTAATATGGTTGGAGGGTTAGTATCTGGAAAAGGCAGTGAATACTGCCTTTTTTTACTGTCTTTATGGCCTTATTCAACTGACTTTGCAGGGAATAATAAAAAAACTGACCTGATATTTTTAGTGTTCGGGATATCAGGTTTAGCTCACCCCCAAAATCTGATTGAACCAGACCAGTAAGCAAAAGCTGCAGAGAAAGGAAAATGCCGATGAACGATCTGTTTATGGATTATGGACCGATATTGTATATAGTACAGTTATTTTTTGCCATAGTAATAGGGATATACTTTTGGAATCTCCTAAAGGCTCAGCAAAATAAGAAATACGGTTTGGTAAAGGAATCGGAGAAAGAAAACGGCAGACTAAAAGAGATGCGTAATATCAGGTTAACCGAACCCCTATCCAGCCTCACTCGTCCGGTAGATCTGAAAGATGTGGTAGGACAGGAAGAAGGTGTGGACTTGTTGCGGGCGGCTTTGTGCGGACCCAACCCCCAGCACGTGATAATCTATGGACCTCCCGGGGTGGGAAAGACGGCCGCCGCCAGGCTGGTATTGGAAGAAGCACGCCGGACCAGCCTTTCGCCCTTTGGGGAGGAAGCAAAATTTGTGGAAATTGATGCTTCTATTACTCGTTTTGATGAGAGGAATATTGCCGATCCCTTGATTGGATCAGTACATGACCCTATTTATCAGGGAGCCGGCTCCATGGGAACGGCCGGGATACCCCAGCCCAAGCCGGGGGCCTGTACCAAGGCTCATGGCGGGGTGTTGTTTGTGGATGAGATCGGCGAACTGCACCCTATGCAGATGAACAAATTGCTAAAGGTCCTGGAGGATCGCAAGGTTCTCCTGGAAAGTGCCTATTATAGTGAAAATGACAGGAACATACCCGGACATATTCACGATATATTCCAAAATGGGCTACCGGCCGATTTCAGGCTGGTAGGGGCGACTACCAGGATGCCTGGAGAATTATCCCCGCCGCTAAGATCCAGGTGCATGGAAGTGTTTTTTAAGCCTCTGGAAAAGGAAGATTTAAGGCGGATAGCTATAAATGCGGTAGAGAAGGCCGGCATACAGGTTAAGAATGACGCGGTGAACGAGATAGTAAAATATGCCAGCAATGGCCGGGAGGCGGTCAACATAGTGCAGTTGGCAGCCGGTATCACTCAGATCGAAAATTCAAGCTGCATAACCCTGGAAACGATAGAAAAAGTATTAAACAATGGCAGGCTTTCGCCAAGGGCGGAAGTCCGTCCCGGGGAACAGCCGCGGGTTGGAATAGTCAACGGTCTGGCTGTGCACGGTGCTAATGTCGGGATGCTGATCGAGGTGGAAGCTAATGCCATTCCGGTACCAAAAGCTACCGGTACCTGGACCGTAACCGGGGTTATCGACCAGGAAGAGGTAGGAGGAGAGGGCAGAAAACTGATCCGCAAAAGCATGGCCCGGGGGGCGGTGGAAAATGTTCTGACGGTATTACGCTCGGAATATGACCTCCAGACTTTGGATTATGACCTGCATCTTAATTTTCCCGGTGGAACCCCGGTAGATGGCCCTTCGGCTGGAGTCAGTATTGCTACTGCCATATATTCGGCTATTACCCGTCAGGAGGTATATAACCTGCTGGCCATGACTGGAGAAATATCAGTACATGGTCGGGTGAAAGCAGTGGGAGGTGTGATGAGTAAGGTGGATGCCGCCAGGAAAGCGGGCATCAAGAAAGTAATTATTCCCCGAGACAACTGGCTGGGTATATTCGAAAACCTGTCCGATATTGAGGTGATACCTGTCAATGACTTGCGGCAGGTGCTGGATATAGCATTTGGCCAATAAAGGTTGACAGGTATTATATAATCAATAATATAATTTGATAGCACATACCGTCGCTTATGAGGCATTGAGGGATAGGGTTTTTTTGATGACTGAATTTCTGAAACTTGCCTGGAAGCCAGTCATATAGTAGAATTAACTTGCCTGGGAGGTGTTTTTTTATTGCAGTCAGATAATGAAATTCTAAGAGTAATGCCTATGCTCCCTTTGCGGGGAATGTTGGTTTTTCCATATACCGTTATTCATCTTGATGTAGGCCGTAAGAAATCTATTAATGCCATTGAGGAAGCTATGTTAGAGAATAAAGAGATATTTCTGGCTACTCAAAAAGAGGCGCAGGATGATGACCCGGAAGAAGCAGACATATATACCGTAGGGACAGTAGCCGAGATCAGACAGATATTAAAGATGCCGGGCGGTACTATGAGGGTTCTGGTTGAAGGCCTGCATCGGGCGGAAGTACGCAGTTATATCGTGCATGATCCATATATACAGGTTGAGATCAAAGAGTTTAAGGATGATCCCCGGCTAAAGCCGCCAGAACTGGAAGCCTTGATGAGGACCCTGGTATCCCAGTTTGAGCAGTACGTTAGAGTAAGCAAGAAGATCCCGCCGGAAACGGTGGTAACTGTGGTAGCTATAGAGGAGCCAGGCCGACTGGCCGATGTGATAGCTTCCCACTTATCCCTGCGGATCAATGAAAAGCAGAAGATACTAGAGGCCCGGGAAATAGCCAAAAGGCTGGAAATCATGTGTGATATCCTGGCTAAAGAAATGGAAGTACTGGAACTGGAGCGGAAGATTAACATTCGAGTCCGCAAGCAGATGGAAAAAACTCAGAAAGAGTACTATCTTCGGGAGCAGATGAAAGCCATTCAGAAGGAACTGGGGGAGAAAGATGAGCGGGCTGCCGAGGTAGAAGAACTCAAGGAACGCATAGATAAGGCAAAACTGCCCAAAGATGCCCATGAGAAGGCCTACAAGGAATTGGAGCGGCTGGAGAAAATGCCGCCGATGGTGGCTGAAGCAGTGGTAGTGCGAAATTATTTGGACTGGATGCTTTCCCTGCCTTGGGCTTTCGAGACCAAAGATCGGCTGGATTTGAAAGTGGCCGAAGGGATACTGGATGAAGACCATTACGGCTTGGAAAAACCCAAAGAGAGGATTCTGGAATATCTGGCTATACGCAAACTGGCCAAGAAGATGAAAGGACCTATCCTGTGTCTGGTAGGACCTCCTGGAGTGGGAAAGACCTCTCTAGGTAAATCTGTAGCCAGGTCTTTGGGACGCAAATTTGTCCGGATGTCCCTGGGGGGTATTCGAGATGAGGCGGAAATTAGAGGACATCGCAGAACCTATGTGGGTTCCATGCCGGGCCGAGTGCTGCAGGGAATGAAGCAGGCCGCTTCAAGGAATCCAGTTTTCCTGCTGGACGAAATAGATAAGATGACCACTGACTTTAGGGGAGATCCGGCCTCAGCCTTGTTGGAGGTATTGGATCCGGAACAGAATTTTTCGTTTAGTGATCATTACCTGGAAATACCCTTTGATCTTTCCAAAGTAATGTTTATAACCACGGCCAATTCGATCTATAATATACCCCGTCCCTTGCTGGACCGGATGGAAGTAATTGAAATAACCAGCTATACCGAAGAGGATAAGGTTCATATAGCAATGGATTACCTGGTTCCCAAGCAGATAAAAGAACATGGTTTGAAACCCGGAAATATCAGCTTTTCCGAGGGTTCGGTCAGAAAGGTGATCCGCAATTATACTCGTGAGGCCGGGGTAAGAAACCTGGAGAGGGAAATCGCTTCCATGTGCCGCAAAGTTGCGCGGCAGGTTGTGGAAGATAAGAATTTTCAGGTGAACATTACTGCCAGCGCAGTTGTCCGTTATCTGGGGAAAGAACGTTACCGTTACGGGGTTGCAGAGAGTGAGAACCAGGTGGGAGTAGCCACGGGTCTGGCCTGGACCGAAACCGGCGGCGACATCCTGGCCATTGAGGTAGCCTTATATAAGGGACAAGGCAAGCTGATTCTAACCGGTAAACTCGGGGAGGTAATGAAAGAATCAGCCAAGGCGGCGCTGACCTATGTAAGATCCAGAGCAGACCAACTGGGTATTGCTCAGCAGACCTTGGACGAAAATGATATCCACCTGCATGTTCCGGAAGGCGCTATACCAAAAGATGGCCCTTCAGCGGGAATTACTATAGCAGTTGCTCTGGCTTCAGCCATGTCAGGCCTGCCGGTACGGAGCGATATAGCCATGACAGGAGAGATAACCCTGCGAGGAAGAGTTCTGCCTATCGGCGGGGTGAAAGAAAAGGTGCTGGCAGCTCACCGGGCTGGGATTAAGACGGTATTGCTGCCAGAAGATAACAAGAAGGATATCCAGGATATACCGGCTCAGGTCAGAAAGAAGATCGGTCTCCAGATAGTTTCCCATATGGACCAGGTATTGGAGATAGCCCTGGAAAAGAATGACGCAGCTCTAAACTGAAAAGGGTCGGTAGATGATGAAAATTAAACAGGCGGAATTTAGAGGAGTATTTGTGGACATTAAAAATCTGCCCGAGGATGACCGGCCGGAAATCGCTCTGGTAGGAAGATCCAATGTAGGCAAGTCTTCTCTAATCAATAAACTCACCAACCGCAGGAAGTTGGCTAAATCCAGTTCAACTCCGGGCAAGACCAGAACCATTAATTACTATTTGATCAATGATAAATGGCATATGGTCGACCTGCCTGGCTATGGCTACGCCAAGGTATCCAAGCAGGAAAGAGCCAGATGGGGCAGGATGATAGAAGCCTATTTGAGTCAGCGCCAGCAGTTAAGAGGGG
Source organism: uncultured Syntrophomonas sp. (assembly GCA_964501655.1). Taxonomy (GTDB): domain Bacteria; phylum Bacillota; class Syntrophomonadia; order Syntrophomonadales; family Syntrophomonadaceae; genus JAAYJK01. The sequence continues at coordinate 32,572 of CAZCTN010000021.1, forward strand.
TGCTGCATATCCTGGATATAAGGCATCCGCCCTCCGCTGATGATATAATGATGAAAGAATGGCTTTCCCATCATCAAATTCCGGTTCTGATAATTGCTACCAAAGCCGATAAAATATCCCGGGGAGCCAGATCCAAGCACCTGACGGTTATCAGGAAGGAGCTGGCCATACCTGGGGAAATGCTGCCTATATGTTTTTCCGCCGATACCGGTGAAGGGGCCGAAGAAATTAAGGAGGCCCTGCAGGAGATCTTGGACCATAAACCCGAGAGCCTGATAGTCGGAATAGAAGGATCGGATCAGGAGGCTCCATAAATAAAATGAAAAAAACGAGACCCGGGTCCAGACTTCAATATAGTCTGCCCCGGGTTTTTGACTGGTTTTAACCTGCTTATCCCGACGCCGATGCCAGGCATTTTAACTTGATATATTCTACTATGTCTTTTTCTTCCTCCATAACCATAGAATCCTGATAAGTATCGAGCATAGCTATTATGGTGGAGGCTCCATCCGGCTGCTGTAAAACTTCATCCGGGGTTTTGCCCTCCAACTCCCGATGCGGAGTACTAAGCCATTTCTCGCTTTCCCGATCTTTGAGAACCAGGAACCACAGCCAGGAGTACTGGGGATCAGGCGGTTCCGGCAGCATCAGGCTATTGATCACCTCTACCGGTTTGTTCGGGCATAGGGTGTCAAGGAAGCGGGAATGCTCCATCACGTCTTCCAATACATCTGAAGCAGATAAAACCAGGTTATCGGCCACAATTAGACGGGAATAACCGGCTGTTTCCGCAGCAGCTTTATACCAGAGGCAGCCGGCAGCAGTATGCTGAAGTTTATAATCCGAATCCTGAGCCAGCCTGCCCAGGAGCCGCTCTCTTTCATTATCATCCAGCAGTCGTATCCGCATATCATTAAGGTTGAGCAGCATTTTCTGTCCGGCATGATCGTAGATGCCATAGAGAATCTCCCCATGGCTCTTGAGCAACTGGGGCAGATCCAGTCCGGCCAGACTCTGCAGATATTCCAGGTGTTCTTTGATAAAATCCTCCTGCAAAAGGTCATTTTCCAGCATTAATACCAGGCCGGAAAAGAGGTTGACATCGGGCAGGCATATTATTCGGCCCAGTGCCAGCATATTCCGATCTTTATCTTCCAAGTCAAAGGGCTCCTTAATCATCACTTTATAGGAAGAACCGGAAAAGATGTCACTTACACTTAGAGTGAGGCCCATGGAACCGGTCAGCCGGTATACGGATAAATAAGACTGATTGAGGGCTTGCAGGCATTCCCGCAGAGGTTTTTCCATAAAAGCCTCATTTTCCATAAAATAGCGTCCGGCCATAGTCATTTCTTCCTCATCCCTCAGATCAAACCACAGCCAGTCAGAAAAAATGGATTCGTGTTCGTTGCGGATAGTTCTGATGACACTGAAACGGGCGAAGCGCGACTTGATGGATTGGCGATGTTTTTTTACCTCCGCGGCAAAATAGCTTTCCAATTTAACCTTAAAGGATGTGATGAGCTGGCTGTAGTGAGTGAAGGGATCTTCGTACACGGGAGTGATATCCCCCAGCTGCCCGCAGCAATTTTTATATTTCTTGCCGCTGCCGCAAGGACAAGGATCATTGCGGCCTAATTTTAACTTCCCTGCCAATTGAATATTCCCCCTATAAAATACTTTCGTTGGTTCATAAACCAAGGGTACTACAAGATTGGAGGAAAATACAGTTTTTATTCTGATAACTTGCATTAAGAGGCAGAATTTAAGTACAATTTAGATTGTATAACAGACATTAATTGCAGTTATTGATAGATACTGTAAGGAGGTTATTTGATGGGTACAGTGAATCATCTGCCCACCGTGTACGATCCCGCTCAAGTAGAGGGAAAATGGTACCAATATTGGAAGGGCCAGGGCTACTTTACGCCTGAACCTGATAGCAGCAAGAGGATGTTTTCCATAGTCATGCCCCCGCCTAATGTAACGGGAGCACTGCATTTGGGCCATGCCCTGGACAACACCATCCAGGACATATTGACCCGCTGGCATCGCATGCAAGGCTATAATGCCTTGTGGCTGCCGGGCACTGACCATGCTGGAATAGCCACCCAGGCCCGGGTGGAAGAGTCACTGGCTCAGCAGGGCATAAGCAAACATGACCTGGGTAGGGAGAAATTTCTGGAGAAGGTGTGGGAGTGGAAGCATTTATATGGAAATACCATCACCGACCAGTTGAGCCTGCTGGGTTCCTCCTGTGACTGGAGCAGAGAACGCTTCACCATGGATGAGGGGTGTTCCCGTGCGGTACGGGAAGTATTTGTTAATCTGTATGAAAAAGGCTTGATATATAGAGGTAATTATCTGGTCAACTGGTGTCCCAAATGCCATACCGCTATTTCGGATATAGAAGTAGAGCATGAAACCCATGACGGTCATTTGTGGCACATTAAGTATCCGCTTATAGATTCCGATGAGTTCCTGGTGGTAGCCACTACCCGGCCTGAGACCATGCTGGGGGATACTGGAGTTGCAGTTCATCCTGAAGATGATAGATACTCCCACCTGCTGGGACGAATGGTTATGCTGCCTTTAATGAACCGGGCTATTCCGGTATTCGCAGACAGCTATGTGGATCAGGAGTTTGGGACCGGAGCGGTGAAAGTAACACCGGCTCATGACCCTAATGACTTCGAAATGGGTTTGAGACATGATTTGGAGCAGGTCGTGGTTATGGACAATCATGGGAATATGAACGAAAATGCCGGGCCTTATCAGGGGATGAGCCGGGAACAAGCTCGGGTAAAAATTATTGAAGACTTGAAGCAGCAGGGCTTGTTGCTGGAGGTAAGTGATCACAACCATGCGGTTGGTCACTGCCAGCGTTGCGCAACCGTAATCGAGCCCATGATATCCATGCAGTGGTTTGTTAAGATGAAGCCTCTGGCCGAACCGGCCATTCAGAAAGTACTGGATGGAGAGATTAAGTTCGTGCCGGAAAGGTTTACTCGTATATACATAAACTGGATGGAGAACATCCGGGATTGGTGTATATCCAGGCAGCTCTGGTGGGGGCACCGAATTCCGGTCTGGTACTGTCAGGACTGCGGAGAAATGATCTGCAGCCGGATCGATCCCCAACGCTGCAGCAGTTGTGAATCCAGCAACCTGCTGCAGGATGAAGATGTGCTCGATACCTGGTTCAGCAGCGCCCTGTGGCCTTTTTCAACCCTGGGCTGGCCTGACCACAGCCAGGACCTGGAATATTATTATCCCACCAGTGTACTGGTAACCGGCAGAGACATTATCTTCTTCTGGGTAGCCCGGATGATTTTCTCTGGAATAGAGCAAACCGGGCAGGTGCCCTTTCATGAGGTTAATATACATGGCCTGATCCTGGATGGACAGGGCCGGAAGATGAGCAAATCGCTGGGTAATGGGATAGACCCCATTGAAGTGATAGATCGTTACGGAGCTGATACTCTGAGGTTTTCCATGATTACCGGGGTGACTCCGGGCAATGATGTGCGCTTTAACTGGGAGAAGGTTGAGAACACTAGAAATTTTGCCAATAAGATATGGAATGCTTCTCGTTTTGTTATGATGAATCTCCAGGATTTTGAGAAAATAGATATTGCCCAGGAGGAACTGGAGCTGGCCGACAAGTGGATACTTTCGCGGCTTAATACCTTGGTACAGCAGGTGGGTCAGCGTCTGGCAAAATATGATCTGGGTGAGGCAGCCCGGGAACTGTACGAATTCATCTGGGACGAATTCTGCGATTGGTATATCGAACTGGCCAAGCCCAGATTATTTAACCCCGGTGATAAACGAGAAAAACTACTGATTCAGAATCTGCTTAATGATATACTGCAAACCATTCTGCGAACCCTGCATCCTTTTATGCCTTTTATTACCGAGGAAATTTACCAGAACCTGCCCGGTCACAGTTCCAGTATTATGATGGACCCTTGGCCCCAGCCGAATAAATATGGGGTATGGCCAGATGCAGTGGAGGATATGAAACAGATAATGAATGCTATTCGTTCCATCCGCAATATTCGGGCTGAATTCAGTGTACCCCCGGGTTCACCGGTCAATGCTTTGGTCCTGGTCAACCTGCCCGGGCTAAGACAGGTATTTGAACAGAACCGCTCTTATCTGGTTCAGATGGCTAATCTGGGTGATCTGGAGATGGCAGATCAGCTGAACAACAAACCGGAACAGGCGGTTTCAGCGGTAAGTTCCCATATGGAAATATATGTACCCCTGGAGGGAGTTATCGATTTTGCCAAAGAAATAGCCCGGCTGGGCAAAGAATTGAAAAATGTAGAAACAGATCTGGCCAAGGCTGAAGCCAAGCTGCAAAATGACGCTTTCCTGTCCCGGGCCCCGGCAGAGGTAGTGGAAAAGGAGAGATTTAAAGTTGAAGAAGCCAGAGGCAAGAAAGAGGGTATATTGCAACGGCTGCAAATATTCAGCGAGAAATAGCATCCCGCCTGGAAAAATTAAGTGTTTTTGGCATTAAACCGGGTTTGACCAGGATTAGCCTGTTGCTGAAACGCATGGGCAACCCGGAAAAGGCGCTTAAATTTGTACATGCAGCCGGGACCAATGGCAAGGGTTCTGTCACCTATCTCACTGCTTCTCTATTAAGTGCCGCCGGGTATCGGGTGGGGCGTTTTTCATCTCCGCATTTGCATTCCTACCTGGAACGCTTTACCATTGATGGCCGGGAGATAGAGGCCGGGGATTTCATTAATTACCTTGATTATATTAAGGGCCTGGCTCGGCAGATGGAGGCAGAGGGTGAGGAACATCCCACGGAATTTGAGATATTGACCGCCCTGGCTTTCCAGTATTTTAAGGATAAGCAGGTGGATCTGGCCGTGATGGAAGCGGGACTGGGGGGGGTTTATGACTCCACCAATGTTGTTGCTCCGCTGGTATCAGTAATCACTAGTATTGATTATGATCACACTCAGGTATTGGGGGATACTCTGACCGAGATTGCGGAGAACAAAGCTGGGATAATAAAACCCGGAATACCAGTAGTGGCAGGAATATTACCGGAAGAAGCCGAGCGGGTTGTCAGAGAAAAAGCCCGCAGGCAGAACGCACCCTGCTTTGACCGGAACCTGATCCGGGTGGCTCCTTACGGTCAGCCCGGGATTGAGGGACAGGAGATCTGCCTGGATCTGGCCGGGCAGCATATGAGCGGAGTATATTTTGGACTGGCCGGAAACCATCAACTGGAAAACCTGCGCTTATCTCTGGCGGTTGTACATTTGTTAAGGGATTACGGCTTTCATCTGTCTCCTCAGGTATTGCGAGAAACTCTAAAAAGCATAAAATTTCCCGGCAGGTTGGAGGTTATATGCCGAAATCCTCTAGTCATTGCAGATGCCGGGCACAATCCTCATGCCGCCCGGGCTCTGGCAGATTCCCTGAACACTATCCTGGGACCAAGCCGAAAAGTATTGCTCTGCGGATATTTGGATGACAAAGACGTGGTGGGGGCATTATCGTATCTGGGGGAAAATACCAGCAAATGTATTGTCAGCAGACCGGAAGGGGATCGGGCGGGAAAGTGGTATAGATCGGCAGAGGTTTGGAAACAGCTGTATCCGGAAGTAGAATGCCATATGCGGGAAGATATTGAAAAGGCTGTTGAATTGGGGATGGAACTGCTGAAGGAGGATGAATATCTGCTTATCACCGGCTCCTTCTATTTATTGGATAAGGCGCGAAGGCAGTTTACGAATGCTTAAGGCTTTGTTAACAAATTATTAACAAAGCCTTAATGTTATTATTGCTATAATTTTATTAAGAAAGCGTAAAGGATGTAGAATTGAGGAGGTGTCAGGGTGGTTTTTAAATTGAAGCCACGTAATGACCTGTTTTTTTCTTATTTTGACCAGCTAGCCGATGCTATACTGGAAGCGGCCGATTTACTGCTGCAATTTATTGAACAGCCCGGGGGCGACGCCTCCCAAAATCTGGAGTCAATCAATCAGGTGGAAGAGCGGGGGGATAGAATCCTATCTGAGGTTATGGCCCAGATTAACAGTTCCTTTGTTACCCCTTTTGACCGGGAAGATATATTGCAGTTGGCCAGAGGATTGAATTCCATAGTTGATCATACTCAGGGCATCATGGAGAAAATAGTCATCTATAAAGCAGGACGGCCTAAGGAAATATATATTTTAAAATTAGCCCAAGTACTGAAAGAAGCAGCCCATGAAATAAAAACTGCTGTTTCCAAATTGCCGGACGTCAGAAATTCACATCATGAAGTGGTGGAATCCAGTGAAAAGATAAGAGCTTATGAACATGAGGGCGACTACCTGTATCGAGCAGGGATTGCCCTTTTGTTTGAAAACACGGAAAACGTGGTTGACATCATAAAATGGAAAGAGATATATGAGCATCTGGAGACCACCCTCGATTATTGCGAGAATGTGAGCAATATTATTAAGGGAATTGCAGTAAAATATGTTTAGCATCGGCTTGATCATAGCAATAGTACTGTTAGCACTGATTTTTGATTTTATTAATGGATTTCATGATACGGCCAATGCCATAGCTACTTCGGTTTCAACCAAGGCCCTATCGCCCCGCAATGCTATAATGATTGCAGCCAGCCTCAATTTCGTAGGGGCACTGAGTGGCACTGCGGTGGCTGCTACTATCGGCAAAAGTATAGTAGCGCCGGAGCTGGTAACCGGTACCGTGATGATAGCAGCATTGATAGGAGCCATCTTCTGGAACCTGTTTACTTGGTATTTCGGCATCCCCAGCAGTTCTTCCCACGCCTTAATAGGGGGATTGGCCGGGGCAGTAATAGCTGGTTTTGGTTTTAATGCGGTTCTATGGGATGGGTTTTTTAAGATACTGCTGGGGCTAATCCTGGCTCCCGTTATAGGGGGATTGATGGGCAGTCTGGTTATGACCCTGCTGTTCTGGCTCTTTAAACCGGCTGCACCCTCCAAGATTAACAACAGCTTTCGCAAGCTGCAGATCGTATCTGCCTGCATGGCATCATTTGCCCATGGTTCCAATGATGCCCAGAAATCCATGGGTATTATTACCATGGTCCTGGTAGGAGGAGGCCTTATCACCGTTTTTGATGTCCCCTTGTGGGTGAAAGTATCCTGTGCTGCATCCATGGGTATGGGTACCGCCATAGGCGGTTGGAAAATAATCAAGACCATGGGCGGCAAAATATTCAGAATAGAACCTATTAATGGTTTTGCTGCTGATTTTACTTCTTCTCTGGTCATTTATTCCGCCAGTCTGCTGGGGGCTCCAGTTAGCACCACTCATGTGGTTTCTTCATCCATAATGGGGGTTGGAGCAGCCAAAAGATTAAAGGGAGTACGATGGAATATAGCCCGGCAGATAATCGTGGCTTGGTTTGTAACCATTCCCTCATCGGCTGTAGTGGCCATCTTAACTTACAATTTAGTGAAAATTGCCCACCTGGCTTTATAAAATCTGGCTATTTCCTGAAGAAATAGCTTATTTTTTGCCTATTTTTATGTACAATAGTATAAAAGATAGTTCATGTTGTAACATGCTACCGTGAAGGGGTGGAACATTGAAAGCATTTAAGATACCAGAAGCGACCGTACAAAGACTTTCCATTTATTCTCGATACCTTCATCAATCGATGGGGGAAGGAGAAGATACTGTTTCTTCCGGACAAATTGCCCGGGGGGTTGGAGTTAGTTCTGCCCAGGTAAGAAAGGATCTAGCTTATTTTGGAGAATTTGGAACCAGGGGGGTAGGATATAAAGTCGACGAATTGTACGGGTATCTAATGGAGATCCTGGGTTTGGATCATGAATGGAATGTGATAATAGTAGGAGCAGGCAAACTCGGTTCGGCCCTGGCCCTCTACCAGGGGTTCAGGGAGCGGGGGTTTGTGGTCAAATCCATCCTGGATGTGGCCGAAAACAAGATCGGCAGCAGATTGGGACAGTTGCAGGTGGAATCCCTGACCGTCCTCAAGGACAAAGTGAAAGAACACGACGTACATGTAGGAGTAGTAACGGTTCCGGCCGCAGAAGCTCAGCAGGTAACCGATGAACTGCTAGAAGCTGGGGTCAAAGCTATCTTGAATTTCTCGCCCCGGGTCTTAAAGGTTCCCGCTGACGTGATACTAAGGAACGTAGATCTATCCGTTAACTTGGAGGTATTGAGTTTTAATCTGGTTCAGAACAAGTAAGAAACTTGCGTTGTGATAGAATAATAAAGAAGGAGAATACTCTGCCGGGTAATTCTCCTTTTTTGGCGAACTTGTGTTTCAAAGGCAGTAATGCTACACTTTAAAAAATAATCGGTTGCGGAGGGAGATTATTGACAGGTAGATCGCGCACCTATCCCGGCTGGCAGATTCTCATACTATTGCTGGTACTCGGTGGAATTATTGGCGCCTGGATAGGAGATGCCTTCAAAGCCGTTTGGCCGGCTGCCAGTATCTTGGGGAATATGCAAAGCGTAGGCATTCCAGGCTTCAGCCTGGATTTGGGAGTAATCAGTTTTTCATTGGGATTTATGATGCATTTAAATTTGTTTACTATTATGGGCTTTATAGCGGCCTATATGGTATATAAGAGACTATAAGAGCGGAGATGCGATTTGAAAAGAGTAATTCTCGCTTCCCAATCCCCTAGGCGCCAGACTATTCTTGAACTATTGCATATTGACTTCGAGTGCTGTCCGGCCGATATCGACGAACAGATACTGCCGGGAGAAGAACCCCGAGCTGCGGTAAGAAGGATTGCCCGGTGCAAAGCAGAACAGGCAAGTAAACAGATGAAAAATGCCTTGATTGTTGCCGCTGATACAGTAGTAGTATGTAATGGCAAGATCCTGGGCAAACCGGAAGATGTTCAGGATGCCTTCCGCAAACTTTCCTCCCTAAAGGGAAGAGAGCACGAAGTAGTCACTGCCGTTTGCGTTATGGATACAGAGAGCGGCCTGGCCGAAATCCAGGACGAGACTACCAGGGTATATTTTCGAGATATTACAGATGAGGAAATAAGGGCTTACATATTAACCGGGGAGCCGCTGGACAAAGCAGGGGCATATGGAATACAGGGAACCGGGGCAGTGTTCATTGAAAAGATTGAAGGTTGTTATTTCAATGTTGTAGGACTGCCTTTGAAACATCTGTATTCCATGTTGAAGAGGCAGGGAGTAAGACTGCTGGAGGTGTAAGCTCTGAGTTTCTATCATACAGGCATTAAAGATATGCCGGAAAATATGCGGCCAAGAGAAAAAATGATGTTAAAAGGGGAAAAAAACCTGGAGGATGCAGAATTGCTGGCCATAATACTGGGACAGGGTACCAGGGAACTAAGTGCCCTGGAACTGGCCCGGCTGTTGATAATAAAGTACGAGTCCCTTAGGCACTTAAAAGACGCCAGCCTGGAGGAACTGTTGAGTGAGAAGGGAATAGGTCCGGCCAAGGCGGTGAGCGTTAAAGCTGCTATTGAGATGGGGCGCCGCATGTCCCAGGATATTGAGATAAAAACCCCGATAAAATCCCCTGAAGATGTCAAAAATATAGTGATGGAAGAAATGAGGTATTTCGACCGGGAGCATTTCCGGGTCATTTATCTGGATCGAAAAGGCGGGATGCTCCTGATGCAGGATATTTCCGTAGGAGGACTGCACAGTTCCATAGTTCACCCCCGCGAGGTTTTCAAGCTGGCAGTAAAAAGAAGCGCGGCTTCCATGATACTGGTTCATAATCACCCCAGCGGAGATCCTACTCCCAGTCAGGAGGACATAGAGATTACCCGCCGTTTGATTGAAGCCGGAAATATAATGGGAATATCGGTGCTTGACCATATAATTATAGGAGATAATACCTACTGCAGTCTTAAATCAAAAGGTTTAATCTAAACACTTAAGGAGGCAAATCATATTGGTTTTCGGAAAAGACTTGGGAATAGATCTGGGTACAGCCAATACCCTGGTGCATGTCAGGGGAAAGGGAGTCGTATTACGTGAACCCTCGGTGGTGGCTATAGAGATCGACAGCGGTAAAGTGCTGGCGGTAGGAGAGGAAGCCAAGCAGATGATTGGCAGGACTCCAAGTAATATAGTTGCCATAAGGCCTATGAAAGACGGAGTTATTGCCGATTATGATGTTACCCTGGCCATGATTAAATATTTCATATCCAGAGCCATAGGACAGAAGAACCCCTTTATTAGACCCAGGGTGATTGTCAGCATACCCACCGGCTGCACCACGGTAGAGGAGAGAGCAGTGCGAGAGGCCACTATTGCCGGGGGAGCCAAAGAAGCCTACCTGATGGAAGAACCTATGGCTGCTGCCATTGGTGCAGGGATGCCGGTGGATGAACCTACCGGTAATTTAATAGTGGATATCGGCGGAGGTACTACCGAAGTTGCGGTTATATCTCTGGGCGGAATAGTAACTTCCCGTTCCATACGGGTAGCCGGAGATGATATGGATGATGCCATCATCAGTCATCTCAGGAAGAATTACAACCTGCTGATCGGAGAGAGGACTGCGGAAGCCATCAAGATGTTGATTGGGTCAGCGGTATGGGAAGGTGATGAAGAATTCTATGAAGTGCGGGGGCGAGATCTGGTGACAGGTTTGCCCAAGACTATACAGGTTTCATCAACCGAGATACAAAAGGCTTTAAAAGAGACGGTAGAGCAGATAGTTGACGGCATCAAAATATGCCTGGAGAAAACGCCGCCTGAACTGGCTTCGGACATTATGGATCGCGGTATAGTAATGGCCGGGGGCGGAGCGCTGCTTAAAGGACTGGATAAGCTGATAAGCCGTGAGACCAATATGCCGGTTTATGTATGTGAGGATCCCTTGCTGGCTGTGGCCCGGGGGACTGGTACAGTATTGGAGAATATTGATATACTGAAAAAGGTGCTGATATCACCAAGAAAATAAAAGTCGCTGGGTGAGGGTAATTGAAAAAATATATTAAAAATAAATATTTCTGGCTGATTCTCGTACTATTGATTGGAACATTATGGCTTATAAGCAACACCTCGTCAGAAAGGAATAATATCAGTCTGCTGGAAAAGATGATAAGGGATGCTTATGCTCCCCTGCAAAGTGAGGTAGTCGAGTTTAAGGATCGTTTGGGTCGGGTTAATACTTTTTTCAGCAACAAGCAGGAACTGCAGCAGAGAATAGAGGCACTGCAAGCAGAAAACCAAGAGCTGGTCATGGAAAACCAGATGCTGAGAGAAGATAAAATGGAAGCTCGCAGATTGAGAAGCCTGTTGGGTTTCCAGGACATCAGTATGAGTAAATACCAGACCAAACCGGCTCGGGTAATAGCCCGCAGCCCCAATAACTGGTATCGCACCCTGGTGATTGACCAAGGGTCGAAAAGCGGGATAGAGAAGGACATGGCGGTAATCAGTCCCGGGGGTCTGGTTGGAAGAGTGGCTAGTGTAAGTCTGAACTCAGCTCATGTTGACTTGATTACCCACCGGGAAATGGCGGTAGGAGTTATAATTCAAGAGAACCGGGAGACCCAGGGGATTGTGGAAGGTCTGGGCGACAACAACCTGTTACGGATGGTCAATATACCCTATTATTCAACCATAAAACCAGGCAACAATATTATTACTTCCGGCCTCTCGGGTTCCTATCCCAAAGGCATTAATATCGGGGTAGTAAAAGAAATTGAATTGGAGCTGGATGGAATAACATTATCGGCGCTGATTGAGCCATCGGTGAGTTTTGACCAACTGGAGGAAGTGCTGGTGGTAGTTGACTACAATCCAGATTTCCCCACTGATGAGGATAATGATGGCGAAATCGATACCGAAGATATTGGGGGATAAGGTATATTGAGGTATTTTGTACTGGGCCTATTGCCTTTTCTGGCCATTTTTTTACAATCCACATTGTTCAGCACTTTTAGCCTAAATGGCGCCCGACCTGACCTGCTTTTAATATTCGTCATTTTTTTTGCTTTTCTCAATGGAGAAGGGAAGGGAGCCGCATATGGCTTTGTATGCGGTTTGCTGGAAGATTTGTATATGGGCCGGTTTATCGGTGTGAGTGCTTTGTCCAAAGCTATGATTGGATACATTATTGGACGGCTGCAGGTGCGCTTTTTCAGTGATAATCTACTGGCCGGTTTGGTAGTAGTATTGTTTGGAACCGTTCTTAATGCTCTGTTGATGTTCTTATTGGGATGGACCACCTTTAGTATATTTCACCTGGATGCTTCGATAATAGTTTCAGCCATATACCAGATTATCTACAATCTGTTGCTGGCAGTGCCTGCCTATATATGGTATTATAGTTCCTCCCAGCAGGGATTGCTTCGCATATCCAAGGAGAGATAGATGAAAGCAGAAGAAATGGAGAAAAAACTCAAAGTATATACCCTGGCGGTTATTCTCTTGCTGGCCCTGTTGGGGGGCAGGTTGGCGGTTGTTCAATTGTTTAACAATGAAACCTACCAGACTCAAGCCAAGGAGAATCGCATCAGGCTGCTTCCTATAAAATCGCCTCGAGGAGAGATATATGCTTCCCAGGGTGAACTGCTGGCCGGCAATGAAATAGTCTACTCATTGAGTCTCAGTTATCTGGGGCTGGGCAAGCAGGAGGAAGTTATAGAGAATCTGTTATTGATATTGCATGATTATTATCCGGATATAACCCGGGAGTCCATAGAGGAAAAGGTTGAATTACAAAAATACCGGTTATATGAGCCGATTACTCTGGTGCACGACATCTCATGGGACCTGGTAGTCAGACTGGAGGAGAACCGTCAAAGTCTGCCCGGAGTTTCCATCGTGGTAGAGCCTCTGCGCAGTTATCCTCAGGGCAATCTGGCGGGACATATCCTGGGTTATATACATTCCATAGACCAGAACGAACTGCAGAATTCTGCTGAAGGGGAATACAGTATTAATAGCCTGATAGGAAAATCAGGCATTGAGAAACAGTACGAAGATGCTCTGAAAGGCAAGGATGGTGCCCGCAGTGTAGAGGTGGATGCTCAGGGCAGGCCTATTCGGGATTTGGTAACCAAGGAGCCGGAAGCAGGGCACAACCTTTACCTTACCCTGGATCTGGAGCTCCAGCAAGTTATGCAGAAGAGCATGGACAACACCTTGGCTCAGTTACAGGAAAAATATCCTAAGGCAAAAGTGGGATCAGCAGTATTGATTAATGTTAAGACCGGGGCCATTCTGGCTATGTGCAGCAGCCCGGCCATGTACCCTGATGATTGGAAAGGAAACATCAGTTCCCTGCGGGCGGAGTATTATTTTCCCCAGACCGAAGCCTATGATCCCATGCAGCCCGGGGCCATGATCGATCGCAGTATCCAGGCAACTTATCCCCCCGGATCGACTTTTAAAATGATAACCGGAATGGCAGCTCTGGATGCAGAAGTGACCGACCCCCGAAATGACTATGTCACGTGTACCGGAAATTATTGGATTGCCCCCTACATTAAATGCTGGAGCGTTCATGGCAGGGTGAATTATTATTCAGCTATGGCCGGATCGTGCAATGTATATTTTCAGGAAATGGGACGCAGAGCAGGAAATGATCAAATCATTCGAGTGGCCCGGGAATTTGGACTGGGAGCCAAAACTGGCATAGATTTGCCCTATGAAGCTAAAGGATTACTACCTACTCCGGATTGGAAGCAAGAAATAAGTTCCATTGTAACCAATAACCAGTATGAAAGAAAGCGTAAGCAATTGGAAGAGAAATATGATGAGCTGATGAAAAATGCGGTAGATGAAGAAGAAAGAAAGAGCCTGGAAAAGAAAAGAGCCAACGAAATGATCAAGTTGGAAGCCCAGTACCAGATTGATTATAATTTCAACACCACCTGGCAAGCCTTTGACACTTTTAATATGTCTATGGGACAGGGATATAACGATTATACGGTTTTGCAGCTGGCCAACTATGTGGCCGCTATCGCTAACGGCGGTTATCTTATGCAGCCATATTTGCTTAGTAAAATTACTGATGGGGAAGGTAATACTATCAAAAAAATCGAACCCCGGGCAATAAATGAAGTAGATGTAAAACCGGAAACCGTAGCGGAAACCAAAAGGGCTATGCTGGCGGTTTCTCAACCGGGTGGGACGGCTCATTTTCTGTTTTACGATTTTCCCGAGTCCATTGGAGTTGGGGCCAAGACCGGTACTGCCCAGACCGGCAGGGCAGGGGACAATGAATTAAAGGAATTTCACGGAGTATTTGTAGCCTTTGCGCCCTTTGATGACCCGGAAATTGCTTTTGCCGGGGTGCTGGAATATGGCTTCAGTGGTGGTGAATCAGGGGGGATAGTGGCCCGGGATGTTTTCAGGCAATACTTTGGACTCCATAACTACCTGACCGAAGAAAACTAAGTTCCTGCACAATCAGTGTCGAATAACGCTGACGAATAATCGGAGAAATTTCTCCTGCTCAGGCGACTTAAATAGGGACGATTAGAAAATATCGGACCTATTTTTATTTTTTTCATCGAAGGGAAATATTAGTATTTATAGAATTACATGACAAAATGGATAGTTTAAGGAATTAACGGGTCTTTATATGAATGGGGGGCTAAATAGGTGAGCACAGCATGTAAACCAGCCAGTAGCAGTATGCTGATAGACCTGAAAGCTTACAATACCTTTGCTCAGATAAAAAAGGGATTGGAGAACCGGTTGCAGCTGGTAACAGATCTTCCAGTCGGCAGCAAGGTGAGCATCGACATCGGAAAAAGAGTATTGAGCAATAAGCAGGTGAGAGAACTGGAAGATACTCTGCTGGATTACGGTGTACATCTGGATCAGCTGATTTCAGGCGGGCTGGATGACGAAAATTCAGAGCAGGAAGCGAGTATCGCCGGAATGAATCACTATGACGATACCGCCCTGATATGTCAGCATATACGTTCCGGACAGAAGAAATTCGTTCCTGGCAATGCTGTAATTCTGGGAGATATCAATCCCGGGGCGGAAGTGATCGCAGGGGGGAATATACTGGTGATGGGTTCCCTGAGAGGCTTGGCCCACGCCGGAGTGTTCGGTGACGAGGGTGTAATAATCAGCGCCTACCGTTTGAACCCAACCCAACTACGAATTGCAGCTCATATAACCCGGCCTCCGGATGGAGAACGAAATGGGGTTGATTATCCCGAGGTGGCCAGGATTCGGGAGGGCCGAGTAGTTATTGAGAAGTTAAAAATATGATAGGGGGCTTAAGGATGAAAAGCAGAGTAATTGTGATAACTTCAGGAAAAGGTGGGGTAGGAAAAACTACAACTACAGCAAATCTAGGCACTGCTCTGGCTATGGCGGGCAAAAAGGTGGTTATGATAGACACCGATATAGGGCTCAGAAACCTGGATGTGGTCATGGGCCTGGAAAATCGGATAGTATTTGATATTGTAGATGCAGTTAACGGGCAGTGTAAATTAAAGCAAGCTCTAATTAAGGATAAAAGGTTTGACGGCTTATATCTTCTGCCAGCGGCTCAAACCAAGGATAAAACTGCAGTTTCTCCTCATCAGATGAAGAACATGGTTAATGAATTGCGTAAAGACTTCGATTTTGTCCTGGTTGATTGTCCAGCCGGCATAGAACAGGGTTTTAAGAATGCTATCGCAGGTGCTGACCAGGCAGTTGTGGTAGCTACGCCGGAGGTATCTTCGGTAAGGGATGCGGATAGGATAATAGGTCTGCTGGAAGCAGCTGGTCTGACTAATGCCAGGTTGATTATAAACCGCATTCGCAGCAAAATGGTTAAACGGGGGGATATGATGGATACAGCGGATATCATAGATATCCTGGCTATCGAGCTTCTGGGAGTAGTACCGGAAGATGAGGCCATAGTGGTGTCTACTAATAGAGGAGAACCGGCAGTATTGGAAAATGTGTCCCGGGCCGGTGCAGCCTATCGTCGGATTGCGCGCAGGTTAAATGGAGAGGATGTCCCCATGTACTCGCTGGATGATCCGGAAAATATTATGGACAAATTCAAGAAAATGTTGAAGCTGGCCAGATAAGGGGGAGGGGATGAGTTTGTTCGATATGCTGAGCAGGATATTTTCCAGGGAGAATGTGCCCAGTAAGGAAATAGCCCGGGAAAGGCTGCGTCTGGTGTTGGTACATGATCGTGCCTCCGTATCTCCCGAATTTCTCAATTCACTGAAAGAAGACCTTATTAAAGTCATTCGAGACTATTTGGATATAGATGAGGAAGCTCTGCAGGTTAATCTGGAAAATGAAGAAAACTCCATAGCCCTTATCGCCAACATACCGGTTCGAGGTTTCAAACGCAAGGCCAATGAAGCAGCGTCTTCCTGAAAACAAAAAAACTTCGTAAACTCCTTAACTCTATTTCCTTGAGCTCTGTCGAAAAGGCGGACCCGGGTTGCCCACCCCCAGGTTCGCCTTTTTGACCCCTTTGGTCTACAAGCTTCATTTGTTCCCTTTACATGCTATTTTCCTTAGTTTTATAATATATGGGGAGGTAGCAGCTTTGAATTTTAAACGTTTAAAATTTCTTGATAAGCCTTTTATAATCACCCTTCTGATAATAGTGGCCTTGGGTTTGGTGATTCAAAGCAGTGCCAGCAGCGGAATGACCAGTGATGGGCTTTATTATGTGAAAAAGCAGCTGTTCATGATAGGCTTGGGACTGTTGGGAGCAATTTTCGTTATCCGTTATGATTTTGCCGAGTTCAAGAGCTTTGCCTTACTGCTTTACCTGCTTTCAGTGGGGATGTTGATAGCAGTGCTGGCTTTTGGAACAGAAGTCAGGGGAACGACGGGATGGATATCTCTGGGCCCTCTTCCCGCAGTTCAGCCGGCCGAGTTTACCAAGGTCATGTTAATAATTGCCTTTGCTGACTTCGTGAATCGCAGAAGAGGAGAAATGGATACTCTGATGGGCATGCTGCCCTGTTTTGCTTACATGGGTTTGCCTTTCATTCTAATAATGATGCAGCCTGACCTGGGAACTGCCCTGGTATACATAGCAATCACAGTAGTGATGATGTTTGTGGCTGGAGCTAACCCCAAGCTATTAATAGCACTGCTGGCCGGAGGGATTCTGGTTATTGTACTGGTGTTATTTTTGCATTTCAATATGGGGCTGTCCATCCCTCTGGAAGAATATCAGATTAAACGACTTACCGTATTTGTAGACCCCTATAACGATGGACAGGGGGGGCGCGGAGCCGGCTGGAACACCATACAATCACTGGTTGCCATAGGATCTGGGGGATTAACCGGGAAAGGTCTGTATAATGGAACCCAGGTTCAGCTCAATTTCCTCCCCGAACACCATACCGATTTCATATATGCAGTTATTGGCGAGGAACTGGGATTCATAGGAGCAGCTTTCCTGATCCTGCTCTATGGCATACTAATACTTCGTGCACTCTACATCGCTTCAGAATCCCGGGAATTCTTTGGCAGCCTGATCGTAGTCGGAGTAACAGCCATGTGGCTCTTTCATATCTTTGAAAACATAGGCATGTCAATAGGTTTAATGCCTATTACCGGCATACCCCTGCCCTTTATCAGCTATGGCGGCAGTTCCATGATCACCAACCTGATCGCCGTAGCCCTGGTCGTAAACATAAACATCCGCGGAAAACAGATCGTATTTTAACCAGGAGACGGTTCTGCGGTGCAGTGCAGTCCTCCTGGTGCATTTTCGGGGTTGAGGTAAACTCATCATCTTACTGCTTGTGTCATAAAATGTACAGGAAAGATATATATTTAAGAGAATAACAATAAACTTCCTGCAACCAGTTGCAAAGAATGCGTTCAAGGAGGGGCTGTCTGTGCTGGGAAGCTTCAAAATCAGGTTGCTGCTGGTAATTATCATCGCTGCTTTGGCCGGCCTGTCCATGCAATCGGAACACGGCAGCAAAAAGGTAGTTGAACCAGTCATTAAGTACATAATGAAGGACTATGGAATTCAAAATCAAATAGCCGATTTTTTCAATGAAAAAAATGATGGGCAAGAGGCTGAATCTCATCCGGTATCCGGAGGCAGTCCGCTGCAGCTGCCTTGCGAATTTATTGAAATTGAACGTGAGTACGGCTGGCACTATAATGCCAGCCATCAGGTACAGGAATTTTTTCCGGCAGTTCTGATAAAGGTTGCTGAGGGCTCCAAGGTTAGACCTGTTTACGAGGGTTTGGTGGCGGATATTTCCAGCGAAGTTACAGGTAAGACGGTCTTGATTGATCATGGCGGCGGCCTGTATTCTTCTTATGGTGGTTTAGGAGAGGCCCTGGTGGAAGTCGGGCAAAAGGTAGGCAAGGATACCGTCATTGGCAACAGCAGCCAGGAGTTGTATTTCCAGGTCACCGGTAAGGATGGTCCCTTGAATCCAAATAAAATATTTAAACCGTAATGCGATTGCTTAGGATAGCAGGTATAGATTTTAAGGTCAACCTGGCTTTTTTGTTGCTGGGTTTGATCTATATCCTTCTGGGTTTGGGTCAGGAAGTTCTATTGATAAGCACTGCTGTTCTGACCCACGAGCTAGCTCATACCATGGTGGCCTTGCATCTGGGGGTAAGAATTTCCCAGGTGGAATTGCTGCCTTTTGGCGGGCAGGCAGTAATTGAGGATTATACCGGTCTGGAGCCCAAAAAAGAGATTTACTCCGCCTTGGCAGGTCCTCTATTAAGTCTGTTTCTGGCTGCGGTTTTCTACTGGATTATTCCCTGGCAAGGCCCCCTTTTCAGTCTTTTTTTTTATATCAATTTGTTTCTGGGTTGCTTCAATCTGCTTCCAGCCCTGCCCCTGGATGGAGGACGGATACTGAGAGCAATATTATCCGGAAAGCTGGGTTATCGCAAGGCTACTTTAACCGCAGTATTTCTGGGAAAGGCCGCGGCAATGATAATAGGGGCCAGCGGCATATATTGGTTCTGGCATGCCCGGTCGGGAGCCAATCTTATAATAATCAGCATACTGCTCTTCTGGGCTGCTAGCAGGGAGAAAAACATGCTGGCATATGCTTTCATGCGTTTTCTCTTAAATAAAAAGCAACAGCTAAGCCAGCTGGGCTTTATGGAATCTCAACAGTTAGCCGCTCTCCCGAATACCTCGGTGAAAATAATTTTGGATAACAGCCGGCCTTCGGCTTATCTCAGCGTACTGATAATAGGAGATGACGAATCAGCAATAGGGATCGTGACTGAGGCTGAATTGATAGAATGCCTGCTGGAAAAAGGACCGGACTGCTGTCTCAAAGACTGCTAGCCGCACCAAACAAGGGGACGGTTCTTTTGTTTGCTTGTATGCAAGCAAACAAAAGAACCGTCCCCTTGTTTGGTGGTTTATTTATGGTAATATATATAGTATTGG
>CAZCTN010000022.1:0-51099 GCA_964501655.1 uncultured Syntrophomonas sp.
AAATGGCTGCTACGACGTCTATTGTTGCTCCCACGTTTTACTCCTTTAAGTCGTTGGCACTTGTAACGACAATATTCACCATTTCTTCCAATACAAATTATACCACTGTTTCCCATAATATCTATTCGTATGAAAAAAAATAAAGGCATGGTTAAAAAGGGATGTGCACGATTCGTCAAAAGCAGGGTCAATACAAGATGCGGCAATTTATGACCTGGACGAAAAGCCTATGGTGCAAAAAAGCGGACAGAGTTACGCAATATACAAATATACCGCGAATTCTTCAAAGAACATGAAAGTGAATTTGAGAAATAATACTGCCTGCCTCCTCAGTATCCCCTCGCCTGGTAGCACCCTTGAATATCAAACATACACTATAATAGAAAGGAGAGGGATAAATATGCATTGTTTCAAAAATTTGACTCCAACTAATGGTTTTGACACCGAAAACCTTAATAGTGGCAGGCAAAACAATTATGCCTGGTCAATAACTGAGTTAGGAGATTTTATTTATGTAGGCACCGGCCGTAATGTACTGGTAAATATTATCCGTGCGATCTATGCCAACACTAACCTGCCTGCATTGATAAATCCGACCCCTGCAGTAGATAATCAGGCTGAAATCTGGAGATATAGAAAGGACGGATCGCTGCCCTGGCAAAGAGTATATCAAGCTTCACTCCAATCCGAGATCTTCGGTTTTAGGTTTATGATTAATCACCGTCCTTTGGGAGGCAGTTCCTGTATTTATGCTGCAGGCTGGGGGAGCTCTGTACAGATACTAAAAACCACCAATGGTGTGGATTGGTTTGTATTGGATTCCAACTCCGTTTTACAGGGTACTTCCTCCAGAGCCATGGTGACCCACAATGGAAAGCTCTATCTAGCCACGGTAAATGAACTAAATGAAAGTTCGGCCCTGCTATACAGCAGCCCGGATCCTGAATTTTATCCATGGCAAAGTCTCATTGACTCTTCTGCTTCAGGGTTTGATCCTAATCAAAACCCGCAAAACGCCATATATAACATGGCAGTATTCAATAACAGGATATATGTTTCCACTATTGGCTCGGATGGGGTGCAAGTCTGGAGAACAAATGGAGAAGAACCACAAATAAACGACTGGACCCTGGTAGTTGATGGCGGTTTTGGAAATCCCGCCAACCAGTTCACTCTAGGTATAGGAGTATTTAAAGGCCATCTTTATGTTAGTGCAACCAAGCCATTGCCACTGGCCTGGTTGATTCCTATGGGCTGCGATATCATTAGAATTGATAAAAATGATAATTGGCAAATGGTGGTAGGAGGAATTCCATCTATACCTTTATCAGCTTCGGATGAACTCAGAAGCCTTTCCCGGCTTGGATCAGGGTTTAACAACCCCTTCAATGTTTATGGCTGGCAAATACAGGAATTTAAAGGCAAATTGCTTATAAGTACTTTTGATGATTCGAGCAATATGGAAGTGATACTAACTACCCTTTTAGCAAATCGGGAAGCACTGGAACAGGCCTTTAACCCGGCAATAATAAATATAATAATAGCAGTATACAGAAGCGTAGTAGAAATATTAAGAGCCATCAGATATCCGCTGGGGTTTGATCTGTATGTGTCTGAGGACGGAATTCGTTTCAGTCCCTTATTCCTGAATGGGCTTGGTAATCCCAACAACTATGGGGGCAGAATACTTTATGTAGATAGCAATGAGCAATTGTACATTGGAACCTCTAACCCATTCCAGGGCTGTGAAGTATGGCATACATCCTCTCTTCCATATAATAGACGGAGGAGTTCTTGTTATAATCACTACTGGAGTGTATGGCAAGTAGAAGAAATATTTACTGACCAGTACCCAGTTTTGAGTGAAAATATGCCTGCCATCCTGCAATTTATTCAAGAAAAAGCAGCAAAAGAAGCACCTGTATAAAAACTAACCCTTCTCGTCTAACCATTGATCCCGCTATACATCGGGATGACAGTAATAAAATACACCAAATTATGACCTGGCTCAATAAAAAGGCTGCATCCACTTATAAGTGGAAACAGCCTTTTTGGTCTCCTACAATAATCCTATTTATATTTCAGCATATAAGTCAATAACTATTTGGAATAGTAGTTTATCAAACTCCCTTTTAGGATGATATCTCGCTCATCAACCGATAACTTGCGCAAAAACAACTCCAGATCGCGAACGCCTTTCTTACCTATCACCTTAGCCGGAATAATTTCTTCACCCTTTTCCAATATAGACCTGATATCCGGCAGGAGAATCAAGTCACCCACATCAAAAGAAAACTCACTATTGACAGTTAATGGCAGCATACCCCAGTTGATCAGATTGCTTCTGTAGCGCTTGGTTGCATAGTCAACCGCGATATTAGCCCATCCGCCCAGCACCTTCTGGCATGATGCGGCCTGTTCCCGCGCCGAACCATCGCCTGGTTTTACGGCATATACTACACTGCCTATGCCGGTGCAGGTCAAGAGATCCTCATCTGAATTGAACCCACCTGCTTCAACCACCTGGGCTATCATTTCTTTAAGGGCTAATGAGGGCTCACCGCTTAGGCCGCGGCGTTCCTGTTCCAGTTTATTTATTCTCTTGGCCCGGCCAACATATTCCGGGTCCTTTCTGGATAAAGTAAACTCTGCCAGCTTCATAGGATTCGAGCGGAAGGATGACGTCTCCCCGGAGGGGATGAGCTCGTCAGTTGTTGTAACCGGATCAGTTATGACACTGGCAACAATTAGCAATAAATTCTGGGGCAGGGCAATCATTTCCGGCCAATCAGCAATATTAGGGCCGAATTTCAATTCTTCCTGGGTTAACGGTTTCTTATACCCATTGTAAACACGGTTGGTATAAACTATCTTATCAAAGGCATATGGTTTGGTAGGGAATTTGTGGCTAATTTCGGTAGCCGCAGTTAGGAAGCCTCCATTCAGTGCCGTGGCAGCAATGGAACGTGCATCCATTAATGCTACCGATGAGATCTGCCCGTCGCCTGGTTTGGAACCTTCCCGGTTGGGGAAATTGCGAGTAGTATGGCGAATACTCAAGGCGTTGTTGGACGGCACGTCCCCAGCGCCAAAACATGGGCCGCAGAAAGCCGTCTTTACAGTTATACCGGCTGACAGCAGCTTAACCGCAGATCCGTTTTTAATTAATTCTACATATATAGGCTGACTGGCCGGATAGGCGCTGAAGCTGAAAGCGCCGCTGCCAATGGAATGGTCTTCCACCATCGACGCGATATCACAAAGGTTTTCAAAAGTACCCCCTGCACATCCAGCTACTATTCCTTGATCAACTTTTAGTCTTCCATTAACCACTTTATCAATAAGGGTAAATTGGATGGCCGGATTATCAACCTGTTTTTGCCCTTCCTCTTCAACGCTGCGCAAGATGTCATAGGTGTTCCGGTTGAGCTCGGCTATGGTATACACGTTGCTGGGGTGAAAAGGCAGGGCAATCATGGGTTCGATCTGGTCCAAATCCACTATAATGGCTCCATCATAGTAAGCTGCTTTCCCTGGCTTTAATTCGGAGTAGCATTCCGGCCGGCCATGAATTTCATAATATTCTTTTACCCGTGCATCGGTTTCCCAAATCGAGCTCAAACAGGTAGTTTCAGTAGTCATTACATCAATACCGTTACGGAAGTCAATCGACAGGTCTTTTATGCCGGGGCCGATAAACTCCAGTACTTTATTGTTAACAAATCCGTTTTTAAAAACTGCACCGATTATGGCCAGGGCAACGTCCTGGGGGCCCACTCCGGGAAGGGGCCTGCCTTCCAAATATACGGCAATAACTTCCGGGCAGGCTACATCATAAGTCTTTAACAGCAGCTGCTTGACCAACTCTGGCCCGCCCTCTCCGATGGCCATAGTGCCCAGAGCGCCATAACGGGTGTGGCTGTCAGACCCCAGAATCATATGGCCGCAGCAGCTCATCATTTCCCTCATATATTGATGAATTACCGCCTGATGAGAGGGCACATATATGCCGCCGTATTTTTGGGCCGCCGACAAACCAAAGACATGATCATCTTCGTTAATGGTACCGCCCACGGCGCAAAGGCTGTTATGACAGTTGGTTAATACGTAAGGTAAGGGAAACTCTTTCAATCCGCTGGCGCGGGCGGTTTGAACAATGCCCACATAGGTAATATCATGGGAAGCCAGAGCATCAAAGCGGATTTTAAGATGCTTAGGATCGCTGCTAGTGTTATGCTGCATGAGGATTCTATAGGCTATGGCATCTTTTCTTGCATTATCGCCATCAAAAGCGAATGGTGCAAGACTTTCTTCCTTGCCTTTTAAAATCTGCGGTGTTCCATTTACTATCTCAACAAGCTTTTCTCCATTTAGAAAGAATACCGGGTTATGAATTAAACGAACCAAAACAGCACCTCCAAGAAAAATACTATAGAAACTGGCTTAAAATAAGATACCATTTACTATTTTAACACATGAATGATTTCACAAGCTCTTGTATACACTATTCCCCGCAAATTGTCCAGTTCGCTGCGTCCAATGTTTAATAGATACTGAAACCGTTAGAATAATTCATCATGCTTTTCTTTGTCTTCATTAACTTGCCTTATAATCATAGGCCCCCCGGGACGTCCGTATTTTACTGCCTGAATTTCGGCTACTGCCGCCAAGGCTATTTCTGCTGCCAACTGGCCCCCTATATCCAGACCAATCGGTAAATGAACTCTTCCGATAAGCTCGTCTGATATACCCATTATTTTAAGGTTGTTGAAATATGTTGTTACCTTGCGTTTATTGCCCATTACCCCTATGTATCTGGCTGGTGATTCGATAACCGCCTGCAACGCCGGCTGATCAAATTCATGATTATTGGTTACTAATACTATACTGGTAGTTTCGGTGATTTCGTATGACTCCAGCAGTTCCACAATATCCCCCAGCAACAGCTCACAGGCTTGAGGAAATCTCTCCCGGGTGAGGGTTTCTGCTCTATTGTCAATAACGCTTATGTTGTAATCCAGAAGGGAAGCAATTTTATAAATGTTCAAAGCCACTTTGCCTGAGCCGGCAATGATTAATCTATCCCTGGTATGGTTGCACTCCAATGCAAATCACCTCCTTTTGTTATGTTAACCCCGAGCAGGCAGTAATTAATCGATGTTTTGACCCGATTTGCTTTGAGCTAACTCCCAAGACTTTGATGGCATATTAGATTCCCCTACCAGCAGCAGGAAGGATTCGCCTTCGCATCGGCCTGTTTTCTCTGTTTTCACCTGATGATTTGAGGGCCAGAGCGGCTTAAAGAGAATATAGGTGTTTCCCGGTCAAAGGGTTCAGACGGAATATATTGCACATCTCATTTAAAACATGTATATTGGCCAGGCCGATATTCATAACCGTATCATTGCCGCCATAGTATATGGCCACCGTATCGTCCTTGATTAATGCCCCGCAGCTGAATACTACATTGGGAACATGAACATAATCACTTTCTTGCACTAAACAATCACTTTGACTGGGCATTAATATGGGTTTGGCACTAATACGAATTTTACCTGGATTTGCGGGGTCTTGAAGGTCATGGAATGCCACACCCAAGGTATAAGGATTGCCAGCCATGGTGGAACGCACACCATGAAAGATATTCAGCCATCCATATTGAGTCCTGATGGGCGGAGCACCTGGCCCGATCTTAGCCTGGAATGCACTGGGCCCGTGACCGCTTCTCATGATTACATTACCTATTTGCCACGGTCCGGTGGGACTCGACGCAAAACCTGCACATATTTCTCCAAATGAGCCCCCGATGTGACCGGAGCCGGAGGCTTCCCTTCCCTTGTCGTTTGGACGCAGCAGGGCCAACCAGGTCTTATTTTTATCAGGTTCGGGAAATATAACTACATTGCGCATGTCCTGTTGGGAAATTGGACCATAGCGAACAATAGTCTTAAAGTCTCTGGTTGCGGCCATCATAACCTTGACTCTATCAGGCATCTGTTGGTGATAGGCACTGTAAGTCAATAGATATAGATCACTCCCAACCTGATTGACCCGAATATCTTCCACCCCGCCAGCCTCAGATTCTATAAGCGAATCAATATTGACGCCTTCAGCATATACATCATTCTCTGTGGCCGGCAATAAAAACGGTCGGGGGTCTATAATCCAACTGTTAAGGCCATTGTCGCTTACAGCTTTACCTATTACACTGCGGCCATCAGCAATGTGGGAACGAAAGAGCATTATGGTTTGGTTCTGGCCATTAGCCTTGGTCACATTTGCCATTCCGGCATTATGAACTGTATAGGTATATAAATGGCTATCAGTACCCCAGACTCTATTGACGTCATGGCAGGTTAATATGGGGTTGCCAGGATAACGCAGAAACGGTTCATTAATGCTTACTGTTCCCTCAAATCCATTTATCTTAACATATGCTTGGGTGCAGTCCATTTTTTTCTCCCTTAGCATTACAGCATCATTATATCAAGTAGATTGTGTTAATCCGCCAACTGAAATACATTCGGCTTACGAAGTCCATAATATTTATTATAGTATTATTATTCTGCCCTTCTCCACCTAAACTCTTGATTAGAGCTGTTCAACTGACTTAATTATATATTAAGAGTAAACACCATAGACAGTCTGACAGCTGTATTTTTAAGATTAAGCCCTAGTGTCCGCAGCGCTTAAGGGCAGGCAGATTATAACTTCACAACCTCCTGAGGACAGGTTATGAAACTCTGTGCTTCCCCCGTGCGCCTTGATAGTCTGCCGGACGATGGTGAGGCCCAGGCCATGGTTTTGCAGTCCAGCAGAATATTGGGCATTATTCAAATTCTCCAGAATTGCCCGAGGGAAGCCCGCTCCACTGTCGGTAACACTAAGAGAGCAAATTCCCCGACCTTTTTCCATAGTCATTTTAATCTGGCAGCCCTTTGGGTTATGGCGAATACTGTTCGCAAGCAAATTGGCAACCGCCCGTCGCAGAAGCTCTTGATCACCGGTGATTACTGCATTTTGTGCATCTTTGCCGATTATTACCTCTATCGAATAGCAATTGTCAAGTCCGTCATTCAAAAATTCGGCAGCAACTTGGCGCAAGAGCTCAGCCAGTATCACAGGGTTTAGCCGCAGCGGCTGCATGTTGTATTCCAGCTTGGAAGCAAGATTCAAGTCACTGACCAGCGTCTTGATCCGCTGGCTTTGCCGACGTATGATACCTGCCTGTTCCCGCTTAGCCGGCGGCAATTCGGGATCATCTTCAAGCTGGCTGGCATAACCCATAACCAGGGAAAGTGGGGTGCGGATGTCGTGGGACACGCCGGCAATCCATGTGGTGCGGGCATTGTCACGTTGATTGAGAGCAGCCTCCTGTTTCATTAACCGCACCGAAGTTTTATTTATCCCGACGGCAATATCGCCGAGCAAACCCCGGGTTGAAAGCTCCACCGGCTGTTTTTCGGCCATTTCCTCAATACCCTTGGCCAGCGGCTTCAAGGAGCGAAACAAACGCATACCGAAAAGCAGGGCTAACAGTATTGCCGCCACAGCATTTAAAATAAGAACGGCAGGAACCCCCACGAATATTTTATCCATAAACTCATGGCGCATTTCCATATTATGCTTCCACGTGCTGCCCTTTGCCCTGCCCAACACAAACAAACCGTCGGAATGCCGCCAGACATATACTGGATAGTCGTTTAAATACCAGCGGGTAAAGCTGGCTACATCGGAAGCCGTGTATTTGAGCGGTACGTCGGGGGGCAGGTTCTTGCTCCAAATCACCCGGCCGGTGTCGTCCAGCAGCATTGCCCATTGATACTGTTTTTCGATCTCACTTGCGGCGGATTCGGAAAGTGTGTAAACCCCGTGTGATTCGATCAGGCTGTTAGCTAGTTGGCCCGTACTGTAGTCATGCTGCTCGATTGCACTTTCTTGAATAATCCAGGCCACCAATACTGCGAAATTGAAGATGAGCAAAATAAGAGCTATCCCGGCGGCCGATAACACATAACGGAACAGAATTTTCATCATGCTTTTCATTTCCTGTCCGCTCCCGTCAATTTATAACCCAGACCCCGCACGGTAAGAAGATGGCGCGGAGAGGAGGGCTCCGGTTCGATCTTCTCCCGCAACCGCCGGATGTGAACCATCAGCGTATTTTCATACCCGTAAAGATCATCGCCCCACGCGGCTTGGCACAGGCTGTCACCGGTGACGATATTCCCACGGTTTTCATACAGTTTTTCCAACAGTGCGAATTCTTTTGCGGTTAGAGTAAACTGACCTTTATTGCTGTAAACTAAGCCGCTGTTTAGGTCGACCTGGATTTCGCCCAAACTAAAGACCGGTTTTTCCTTTTGCTTGAGTACCACCGGAAAATAGGCGCGGTTTAATACCGCCCGCAGTCTCAGAGTCAGTTCGCGAGGTAAAAATGGCTTGGTAATATAGTCGTCAGCGCCCAGCCCCAGCCCCAGCAAGCGGTCTTCATCCTCGTCGCGGGCGGAAAGAAACAATACGGGAACAGCTGACCCGGCACGAAATTCACGCATCAAAGAAAAGCCATCTCCATCCGGCAGGGAAACGTCCAGAATCACCCCGTCCGGACTCTCGGAGGCAAAAAGTTCCCGGGCCTGGTGGCAGTCGGCAGCTGAAATCACCTTCATAAAGCCTTCCTTCCGCAATATTTCCTTAACCATCTGGCGAAGCTCGGGCTCATCATCCACCATCAGCAGCTTGCAGTCAAGAATGTCATTCATATCCATCACCATACCCATTATAGTACACAAATAATATGGTTTTGGGAGTTTCCTTCAAAATTAAGGTAAATTTAAGCTTAACTACAGGCTGATGTAAGGAAGGTTGGTTATGATGTTCCCAGTTGACCAAAGGGGGACAGAAAAATGCCTGATATTATTACAACCACCGGCCTGTGCAAGCAGTATGGAAAGTTTCTGCGGGTAAAGGATCTGGATCTTAGAATACCGGCCGGCGCCGTCTATGGATTTCTCGGTCCCAACGGGGCGGGCAAATCCACCACCATGAAAATGCTGGTGGGGATTGCCCGGCCTACGGGAGGTACCATTAGCGTTTTCGGCAAACAGGTTAACAGCCGAAACCGGCTTTCCATCCTTAAACACGTCGGGTCCTTGATTGAATCACCCAGCTATTACGGGCACCTGACCGGAGCGGAAAATCTCCGAATAATCTGTGTGCTTAAGGGGGTGCCGGACAGGGATATAAACAGGGTTCTGCAAATTGTCCGGCTGGAAAACCAGAAGGAAAAAAGGGTCGCCCAGTACTCGATGGGAATGAAGCAACGCCTGGGACTGGCCTGTGCCCTGTTAGGCAATCCCAAGCTTTTAATCCTCGACGAACCGACCAATGGCCTGGACCCGGCGGGCATGCAGGAGATGCGCGAGTTGATTTGCTCCCTGCCGCAGCAATATGGAATGACAGTGATGGTCTCCAGTCATCTGCTTAGCGAGATTGATCTGATCGCCACCAATGTGGGGATCATCAGTCAAGGGGAGCTGGTTTTTCAGGACCGCTTGTCAACCCTTCACGAAAAGAGCAGAACCAGCATTGCCCTCCGTACTCAAAATAACCAGACAGCAGAAAAAATACTCAGTGGGCAGGGCATTTCCTGCCGGAGACAGGATGACTACCTTTTGCTGCCCAAGCTTTCCGATAACGAGCTGGCCGGCCATATCTTCCGGCTTTTTGAAAGCAACATAGGTGTTGTACGCATCGAAGAACGGCGCAAGAGCCTTGAGGACATCTTCATCGAGCTGACTGGAACGGCGGTGAGCTTATGATAAAGGCACTCGCAATGGAATTCCAGAAAATCCGCCGCCGCAAGGTCTGGGCAATCGTTGCCGCCCTGATTTCCGTACAGATACTGTTGGCGCTTTGGGGAGTCGACCGAATGGATGCGCACGAGCTTTCCCAGGGTTGGATGCATTTTCTATACCAGTTCCCGATACTAAACTCCATTATGATGCCGGTCATGGCAGCCGTAGTGGCATCACGGCTGTGCGATATCGAACACAAGGGACAGACGCTGAAGCTCCTGAATACCGTGATGCCCGCCGGGCGTCTGTTCGCCGCCAAATTTTTATGCGGTGCTCTGTACATGCTCGCTGCGGCTCTTTTACAGATCATAGCCATTGTTATGGCGGGGCTTGTGGTCGGATTTGAGGGAAGCCCGCCCCTTGATAAGCTGTTATATTACCTGCTCTTTACCACGGCCGTAAATCTGACCATCCTTTTGCTGCAGCAGGTTCTGTCGCTTCTATTCAGAAACCAAATGATAGCCCTTACCGTAGGCATTATCGGGAGCTTTGCCGGTCTTTTTATCATGTTTTTTCCTCAGAACCTGGAAAGATTTTTCCTTTGGGGATATTACGGCGTGTTAATGTTGGTGGGCATGGACTGGGACAGAGCGACGCGCATCAGCGATTTTTATTATATGCCGGTTGATTGGACCGGGTTTAGCATTCTGGCCGTCATGTTCTGCATGATCTATATCATAGGCCGATCACTGTTTATTCGAAAGGAGATGTAAAATTTGTTCTTACGTACGCTTCAAGCCGAAAGGATGAAACTTCATCACAGCCCGGTCTGGCTTGCTTTTTTGCTTCTTCCCGTCCTGCCCGCAGTCATGGGCACCTTTAATTATCTGCAAAATATCGGCATCTTACAGGATCAATGGTACAGCCTGTGGACACAGCACACCCTTTTTACTTGTTATTTTTTCCTTCCGGCCATCATAGGTGTTTATTGTTCGTATTTATTCCGGCTGGAACATCTCAATCACAACTGGAACGCCGTAATTACAGCACCTGTACCGGTTTCGTATGTTTATCTGGCCAAGCTCACATCCGCTTCCGTCATGGTTTTACTGACCCTAGCCTGGATCGGTATATTATTCCTGATTTCCGGCCAGCTTTGCGGACTGAACACCCCCATTCCGCCGGAACTTCCGAAGTGGCTGCTGTTTGGTGCGGTCGGGGGCATGGTGATCTGCGCTGTCCAGCTTTGCCTATCACTGGTAATCCGCAGCTTCGCCGTACCGGTAGGAATCGCGCTGATCGGCGGCGTGTCAGGTTTGGCGGCACTGGCCAAGGGTTATGGGGTATGGTTTCCCTATTCCCTTTTATCCCTGGGTATGCGCGCCAACCAACCTGGCGGAACAATGCAGTGCAGTACGGAACAATTTGTCCTGAACGCTCTATTCTATTTGGCGGTCTGCATTACCTTTGCCGTCGTATGGCTGAGTTTTAGACCAGGGAACAGTTCTTAAAAGTGTAAATCGAAATACCAGGAGGTCTCGAAAAAAAGAAACCATTGATTTCAACCCGCAGGCGAATTGCTTGAGAAGCCAGATAAGCATTATGGATGCTTGGATGTTTTTTATAATACTGCCAATTCAGATCACACTGCATAATGAAATCTGTGAGATGGGAATAAACTCCAATATGCTATAATTTACCTATGCCAAATAGGAGGATGTTTTATGAAGCAAGATATGCAGGCTATCAGGGACAAGGTGTCAGCCCATCAGCGGCTCACCAGGGAAGAGGGGATTTTTCTTTACCGGCAAAATGATCTCCTGGCCCTGGCCGAATTGGCAAGAAGCAGCAAACTTGAAAAATCTGGACGGCACGTGTTTTTTAACGTAAATCGGCACATTAACCTTACCAATATATGCGTATCCCGGTGCAGATTCTGCGCCTTTGGAGTAGATAGGGACGGGCCTGGTGAACCCTATCTGATGAGCGTAGAGGAGGCCTTTGACTACGGTGCCGCAGCCGTAGATTACGGGATAACCGAATTTCACGTGGTTAGCGCCATGCATCCGGATATGCCTCTCGACTACTATATAGAAGTGATTAGGCGGCTGCACGATAAATATCCTGATATTCATATTCAAGGATTTACCGGGGTGGAAATTCACCACATGGCTCAGATCAGCGGACTCCCGGTCAAGCAGGTTTTGGTCCTTTTGCAAGAGGCCGGTCTGGGTTCCATCCCCGGGGGAGGAGCCGAGATACTCAATGACCATATCCGGGAGGCTTTATGTCCACGTAAAGCCAGCAGCCAGGAATGGCTGGAAGTACACCGCGAAGCTCACTTGATGG
Source organism: uncultured Syntrophomonas sp. (assembly GCA_964501655.1). Taxonomy (GTDB): domain Bacteria; phylum Bacillota; class Syntrophomonadia; order Syntrophomonadales; family Syntrophomonadaceae; genus JAAYJK01. The sequence continues at coordinate 12,147 of CAZCTN010000022.1, forward strand.
GGTTAAAAACCAATTGCACCATGCTTTACGGCCATGTCGAATCAATTGAAGACCGGATAGATCATATGTTGAGGCTGCGCGAGCTTCAAGATGAGGCCCCTGGTTTTCAGGCTTTCATTCCTCTGCCTTTTCTGCCTGAGAACACGGGGTTGGCGCATTTGTCTCGAACCAGCGCTCTGGACGATTTGAAAACCATAGCCGTGTCCCGCTTGATGCTTGACAATATCGATCACATCAAGGCCTTTTGGATAATGCTGGGCCTGCCCATAGCGCAACTGGCCCTGGATTTTGGAGCCGACGACATTGATGGCACGGTGGTAGAGGAAAGAATAATGCACGCAGCCGGCGCCGGCACCGAAAAGGGCATAACCAAGGAAAAACTCGTTGAACTTATTAAAGAATCTGCTTATCTTCCAACTGAACGAAGCAGCGTTTATGACATTATTAAAATCTATTAGGATAAGGGTGATATAAATGCGGCCAAGGGTGGGTCATATACAATTTATTAACTGCTTCCCGCTATTCTACGGGCTTATCGAGAAAAAATTCCTTTTGGAGATCGATTTGATCAAGGGCAATCCTTCCGATTTGAACCGAATGTTGAAGGAGGATGTTCTGGATATGGCTGCCATTCCTTCCATAGCTTACGCCCGTAATTATAGGGACTACATTATTATGCCCGACATATCCATCAGTGGTGACGGAGAAATTAAGAGCATCTACCTTTTCTCCAAACTGCCGATAGAAGACCTGCATGGCAAAAAGGTGGCTTTAACCAATACTTCAGCCACTTCACAGGCTCTTGTGCGAATTATCATGGCGCGTTATTACAATATATCACCGGAGTATTTCAACTCGGTGCCGGAACTGGGAGCTATGCTGATGGAGGCGGATGCCGCACTTCTTATCGGGGACGACGCCCTGCGAGCTTTCTACAAAACTCGGGATCGCCTGCATGTTTACGATTTGGGCCAGGAGTGGAAAAAGTTTACCGGCCTGCCCATGGTTTTTGCGGTATGGGCCATGAGGCAGGATTGGGCGGTCAAACACCTGGACCAGGTGAAAGTTATTAGAGATACCTTCGTAGACTCCATTCGTTTTAGCCTGGACAACATCCAAGACGCGGCGGCCAAGGCCTCGCAATGGGAGGACTTTGAAGCCGACTACCTGGTGGACTATTTCTGCAAGCTCAAATTTGACTTTAATGAGAGAAAACAGGAGGGTCTGCGGGAATACTATCGCCAGGCGCATATCCTGGGCCTTATCGACGAGGTGCCTCCCCTGAAGATTCTGGACATTTAGCAGACAGGAGGTTCTTTTGGATACAGCAACTATTCTAGCGGAAGTCCTGGCCGGCAGGCGGATGAGCAACGACGAATTATCCTGGCTCTATGAGCAGGGAGATTTTTCAGCCATTGCCCGGGCTGCCAATCAGATAAGAGAAAGGCGCCACCCCGAAGGGCTGGCTACTTTTATTATTGATCGCAATATAAACTACACCAATATATGTTCATGTCGGTGTAAATTCTGCGCTTTTTACCGAGATAAGGGGGACCCTGACGCTTATGTGCTGGATAAAAGGAACATACTGGCCAAAGTTGAAGAAGCAGTGCGTTTAGGGGCAACTCAAGTTATGATCCAGGGTGGCTTAAATGAGGACCTGCCCCTGGAATACTTTGAAGAGATGTTTCGGAGCATCAAAGAACGCTACCCGATTACCATCCACTCCTTGACCGCTCCGGAGATTTCATTCTTGGCCAAATACTCTAAGCTTACCGTACGTGATACCCTGCTTCGCCTGCGGGAAGCAGGTCTGGATTCCCTGCCCGGAGGCGGAGCGGAAGTGCTCCACGATGAAGTCCGGCAGGCCATCAGCCCCAATAAGATCAAGAGCGCGGAATGGCTCCGGGTTATGGCGGAAGCGCACCGGATCGGGATGAAAACCACCGCCACCATGATGATGGGAAGCCTGGATCGTATAGAGCACCGGGTTCACCACCTATATCAGGTGAGAGTACTGCAGGACGAAACCGGGGGCTTTCGCTCCTTTATTGCCTGGACCTATCAACCCGGCAATAATGAACTGCCGACGGACAAAATATCATCCATGCTTTATTTAAAGTTCCTGGCTCTATCGAGGCTCTACCTGGATAATTTTGAACATATTCAGGGCTCCTGGGTTACCCAGGGAAAAAGGATTGGCCAGCTTTCGCTGTTCTTTGGAGCCGACGACCTGGGCAGCATAATGCTGGAGGAGAATGTGGTTAGGGCGGCAGGGCTGATCCAGCGTATGGAAGCCCATGAGATGATTCAGCTTATTCTGGAAACTGGTCGTATACCGGCCTTGCGGGATACAGAATATAGAGTAATCCGTTGTTTTGACGAATGAAGATGGGAGGAAACGTGATGCAGGTTCCCAGGTGCGAGGCGGCCCTGATTGGAGGCTCCGGGACTCTGAGTATTCAGATGCCGGAGGATTTGGATTTAGATTACGTAGATGTCCTGGAAGGCGGATTGGTGTTTGCCACCCCTTTCGGCGACAGCCCCCCTTTTAAACTGCTAAATATAAAAGACCGCAAGCAGGTTCTAACCTGCCGCATGCATGGCTGGAGAAGCGGAGTGTCCAGGGCCAACGCCTCCAGACAGGTATTCTGGGTGCTGGCCCAGGCCGGGGTGAAGAAGATTGTGGCTGAAGGTGGAGTAGGAGCGGTTAATCACCTGCTGCGGCCTCGTGACATAATAATACCCGACGATTATATGGATTTTTCCATGCGCAAGAATGTAGGACTAGATGATCGCTTCCTGCTGGTAATGCGAGAAGCGCTGTGCCCTGCGATGAGGGCTCAGCTGATTCGTCATCTGGAACGCTCGTGGCCGGGAAGGGTGTTTGACCGGGGGGTCTATGTCAATACTGACGGACGGCATTTTGAAAGCCCGGCCGAGGTAAACTACTATAAACTGGGGGGAGCCGACATCGTAGGCCAGAGCATATGCCCGGAGGTATATCTGGCTAGGGAAATCGGAGCTTGCTATGTCGGGGTTTATCTGGTGGTCAATTATGCCGAGGGTATAGTAAGTCCCTGGCAGCACGAGGAATTATCTGATATATTCTATTCTGAAGCCAGGCAACTGGGGAGAAATATACTGGAATACCTAAGCATACTGGATATGAATGCCCCGTGCGGCTGCGCCCAGCTCCGCAAGGAGACTCTTTTGAAAGAGGTTTACCATGGAGGAGCGCAATAGGGCCTCACAATTGGAGCACATAAATAACCTTAACCATGGCAGTAGTCATGATAATACCGGGAGTTTCTATAAAAGAGCCGCAGCGCCGATGCCTATGTCAATAACTCTTCACACCCTGACGTTGCCTGGTTTAATAACCCGTTCATTATGGCTTGCTCCTTTTCTATATCCAAAAGATGAATTGTACTAGACAGCAGATATATTAACCATTGCCGGTCTTACTGGATTCATGCTGTCTTACCAGGGTCATAACCAACCACCTAACCACAATTCCAATGATCAGATATATAGGGAAAGAGTAATAGTGTTTCCAGGCATTCAATTCATAAATGTTTGTCCATATGAGGAAAGACTCCCCGGCAAAGGCTAATAGAGCTGACGTGACTGTCATAACCAGCAGAAAACTTGTTAAGGATTTAAACTGTTGATAGATGAACATGTAGGTTACCGGCAGCAGGGCAAAGTCAGCTGAAATCAAACGTGGCCACAAAGGAACAACGGAATAATTATAATGCCACATTCCGAGTTCAGTAAGTAATGCATCCAGGTAAGAGACCAGGATTATGCTTATTGTTCCAAATATCGTGATTTCAAGTAAGTGTTTCCTATCTGCATATTTCCACCAAACGAGCCAGGGTATTATCAGCGCGGCCACCAGCAACCACCATTGCCATTCAAAAACTTGATGATTAAGCCAGGTTTCTATCCTCAGCCTGGTTAGTTCTTTTTCCAACGATAGAATAAGTTCTTGGGATGATCCTACTCCATTTATGTTCTGCATTATTTCCTCCTATTGAAACACTGCTAGTCCTAGAGCCAGATGTCCCCATAGAGTGTTTTTCACCATATCCAATTGGTCTTCCTGGCAATGAACCATAATAATAACTTCTCCCATTGAGTCATTACGCCGGTTTTTTGATTGTCTGGTTTTGCCCCAAAAATAATCCATCAAACATCCGAGCACGAACCCTCCGATTAGACCTGTAAGCCCCCAAATTATTGGCCCCCATTCCAGGATAAATCCATAAATAACCCCAAGAGTCATGAACGCTGTGCCCAGTATGGCTCCGCCGTCTATCATGCTGACTCCATCAGAATGATGAATAGTGTCCAGAATCTGACGAGGCTCCCCCCTTAACTCCAGGGGCAGTATAAAAATCTGTTCATTTTTCAGACCTTTTTCTACCATTTCAGTAACTGCCAACTCAGTATGCAAGCAGTAATTAAATGAAGCTAATATATACATGGGATTAACCTCCCCTATAAAACGCTGGTCTCTTAAAATCAGGATTCTGATATTTGTTTCTAAAAAACTGGGCTTGTTCAATATCAAAAAGCTGATTTGACAGGACGCTGCTTTGGTAAGCATCCCAAACTGTAAAAACAAAGAAGGAAGGGATATTGATGAGCCATTGCCAGTTAATGATAGCATGGGCTTGATGAAAATCTCCCACTGCAGTATATCCTATGGCTTGAAGAGCATGAGAATGGATAATAATAAATGCTCCAATTAGTAATAGAAATACGGCCTTAATAGTTTCAGCATTATACAGTTGCCCCAAACCTGGCAGTAATATGGACCAGGCAATGGCCAACCGGGGATTCCGCTTTTCCAGGGCATTAATTGAGAAGGCACCCAGAGCTGCAGGCATGATGGGGGCGTATTCACGATCTGCTAATACTGAAAGCTTATTGCATTCGATGGCAAGCCGATAACTATCCCAAATGGCAAATACTAGAATGCCGCAATAGAGGAGCAGCCATTGATTATTCAGAACTTCCTTGGCCTGGGAGAAATTCCCGGTAAAGCTATACATAATGGATAGGTTGATATGGGCCATAAAATTCACTATCATTTCGCCGCCAAACAAAAAAATACCCTTGGGGATACTTCCTAGTGTTATATGCCCAAAACCAGGATAGCACAAGGACCACCAGGCAATTACCCATGGATTCCTGAGTTGAAAATAGTTTATCCCGTATGAGCTCAGATTAACTTTAGGCCGCCTGATTATCTGCGATGCAGATGACTGAATAATTATTTCTTGCCTGTGAAAGTCAATAGGTATGGCCTCCCTTATTTCTTCGGAGCAGTCCGAATAAGTACGCTACTGCAGAACTCTAAAATAGTTTGGGCAGATCAATGATTAATTGTCTTGTACAGCAAGACAGAATTCCCTGGACAAACGAACACATTTTTTATATCAGGATTGGTTCAAGTAACAGCTTTCACGGATATAGACACAGCATTAATAAACCCTCTAGTTCTTTTTTTGGCAGGCCTGAGGACTGTAGCCGGGGACTGCATATTGATTGTTCCTGGGTGTGTAATGGGTATGGAGCAGTTCATGAGACTTCTCGCTCAACGGTGCAATCAAGAACTCATCATAGAGAGTCTTGATATGGGGATTCTCGTGGGATTTTCTAAGCTTGGCTTCCCTGTCTTCCAAATAGACGGCCTGAATGCGTTCAGCACGTTGCTGATCGCTGCGGGTCAAGGGCTGACCGCCGCCGCCGATACAACCGCCGGGACAGGCCATGATTTCGATAAAATGATATTTGGATTGGCCGGACCTAACCTGTTCCATCAGCTCACGGGCTGCTTTGGTGCTGTGTCCAATGGCCACATTTATTTTCGTGCCCTTCATGTCAATCTCTGCTTCGCGAATATTCCCCATGCCTCTTACTGCATTGAATTCAACATCCTCAAGCAGTTCGCCGGTTGCCAATTCATAGGCGGTGCGCAGCGCAGCCTCCGTAACCCCTCCGCTAACTCCGAAGATAACTCCTGCACCGGTAAAGTTGCCCATCCAGGAATCAAGTGAAGAGGCGGGGATCTTGGAAAAATCGAGTCTGTTCAACCGGAATAAGCGACCGACTTCACGGGTGGTCAACACCAGGTCAACATCGCGGAAACCACTGGCATTCATCTCGGGACGGGCTGCTTCATACTTCTTGGCTACGCAAGGCATGATGGAAACTGAATAGATCCTGGCCGGGTCGATACCCATCTTCTTGGCCCAATAGGTTTTGACCAAAGCCCCAAACATCTGCTGGGGGGATTTGCATGAAGAGAGATGATCCAAAAGGTCAGGGTAAAAGGTCTCACAGAAATTAATCCAGCCCGGGCTGCATGAGGTTATGACTGGAAGCCGGTCATTATTACTGATTCTTTCCAGAATTTCACTGCCTTCTTCCATAATGGTCAGATCCGCTGTGTAATTGGTAGACAAAACATAGTCAAAGCCACAATGACGCAATGCGCTTACAAAAGCATCCATAGGCAGTTCACCGGTGCGTTTGCCGATTTCTTCGGCTACCGCCACCCTCACCGCCGGAGCAATCTGCGTGACCACTATCCTTTCCGGATCAGACACCGCATCCATAAACTTGTCGATCTCCTCACGTTCAGCTATAGCCCCCACTGGACAGGCATGAATACACTGACCGCACATAATGCAGGTGCTTTCTAGCAGTTTTTCACCCATGCTGGGAACCACAATCGAAGAGGCCCCCCGCCCCTGCATCCCGTAAGCATTAACCGTCTGCACCACTGAACACACTTCTATACAGCGCCGACATAAGATGCATTTATCCGGATCACGAAATAGTGCAGGAGTCGAAAAATCTTTCTCCATATGGCGTGTTTTCATTTCAAAGGGGTTGTCCCGGACATAGTATTCCGCAGCCAGTTCCTGCAGTTCACAATTCCCGTTTCTGATGCAATTAAGGCAATCCTGCGGGTGGTTCGCCAGCAGAAGCTGCAGTATCATTTTACGAGATTCAATAACATTAGGGGTTCGGGTGTTTACCACCATGTTCTCGTAAACCGGTGATGCACAGGCAGCCTGCAATACTTGACTGCCTTCAACCTCACAGAGGCAGATCCGGCAGTTGGCTTTTATACTCTGATCGGGGTGAAAACATAAAGTTGGTATGCGTATGCCAATGGATTGAGCAGCTTTCAAAACAGAAGTACCTTCAGGGACCGATACCTGCCTGCCATCAATGGTGAGATTTACCATGGCGAACCCTCCTCGGATGTTTTCTTACTGACCTTTGCCTCAAAGGCATTGGGGAAGTGCTGGATGGCGGTTAATAAGGGTACTGGTGCAGCCATACCCAGACCACAGAGGCTAGACCTGCTCATGATCCGGCCCAGCTTTTGCATCAAGTCTAGATCAAAATGGGAACCGTCCCCTTTTCTAATCTTCTCCAACAGGCCAACCAGCCTTGGGGTTCCCTCGCGACAAGGCGTGCACTTCCCGCAGGATTCGTGCTCAAAAAAGGCTTCTATGCGGGTAATTACATCCAGAATATCCCGGGTTTCGTCCATCACCAATACTGCTCCCGAGCCAAGAGTAAGCCCAGCTTTGTTCATGGAATCAAAATCTACCTGGGTATCGAGCAGGTTTTCAGGAATAAATGCCCCTGAATTGCCTCCGATTTGCACAGCTTTCAATCTCTTTCCTCCAGGAATCCCTTCACCATATTTGAAAACCAAATCCCTTATAGTCGTATTGCTTGGAACCTCAAAAAAGGTCTTGCGGTTCACATCACCGGTCAAGGTAAATAGCTTGGTTCCAGGATAGTTGGGAGCGCCAATAGCTGAAAACCATTGGGCTCCCTTTTCCACAATCACCGGTATATTGGCCAGAGTCTCCACATTATTCACAATAGTAGGTTTTCCCCATAAGCCCTGAACAGGAGGAAAGGGCGGCTTATATCGGGGTTCTCCCCTTTTACCTTCCAGTGATTCAATCAGGGCGGTTTCCTCACCGCAAACATAAGCACCAGCACCACGCCTTACGGTCAAATCAAATCCATCCAGCAAGCCATGATCGCTTGCCTGGGCAATAGCATGGTTTAGAACCTGGCCAAGGTAGGAATATTCACCTCGCAAGTAAATATAGCCTTTAGACCCATTGATAGCATATGCGCAGATAAGCATTCCTTCAATTAGCGAGTGGGGATCATGCTGTATTATGATTCGGTCCTTATACGTTCCCGGCTCGCCTTCGTCAGCATTGCAGACCACATACTTTTCAGTATTTTCAGCAGAAGCAGCAAAGAACCATTTCTGTCCACAATTGAATCCAGCCCCACCACGCCCTCTGAGCTTGGATTCCCGCACTTCGGATATTAGATCATTTCTCTTCATGGCACGAGCTTTCTTCAGGGCTTGATATCCCCCCCGGGCCATATAATCTTCTATCTTGAAAGGATCAACCTGGCCTTGGTTCCTTAGCACGATCCGCATTTCTCCAGGCATAAAACAACCTCCTATACACTTGCTTTAAGCTTGGTATTCGGCTAGTACTGCCGGTATTTCACCAGTTTTTAAACCCGGATAAGGATTTCCGTTAACCGTAAAGACTGGGGTTGCCTGACATTGTCCGACACATTCCGTATGTTCAAGGGTAAAGATTTCATCTTCAGTAGTCTCTCCTGCTTTAATACCCAGTGCATTTTGCAGCACATCAAGAAGTTCCTCACTTCCTCCCAGCTGACAGGGCGCGCTCCGGCATACCCGAACGGCATTCTTTCCTCTTGGTTCCAGGCTAAACATGGAATAGAAGGTTGCTATCCCATAAGCTTCGGCAACTGACAAGTTAAATAGTTCTGCAGCATCAATGACTGCATCTTTGGGTAAATATCCGTATTCATCATTCAGGTCATGATAGGCCTCAATAATTCCTCCGGGCATATTTTTATACCGGTAGATTATTTCCTTATACCCCGCTTTAATCACCTTCTTCTGCTGAGCAGCATAATTCAGGCATATTTTGCCCTTAGAAAGGAAATATATACAACAGCAACTGAGCCCCCGGGCGGTCAGGTGATTGTTATTCAGAATGTTAATCCAGCCACGCTGCCACCCATCTTGAAAGAATCCATGAAAAAATAGGTAATATAAGATATAGGCGAATATAGAGTGTTTCAATTATATGATGTTGCGTTGTTAATGGATGGGGTGGATAGCTGCAGTCCTTAGTCAGGAAAGGGAGGGTTTTTATGAAAACGAAAGTTTGTTTGCTTCTATTTGTTGGGGTCTTTTTACTGGGTTTCTGCTCTTTATCTCTGGCTGAAGAAAATGAGGTCAGGCTGCTGGTAAATGGTCAGGAAATAAAGCCCGATGTACCGGCACAAATAATTAATGGCCGGGTCATGGTGCCGGTGAGTTGGATTACTACAGCTTTAAAAGCGGATATATATTGGGATAAAGATCAGCGTACGCTGGAAATAAATCAAGCCCGAACCCTTGCCAGCCTCCCTGATAATAAAGCCAGTCTCTATCCTTTTAAAGAAGAAGGAGGACTATATGACGGAATTATTATGGAGCTGGGACAAGAGAGAAAATATTTTGATTGGAAAAACAGCACCATTCCCACCTATTGCCCTCAGCTTCATGCTGCCGACATCGACCGGGATGGAGAAGAAGAAATAATCGTCATTTTGACCCATGGTACGGGTACCGGGGTACATGAAGAAGAAGTACATGTAATAAATCCTGCGGATTTCAGCGAGATAATTGTGGAAAACCCACTGGATATAGTCAGGGAGAAGGTGGAAACATCCATTTATCATAAGGGAGAAGATGTCACAGTAAAGATAGGGCTTAATGACAGGACTGCCTTGATAAAAATGAAAACGGAAGACAGCGGTTGCTGGGGAAATGATGTGTTTTGGGGCAATGTCAATCACTTCTATGTATCTGACAACGAGTTAAGGGCAGATATTGCCGCCCAGGTTTCTGCCTCTGGTTTTGTGGGGGAGGTGGAGATTTATTATAGCTTTGACGGGGAACGGTTTACTATGGAGGATATCGAATTTACTGCCTACGACGGCTGGTATGATGTGTCTTATGAGGTCCCGGAACCGGAGAGAGTTTTCAATTCGTCCTTCCCTGCCCAAGTGGCCTTTATCAATAACGGTTCCCTCTATGTTCTGGATGGCAGCCGGCAGGGTGCCGGACCTGTAAAGATTGACAGTAAAGGTCAGGTGGAAATAGTCGGCTGGTCACCGAACGGGGAGTGGCTTATGTACCTGGAAAACTATCAGCGGAAAGAGGGACGCAGCCATGACTATATATGGATCGTAAGAGCAGGCGGTACCCAGAGGCAGCAGGTGGATGCGAAACCGGTTACTATAAGCCCGGTCTGGGCACCGGACAGCAATGTTATTGCTTACAGCAATTGTGACGACAGCGAGGCATATGTTCCAATCGGCAACCTAAAAATAGCTGAGGTGGCGGGGGAAACAATAAAAACTACTACTCTTTTGCCGGATAACAGCGGGGTGGCAAGCAGTATTGCCTGGGCTCCGGACGGCAGGAGCCTGGCTATTTGCCGGGAGCTGAGTGAAGATAATCCCTTGCTCATTGAAGAGGTAAGCCTGGAGGGAGAACGAAAGCCTTTGCTTACCGTCGACCAAACAGCCAAAACTTATTTTACCGATTCCGATATTCCTGTTTTGCATGCTGCTGTCCTGAAATGGTCCCCGGATGGCCGTTACCTGGCCTATTACCTGTGTCCCATGTCTGCTTCCCTGGCGGCTGACGGTGTATCCATACAATTGCTTGACTTGCTGCAAGATGGTGAAGTCGTGGACCTGGGTAGCGGTCTGGCCTATAAGGGCTGGCTGGCCTGGTCGCCTGACAGCCGATACCTGGCCTATATCCAGGGCGGAAACCGGGAAGCTACCGTCAATAAGGAATTGTGGATAGCGGATATGGAGACCGGAGCTAAAATCTCCTGTGCCATGGAGGGGCAGACCGATAGCCGGCCTTTCTGGCTGCCAGAAACCTCCGGCGATATCCTGTTCTGCCGGGGACAGGAAACTAGAGCCTGGGTGGAAAACGCCCCGGACAGATTGCTCTTGCCTGAACAACGTATTTGGCGCTGTACCCCCGGAGAAGAGAGCCGGCTTATAAGTGCCGGACCGGAAAACTCTGCTGATTACCTGGCCGCTATTTCTCCGGATGGCCAGGAGGTGCTCTTTTTACGTTTGGAATACGTCAAGCGGGGTTCTCTCTATTGCCATCAAGTGAATGAGGACCAGCAAATGGAACTGATACGGGGCATAAGCGGCGAAGCAGGTTATTATGGCAACTACTATCCCGACTGGATAAGCGTTTATTGGCTAAAATAGATTGTTATCATTTTTCAGGGAGCGATAGCATGTAATAATATCTATTCGTTCATCCCGGTATAAAAAATGGCAGCTTGGCAAATGTATTTATTAGTTTTATAATAAGAGCAAGTTAATTCTATAACAAAAAACAAACCCTGATAATAAGGTGCGGTAACTGAGTTTAAGGGGTCGGGATTGTTATAAGATGATAAGTCCTATCCTGTACCTTAAACTGCGGGATAGGCTTTTTTATATGGGTTGGAAGGGAGTAAAAGCCTTGTCCGATAAACGACTGGGAGTAATCGGTATCGTAATAGAAGACCGAAATTCGGTCCCCCGGGTAAACCAGATCTTGAGCGAGCACGCGGACATTAACGTGGGCCGGATGGGGTTGCCCTACCGGGAAAAAGAAGTAAACGTGATCGCCCTGATTGTCGACGGCAGCACCGATCGCCTGGGTTCCCTAACCGGCAAGCTGGGGGGGATACCCGGGGTAACGGTGAAAAGCGCCCTGACCAAAGGCAAGTAGAACACAAAATTCCTGATTAAGGCATTTAGCTGATTTCAAGGGATATTAAAACTGCATATATGTCGCCCTGACAAGGAGGTTATGCACTGGCTTGAAGGGGGTACGGTACATTCTGCTTGTATTGAACCGCCGGCTCCACCTTGGGGCTGGCGGTTTTTGCGTGAGTATAGCGAAAAAGGAGGATTTAAGAATGGCGGATGTTGCACCGGAAAATTGGATCAAACGGGTGATCAAACCGGAGGAAAACGAGAAATTTAAAAAGAACGGCAAGGATTTTATTGACGAGGCCAGAATTCAGGAGACCCTAATGGCCAAACGCAGCCCGGAACGCAGTCATATCCGAGAAATTATGGCCAAATCATTGGAACTGAACCGGCTGGAACCTGATGAAACAGCAGCCCTGCTCAATTGCCAGGATGAGGATCTGTGGCAGGAAATGTACCGGATAGGGCTGGATATCAAACACAAAGTATACGGTCGGCGCATAGTGACTTTTGCCCCCTTGTATGTAAGCAACTACTGCGTCAATAACTGCACTTACTGCGGCTACCGGGCGGAAAACAAGGACATTCACCGCCAGCAGCTTTCCATGGATGAACTGGCCCAGGAAATTACGGCCTTGATCGGTGTGGGTCACAAGCGCCTCATCATGGTTTACGGCGAGCATCCCAAATCCGATGTCAACTATATCGCGGAAACACTGAAAGTAGCCTATGGCACCAAGGAAAACAATGGGGAAATTCGCCGGGTCAACGTCAATGCCGCCCCTCTGGCCATAGAAGACTACCAGGTGCTGCGCGATGTAGGCATCGGCACCTACCAGGTTTTTCAGGAGACCTATCATCATGCTACCTACCAAAATGTCCACCGCAGCCTGAAAGCCAATTATGATTGGCGAATCTACTCTTTGCACCGGGCTATGGAAGCGGGTGTGGACGACGTGGGAATCGGGGCCCTTTTCGGCCTCTATGATTGGAAATTTGAAGTTATGGGCTTGCTGGCCCATACCATAGACCTGGAAGAAAAGTTTGGCGGGGTGGGGCCCCATACCATTTCCTTCCCCCGGCTGCAGCCGGCGGTTAATACGCCCTTTGCCGAACAAAGTCCTTATCTGGTTGATAACGACACCTTCAAAAAGCTGGTAACAGTTATCCGTCTGTCGGTTCCTTATACCGGTATGATTCTGACCGCCCGGGAATCAGCTCAGATCCGCAATGATGTTATCAATGTAGGCTGCACCCAGATCGATGCCAGTTCCAACATCGGCATCGGAACCTACAGCAAGGAACAGACCGATTACAGCAAACAGCAGTTCATCCTGGGAGACAACCGCAGCCTGGATGAAGCCATCCGCGATCTGGCCGCCATGGGATATATCACCTCATTTTGCACCGCTGGCTACCGCTGCGGAAGAACCGGGGACTACTTCATGGACATCGCTAAAAAGGGCAAGGTCAACAACCTGTGCATGCCCAACGCCATTTTAACCTTTAAAGAGTACCTCCTCGACTATGCCAGCCCTGAAACCATCAAGGCCGGAGAACCGTTGATTGAAAAGGAATTCAACGCCCTGCCCAATCCTAAACTGAAAAAAGCGGTAAAAGAAATGCTAGAGCGAATCGAAGCCGGGGAAAGAGACTTGTTTCTCTAAACGCGGGAGGTGAACTATATGTCGGACAAAGCCAAGGCCCCTCTACGACTGGCCGAGCAAGAAGAATTGATTATCCGCCTGCACCGGGATTTGAGCTGTAAATACCCGGGCTTGAAAATGCGTTGGTCTCGAATCTACGGCAGCCGCTGGGCGCATTTTTTGGGCGGTTCAGCCGAAGTATCCTTTTTCCCGGTAAAGCTGGTCTTAAACCAGGATTTTGGCCTGTGGATTGAAAACCCTGAAGTTCTGGCTCAGGCCGACCTGGAAAGAATAGTTGGGCAGCTCAAAGGAGAATTTGGCCTATGAATACTATGGACTCCGACTGCGAAGCCATCCTGGCCAGTTCCGACCCGGAGCTTTTTATGAACCTTATTCTAGCAGCCGAACGAATGCGTCTGGCCCGGCTGGGCGACGAGGTATATATGCGAGGTCTGATTGAGTTCTCCAACATCTGCCGGCGTGATTGTTATTACTGCGGGCTGCGCAAATCCAACCCGGCGGTCAGCCGCTATCATTTGGGAAGGGTTGAAATCCTGGATAAATGCAAAGAAGCCATGCAACTGGGTATTTCATCCATTGTCCTGCAGTCGGGAGAAATCAGCACCGATAAGGAAGTGGATTTTATTGCGGGATTGGTTTGTACTATTAAAGAATTCAGTATGCGGCAAGGTTCGCCAGGAATGGGCATTACCCTGAGCATCGGGGAACTTAGCTACACCCAGTACCGAAAGCTTTTTGAAGCCGGAGCCCATCGTTATCTGCTGCGCATTGAAACTTCCGACCGGAACCTGTTTAAACGCATCCATCCAGGCGGGCAGTCATTTGAACGGCGTTTGGATTGTCTGGATATGCTCAAGGACATCGGTTATCAAGTCGGAACCGGTATCATGATCGGCTTACCCGGTCAAAGCTGCCTCCATCTGGCTATGGATCTAGAGTTTTTTGCCGGGCGGGACATTGATATGCTGGGTATGGGACCCTATATTCCCCATCCTCAAACTCCCCTGGGCCAATCATCGGATCCGATCATACCGGATGCTTATACCAGCACCTTGAAAATGCTGGCTTTGGCCCGCCTGAAAATGCCTGATATAAATATGGTGGTTTCCACCGCCTTGCAGACTATCAATCCTGATGGGCTGGCTATGGGGATAAAGGCTGGGGGCAACGTAATGATGCCCATATTGACACCAGAAGAGCACCGGAATGATTATAGTCTCTATACTCACAAGCACTACAAATCACTGGAGCAGCTGGAGCGGGAGATTGAGCTGGCCGGCTACAGCTTGGCATATGGCAAATGGGGGGATTCGCGGCATTATTTTAAACGTCTGGGCCTCCCCTACCCCGAATCCGGTCCGGGTGAAAACCAGGGGTTTGAAGGGTCAGAGACCGATTATTCAATATTCCCATAGGGGGTGAAAATGGCATGCGCATGGAAGAAGATCACCTGGGGCCGGAAGCCCTGCCTGAAGATGCCTATTACGGCATTTCAACTGCTCGGGCTTTAAAACTTTTTGACGTATCCGGTTATCGCTGGCAGCGCTTGTTTATTCGCAGTTTGGCAATGGTAAAAGAGGCTGCCCTGCAAAGCTGCCACGAGCTGGGCCATTTTGATGAGGACCACGCCCGGGCTTTGCTGGCTGCTGTTGAAGTTATAAAAGAGGGGGCTCTGGATGACCAGATAGTAGTGGATCCCTTCCAGGGCGGAGCAGGCACGGCCACCAATCTCAATATAAACGAAGTAATCTGCAACCTGGCCCTGGAGAATCTGGGTTATGAAAAGGGTCGTTACGATATAATCCACCCTATAGATGACGTCAACCGCTTTCAGTCTACCAACGATGTGATTCCCACCGCCTCCCGCCTGGCAGTTATGCTGGCCTTGAAGGAGCTGGAGAAATCCATCGAACACCTGCAGGAAGCCCTGCAAAAAAAGGAACTCGAATATGCCCGCCTGGTTAAATCGGGGCGAACCCAGTATCAAACGGCGGTGCCGATTTCGCTGGGTATGGAGTTTGGCGCCTGGGCGGAAGCCATCGCCCGGGACCGCTGGCGGGTTTTCAAATCTCTGGAGAGAATCAAGGTTGTGAATATGGGAGGAACGGCAGTAGGCACCGGGGTCACCGCTCCCCGCCGCTATATCTTCCGGGTTGTTGACAACCTCCGCCGCTTAAGCGGTATGAACTTGGCCCGGGCCGAAAACCTGGTGGAAGCCACCGCCAACAATGACGCCTTTTCCGAGGTCAGTGGAATCTTACGCGCCCATGCCGGCAATTTGATCAAGATCGGCAATGACCTGCGCTTCCTATCCTCGGACAGCTGCGGGGAGATTATACTAAAACCATTAATACGCGGTTCTTCCATAATGCCCGGCAAGGTAAATCCGGTAATACCTGAATTGATGGTGCAATGCGGTATGAAGGTCTTGGGCAATGACGTCATAATCGCACAGGCGGTCTCCGCCGGCCATCTGGAGCTTAACGCCTTTCTGCCATTGATAGCTTACACCCTATTGGAGAGTATAGAGCTTTTAGCCCGGGTCACGGACAAAGCCGCCTATTACTGTATTGCCTGGATAACGGCTGACGAAGAACGCATCAAGGACAACTTCGAACGCAGCAATGCTTTAATCATCGCCTTGCTGCCCGCCCTGGGCTATTCCCGGGCCGAGGCTCTGGGGAATCACATGCAGGATAACAATCTGGATATATGGCAAGCCAATAGAAAACTCCATTTTATGGCTGAAGAAACCTTACAGGAACTCATGGTGCCAGAAAACTTGTTAAAACTGGGGGAGGTGGAATAATAATGACGAAAATAGACGACAGTTCATTCAACGAAACCAGCCGGGGCATGAGAACCACTATCGCCTTTTTAGGCCGCAGAAACGCCGGCAAGTCGTCCCTGATAAATGCCCTGGTGGGGTTCGATCTGGCCATTGTTTCGGATGTGGCAGGGACCACCACCGATCCGGTTAACAAGGCGGTGGAGATAAGTCCCCTGGGGCCCTGCCTGGTCATTGACACAGCCGGCATCGATGATGAAGGCGAACTCGGGCAAAAGCGGATTAAACGAACCCGGGAAGTAATAAAGGATAGCGATGTGGGATTAATCATCGTAGGAGATGGTAGTTGGACTGACTTTGAGGAGGAAATGGTTAAGCTGCTGCAGGAAAAGAATAAGCCGGTCATAGTAGTCCTGAACAAGAGTGATCTATTTGATTACAGCAGACTGCAGGCCAGTTTGCAGGAGCAGGGCCGGGAGGTGCTCCTAAGCACTGCTCCTGAGGGCTCAGGTCTGGCTGAGTTAAAGGATAAAATACGCCATCTGAAACAGGTGGAGAAAATCGAAGATGCTTCAATAATTGGCGACATCATCAATCCCGGAGACCTGGTAATATTGGTAGTACCCATCGACCTGGGCGCACCCAGAGGCCGCCTGATCCTGCCCCAGGTTCAGACCATCCGTGACGTTCTGGATAATGATGCTTCGGCCCTGGTAGTAAAAGAACGGGAACTGGCCGATACCCTGGCCCGGCTGCAGGAAAGACCGGCCTTGGTGATAACTGATTCCCAGGTGGTCTTAAAGGTTTCCGGGGACGTTCCCCCTGAGGTGCCCTTGACCACCTTTTCCACGGTATTTAGCCGCTTCAAAGGTGATCTGAGGGCTATGGTCCAAGGGGTAGGACAAATTGACAGTTTAAAACATGGAGATCGGGTACTGATTGCGGAAGCCTGCACCCATCACGCCTTGGCCGATGATATCGGACGGGTCAAAATCCCGCGCTGGCTGAGACAGTACACGGGCAAAGACCTGGTGTTTGAAACCGCTGCCGGTCCCAGCTTCAACTACGATATATCCCGGTATCAATTGATCATTCAATGCGGTGGCTGCACGATAACCCGCACCGCCTATAGAAATCGCATTGAAACAGCACAGCGTTCCCAAGTCCCCATTACCAACTACGGCATTGCCATCTCCTTTGTTCAGGGGGTTTTGGGACGTATTATCAAACCATTTCCTGAAATGATGGACCTGGTGGAAAAGTTCTAGTTCTTATTCAGAGATAATAATTCTGATGCCCCTTTCATTTAATCAGTATGGTTGTTCTTCATCTGCATAACAATAATCTTGGTAAATACCTGAAAAAGGAACCGCTCCCTTGTTTTCGTGTAAAATACAGCTCAACACAAAAACCTCGCTGCTTTTAACGAGGTTTTTGTTAAGGAGACGTACAGGTTTTATCGGAGTTTAAAAGCCGGTACCAAGGTTTTTGGGCATCACAATCGGCTTGTCCGGTATTATTTGATATATTGCCGGAATAACTGGCCCTTGATCGGTAATTTTAGTACCTGCTTTAAATGCGCTGGGAGGCAAAACTCTGCGCACTTCTATGAGGCTTGAACCATACCAGTAGGAAAAATCATTAATAATTCCTATAGCGGTGGGATTTCCGGAGCAGGTATTGATTATGCAAGGTTTGCCGTTAATTTCACCCATGTATATTGCCACATGACCTATACGAGTTCTGGCTGGTTTATCAGAGTTCCAGAATGTGAAAATATCGCCGGGTTTTAGATTTTCAATGCCTACCAGAGAGTATTTAGATGATCCGGATATTTTTTGGGCATAAACCCCCTCAACCTTTACCCCTACTGAGCCATAGTTTTTAGCTGCCGAAGTAATGGAATATCCGAAGTCCTTGTATACCAAAGAAACAAAATTTGAACAATCAATATAACCGGTATTGGCATACTTGGTGTGACCGTATTTCATATAGCCATATTCCATATACCAAATTGCGCGTCCGACCAGAGTTTGAGCCAGGCTGCCGTCAAAGTTGGCCCGGAAAGACTCTACTACCGGTTTTTCATGGACATTATAATGACTGATACTGGCCGCAGTAGGTAATTTGGCGGAGGCTGATACCGAATATGATGACCCCATCCCTGTTAATGCCTTATTAATAGCGGCCTTGGTTATCGGACCAACCAGACCATCCATTTTTAGCCCCTGGGATTTTTGAAAACTCACTACAGCATCATGGGTTTTGGGACCAAACCATCCGTCAATACCATTGGTATAAAAGCCTAAACTGGTAAGATCTTTCTGCAGCAGACTGACAGTTGAACCTCTGCTGCCCAAGGTTAAATCTTGGGTACCGTAATCACTGGCCTTAGCTATAGCGGCATTCAGAGCAGCCTTGGTTATCGAACCAACCAGACCATCCATTTTTAGCCCCTGGGATTTTTGAAAACTCACTACAGCATCGTAGGTTTTGGGACCAAACCATCCATCAATACCATTGGTATAAAAGCCTAACCGGGTAAGATCCTTTTGTAATAGACTGACGGCCGAACCCTGGCTGCCCAAGGTTAAATCTTGCGCACCGTAATCACTGGCGTGAGCTGGCCAAGATAGTACAGCGACCATAAGCAAGGCAAAAATACAACCAAAAAACCATCGCTTGCAACGTAATGTAAGCACAAGTTCCTCCTTTCAAAATATCAGCAATAATAAGACTGCAACTATTCTTTTTTGCATATGTAATTTTTTGGATATATTCCCTGGAGTCTCCTTATTAAAACAATTCGGCCCAAATCGTTTACTACCTTTTGGTAAATATGGGCAATTGAATCAGTGCTGGTCTTTAAAGGTCTTTATGGTTGAATTATCCTAGGATTGAGGAATTGGACGGTATTATTGGCAAATAATAGAAACGCCATGGGGCGGCACATTTTGGAAGTGAAACAGCAGATGGTTAATCAGCCGGCAATTCTGATAATGCTTGATACACCCTTCGTTCTCTGGTATTCTGGAGGCATCGGGTTAGGGGAGGGTTTCCTCCGTCTCTTGGCCCGACCCGTCCCTGGGGGTCTGAGTAAGTAAGTAGGTGAACTATGACACTGCAGCAATTAAGATACATTATAAAGGTAGTTGAATGCGGTTCAATTACCGAAGCCGCCAAGCAGCTTTTCATATCCCAGCCCAGCCTTTCAAATGCTGTCAAAGAGCTTGAAAACGAACTGGGCCTAGAGATATTTTACCGAAGCAGCAAAGGAATAACATTGTCCCTTGACGGCAGGGAGTTTCTTTCGTACGCGCGGCAGGTGGTAGAGCAGGCTGAACTGTTGGAACATCGTTACCTGGGCAAAAAGCCCGCAAAACAGCTGTGCTCCGTTTCAACTCAACATTACGCTTTCGCTGTCAATGCCTTTGTGAATCTCCTCCTGACCTTGGATGTGGATGAGTATGAATTTACTCTTCGTGAAACCAGAACCTATGAAATCATTGAAGATCTTAAGAATCTTCGCAGCGAGATTGGCATTATTTACCTCAGTAACTTTAATGAAAAAGTCCTTAATAAATTGTTAAAAGAAAGTCACTTGATCTTTAACCCTCTTTTCCAAGCCGATCCCCATGTTTTTATTAGTTCGGTTCATCCCCTGGCCAATAAAGCCAGGGTGGATCTAGAAGATTTGGATAACTTCCCTTTCCTGGCTTTTGAACAAGGCGAATATAACTCGTTCTACTTTTCGGAAGAGATTTTAAGCACCGTTCCTCATAAGAAAACCATCCACGTCAGCGACCGGGCCACGCTTTTCAATCTGCTGATCGGACTGAACGGATATACCATATGCACAGGGGTTCTAAACAGCGATTTAAACGGCGACAACATTATTTCCGTACCCCTGAATACCGATGAAATAATGCTGGTGGGCTGGATAGCAAACGAGAAAGCTCATCTAAGCAGCATCGCATCGAATTATATAGCAGAGTTAAAGCGTTTGATTGCTGAATATGGCTATGAGGTATTATCATGACCCCCTCGGCGGCAGGGAAAGACTTGATCATTATGCAGCCAGCAGGGTTCTTATCGCCGCATAGATTTTTTGCGCGACATAAGGGTTGTTCATGGTATACAGATGGATTCCTTCCACCTCTTGGGCCATGAGATCGGCAATTTGCTCAATGGCATAAGCAATTCCCGCATCACTCATGGCCGCCGGGTTGTTTTCGTATTTTTCCATGATCCTTCGCAGCTTGTTGGGAATCTTCGCACCGCACAACGATACCATTTTTTCAATCTGCCTTTTGTTTAGCACCGGCATAATTCCCGCTTCAATGGGTACGTTTATTCCTGCACTGCAGGCTCGCTCCCGAAATGAATAAAAGCAGCTATTATCAAAAAACAGCTGGGTGATAAGATGATCTGTCCCGGCATCCACCTTGGTTTTAAGATGGCGTATATCTTCTTCAAGGCTCAGGCAGTCGCTGTGCCCCTCCGGATAACAAGCTCCGATTATATTAAAGTCACCGTTTTCCTTAATGAATGATATCAAATCGCTGGCATACGGAAAATCCTGCTTAGGTATAAATCCAGGGTTCACATCACCGCGCAGGGCCAGAATGTTCTCAACGCCTGCCTGCTTGAGACCTTCCAGCATAGTCAGTACTTCACCTTTTGTGAGATTGATGCCCGGAAGATGGGCAACGCTCTCAATTCCGTAATGGTTTTTAATGGCTGAGGCAATTTCCAGGGTTGCAGTGTTATTCTCACTTCCGCCGGCACCGTAAGTTACGCTGATAAAGTCCGGGTTTAAGCCTTTCAAATCATCCAGAGTATGATATATGATGTCAATAGAAGCTGTTCGCCTGGGAGGAAATATTTCCAGAGACAGCACTTTTTTGCTCTTAAAGAATTCTGATGTTCTCATGGCTGCAAACTCCTCCTGACTTCCTGGGCGGCATTAACCAAATTCTCCAGGCTGGGAAAGGTTTCCGCATTTCCTCTGGTTTTAAGTCCGCAGTCGGGATTTACCCAGAGCTTTTCTTGGGGCGTTTTTTCCAACATCGCCAAAAGGGCTTCCTTGATTTCCTCCTTACTGGGAATTCTGGGGGAATGAATGTCATATACACCTGGCCCTACCTGGGTTTTAAATCCACAGCTGTTCAAGGCTTTCATAATTGCCAGGTCTGAACGGGAAGCCTCGAAGGTAATAACATCAGCATCCATATCGTCGATTTCATTGATAATATCGCTGAATTCACTGTAGCACATATGGGTGTGAATCTGCGTTTCGGCCCTCACGCCGCTATGCACCAGCCTGAAGGCAGGAATAGCCCAGTCCAGGTATTCCCTGTGCCAATCGCTCTTTCTTAACGGAAGCTTCTCGCGCAGGGCGGCTTCATCAATCTGGATAATTTTTATACCGTTAGCTTCAAGATCAAGCACTTCTTCCCTGATGGCAAGAGCAATCTGAAAGGCAGATTCCTGCAATGAAATATCCTCACGGGGGAATGACCAGTTTAAAATAGTAACTGGACCGGTAAGCATCCCTTTCATATATTTCTGGGTAAGGGATTGGGCGAATACTATATAATGGACCGTCATTGCTTGGGAACGGGAAATATCCCCCCATATAACAGGTGGTTTAACACATCTGGTACCATAAGACTGCACCCAGGCCCTTTCCGTAAAAAGGAACCCATCCAGACACTCGCCGAAATATTCAACCATGTCGTTACGTTCAAATTCTCCATGGACCAGAACATCAAGTCCGATTTTTTCCTGCAGTTCAACACATTCTGCAATTTTCTCTTTATTGAATTCGATATACTGTTCCAAGGTTATTTTACCGTTTTTGAAATTGGCACGATTAGCTTTGACCTCTGCCGTCTGGGGAAATGAACCGATAGTTGTGGTAGGCAGCAAGGGCAGATTAAATACCTCCTTCTGTATCTTTTCGCGCTCATGAAATGCAGGTTCTCGGACGAAATCCTGCCGGGAAAGAGAGGAAACCGCGGCTTGCACCGAGGAATCCGGGCCCAACCTGCTTGCTTTAAAAAGCCTGAGGTTTTCAATATATTCAGGAATCTCGACCGGGGTATGGCTGGCTGTAATATGCTTTAAATCCTTGAGCTCCCCAAGCTTTTCATCCGCAAAGGAAAAATGCCTTTTAAACTCATCAGGCAGTGAGCTTTCATTTTTTAAAGTATACGGAACATGGAGCAGCGAACAGGAAGTGCTCAACACCACATCAGCCCCGGATTCTCTCAATTCACCAAGAATACGCAAGGTTTCTTCATAGTTGTTGCGCCAGATATTCTTGCCGTTGACTACCCCGGCAAAAAGGGTTTTATCCGCGGGGAAACCGAAGCGTTTTACCAGCTCCAGGGTATTTTTTCCCTCGATAAAATCTAGTCCTATGCCATCAAAGGGCAGGGCGATCGCCTCCCGGTAGCAGTCACGTATATCACCGAAATAGCTTTGTAAAAGCACTCTGCTACTGCCTGGGGCCAGAAGGATTTCACGGTAGATTCTATTAAAGAGAAGCCTATCATCTAGGCTTAAGTCCATAACCAGGGCCGGCTCGTCAAACTGTATCCATTCCGCGCCTAAATCACTAAATCTATTAATAACTTGCGAGTATGCCGTGATAATATCCTGGGTGAAATCAACTGGAGTTTTATTGCCGGTGAATTTTGCCAGCTTTAAAAAAGTAAAGGCTCCGATGATAACTGGTTTAGTTATAATTCCCAAGCTCCTGGCCTCTGAGAATTCATCAAAGGGCTTGCTTCCCACCAGGGATATTTCTGTATCATCTTCAATTTCCGGTACAATATAATGGTAATTGGTATTGAACCATTTTTTCATGGCCAATGCCTTTACGTCACCGTTTTCGCCTTGATACCCTCTGGCCAGGGCAAAATACTCAGCCAAAGGATCAAGCTGTAATTCCCGGTAGCGTTTAGGAACTATATTGAGTAAAACTGCTGTATCCAGCATAGCGTCATAAAAAGAGAAATCATTGGACGGGATGATATCAATGTCATTTTCCATTTGAGTTTGCCAATGGGTTTTCCGGAGAAGGGCAGCAGTCTCTTGCAGCTCAGCCGGTGATAGAATGCCGTTAAAATATTTCTCAGTGGCAAATTTCAATTCTCGCCAAGAACCTACTCTCGGGTAAGCAATTATTGAAGTTTTCATGATATATTCACCTTTCACCTGTATTTGCTAGAAATATACCATGAGATTTTAGTCATAGCGTAATACTTGATATGTATGCCCCGTCATAATCTGAAACTATATAGAAGCCAGACATAGACCAGCAGCTAGTTTAACCTGCGCCTATCCTTGGGAGCATGCTTTGCTCCGGTCAAATCAACCGTTAGACATGATCTATGGCCCACCAGGTTAGACTGAAGCATTTTGATAATAGGGTAATCATTCTGAGCCATCTGGCATATTAATTAAATGGCTTACTGGATTACAGTTCCTTAGCAGCATCTTAAATATTATTCCGAACTTTGATAAAGCTTTAGGAGGCTTCTTATGTATATATTAAGATTGCGTCATATACTATTCTGTTTCTTTGGCATACTTTTTATATTGGGGCTAATATTCATTGGCTATATCCTATATCATCAAAAACACAATACATTAATCATCGTCAAACCAGTGGTTGAAACAAATCCAGTACACCACATTGGTGATACTGCTGATGACATATGCATCTGGGTAAATCAGGACAATAAATGGCTCAGTCTTATTATTGGGGATGATAAGGACGGTGGACTTTGCGTATGGAATTTGGACGGAACAGAAAACCAGTATTTGGATCCCGAAAGTCACTTAAATAACTTGGATATTCGCTACGGTTTTCTTTTAGGCCAACAAAAACTCCCGCTTATCGGCGTTGTTAATGAAAATGGAATGTGTCTGAGTTTTTATACGGTTGATTCTGAAACAAGACTGGTCAGTAACATAGGCAGCATACCATTGGATAAGGAAAATCCTTATGGCGGATGCATGTATTTGAGTGATGTGACGGGGCAGTATTATTTCTTTGTCAACTGGAAAGACGGCACCGTTCAACAATGGCTGCTTGATGGGGCCAGTGGGCAAATTCAAGGAAGTCTGGCTCGAACTTTTAATGTGGGAAGTAAAGTTGAGGGTTGTGTTGCAGATGACAATTTAGGATGGTTTTACATTGGCGAAGAAGACATTGGAGTTTGGAAATATGGTGCAGAACCTGGTGACGGCAGTACCCGTACCATGGTTGATTCCGTCGATAAGGAAGCCGGAGGACATCTTACCGCAGATGTGGAAGGAATGACTATATATTATGGGAAAAACGAGAAGGAAGGGTACCTTATATGCTCCAGCCAAGGAAATAATACTTTTCAGGTTTATGATAGATTAAGCAATAAGTATCTTCTTTCCTTTACCATCGGGGCCACGGACACCATTGATGAGACAACGGAAACAGACGGCTGCGATGTTAGTAATGTAGATTTCGGCGGTCCTTTTTCCGAAGGCGTGTTTATAGCTCATGATCACATTAACGATTGTACCGACCGTACCAATGTTAAATTAGTGCCCTGGAAAGAAATACAAGATTCAATAAATTCCAGAACATATCCAAAACTGGGTTTTTAAAAGCAGTAGTGCTTAAATCTTAATTAATCTAAGCTACTCGTAAAGATGATATACGCGGCGAGCGTATTCCTTGATCTGTTTGCATAGTTCCAGGGGCTCAAGTACTGTAACCGTATCGCCCCATTGTATAATCCAGCTCTGCATTTCCACCAATCCGCACACCTCATATTGAATGATAACGGACCCGTCAGCAAGTTCTTCCAATAGTAGTTCAGATGGATGGTAACAGAGATTTTTCACCCGCATGGCTACTGAAGGTGAAAACTTCAGGATAACCTTCTGCACCTGGTCGTTATTGTATACTCCCCAGCTGGAACCAATATGGTCTTTAAGAGTAAAATGGTCGGGATAGTCAAATATATCTGTTTCTCTAAGGTTCAGGTGTTGTACCTGATCCACCCTAAAAGTTCGATATTCCTCAGAGTCCGTCAGGCGAGCCACCAGGTACCAAACCGAGCGTTTAAAAATTATTCCCAGAGGATCAATGGTTCTTAATGAAGCAATCCCCTGGTTGTTGATGTATCCCATACGCACCCTCATGTTTTCGGTAACTGCTACCATTAGTTTGCCTAGAGTGTCGCCAAATTTTGTGGCATCTCTTAGAGTATCTCCAACTACATGAATCCTTTGTTTCATCCGTTCAGCTATTTCCGGAGAACTTTTAAAAAAGGATTTTTCGATCTGACTGCGAGAAGCATCCATGGCTTGATGCAGCAAAGTTCCTTTGAAAAGAAGCATGGAAACATATAGAATGGCTGCGTTTTCCTGCGGCAGTTTGGGAAGATAGGCTTGCATTAAACAGTATTTTTGAGCTTTTGGAGAAGGGCGGATGATACCGATTCCCATTTTTTCCAGTGATTCCAAATCCCTATATATCATTCTTTTTAAACCTGTATCTGACGGAAAGCCTTCACCATAATGGGAAATGAGTTCCAGATATAGGTCACTGATTCTTTCGAAATGCAGACCTCCATCAGGCAGTGCGTTGTGCAGTATATTATAGAGGTACAGCATCCGCTCCGCTTTATTAGGAATCTGTTTTTCTTTCTTTTCGGGAGATGCTAAATATTTCTCTATATCATTGACAGTCAGGCGGGTTTCTCCCCGGCATATGTAGTACTCCCCGGTATCACCACATACCTGCCGGTCGTCCTTTAACCCGTTCAAGACCTGATAAAAGGTGTTTTCGGTCAACTTCACATCTTCCAGCAAATCTGATACATTACATTCTGGATTTTGGGTTATATAATTTCTTACTTCAGTGCCGCGTTTAGTGATGGCTTCAACCTTGCTTCCTTTGGCCATCCTAACCCCTCCCTGGTATATCCTGATATCCTTAACCTGTTGTCCATATCAAAAGCATCCCCATTGAGGAAGTTCAGCTCGGTGGGGATTAATATTCTCTCTTAATATCTCCCTTTTTTTCGTGCCGATAATATTGATAGTATTAGCCAACCGTAATTGATCCGGCAGCTCAGCTAAGGCCTGATAAGCCCTGCCCTCCTCGCTATTCTCAATGCTTATTGGGTTTAAATCCGGAATCAAGGCTGCCCTCTTCAACCCCCTGGTAAACATTACCTTGTATAATTATAACCAAAATTAGGAGCATTTGGGCATTATTATTTGTTAGGAGATATCTTTAACTGCAAGATATTGCTTATCCATATTAATGCTATATTCCATACTCATCCCTTCTTAACCAAATATCCTGGACGGTCTTTCGATATCTTCCCCATCAATGAATGCTTTGGTCGCTTCTGCAATCGTTCAAATATTGAGTCGAAGTTCTCCTCCTCCCTAGGTTTTATAATCACTCATTGGCCGCTAAATGATCTGGTACACAATATAAACTATGACGCTGCGTAAAGGTCAAGGGCCAAAAAAATTCCATCCATCATGATAAAACTCATCTGCTGCGCATGGATTAACATCGGTTTTGTTTTGGGCAGGCAAAGATCTTTATATCCCTTTTTAAAATCTACCTTTTGCCTTGCATTTATGCCCTCTGTTTTAAGGTACCAGATTAAGTTACTTTGTCCAAGTTGGTTGGGGGGCCAAATAGAAACCAGCACCGGGTGATAACAACAGGCAGAACCTGAAAGGCCAGATTATCCCTGAGAACTTCAGGCAAATTGGGCATGATGAGTCGCGGCTGAAACCTAATTCCTCCAAACCACAATGAGCAAATAATAAATTCATGGCTAGGGAAATCTAATTCAAAAGGAGGTGATAAATATGTCACGGGTAATGCGCTGCATGTGTGAAGAGTGTCTCCATAATCAGGGTTTTGAGTGCCACGCGGATGAAATCGAGGTTAGGTCAAGCGCTGAGGGAAACACAGTAGAATCCTCAGAAGGTACCTGTTGTCATACTTTTAAGCATGGCAGCAAGAAATAATTAAGGTTTCATCGCCAGGAATCAATCGCGGATAGGCAGGAGCTCTATGAGCTTTTTGCTTGATGGAGAGGGAGGCTGCAGCCTCCTTTTCTTAGCCATTTTTTTCCATGCACTTGTGGAAAAGCCCAGCAACAACCTAGCACCCAATTTGCAGTTTGACACTTTGCCTCTCAAGCTCTGAAGTATCAGTAAAAAGCCAGGGAAAAGAGAAGCCTTCTGGAGATTAAATCCAGAAGGCTTAAACTTTGATATTGTTTCTTCCCGCTTGTGAGTCAATGCCAGCAACTTGTCTTTAGAGTTCGGCTCTATATCAATAACTAAGGATCTTTTCTCATGACCCCTCACAAAAAAACTCTCCTAATTAAAAGTATGTACGGAAGAAACGAATAAAGGCAATGTACAATTCGCTACTTGGTTTTGCCCGCCCCGTTAAGTCCCAGTAAGCCGAAAGAACTGCCCCTCCTAACCCTAAAGCTCACATTATCCACTGGCTGAAAGGAGGCATGGGATGCTGCAATTTGCCTAATAGTAAAAACGGCGGGTCTTAATCTCGCGATAGTCCCGCGCCGGTTTTATAAAAATGATGATGCCGTTAAGTCGTATAGTAACTTCGGCGCAGCCATATGGCCTGACCAACAAGGCATATTACCAGGGTGGTTAGGGATAAAAGAATGATCCAGTGAAAGGGCAAAAAGACCATGCAGCAGAAGATGAATTCGCCAGCAACAGCTGCTATCCCGCTTTTTGTCCAGGGAACCTGTTCAAAGATTACATTATCAAAGTTTGGTTTAGTACCGTCATATCCGAGGCAGGCTACAGCGAGTGCTATGATGGCAGCTGATAAAACCAGCAAGAATACCAGTGCAGCTTGCCGCAGTATTAAACCCAAACTTAAATGAACCACTAACCCGAAAGACAGTGCTGTTAGTATGCCCAGTACCGCTACAGGCAGATAGACTACTATTTTAGCGGTTATTAATTTAGCCGGGTTGAAGCAGCTAAGCCAATAGAAAGCTTTTTGTTCACCTTCATTCTGCCAAGCGGCCGCTGGCATCTCGGCAAAGCAGAAAAGCCATACACCCAATGATATTACCAGAAACAGAGTAGGATCATGTAAATATGATTTAAGTGATGTCAGACTGCAGATGACCACCAGTGCGGCCCAAACCGTCAGACGTAACAGGGTAACCGGATTGCGCCACAGCAAAACCCATTCCTTAACCGTAAATGAGTTGGCAAATAAGCGTGAGAGCAGATGAAATTTCTTGAAGAGTATCGTTTGGGTGATCGAATCGCTTAGCAAATATGCATTCTTCCATAAGCCAGCCAGGGCTGGGGAAAAGTACAGGATAACCATAGCGAAGGCGGCCAGTAAAAGAAGGAAAAGTAATAGGCCACGATTGCTTAGTAGAACCGGAGAAAGTTTATTGTGGTTAAATAGTAAATAGAGAATGGCTGCAATTGACCCGGCCCATACCAGTGAGAACAGAAGATAAAACATACCAGCAATTCGCTTCAGGTACCTTTTAATCAGTATATTAAACAAACAGGCCAGCAATGCTGCGGCAGCAGGAAAGGATAAAAAGCTTAACAGGATCAGCCAGGGCGGAAGGGCTTTATTGACAGCGATTATAATCACAGGAAATAAGGAGATCACTCTTAAACTGTTCCAAATAACCTGCCCATAAATGGCCCGGATTATCTCCTGAGCCGAAATCCCCGTCAGCAAATCATAGCGGTTTTCCGGGCCGGATAAATACTTCTCAGCCGATAAGTAGTCAGAACCCAGTAAATTGATAAAAGCCAGAAGAAATACCAACGCAGTATCCCGGGTATAAAAATAGCCATGCATTACCGCGTAAATAATCGTAACCAATCCGCTAAATTCAAACAGCATAACAACCCAGCCTAATTTACCAAAGATAAACTGGCTGTTGATTCCCTGTCTGGCTCTCATCTTGAGCAAAGTGATGGTAGTCACGTTATTCCTCCTAACAGTTTGCCTGGGCATCGGTTAATTCCAGGAAGAGGTCTTCCAGATTGCTGCCACCGTATTTAGTAGTTAGTTCCGCCATGGTTCCGGCAGCCTGACTGATACCTTTTTGGAGGATTACTATATAATCGGCCAATTCCTCCATAACGGCCATAACATGCCCGGAGAAAAGCACGGGTTTTCCCGCGGCTTTCCTCTCTTTGAAGATCTGCTTAATTACGGCGATGGTTTTGGCATCGTAGGCATTGGTCAATTCATCCACAATCAACAGTTGGGGATCGTTAAGCAGGGCCAGACACATCGAGGCCTTCCTCTGCATCCCTTGAGAATAGGTTTCGATCATCTGCTCCTGGTAGGGCGTAAGATCAAACAACTCCAGGAGGTAGTCGATCCGTTCCATTAAAACAGATTCCTCCAGACCCAGCATTTTTCCACTGTAGTAAAGATGCTCTTTGGCCGTGAGTTTGGTATAAAGGATCGGCTGGTCGGGTACATAGCCGATCTGATTGCGAATTGATTCATTGCCTTTCATCCAGATATCCTGCCCGTCGAGCAGGATATGACCGGTCTTAGGTTTTAAGAGTCCGGTCAGCATTTTCAAGGTAGTGGATTTGCCGGCACCATTAGGTCCCAAAAGGGCAAAGATCTCGCCATTTTCAACGGTTAAGCTCAGGCTGTCGACGGCTTTGTAATCCCCGTACTGGTAGGATATATTCCGAAGTTCCAATCGAGATTCTCCGGTGCGAGCCTGGATGGGGGCAGGCATAAGCCTGATGTGGTTATGGTTGTGTTCCCGGGCTTTATCTTGTACCTTGGGTTCTTGCTGTATTGTTTCCCTGGCTATATAGGTTTTAAGTGCTTTATCGAAGGTCTTCGCATCGTCAACGTCGATAAAAATAGCGGTAACCATGCCCTGTTTGTTTTTTGGGTTGTCTTCGGAGACGGCTTTAACCAGCAGCGGCCTATTTAAGGCAATCCTATATACCGACTGGTTTTTAGCCAGGCAGTAAAGGTTCTCTTCCTTCCTGTAGAGGTAATAGCCCATTGGTTCTTTGCGGGTGACTTGTATCGATACCGGCTCGATTCTCTCTATCATCTTCCGTGGGACCACGGTCTTAAAGTACTTGCCCAGACAGATGACAAAGACCTTTTCATCCAGTTTATGAGCTGAACACAGAAGCGGCACAATCCAATAAAAGACCAGGAACGCCCCCACTGATACGTAAGCTGCGGAGATAATCAGAAAGCTTGTCATGCTGCCGGTCAGAATACGAATGATAAATACGGCAACTATCGATTCCACTGCCATCATAACCAGCAACGCATATAATAGACTCCTCATTGATTGGTTGCTTCTGGTATTGCTGAATAGGAGCTTCTCATGGGAAGGCACGTTAATCACCCCTTTTGACGGCCTCTTTGGCATCTTCCAGATATTCACCCAGGAGTTTAAGCATCTTCATCTGGGACGGGGAATAAACTTCCGCAACCATATCCGAGAATAATACTTCCAGGGATGGTTTCATGCCTGGTTCCTGGTTTAAAAACGGGGCAAAGAAGGGTAATTCTATTAAATACCCGGCATAGTCCCGGGCTAGTTCCTTAACCAATGTGGAATCTGGCGGAAGGTCGGCAATAGCGGCCAGTCTTGATCCATAATCCAGTGATCGCTGGTATTGATCGGGGTTATCGCGGAAATACTCCGCTACCTCACGCAGTATATCCTCATAATCGATACCCCACTGTAAGTCATCAAAAACCTCGTAGAGTTTACGTTCCTGTTCATAGATCTCCGGGCAAATTTCCTGGAACTTTTCCTGAGCCTCCGGTCCAAGTATCTCCATTACCTTCTTAAAAGAAGGAGTATCATCCGGGGCTTCATCAAGCAGCTTCCGGATCATCTCCACCCGTTCCTGCATAGCTCTGATCTGAGCCAGCAGTTCATCCTGCAATGTAAGCAGAATCGAACGGAAAGAAATCTGGTCTTCAGGTTCGCCCAGTACCTCCTTGATTTGCTCCAGGCTTAAACCTAGATTCTTCAGACGTCTGATGGAACGCATGCGGTTCAATTCCGCCGCTCCGTACAGTCGATAACCCCCTGATGAGCGTTTCGCTTCCGACAGTAGACCAAACTTGTGATAATGAAGCACCGTTTTAACAGTAACCCCGGTTACTTGTGCAAATTCACCGATCTTTAAAGACTTTTCCATTTGCATCCCACCTCAAGTTAAGTATAAACCCCGACCTTAGGTCGGGGTCAAATAATAAATTAATATAAAATTTACCGTTAAATCTCTTGCATGGAAGAAATATTAACCAGCTTGCGTATATGTTGGTATACGGGAGAAAATACAAAAACCACCGTTCACGAAGGGTTAGTCAGCAAAGGATGAAAAATAAGTCGGAGGGGAGAAATTAAATCCTATGTTTAATAAAATTGTTATGAACAAAAAACTGTGTATTGCCCTTGCCTTAGTAGCCGTGGCGGCAGCGGGGCTGGCGGTCTATTACTTTACAGCTTCAAGGGCAGATTCGACTTCGGGAACGGTTGTTGAAGTAAGCGCTTTGAATACTACCGGGCATGGAGTGAAAATCGATACGGGGTTTCTGCTTACCTGCTCGGAACATATGAACGAACAAGCAGTCAGAAATAGCATTGCGGTAACACCGTTAGCCAACTATGCACTTAAACACCAGTCCGGGAATGAATATGTTTTGAATTTTGATGAGGAGCTGGAACCCGATTCCATTATAAGTTTTACCCAGACTGATACGGTTAAATCTTATTCATGGGCTTTCCAGACTGAGAATATCTTTCGGATAACTCAGACCCTTCCCGCCGATAAAAGCAAAAGAGTTCCTGTAAACACTGGAATAGAAATCAGCTTATCGTACCTGGATGTCGCAGATTTCCAGAACAGCTTTAGGATTGAACCATCTACTGCCGGAAAATATGAAAAACACGGAAAGACCTGGGTTTTTATCCCAGATGGTCTTCAACCCAACACCCTCTATAAGGTTACCATCGATAAGGGGCTGAAGTCATCGGGCGGTGAGCTTTTAGGCGAGGATTATACTTTTTCCTTTCGAACCAATGAAACCACCCCCAACAGCGACTATCTATACATAAACGGAGAAGCGGCGGAGACCTTCGCCCCCAATGTCACTCCGGTCATAGAGGTCAGGGCCAGCGAGCACTACAATGGAACCGATCTCAGAGTACGGGTATTTAAGTTTTCCGATTCCGGCTCCTATTTAAAGGCCCTTAAGGCAAGACATGATTATATAAACGAACAGCTGGGTTATGAAAACGATTATTTCGCTTCATCGGATAGTTTGGAGCAGATATGGGATTTTACAACTGAAATCAAAAGAGAAAATCCTCAGCAAACCTGGTCGCCTGCATATATTGTTTTGCCGGAAAAGCTTCCCGAAGGCCATTATCTAATAGATGCCGCAGAGGACAATACTGCCGGTGACAAGACGGGGCACATACAGAAATTTCTTCAGATTCACCCTTATGCCGTGTATGTCATGTCCGTCAACGGTGCTGAACTGGTCTGGGTAAATGACACGGGCAGTTCTTCTCCGGTTGAGGGGGTACGGGCAGAAATTAACGGAATAAGTTCAAAGACTGCTGCTGACGGTACCGCACGTATCGACACGCCGGAACTTGATGCGGACAGCTTTAATTCGCTGACGATTAAAGGTGCAGGACTACCCTTCGCAGCCGAGCTCAGTCTAACCGAGCCCGATGATTCGAGAAAGGTCGATGAGCAGTATTACACCTATATTTATACCGACCGGGAAAAATACCAGCCCACCGATACCGTATCCATATGGGGAATCGTCCTGCCCAAGGACGGGAAATCAAATTCACCCGGGGAGGCTGAACTGCAGCTGGATATAGGGGCATATGACCAGACACCCCAAAAAATCAAGGTAAGCCTGGATGATTCTGGTGCTTTTTCGGGGAAAATTGCTATTTCAGGTCTGGCTTCCGGTTATTACAGCCTGAAATTGATCTCAGATAATACAGTCTATTGTAACACCAATATTATCGTAGGAGAGTATGTTAAACCTTCCTATTTAATTGAGGCCAGTACCGATAAACCGGCCTATTTTGCCTGGGAGCCGATAAACCTGACCGGTATGGCATCATTTTTCGATGGGACTCCTGCAGGGAATATGCCGTTTGACGTGTACAACGGCGGTGGAATAGACGAAAACCTGAGAATTAACAGCGATGAAAACGGGATGTTTCAAAGCCGCCTGGAGTTCAAAGATACCAGGAGCTCGTGGCATCCGGAGTCCCTTTACTACTCAATCAATACAGCGGGCGCAGAGGATGCCCAATCCAGCACGGCTGGTTCTGTCATAGTGTTCCCCAGGGATACCATGATACAAAGCACTTTGAAAGAGAATCCCGATGGCTTCTCCATAAACGTGAATACCAACCGCATCGACATTAGTTCACTTAAAAACGGGAATGACATTTACACGGACAATTATGAGCGTATCAAAGGGGCGAGTGTCGATATACCTGTCACAGTTAAGATTTTCGAAGTAACCTGGAACAGGATTCAGGAAGGCACCTACTACGACTATATCAACAAGGTTACTATACCTAAATATCGATATGTAAAATCTGAAAAGCAGGTAGAAACGCGGACCGGAATCACAGAAAACGGCAGCCTGCTTTTTGATAAGCTCGGCTACAGCAACACCAGCGAGCACTATTACTATGCCCTGATCGAGTGTGCCGATACACGCGGAAGCGCTATCAGTGATCAGGTCGACTTTTACGGCAATATGTATCCCAACCAGTCCGATATCAAGTATTACACCTTTTCCCATCAGGACTCCGAGGGTTTTTCGGTCGGTGATACGGTCAACATCAAACTGCTTGAAAACAGCCATCCCGCACTCAATAAAGGCAGGCTGCTCTATGCAGTCGTCCAGAACAGCCTGGGAGACTATAAAACAACCGAGGGGACAAGTTTCAACTACACATTTGACCAGGCTGACATTCCCAATGTTTCCATTTGTGGAGCTTACTTTGACGGAAAAAATATCTTCCCGGTTTCAAAAGACTTTTTTGCTTATGATCCCGAAGAAATGCAGCTCACTGTTACCACGGTCCCGGACGGGGACAGCTTTCCCCCAGGCAGTGAAGTCCATTTGGACATCAATGTCACTGATAAAAATCAAAACCCGGTAAAAGGAGCTGCCGTGTGCGTAAGTGTTGTTGATGAAGCCGCTTTTGCGGTAGCCGATCAAAATGCAGACCCGCTGGGAGAAATTTATTCCCGGTATTTTTATCCGCAGGTCACCACTTATTCTTCTTATGTCCAGCATGATTTCAGCGGGTCATCTATAGCTGAAGGAGGAGGCGAGGGCGGTTCGGATTATATCCGCAAGAATTTTCTTGATACCGCCGCATTTCTTACCGCAACTACAGATAAACAGGGGCATGCCTCTCTGACCTTCAGTCTTCCCGACAACCTGACTGCATGGCGTGTGACTGCGCTGGCTGTGTCCAATGGCGTTTATGCCGGTAACAGCCGTATGGATATCAAAACCACTCAGCCGTTTTTTGCCGACCTGCTGATAAATAAGGTGTTTATCAAGGAAGACAACCTGGCGGCTGCCGTTCGCGGGTTTGGCACAGCCCTCAAGAGCAGCAGCGAGATTGAGTTCAATGCGGTGCTCCGCTATCCGGACGGTACCAAAAAGGACTTTGCCGGAATCGGAAAAGCACAGGAATATGTAAACCTTAATTTGGGAACGGGGCCGGAGGGAGACTACACCCTTACAGTTACGGCAAAATCCGCCGCAGGCACTGACAGCATCGAAAAGAGCTTCCGGGTTGTGGGCAGTGCGCTGGAAATACCAGTCATAAAGACCTTTTCCCTGGCAGACGGGATTGATATCGACGCCTTGCGATCTCCGGTTACACTGGTCTTCTTTGACCAATCCCGCTCGCTGTATAACGAGTGCCTGCAGAGCCTGGCCTCTGGCTACGGTGTACGGGCCGACATCCGTGCCAGCCGAGCCGCAGCCCAGAAGCTGTTAAAGGAACTTTACGGAAAAGACCTGTCCTATTATTTTTACGGAGTCCAGACCCAGGAGCTGGAACCGGGTTCTCTTCAAGACTATACCGGAGGCGTTAAACTGCTTGACTATGGTGAACCTCAGGCCGAACTTACCGCCAGGCTGTGCGCAGCAGCGCCCGAATATCTTAACACCACTGCTGCCGCCGCTTATTTGAATAGTGTCATCAACAACAAAAAGTCACAGCCGACGGATATAGCGGCTGCATATATGGGACTGGCGGCCCTGCGGGAACCGGTTCTGATTGATGTTCGCTATCTGCTGGAAAATGAGAAATCGTTTAGCTTGCAGGAAAAACTTTATCTGACTGCAGGGCTGGCGTTTATAGGAGACCGTGATAACGCAGGTAAATACTATGACCAGATAGCTGCCCCGCTTATCACCAAAAACGATCCATGGGTCTATTTAAACAGCGGAGAAAGCAGAGATACCGATATCGAATGCACCGCTATCGCCGCGCTTACAGCGATGAAAACCGACCGGGACGACCTGGATGGCATGCTGCGATATATCATTGCCAATTCATCCGATGAGGTGACCACCTGTCTGGAACGGCTTGCCTATGTACGTGAAAAACCTGAGTCTGATGGAGTTGAAGCCGCCTTCAGCTATATGGAAAACGGATCGCTTAAAACCGTAATTATTGAGAAAAACCAGGCCTGCATACTGGACATGACTGCCGAGGAATTGAAAGCAGCCAAGTTCAACCCAGTCAGCGGAGATGCCGGAGTCTGTGCCACATTCACCGGCAGTGCCGCAGATGTAGTCGACGAGGATTCCAACTTTGTTTCGCTTCAAAAGATCATTGAGCCTGTAGACGGAACATCTATCACCCAGTCTTCCCTGGTAAAAATCACCTTAATACCTACCTTTAGCGAGGACGCCCCCAAAGGATGGTATGAGCTGTCGGAATACATTCCATCGGGCATGCGCTATGTTTCCAGTAAGGGCAGCTGGGATTATAACTGGTGGACGGAAGAGATAGAGGGACAAAAAATCAGTTTTTCAGTTATCAATATCGATAAAGACAGCAGGTATTACAATTCCAAAAAGCAGGCGCCTGTTGTCTACTACGCCAGGGCAGTTCTTACCGGAACCTTCATTGCGGACAGTGCGTATATCAAGCATACCGAAACCGCAGCGTGGGGAATGAGTGTGAGGAAGGATGTCACGATCGGTGAGTAAAAAAACAGCAGCTATATTGGCAGTACTGATCCTTCTTACAGTATCCGGCTGCTCACCCCCGATCAGTAAATTACGGGCTGATACAGTTACAACTGCCTCCGGTACTGGATATATAAAGCAGCTTGATTGCCTTTATTTTGAAGCCGGTGACTTTTCAGCCCATACCGCAAGGGCAAAAACCTATGAAGCCAAGATGCTTTCCGCCGGGGTAGTCCCCCACCATCTCTTGGCTGGAGAGTTGATCGCATCATTCTTTAAAACAGCAGCTCAAACCGGGGAAAGATACGATACAGTCATACTATTAGGGCCTAATCACCAAGGTGAGGGGGCCGATGTCAGCACTACTGCCTGCAGTTGGATGACTGAATTTGGGACAGTTGAATGTGATGAGGATGCAGTCTCTGAAATTATGGCCTGCAAAACGCTGGAGGCCAGAATCAATGATGACATTCTGCAAAACGACCATGCGGTCTCAAGCCTGGTTCCATATATTAAGTATTACCTGCCTGATGTAAAGGTGGCTGCAATGCTTTTGACCCGGCAGGTAACCCTGGAACAGTCAGAAGATATCGCCCTGCTACTCAACAGTATAGCCCAAAACAAAAAATGTCTGGTCGTCGGTTCCATCGATTTCTCACATGGCCTGCCCATCGAAGAAGCAAAGATAAGGGATGAGGATACTCAAAAAGCAATTCTTGATAACGACCTGGAAAGAATAAAAAGGATGCCCAATGAAAACCTGGATTCACCCGAGACGCTGTGCGCCGTTCTGTACTATATGCAGGAGCGCGGGGCGGGTGCAGCCACCCTGTTTAGCCATAAAAGCGCCGCTGATTTTATTGAAAACCCTGTACTGCAGGATTGCACCACTTACTTTGTTCTTGGAATTACACACTAGGCCGTTGCTTTTTTTAGCATATCACGTTCCATCCGCCATTTGACTGCTTCCATCCTCAGGGTACGATTCTCTTCTTCCATGGTTGCGTATTGTGCTGCTAGAGCACAGGAAGCAGCAGTTTCCAAGCTTTATATCTTGTGCCTGGGGAATAAAGTTAACTGGCTTGATTCTGCTGCGAAAAGAGGTTTTAATTATAGTACAGATATAATTGACATTAGACCAAATTCCATTGCGGTTTTTAGCCGGGATAGTAGTGGTTTATATGGGCATGTTGTTTTCGTGGAGAGGATGTATTGATGCCAGATACCTTTGATGAAGAGGGCCGGAATTGAATTGCGGGATTAGCACGAAAGGATAACCGGTCAAGAAGTCCCCGTGTTTGGAGGAGAGTGGGAAGATTATGCGGATATTAACGGCAAGCACTTTGATAGTGACCGCTTTGCTGTTGATAATTATGATCGCGATCTGTGCGGTAAACATTTTTATCCATGTGCGGCACCGGCCCGGTTTTTTTACCCAATGGCTGCATATATGGTCCGGGTTGGCACTGGCCGGCGGGTTTTGCCTGTTAATGGACACGGTAATCCTTGATTTGCCTTTGGAAAAGGGTTTTAGAACAGCCGGGGTGATATTGCTCATATTATGTACCATTACCGTGATAACCTCTGCCATAGTCTTTTTATTGAAGGCACCCGGGAAAGCGCTCCGTTTTGGTTCGTCAACAGACCTCCAAGCTATTTTTACCGCCGTTGATGATCTTATTCTGGTGGTGGACTACAAAGGTAATATTGTAGATGTAAATCATCCTGAAAGATTAAGGGGAATGTGCAATGATGCAGAAGTGTTTTCCGAGGCTATAATAGAATTGGAAAGAAAAACCCAAGACCCTTTCAGGCCTTTTCCCGGGGATATAAACGAAATAGCAGATGCCTGGCAAAGTGAATTCCATTTACCTCTGGAGAATACTTACTATCTATTGAGCATATCGCCAATTATTTTAGGAGCCAACCGGGTGGGTTTTACCGTTGTATTCCAGGATATAACCGCCATCAAACAAAGCGAAATAGAATTGAAAGAACAAAATATCCACCTGGAAGCAGCAAACAGCAAACTTGCCCGCTATATAAAAATGGCCGGCGTTCTTGAAGCAGAGAAAGAGCGACTTCGGATTTTGGAGCAATTGCAGGCGGCATTGATAAAAAAAATCGAGGATGCAGTGGTGCGCGTGGATGAACTGCAAAGGGAATATTTAACCCCTCCGGCATACAATGCGGAAATAAGAAATGCAGCTAATTCACTTAGATCTATATAGAGAATCTTGCATAACTCCAAAAATCAGAACTTGAACTAAGATAATAGTA
>CAZCTN010000023.1:0-40975 GCA_964501655.1 uncultured Syntrophomonas sp.
CAAATTGATAATGCTCTAAATCTTAGGGATATCGATGCTCATTATGTCCAGGGAGATATATGCACATTTTTTTTATTCAATAAAGAAGGCTCAAAAGTAATAATAAACAATAGTGATACCAATACTAATAAGAAACATAATGTATATTACTTTGATATGCTGGAGAATAAACTGAAAATCTTATCTCAGAATAATATTAATACATCCAAAGGTACTTGGTCACCTAATTCAAATTTTTTTTCCCTGGTAGATACTGATAGAATAATTATTTTTAACACTCAAACTGAGAAGATAAAAGAAATACATATTAACCATAGGGAAATAAAAAGTATATTAGTATCAAATAGTGGAGATATTCTGTTTCAGGCAGATAATACATACTTATTGACTGCAAAAACAAACTATAACCTGAAAACATTAAACATTAGCGGTAGTATAATATCTTTTGTTGGAAACCAAATATTATATTACAGTAGTGGAAATATATATGAATACAATAACAATCAACCAGTAAAAAAAACCAGTGTAGGTTCTTCATACAATTTGTATTATGTGGATAGCATAAGAGCAATTTTTTCTGATGGTAATAATACGTTAGCCTATGATATTGATAGAAATGAAATATATCATTATGCTATTAATTATAATGATATTTATAGACCCAATTTTTCACCCGACTCAAAGAGATGCCTAGTAGAAGAGAATGGTTTCTTGAAAGTGATATCATGTAATGGCGTGTCTCAAATTATTGAAGAAGTTAATAGTTCTGAATTTTATGGTGAATACTGCTGGCTGGATGATAACACATTGATAAGAACTATTCAAAAAGACCACTCCATGGTTCTGGGCGATTTTAATATAGAAAGAAAAGTAATTGACTAACTGCCAATTATTGGTATTGTACTCTGGTGGGGTCTGTCAATAAATTGTGGGCTTGAGGTAATGAGTGATACTCCCGACTCGGTAGATGTGTTCAGCCCATATCTTCAATCTGGTCCAGCAGCAACTGGAATTTCTGCGGGTCATTTTCCTGGTAGAAACCGTAGCTGGAGAAATTGTATAATCGGGGTTCAGCTACCAATTGGTTTCTGGTGGGATTGGTATGTATATGTTTTTGTACAGCAATAAGCATCTCTTCATCTGCAATCGGCAATTGGTAGTAATCCTTTTCCCACACGGTAATCCCCTTTTGTATAAGCTGATAATAGCGGTTGAAATTCGCGGTATTTTTCATAATTACCTGTGAAATAGGCACCTTCCCGGGCAGAAAAATGATGTGCAAATGATCGGGCATGATGACAAACCCGAGCACACGGTAATCCAGGGCAAAACGATTATATGTCAAAACATTCACCAGCATGGAGCAGGCGGCATAATCTGAAAACAGTTTCTCATGTCCCTGGGTAAAAACTGTAACATAATAGGGGGTAACCGGCTTAAACAGCTTTGATTTGTTAATCCTGTGACCCTGCCAGTTCAAGACGTTCACCGCCTTTCTCAAAGGAAATATGGGGACAGGTCCCTTGCCCTGCCCTTGGTTCTAAATGTCCCCGGTTACTTTTTCACAACCGGGGCCCACTATAATGCTGCGTCCGCCGGTCTGAGGGATAACTTGTATTTGGGTGCTGATCCGCTCCTTGAGAGCAGGAACATGGGAAATGATCCCTATAAGTTTGCCATCCTGGTGCAGCCCGGCCAAGGTTTCCAACGCAGTGTCCAGAGCATATTCATCCAGGCTGCCAAAGCCTTCGTCCAGGAAAAAGGAG
The DNA here is from genome assembly GCA_964501655.1 of uncultured Syntrophomonas sp. Classification (GTDB taxonomy): domain Bacteria; phylum Bacillota; class Syntrophomonadia; order Syntrophomonadales; family Syntrophomonadaceae; genus JAAYJK01. The sequence goes on from CAZCTN010000023.1 coordinate 1,767, forward strand.
TCAATGCGAACATTGTGGCTGGCCATACGGGAAAGCCCCAGAGCCAATGCCAAGCTCACAATAAAGCTCTCGCCCCCGGATAAGTTCTTGGTTGATCGAATCTCACCGGCCTGGTAATTATCTATAACATTCAAACCCAATAGCTCGGAGTGGTCAGTTGCCAGAAGATAACGGTCGGTCATTTTGGCTAATTGCTGATTGGCATAAGCAATCATGGTCTGAAAGGTAAGCCCTTGAGCAAAGTTACGGTATTTCTTCCCGTCAGCAGATCCAATAAGTTCATGGAGGGCACTCCAGCGTGAGAGTTCTTTGGTTTGTAAAGCAATATTATTTATCATTTCTTTTTGGCTTTGGCGGGCTTGTTCATCTTCGCCCAGGCGCTGCTTGAGAGCACCTATTTCCTGCTGGATGCCGGCAATAGCCGCTTCGCAGGAGGAAAAATCTTTTTCCAATTCACCGTATGGCTGATCAGTTACAAATTTTTCCCGCTCATTATTCAGAGTTGTTATTTTATCCTGTATCAGGGCCGAAACTTCCAGTTGTTCCTTTTTTAAATTCTCAGCCGTATTTTGCAATTCCATATACTCTGGCTCATCCAGGCACGAATCACGATAATCAGCCTCATCTGCCAAACCCAACCGGTAGAGGCGGGTAAGCCACGTTTGTTCCATTTGAGCCAGTTCTCCGGCTCTGGTTTGGGTTGATGTGTTGATTGCGGAGATTTTCTCTTGGAGATTTTTTAGTTCCTGTTCGGCAGTGCGCAGCTTATCAGTGGCTCTTTCCAGTTCACTTTCCGCATATTGCACATCCTGGAGCAGCCGTTGCTCCTCATCATCCGGCCTTTTATCGCCAAAGAGATCCTGCCGCTTAAGGTTTATTTGTCTTAATTCACTCTGCCTGGCTTCCAAATCCCGGCGCTTAATTTGCAATTCCTCCGCTAATTTATCCTGGAGGGTTTGCTGTTTGACCAGCTCAATTTCGCTGGAGTTAATAAATTTCTTCTGGTCTTCTTTTTCGGCCTGCCGGGCTTGCCATTTATTCAGGCGCCCGGTGAAATTTTTAAGATGGAAATCCAGATTGATGATAGCAAGATCATCTATACCATATGGCTCAACCAGGAGGCGGGCTTTTTCATAGGACTGGTCATATTGCAGTTTTAATGATGCGGCTTGTTTTTCCGTCAAACCATATTCGTTTTGAGCTATCTTCAGGTCATAATGGCATTTGTCACGTTTCTTTTCCGCATCGGCAAGGGATTTATTAAGCCGTTCCAACTCTTGCAAAGCTTGTTTTTCTTCTTTGCTTTTTTGCTCAACGGCAGCAATCAACTGAATATATTTGACAATATGAGCTTCAATCTTTATCATTTCCCTGGAAATAATATCCGACAGGACGTCATCCATCTCAGCCACCCCAGCAATATTAAGCTGCTTAAGGAAATCGGCCCTGGTGCTGTTTTCCTGAGCCAAAACTATTTTTAATTCCGCCTCATTATTATCCAACTGTTGCAGGTCTTTGCCCATTTCAGCGTGTTTAATCCTTAAATAGGATAAATTATCTCTTAAAAACTTCAGTTCCTTTCTGGATTTATTAAGGGAAGACTCGGTTTCATTGTGCACAGGAATATTCCCCTGGGCATAGGGATGATCAATTGAACCGCATAGAGGGCAGGCCTGGCCGTCTTGCAAAGCCGTCCGCTGCTCCTCCAGACTTTGAATACGCTTCAACAGATCCAGCTGAATTTCCAGATGCTTGACTTCCCTTTCCAACTGCAGCTGGCGGCCTTCATCCAATTGGATATTTTCCCTTAAAGCAGATTGCCCCCCCAGGAGCTGGTTCCGCTGAATAACTGTTTCTTGCCGAGACTTCCTGGTATTGATTATTATTTGCTGACTCTGCTGTAGCTTTTCCATAATATGTTTTCTATCTTTCAGGGCATCCAGTTCATAACGCCAATTCCCAATTTCACGATTTTCCAGTAATATTTTAATAGCTTCCAGCATTGACTCATGCCTATCAATAGATTCCCTGGTCTGAATAGTCATTTCATTATATGCTGAATCAAGTGCTGTAAGGGCTGCTCTGCCTTCAGCGATAAGCCCGGCAGCCCTGGTTAATTTGCCTTGAGCCTCACGGTACTGACTATCTATATCCTTTAGATTACTGAAGATCTGCTTAATGGCGGCCAGATTCTCGATTAAACTGGCATCAACCCTATTGTTGTCAAGATATTGTTGAATCTCATCCAGCTTTTCCCGGTGTTGCCCCAGTAAAATTTCAATATCCAGAATGCGGTTGTTAGTATTATTAAAGACCTTTTCCGAGTCGGAAATACCTTTCTCCAAAGTTGCAACCTGGTTGCCCCTATGTTCAATAGTGAGATCCAACTCCCGGACGGTCTTAATGACCATCATTTCCTGCTTTTGTTTTTGCTGGGCTTCATCAAGCAGGTCCTTGGCGGAACTGCGGAAAATCATACTATTGTTAAGGATATCTTCGGCTATCGGGAATCTTTCCTGCATATTAGCCAATTCCTTAAGCTCCCCCTGCTGCTCATCCCGCTTACCGGTTATTTTGGCATAATACCCATCAAGTTCTTTAGCCCGGCCGGCTTTATTCAGCCTTTCCAATTCAGGTTTGAACAAATCCACCCGCTGTTCAAGCTCCATGTTTTTTACCTGCAATTTTTCCAGATCCTGTTCCTGTTGGGCCATACCCTTCAACCAGAGCATGGCTTTTCTGGCAGCATCTCGTTTCTCTATCAGCTGGGGCTCCAGGGACAGCTGGTTTTCCAGACTGGACTGTAATTCCTGTCTGGCCTCATCGGCCAGTAATCTTATTCCGGCGGCACTTTCCTTAAGTATGTCAAGTCTTCTTGCTTCTTCTGCCCGGCGCTCATGTACTTTAATGGAGATGCGGCTGTAAATATCAGTTCCGGTAATCTGTTCCAGGATGGGAGCCCGTTCGTTGGAAGGAGCCTGCAAAAAGGCGGCAAATCCCCCCTGGGCCAATAGCATGGAACGAGTGAAGCGGTCATAATCCATACCGGTCAAGGTCTCAATTTTATCTGCAACCTCACGCAGTCGGGATTCCAATATTTCACCGGTATCCGCATGGCAAAGCTCATGCCGGGGCACTTGCAGTTCGCCGTCTGCCTTATTGCGGGCCCTATGCTGACTCCAATGGCAGCGATAGACACCGGACTGAGTTTCAAAGCAGACTTCGGCAAAACATTTTCCGGTCATGCGGGACATTAATTCGTTGGTACTTTTTGTTACCCGGGTAAGGCGGGGAGTTCGCCCATAAAGGGCCAGGCAGATGGCGTCCAAAATAGTGGTCTTGCCGGCTCCGGTAGGCCCGGTGATGGCAAAAATCCCATCGGAGGTATAAGCCGGATGGGTAAAATCAATACTCCACAAGCCCGTCAGGGAGTTCAGGTTTTGGAAGCGAACATTAAGTATCTTCATCTTATGCCTCCGTTTCCAATCCAGGGTTCTCTTCCTGAACCATCGATATTGCTTCACTATAGGTATTGAGGAGATCGTTCTGCTGCTCCAGCGGAATTTGATGGGAATCCAGGCAGCGTTTAAAAACCTCATTAATACTCAAGTCAGCGAGAGTCTCCTCGCCGGAACTAATCACCGCATTCTCAAGTACCCGCTCATTTTTGATTCTTAAGATCTCCAGGTTAGTGCCGGCGGTAAGCTCATCCAGACGATCCCGCAGATCCCCTACAATCTGTTCTCCGGTATAGATAAGATCCACAAGAGTGCTGGTGTTTAGAATTTTCAGCTCTTCCAGACGGGAGGTGAGATGATCCCAATCCCCTTTTATGCTTTCCAGGTTTTGAAACCTGGGAATAGAAATATCTGTGACAATGGCTTGTCCATTATCAAATTCAATTCTGCACAGGACTTTTTCTTGCCTGGCTTCCCCAAAACCCATGGGAATGGGAGAACCGGAATAGCGCATAAAGTCAGAGCCCCCCACTTTCTGAGGTATATGCAAATGTCCCAGGGCCAAATAATCAATACAGTCTGGGAAAATATCTTTGTCAACATGGGCCAGGGACCCCACATATAGATCCCGTACCCCGTCAGAGTCGATGGTCTGCCCGCCGGCGGTAAACAGATGCCCCATGGCTATAATCGGAATCTGTTTATCAAACTGCCGGCGAATCCCTTCCGCCTCCTGGCAGACACTGGCATAGTGACTCCGAATTCCCTCGATCAGCTTGCGGCCTTTTTCCTCGTAACTTTCCCCGGCTTCGGCTCTGCGCACATCCCGGTCCCGCAGATAAGGAACCGCGCAGATAATAAGTTCCGGAGCCCCATTTTCATCCGACAGGACAATAACCTCATCAGTTATGGATTCCGGCACACTGCCGATGATGTGAACATTAAGATAACGCAGTACCTCCCGGGGTGCATTGAGGAATGAGGGGGAATCATGGTTACCCCCCGTCACCACCACATGGCGGCAAGGCGAGTCCGCCACCCGGCACAGAAACCGGTAATACAGCTCCTGGGCCCGATTGCTGGGAGCAATATTGTCGAATACATCCCCGGACACCAGCAGAGCTTCAATTTCTTCATTTCTTATGTAATCAGCCAGCCAATTTAAAAAGGCTTCAAATTCTTCATACCGTTTGCGCCCATACAGGGAGCGCCCGATATGCCAGTCGGATGTATGTATGATTTTCAATGAGTCACCTACTTTTTAACATTCGAAAACCAAGGAGAACGTCTCTCAATTTATATGGGTTGGACTTAAACCTTTTAACCACGTTTAATCGCATAACACATAACAATGGAGTGCAGTGCTTCCATGCATTTTCTTGGGCTTAATTATTGGGCTTAAACTAGCTATCCCATCGCACCATATTTGTTTTATCAGTTCCCAATGACGCTCATTATGAACCAGCGGGTTGTATATACCTTGCTATCGTTTGTTTTAGTGTATCAAAAAAACGGCATATATTTATATGCAATTAACTATCTTGACGATTAAATTCGACTTAACTGAAGATCCCTATCAAATTAGAAACAATAACAACCCCGTCCCTGGACAAACCGTATTAAGACTCGAATACTTCACTTATCGGAATCTCTAAACCCTCAAAAAAATACGATGTTAGAGTATCCCCGAGTTTACAAGTGGCATACTCGTCAATTTCTAAATCCTTAAAGCCATACACCATAACAGAATGTTTAAAGGGATCGACAATCCAGAATTCCCTGACACCAGATAACATATAAGTATTGAGCTTATCTACCATATCCTTGGAACGGGTGCTCTTTGATAAAATTTCAACGCAAAGAGTGGGTGTGCCCATGTATCGGTCGTTATCCTTGATGTTATTCTCCAAATCGCACACTATGAGCAAATCCGGCTGCATTACATCGGGTGTTTTAAGGTCTTTTTTGTAGAAATGGACATCGAAAGGAGCATAGAAAACCTTGCAATTCTGGCCTTTTAGATAAGATCGCATATGGGTATATAAATTCCCGGATATATCCTGGTGATAGGTGCTGGGGGACGTCAAAAGGACTATTTCACCGTTGATATATTCCATTCTTAGCTCACTTTTCTCGTAAATCTTCATGAATTCTTCATATGATACTTTTTTGCCGCCATATTGATAATCTAACGCATTTTCCTTAACTATAAAATATCGTTCTATTTCTGTGATGTAAGGGGTAATCCTTATGGCTTTTTTGCCGTTTTTGGTAATCACAACCTCGTGGTCATCAATAACATAGTCGATGTATTTACCCAGATTGGTCTTCAGTTCAGTGGCGGTAATAACTTTTGTGGTTTCATTCATATAATTCACCTCGTACGATAATTATAACATGCAGCACGAAAATATGCCAATGCGTTAAAAACGCACGAAAAGGGTATTGCTCATAAGATAATTAAGTACTCTCAATGCACAGCCCGCTATTTAACCAATGTTTTTTGTTTTAATACTTCCTTCTTGAAACGGTATCATCATCGTATGAATAAGAGAATCTCTCCATTATCCGATATTCATCCAGGTAATACTTATCTGGAAGCTGTTCTTTGTTTCATTTTAGAGCATCAATTCCCAATACAGCACCATTCTCGGCATCTATTATTACCCAAGATTCAGTACCATAATGAATGTTATAAGCTAGCCTTACTTCACCGGATTCTGAATCTAGCGGACAATAGCAAATCAGCGATACTTCTATACTATTTACTGGATATCGATCATTATCTGCCGCCGCTTTTATAGCTTCTGTTTTAGTTAGAATAGGTTCTATACGGTTAGGCTGTATATTGAATCTCCGCAGCACTGTTACGGCAGGAGCTACTGAACTCACCTGAACATTGACAGATTCATATATATTTTTAAGACCATTAGGATACTGACGAGTGAAGGTAAAGGATGTATGACCATCAGAGCAGATATAGTCATCACCCAAATCAAGCAACTCACTAACCTTATCTAGTAATACTTGAACATTATCCTGCGCTGATAGGCCATTATCTTCTGCTGCAAAATTTACGATACTGACAACATTTCTGTCCGCATCTAAATATATTTTAATTCCTTCAATTGAAGAAATAAGATAGTATGATGGATAATCTGCTTTAGGATCTACAATCTCCAGCATGGTGAGAGCACTGGTGTCAACGCCAATGCTTTCTAAGCTGGCGGTTAACTCAGTTGTTAGAAGCTCATTTAATGAAGGTACTAACGCTTTTTCCATATTATTGATGTCATTTGACTCAGCAATATTATTTGCTGAGTCATTATCAAAGCATCCCGAAAAAAGCAATAAAACACAAAAAATAGTAAATAAAATAAATTTATTTTGCATGCTACCAGTTCCTTCCTAATTCACAGCTTTTGTGATCAAGATAGATCCTTATTATAGACATAATTTAAAATTACCATAAACTCTGCATTATTAGCCTAATGAGTATATAGGATAGGCCGAAGTTTATCTTTATTTAACCGACCCAGTTTATCTTGCCCTATCTGATAAAGGCCTCCTTTTCGTGGCCGTAATCCGCTATTACTCCGCAAAAGGTTCATCGTAGGCGATATAGCGGCTCTGGTTAGAAAGAAAGCGCGGGTTATAGCCGTTTGGATTTGCCCCGTTCAGGTTAACCACCAGCGTTGTTTCATATTCATGGCTTCCTTCAATGCCCTCCATCTTGCCGCTGGCAAGCAGCTGGGCGGCAGCCTGCAAATCGGATGTTCCCAGTTCTTCTGCTTTCGCTGCCAGCCACTTTTCATTCTCTCCGGCCTCATAGATATCGGGATCATTAAAATAGTAATCTTTGGCCCGGATTGTGATATAAACCTCCCCAGTTCCCTGCTGTTGAACATCCAGGGACGTCAGCAAGTAAAACATCCTGTTGAAATCCGGCATCCCTTCAGGCCAGGGGGAATAATAGCCGTTCTCATAGTTGGCAGCTTTAAAATAAGCTTGGTGGGGCATATCCTGATAACTCCCTTTAGCAACAAACAGGCTTTGCACGGCATTTTGCATAGCTTGAGAACTCATCTTCTCGGGACATCGCATATAGTGAATGACATAAAATACTGCTTCGGCAAAGTTTGAATGACCGGAAGTATCAGCGTAACGTTTCGTATCGAAAAACGACTCGTAACCATCCATATCCGGCAGGTAGCACCAACGGTAATCCCTGGCAAACAGGTTGAAACGCTCTCGCATATCTTCAGTGATTTCCACCCTGCCCCCCTTGTCGGCAATACTTTTTATAAAATTCGGGCCGCTGGGATAAAAGGGAAATTGTTCATCAAGACCCATCATATGCTCATAGGTAATAATATCCATCACACCCGGGTTCCAGCGCAGTTTGGCGGTTAATTCCGGCATATCTGCTAAAAAAGCTTCTTCCGTTTTACCCAAAGAGGCAATATCCGCACCGAGAACTTGTTCCGCCTGTTCTCTGGTAATAGGAACTCCGCCATAACTGTAATCCTCCTGAACAAGATTGTATTCCACGGCACTCAGATGATCCAACAGGGCAAAAAGCACGACTGCATCGGCCATCATTTTCGTATGATTCACCTTATACTGCTGCCCTGGGGTGAGATTCATGCGATAATTAATTCTCAGAAGACTTTCTTCATTTTCAGTTATTAGCTCCATCCGGTCTACGGACAGCTCCTTAGCGTATTGCAATTGGGTAAGCAGTTCCTGTACTTTCTTCGAGTCGCTCAACGGAATATTTCTGTATGAATAAAGCAAGGCAAAATCATAAAGGGTCTTTGTATCAGGCCCAGGACCACTCTGTTTTGGCTGTGAACACGAAGTAAGCGATAATGCTATAAACACTATAAGTATCAGAATAGATAGGATCGACTTAGTTCTTTTTATATTCATTTAGCTCCCTCTTTATTTGGCCCGCCCATACTAAACAATAACCACCAAAGTAAAATGAACAGATATCCTGTTAAGGCATATATGGCCCATAAATTCCCCTGTTTCAAGCTTATTATAAGATGTTGAAATTCATTTTCCGCAGTCCGGCCGATACTATTAACAAAGCTTATGAAAGGAACAGAAATCACTATTACTGAATTGATAATTGAAAGCAACCGGTTTCTATTTTTAATAATTGCATAAATGGAAATACCAAATGTTATTATCAGAAACATATAATATAAAATTCAAAACCAATTAGGCATACTTGTTGATGCCAGCATTTTCATCCCCCCCGGGGTCCTATCATTTCAAGAATCAAGCGTAATCGCCTCTTCTACTGAAAAGGGGTTATTATCTTCAGACAGGGAACGGATAATATAGGTAAATTATACCATAAATAGGCTGCTTAAGAAGGGCTATTGACAAATCGATCTAAGGGAGACTATTGATTCTTAAACTCTATCGCTGCTATAAGTTACAAAGTATAATAGAGTAAATATTTTTGATGCAGGGAAAAAATGTGAAAATATTCAAATTATCTCTTTTATTGATATTGGCGTGCTTAATTACATGTTTGCCTATATCGGAAAAAACTGCGGCTGACGACTGTAACATGGGCAGAACCCCTGATGGAGTCTACCCTATGTATGACAGTAGTATTACCATGGTCTCTGAAGATGTGAGTATTAATTTAGCCACTGGCAATGTACAATGTATTTTTGTCTTTCGAAATGATGGTCCAGCTAAGGATGTATTGATGGGCTTTCCTGGCGTACCCATTATAAAGGATGAAGAGAACCAATACCTAATCGAAGAAAGGGGCTCGATAAGAAATTTCGCTGCATCTGATAATGGTACTCCCCTTTCCGTAAAAATGGAGAAGCATAATAGACCCACCAATTATAGCTGGGCGTGGGATATGGAATACGCGGACTGGTACACTTTTATGGTTCATTTTGAATCCCAGGAAACTAAAACTGTTAGCAACAGTTATCAAGTCAAAAATACGGTATATTCCAATGGGGATATAGTAACCGGTTATGTCATTACAACTGGAAAAGCATGGAAGGATAACATAGGCCAGGCTAGAATATCATTTGAACTCGGGGACGTCAAACCCTATGAAATACTTTGGGTAAAACCTGACCGGTTTATCTATAAAGGCAATAGTCTGTTATGGCAGGATTTTGACTTTGAACCGGAATCAGACCTGGCTATATGTTATAACCAATGTAAATATAAGGATGAGTACCTTAACCATACATCAGAAGAATTTAAGTATGAGACCATAAAAAAGTTGGCTGGATTTGAGCAGATACTGGATAATTTTGAGTCATTAGAGTTGGATGAACTTCAAGAGCTTTTGGAAACAATGAAACAAGAACAGGAAGAAGGCATGGCTCTATTCCTTGCGAGTCGGATCAACCAATTGGATGAATACGAAAAACATGTATTGGTGAAGGATAGCGATAATTCCTTTGGGAAGGACAACAAAGGTGTAAGTTGGCAGAGCAAGCCAGTATTAATTACTGTTTTGATAATACTTGCCGTCAGTCTGTTTATTATTATCGCAAAAAGGAAATAAAGGAATCGAAGTAAGGGGTTTATACTTTCAAGCAAATAATATTTAATAGCAACAGAAGCAACAACCCCTGCCAGTGGCGGTTTTGGAAAAACCAACCCTAGTGGCTGGCAAGTTTATCCCGATCCGGAGCCAAAGGAGGTTGTTCCATCCACTGGTATTTTATGATGAGTTTGGCACCTTCATCAGCGTACGCGCCCACTTCTGCCATCATTCTGGCATACATGGCTGCCAAATCATGTCTGGGGCTGGTTGACAAAGCCATGCCATAACTTTGCAGCCCCAGGGAAGTTATAAAATTACAATGAAACAACATCATTCTATCTGAAAAAGGTGGTTCAGTGCTGTCTGACACTTCAGCGTCATAGCTAGGTGGTACGGTAATATTCTCTTGTAGCAGGATCTTGGTTAAATCGGTGAAATATTTATTGGAGAGCTTTTTCCCCTTTAATAGGAATTGCTTGATTTCTTTTGACTGGGCCACTTGGCTATATCCCAATAATAGAGCTTTTCCCAATGCATTAGATTGGACATTAAAGAAAATGTTATTTAATTCCAGGACAGACAAAGGCCTTTTGTTGCCAAAGAATCCAGTGAGGAAATTCGGTTCTTTGACAAAATCGATTTTATCATTCATTGGTATATACGGTGGTGGTACGGGAGTCCCCTTAACCTGCATTAATTCCGCCGCCTGTTGATTGTGCATAACCAGCCGGTCTAAACCATCTCTGAAAAATTCCCGCAGGTCTTTTCGTGAACTATCCATATACGAAAGAGAAAAAAACTGTAAAGAAACTCTCCCCATAGCCTTTAATAATGGTATAAAAAGGTTGTCGGAGAATAAACGGGGAGCGTTTAAGTTGATATCCTCGGAAGTTATTCCCCTTGGAACAGGCATTCCTTCCTTTGTCAAGACTGATTCTGCCAGGGAAAGGAAATCCTTGGTTGCATCTACTAAATTGATTAAGGTGGGCTTAATAATTGGGTCCTCCATATGTTTGGAAAAATAAACAAAAATATGGTGAACCAAGGATTCACTGATATAAGCCTGCCAAAGGGCTCCTGTTTCGGCTGATGTAAGACTGGGTTCCTGTGTTTTTTCCTGGGTGTCGTTTAACAACATTTCATAGGAGCTTCTGGAGTTCTGTGTTTCCTGCTGGGTTTGGTTCAAAGCAATTTCCTCCTTATTATCCTGTTAGTCAGTCTAGTTAGTATGGATAATTATTGGAGGTATTATACTAGATTGATATATAGTAATAATAAACCACAGCTTGCTGGGAAAAAACAAGGGCAGCCATAAAATTCTATTCCCGGCTCCCCCAAACGGCTAATTCACATATTTTGAAACAATCAACGTATTTATCCTGCGGTTAGGCTTCAGGTCCTGCTTTCCCTTTCCTCACGGTAGTATGACAATATTATTGGCAACCGCCCGCTGCTTTCCATCGGAGGGGCGATTTAATACCTGGCCATTGAAAACCATGGTGCTGGAACCACCGCCATCCAGGTTGTAGCCTTCCTTAACTCCCAGCTCGGCCAGCTTGTTTTGGAGTCTCTCCAGAGTTACGCCGGAACTCCAATCTGACTGCCGCCCGTCCACCACGATCAGGATAAAATCACCGTTGGCATACTCGCCGATAATGGTTCTAGGTTGTTTGGTAGTCTGCCATTCCTTGGGCACAACCTGGGGCTTACCTCCTTTGATCAGAATGGGGAGGAAACTAACCCCCTGCTGAGGGTTCAGTCGGGTTAAGCTGTCTTTGTCATAGAATTTCCCGCCGATTAGATTGCCGTTCTGGCTGATTCCGGTAAAGAAGGTGTCTCCATTGGAAGGATGAAAGCCGGTTACAAACTCTCCGTCTACCACGGTATTTCCGATGGGCAGAATCTGACTGCCTGAATTAAAAAAGCCGCCTCCATTTACCCCTAAAATGGCTCCGGTCCTGGTGACCGCACTGCTGGTTGTTTCCAGGGAACCTAACTGGTCCTGGCCCAGGACTACTTTGACTGCACTGGGATCAAACAGCTTGACTTTGGCTATGTATCCGCGGTAGCCCATTTCGTCCAGCTTAAAAACCTTGATATTCACCCTGGCGGAAGAATAGGAATCGATAGGTGGTCCCAGCATAGCCACAATCCGGTCTTCATAAATCTGATCTGACATTTCCTTATGGCTATGGCTGATACTGGCTAACTCTTCCAGAGTCTGTTCCTGCTCCCGATACTCCTTTTCCAGTTCCGCTGCCGATTCACTGACTGTTACGGCATTTTGGTGCAGGATGGAGATACTATTTTCTAAGTGTTCAATGTTTCGGCTTACTTCCTGAACCGGTAAAGACATGGGATTGGTATAACCATCCAGGCCCATAATGGCCAAACCGGAACCAATAAACGGCCCCAACAAAAATATCGGGATGATAATTATCAAATAAGGTTTCCATTTCATAAAGCTGCCTCTTTCTAATGCAAGGGCTGTCTTGGCGGATGCAAAACAGCCTCCGGATTCCCCCGTGTTTACAGTCTACGGTGCTTCTTTCAGAATGTTCAGGCTGTGTTCCAAAGCCTTAAGCTGTTTATCAAGATCATCAATTTTCTGATTGAGATTTTCCTGGGTTGATCCGGAATTAGCCCAGGCTTGGTCGGCATCGCTGATGGCCTGTTGAATTTCGGATAACTGAGTATCCATTGAATCCATGCGTTGTTCAATGGTGACCATATGTACCGCATTGTTTTGCTGAACTGCCTCTATGGACCGGTCAATATATATTTTGCCCACATAAAAGCCACCTGCCACCAACAGCATCCAAACCACCAGGGCAAGTAATACTAATACTATTCGCGGCGCTCGGGATTGAGTCGGTTTGGATGCAGGTTCAGATGTGGGTTCAGGCAAAGAAACGCTAGATGGGTTCATAATATCACCTCTTTCTTGGCAGAACCGTCAAATACCTGTTCAAAATCATCTTGGCAGGCAGGTAGTATTTGTGTTTCTAACATAACTAAACTCCTATAGGTCGTGCAAGTATTCATTCTTTTCTGTATCAGTATATCATTTTATCCCTATTTCTGGCACAATAAGACTTAAAAAATGTGGATAACTACTGCATAGCTGAGGGATCAATTTGCTTTCCCGGAATAGTCCGTACTTATTCCCCTCCCCTGCCAGCCATGGCTTGAAATCAGCACGATGCTTTTCTTCGGTTTGTAATGGGAGCAAGGTGGGTCAGACACCTTCTGGTTTTTGCACTGGTTTTTTATATTTGTTCTCGTGCTTAACATTAAAGATTAAGGCCAGGGCAATAGTTCCGTAGGCTACAAAACTGCGGAAATATTCGCCCAGAGCGGCATTGCTGAATAAGTTCTGTCCTGCTTGGGGGGAAACGATAAAAAGGGTATGAAATAGAAATATACCCATAAGGGCATGTCTGATTTTTGCACTTTTGATACTTGCCCCCCCGGCTAATAGAGCTGCGCAGGAAATTACACCAGTGTTTAAATGGGCGGTATAAACATCAAACATGCCGATATTCTGCAGGTACACCAGTTGGCCGAAAGCGGCTAGTACAGTTGACAGTATCATTACCTTGATTCGGATCATGTTGGTATTAATACCCAGAATTTCACTGGTTTCGGTGTTGGAGCCTACCGCTTTGACCTCTTGGCCAAAGTGGGTACGTAAAATATAGAAAATGAATCCGGCAAACAACAGTACGATTAGTATCATGAACAGTGGTATCTCTATTCCCCCTATTTTCAACAGCCAGAGCTTGTCAATGGTATCGCGGTACATGCCAAGATCAACCGTATTTCTAACGCCTATTCCCCGGGTGAGAATTATGTCTTTGTTGGGTACGTCTATAATCGTTCCGAAGCCTACCAGGAAAATTAATTGATAAATGCTGTTGAATAAGAAGCCTATTATGATGGTAGTTATCATTTCTTTACCCTTGACCCGGTTTAAAATGTGGCCGATAAGATATCCTAATAAAGCTGAGAAAAATACCCCTATAATAATCACCAGTATGATTCCGGGTACTCCCTCTACCTGATAACCAATCACTATCAATAATGATGTTTGTACGGCCATGGCGCCAACGGTAATGGCAAAATTAAGGCCCATACCGGCCACTACCGGAACAATCAACGATAATACCAGTATCCCGTCTCTTATGAACCTGGTTATTACCTGATTAAGGACAAAATTGCCGCTAAGTCCGGAATATTGCCAGGCCAAAAAAGATAGTAGGATGAATATCGCCGGAACCAGATGCTCACTATTAATAAATCCCTTTGCTTGCTGTTTAATTCTCAACCGTTGTTCCTCCGTCGTTCCCTTACCAAAAGGGCATATAGAATGATGCCGTAGGTAATAAAAGATCTTAGTATTTCTGTTAGTTCAGGGATCAGTATTTCATTGGCAATAGGTACAGTTAAGAGATACATGGACTGCAGCAGATAGGTTCCTAATACAGCCTCGAAGATAAAGGCTCTTTTTCCAGTGCTTCCTCCGATTAATATAGCTGAAATGGCAGGAAAAGCCATGGACAAGGGTTCGTCGTACAGTTGGATAAAACCATAACTTTGAGTATATACACATATGCCAAAACCGGCAATAATAGTGGAAATAATGATGGCAATAAGACGGGTTTGGGCAATATTTATCCCGGACAGTCTTGAAAATGCTTCATTCTCCCCCACTGCAATAGTGGCACGGCCAATTTTCGTTCGAAAATACCAATACAAAAATAAAGCAATAAGGGCAAAAAAACCAATCAAACCTACTGGGATTTCTATATCACCGAGCCTAATTACATAGAGATTGTTCAATATATTATTAAAATAATTTTCCAGGCTGATTCGGGGCCTTAAACCTTGACCGCCGATAGGATAGAGCATTTCGCGGTTCTGGAAGGGTGCCAGGGTCCAAAAATAGTTCATTAGGGGAATAAAAGAAAAACCTATAAAAGTCCCGGCTATTTCTTCCCTTCCTTTAACCCGGTTCAGGATCAAGCCGTAAATCCAGCCCAGTAATGCACAAATTATCAGGCTGAACAATAAAGCCATAAAAAAGCCGTGAAACCCGGTCATCCGGAAATTAACTGCCAGGCACATACCCAGCAAACCACCGATAATACCTACCGGAAGGCCAAAATTCATCCCGGCGCCCACATTAAGCATGGGTATTAGGGAAAGGACCAGTACACCGTTCATGACCAGTTTGACCAAAGATTCGTTGAAGAGAATTACTAAATTCATTTCTAAAGTATAAGCGAGAAAAACCAGGGTAATTAAGAAAGCCGAGATGATTATCTGGGGCGGCTTAATACTATAATTCTTCATATGCCACCCCTTCTTCACCGGATAATGCTAGTCCAAAATCTTCATCGGATGCATCCGGGGATAATATTTTAAAAATTCTGCCTTCTGCCATAACCGCTATCCTGTCGCATACCCGTTTTAATTCATCCAATTCACTGGATGCCATTACTATGGTGGTATTTCTGCTGCGATTGATCTCCAACAGCATGTGCAATATTTTTTCCTTGGCCGAAATATCCACCCCTCTGGTTGGCTCCGCCACAAACAGCAGCTTGGGGTCAACGGTCAGGGCCCTGGCAATACAGACTTTTTGCTGATTCCCGCCACTTAATTCTTTTACTTTTTGATAAATGGAACTACACTTTATATCGAAGTCCTGAATCATTTTATCAACATGGTCGCGGGCCTGGCTGTGGTCAATAAACCCGGAAATGGCAAAAAAGGATTCTATTCTGAACATGTTTTTTACCTGATTTCCAGTAAAAATAATATTATTCTCCACCGACTGATCGGCCAGAATACCCAGGCCTTGTCTGTCATCCGGCAGCACATACATGCCTTGCAGTATATTGGCTTTGGCGTCCATATTAGCTATTTTTATACCACCGTAATATACTTCTCCCTGTACCGGATACATTCCCATCATTCCATAGCCCAGAGCCAATTTACCGTGGCCGGACAGACTGGTTAAGCCGATAATCTCACCTTCATAAACACTAAGATCAAGGTCTATAATTTCTTCACCGGGCATTTCCACCGAAAAGTGGCTAAAGGTAATGATCGGCTGAGGGAGGATCTCTCTTTTTCCCGCCGCGGCTTTGGTAACGATGTGACCGATCATATCCCGGGCCAAAGTATTTATGGAGATATTGCCTCTTTCATATTGGGAAACCAGTTTTCCGTCCCGTAAAACACTGACTTTATCACATATATGCTGTACTTCTTCCAGCCGGTGGGAGATGAACAAAATGCCGATATCCCTTTTTGCCATTCCCTTTAAGATCTCAATGAGTTTTAAACCATCATTTTTATTAAGAACCGCAGTTGGCTCGTCCAGTATCAGCAGTTTCAAATCAGTACGGTCTATTTCCCGGGCAATCTCCACGAATTGTCGCAAATTTATTGATAGATCAAATATTTTAATTCCCGGATCGATACTGATCCCTAATTGGATCAGGGTTTGCAGGGCACTTTCATCATCTTGCTTTCGGTTTATAAATGAATATTGCCGGCCAAACAAGCGATCGGTAAAGGCAAAGGTTTTTTCCCGGCCCAGTTTAATGTTTTCCCCCACTGTCATATCTGGAATCAAGGCAAATTCTTGATGAACCATGCCAATACCATTAAGGATGGCTTCTCCGCAATTCTTGAAGTTTATTTTCTTTCCTTGATATATTATCTCCCCTTGAAATCCGCCGGTTTCATGTATAATGGGGTTGCCAAACAAAATATTCATCAAGGTAGTCTTGCCTGATCCGTTAGCCCCTACAATACCATGTATTTCTCCGGCTTTTATTGATAGATTAATATTATCAAGTGCGGGAATACTCTTGTAGCTTTTATAAAGATTGTTTATTTCCAAAATAGGCTTCATTGGTTTACCTCGTTTGATTTAAGCATTTTATACTGAATCCTGGCTAAGAAAATGCCAGTCAAAGAAGACAGGCTGCCATTATAATCTTAATTATATGACAGCCTGAATGATTATTGTTGGGCAATTAGTACAGTATGGAATCCATAATCATGACAAAATAATTGTCGAAGGCCGGACCATCGGCTGAAGCCTTAAAATTATTGAAGCTGACGTTGCACCCAAAAACATCCGAGGAAAATTGATTCAGCTGGTCAACATCCTTATAATCAAAGCTGGGATCTTCAATCATTGCCATGGCCAACTCGACAGCATACTGGGGCATGAATACTGTTGCCGGCATTGGCCATCCGCCTAATCTGCCTGTCATTCCGGCATCGGCAGCCTTTTCCGAGATCATAGCATTGACCTTGTCAAAATCCCAGGCATCCTCTTCGGAAATCTCCAATCCTAATACCGTTGGATAAGCCTGCAGAGGAGTCGGACAGCATTGCTCTGCGACCATGAATTTCAGTTTAAAGGCTTCATCTATTATGACATCGTACATGGGGCAATTTGTACCAAATACATTGGTATCTGCTCCATATTTCTCTATTTGCCGGGGAAGGTCTTCCCTCAAAAATTGAAGCATCGGACCGGTTCCGTTGCCGGTCTGAGGATCGGGAGTAACAACTTCCACCCACTCCATACCTAATTCTTCACAAGTTCGCTGCATGGCATCTTTTCTTTGGGAAATCACTTCTTTAGCCAGATGGGTAGGGAAAGAATAATGAATTATCGTTTGGGCACCCATTTCGTGAGCATTGGAAGCGATAGCCTCGCCTCTTCTTACCCAATCTGTATCCAGGTTTACGTCTACATACTGAGACATTAAGACCGGATCATCCCAAATCGGAGCAGTCATGGTAATGATGTCGGGTCTAATTTCCTCTACTTTTTGCAAAGCCGGTAATAACCCGGCCTGTCCGGAAACTACAATAATGGCTTTCATCTTTGGATCATCGGCTAATGAGGTGATTTGGCTCAGCCCGGTTTCAATCTCAGTAGAGAAATTTTCCGGCAGGGTAATGTGTTTAACAATACCAGGGTACTTCTTAGCCATATTATCGGCCGCTCTGAATTCGTCCTCGCTGGTAGAAAGTGTTGGGGTTACAATGCCGATGGTGTAATCAGCAGTATTTTCGGTCCCCTTGTCATCTGAAGATGTTCCGCATCCGGAAAAGATGCTGGCTAAGAATAGAACCGCCAGCAATAACGCAATAACTCTTTTCAACTCTTATTCCTCCCCCTGAATTAATCTGCAGATATTCCTGGTCTGTTGCAACAGGGAAGCAAGCAACTAAGCTCCCCTTCGGTAATGGTATATTCTAGTAATACATACCCCCTTTTTCACCAAATTATAACCATACAAAAACGATTCTTTAAGTAATTACCATTTAATGGTCGAATATTCGACACAATAATTCATCCGAGCGAAATTATATATTATATACTAGAATATGTCCAATGAATATAATTCATATATCGGTGTAGATGCTGATCCGAAAATTAGCCACCTTTAACTCCCTTTCGGTATGATAAATATTACTGATATCAGGAAGTTGTATCCTGAAAATCAGGTTCAGGAAATTATTGGTTGCAAAAACAATCCCTGTCGGTGATGGCTTTGAACCAGCATCAACAGGGATTCTTTTATACCTACCCATGGAGGGCAGTCATCACGGAGATAATAAACATTATTAAACCAGTACATGACTGTATATATAAGATGCAAATCTCCGGTTAAGATTATAGATTCATGTCTGACAGGCAGTCTTAGGCTAGATTTTTTCGCCGCACTCCGGACAAAACTTGTTCCCGGGGCTGATCTTGCTGCCACAGGAAGGGCATTGATCCTTTGCTTTAAGCTGAGCACCGCATTCAGGACAGAATTTTGCATTGCTGGCCAGCGGAGCCTCACATTCCGGGCAGGTGGCCCGAATCCCTTCCCGCCATACTTCAGTTCCCAATTTCTTATCTTCCTCGGCCATGGCCGCATGGGCCCACACTTCTTCAACCGACTTGCTGGCCTGGGCAGCTGCCATCTCTACGCCCAGATCAGGTGCACATTCCTTGCAAAGACCTTTCTTATTATTCCAGCATCCTTTCCTGCATACCCAGGATTGGCAGCGTGGACATTGAATAAAATCCGAACGCAGTTCCTGACATGCTTCTTCAAAAGCATCGTCATGTGCCTTTTCCCAGGTAGCTGAGCGCACCCTTTCCCCCATATCAGCAGCGTTATTCATAATTCCGCCGAAAACACTACCGGCCGCACCCAATATACCAGAAACCCGACCGGTTACCGAAGGTTTAAAGCGGGTGCGAAACCCACTTCCGCAGCGATCACAAAAAAACTCAAACTGGAATCCCTGGTTGGTGCTTAAGTCACTGTAATTTCTTACAAATACAATCTTGCTGCTCAACAGTATACCTCCTCGATTCCGAATAAATATATAAAATAATTTTACCAAAACAGGGCATTTCAGACTATAGTTATATTTGATGATATTTAGCTGCAAGAGTTTCTTCCTGGTCGTTCCATCTGACAGTAACAGTGATATCATGATCGGGACGGGGAATTGCGCCATTTCCCTTTGATGAACCCAGCATCAATATGCAGCCCTGTTCAATACAATCACGTCCCAGGTTACCCGAACTACCACCAGTGGGACTCTGCATCTCATAGTACAATTCCCGAGTTAACTCCATATCTTCGCCCAGATATTTAAGCGAAGTAGATTCGGTAAAATAGCTTTCATACCTAAGTGCAGCACTTTCATCATAATATAAATATTCATAGTATTTTACTATCGTTTGCGATTCCCAGTATTCCCCCGCTCCAGAAAAAATGATCTCCCGGGTATCATTTAGTTTTTCTAACACTGCGTTTGATACATTATTCAGCTCTGCTAAAGATTCAACTGTCAGTTCCTCTTGGTCTTCTGGAATAATAATCAGCATCAGGTTCTTGGCCGAGGTAATGGGATCAGAAAAGAAACATGTGACCCCATCGCTTTCAAGGGGCATTTCCTGGGCAGTTATTCGTTCATTAATAGAGTCATAACAATAAATAATGAGCTGGTGCTTGCTGTCGTTTATATAAAAGGCAGCTGGTTTTACTCCGTTTATTGGTTTTCCCTGGGAGTTCACGGTTCTTTTAAGATCTATCCCTTCCCCGGCCAGAATTGTAACTGCCTGATTCACACTTAGCGCTGGTTCAGAGTTGGCCTTTTCTTTATGGAAATCTGCCGCCGCAAGTACTGTAAGTGCCAGAAGAATAACCAGACCCGCATACAGTCCCCATTTTTGATCCATGCTGTTCCCCCTTCGTTGGTACTACAAATCTCCCCGGTGATTTGAAGGCCAGTAAATAAGTTTAGTTATTCCCATTATATTGCTCCCTGAGGAATAAATGCTCAGGTCAAAAAGCTATTATAACTGGCGTTTCGAGAGATAATTAGTAATTCCACATAATTCCTTACATTCCTGCAATAACCATTCGGCAATTAGCATAAAAGCCAGAAATCAATTCACAAGAATAACGAACAAATGTTTGCTTGTGCCGATTTTTATTGTATACTGATATCATTGAAAGGAATTATTGATCGTTGAGAGGTGGCTTCAATGGATATCCTGAACAAGCTCAAAATTTTGACCGGTGCCGCCAAATATGACGTTTCCTGCTCATCCAGCGGGGTTTCCCGGAACAACCAGGGGGGTACGGGAAACACCAAATCCTTTGGCATCTGTCATACCTGGTCAGCTGATGGGCGCTGTATTTCTTTGCTGAAACTTTTGCTGAGCAATGATTGTATTTATGACTGCCGTTATTGTGTAAATCGTCGTTCCAATGATATTCCCCGGGCCAGCTTTTCGGCCCGGGAACTGGCTGATCTGACCATGCAGTTTTACCGCCGTAATTATATCGAGGGATTATTTTTAAGTGCAGCGGTAGAGAAATCCCCTGATTACACTATGGAAAAGATTGTTCGGGTATTGAGACTACTGCGGGAAGAATATGAGTTCCAGGGCTATATCCATGTAAAGGTAATTCCCGGTGCGGATCCATCCTTGATATATCAAGCCGGTCTGCTATGCGATCGGATGAGCGTTAATATCGAACAGCCCACCGAAAAAAGTCTGCGGATGCTGGCACCGCAGAAATCTCTTCCGGTCCTGTATTCCTCTATGCAGCAGCTTCGGGACAAGATTAGGGAGCACAAGGCGGATCGCAGGCGTTTCCGGCATACTCCCTCCTTCGTTCCCGCCGGTCAGTCCACCCAGATGATTATTGGAGCCAGTCCGGATAGTGATCTGGCCATATTGCATACCACCCAGGCCCTTTACCAGAACTTCGGATTAAAGCGGGTTTATTTTTCGGCTTATGTGCCGGTCAACCAGGATTCCTATTTGCCGGCCATTACCACTGCCCCGCCCTTATTGCGGGAACATCGTTTATACCAATCCGACTGGCTGCTTCGTTTCTACCATTTCAAGGCGGAAGAGATTGTAGACGAAAAACATGCCCAGTTGGAAACCGAACTGGACCCCAAGACGGCCTGGGCATTGAGACATCCTGAATTTTTCCCCCTGGAGGTTAATCGCGCATCTTATGAGGAACTGCTGCGAGTGCCGGGTATAGGACCTAAATCAGCCGGACGTATTGTCCGCCAACGGCGGGTAGCGGCGGTTTCCACCGAGCAAATGAAAAAACTGGGAGTTGTTTTCAAACGGGCGCAGTATTTTGTTACCTGCAAAGGGGTTTACCCAGGCGATCGGCCCTTTGATCCAGCAGCTATCCGCCGGGTCATGCTTCCGGAGTCTCCAATAAAACAAATGAGCCTGTTTTAGCAGGAATTGGAGTGAACATTCATGGAATATTTATATGATGGAAGTTTTGACGGTCTTCTGACCTGCATACATCACCATTATTACCGGGAAGCTGCTGATGGTATTTACCAGCTACAGTATTACCACCCCACCCTGATGGTGAATAGTATGGCGGTAATGACCGATCTTCTTCTGGCCAAGCGGGTTTATCGGGCCATTGAGAAGAAAATATCCCCGGAGGCTTTGGAAAACATTTATCATGTTTACCTGTCCTCATCTTCTGATAAGGAAAACCTAATTCTTAACTATCTTCGCTTAGGCTTTAAAATAGGATCGCAAGTAGATCTTCACCTTACTCATCCCCATGTTTATCCGATACATAAACTGGATAGAAAGGTCAGCCTTGAGGTCCATCGTTTACTGGGCTTGCTTCGGTTTAAAGATACCGGCAGGTTCTTGTACGCCGTTATGTCACCTGATCACCATATCCTGGTTCTGATTGCTGACCATTTTGCTGACCGCTTAGCTGGTGAAAGATGGATTATTCATGACCAGAAGAGAAAGCTGGCCATTGTCTATGACGGACAGTATGATAATAACCAGAAGTCTGCCTTGCAGCACAAATGGTACCTGACTGACTTTGCCGGTCAGGTGGACGATAGTATTACCAGAGAAGAGCAGCACTGGCAGCAGTTATGGCAGTTGTATTTTGAGCAAATCAGCATCCAATCCAGGTACAATCCACGTCTTCAATCCCAATTTGTTCCCCGGCGATACCGCCGTCACCTGGTGGAGTTTCAATCTTGGTAAGAACTCTGAATCAGGTGTACAGACAGCTATTTCTCCCAGATTTACAGCCGTAAAAAATCAGCGGTTTTATCCACTGACTCTGCCAGTATAACAAAGGCCGTTTAGCGACAAGCATCATTTATTAATTCCCATCATCATTAGACGAATGTGTTTAGGTTCCCTTAATTTCCACCACCACTACTTCGGGAGGATTGAATATCCGGGGCAAACGAGGGTTATAGGAGACACCGCGGCTTACTACATGAGTTAATGAATCATGCTTATAGACTCCGCCGGCATATTGAGGGAACCAACCCTGGTTGGGAGCATATAGACCGTTTAGTATAAAGGGGATTCTGACTTGGCCCCCATGGGAATGACCTGACAGAACCAAGTCAAAATCATTTAGTTTATACATCTCAATTAATTCCGGGCGATGAGCCAGGAGGATTTTATACTGAGGTAAACCGTCCAAATCGCTAAAAGCCTTATGCATCTCCCCTTCCCAATCAAAGCCCGGATTTCCGTATTTAACAATATCCGGATCATCAACTCCGCCTATTATAATGCTTGAGTTTCCCACCTTAAGCTGCTCATAATTGTGTTCCAAAATGCTAACACCGTATTTTTTAATGGTTTTCTTTATATTATGGATATCATCGGACCAACATTCATGGTTGCCAGAGACGTAATATATGGGAGCCAGTCCCTGTATGCCGGCCAGAAACAGCTCTGTACCCAGTATCGGCAGCTGGTCATCAGCTATGTCTCCAGCCAGGGCAATAACATCCGGTTTTTGTTTTTGGATCAGTGAAATGATTTTGCTTTGATTGTCACCATAAATATGGTTATGCAGATCCGCTATCAAAACAACCCGTATAGTCTCGCCGGCAGCTAATTTATCTGAATTGACTATGTATGTTTTGACCACCAGGCCGTTATAGAAAGCCGTTGATACAAGAATGATCAACAGACCTATAATAGCTGTATATTTCCTCGTCTTATTCATAATAATCTCGATTCTCTCCATTAATCTGTTTGTTCAGCTGCAGCAGATTCTTGCTACAATAAATAAAATCAAAATTCGGACATGGTATCAATTCCGTTAGAGAATTGAAAATTCAGCAGCTAAATAAAATTTGTCGTAATCCCCAGCAGCTCGAAACCCCAAAATATCTTTCGCAATACGGTAATCCCCGCTGTCCAAACTGCCATAGAGCCATTCCCAATCAACTGCGAATTGGCCATCGTCGCCAGTTGCCAATGGATAGTCGATATCATCAAAGTCTAATCACAATACTCCACAAGGGCAGTTCATCTGCCAGGCAGCAAGAGTGAAAAATGTATTTAGGCGCCACACAAAAACAGAAACTGAATGCCGATGCTATAGGAATGGTCCCTAAGATCCGCAGACAGACAATCACTTGCCAGTGAAAAATTCTTTTACAGATTCAGGAGCGTTATTATTAGACAATTCCCCCCTTAGGACCCGGCCATTATTTAATAGAAATATGATGCTATACCCGGGCTCGCCCACAGTAGATGTATAATTTGCCAGACAGCTTTCCAGGGGTTCCGGATCGATGATTTTCAGGTACTTTTCTTCGTTTTTAATATCCTTCAGATACTGTTCCAGCTCAAAGTCGGAATATTCATCAAAGCTATTTTCTTTACTATTCACTCTTTTTTCCACTACAGCATATTCGATATCCTCAGACGGGATCACCCGGGCATTGTCATATTTACCTATGCTTTTCAGCCAATTGCCAAAATTTATATCTGATTTCTCCCAATCCAAGTATACATTATGGTCGTGATCATCATTTAAAAGGATACGGATGTGCGCCCATGAAGCTTGATTGGAGGTCATCTGCTCATAAGTTCGCAGCAGTACGTCTTTTTGCAGAACATTAATCGCCTGTCTTATAAGGGTAGGATCGACGACTCTGACTTTTTTGTTAACACCATTAGCATAGATTTCTATCAGGTCTATATTGTCTGGTGTAATATGGAAGATATCGTTGCACAAATGTTTATATTCCCTGGATTCGTAAATCTGCTTAAAATGTGCAGTGTAGTCATCTCTGTTAATTTTATATTGCCTATAAAATATAGAACCATCCTTTAGTTGATAGGCAAAACTATGAGTATCATAAACATCAACCTTCAAGCTTTCCTGCTTTCCCCTGGCTATTATGCTTTTATGGAGTTCATAGATATGGGCAATATTCTGATCTTCAATAAACATACAGGTCATATCCTTAGTCGAATTATCCTTTGTTCTGCTGAGGTTGTAAAAAGATTCATCGAAATAGGCACCCGTAACTTCCGTCAAGTCGGGCATGCGCTTTTCATATCCGATAACATCGGTGTTAACGCAGGCTATTAACAACACCACGGCTATCGCCAGGAAGGCATATTGGTGGAACAGCTTTAGGTTGAAAATACTTATTGATTTTTTGATTAATATCTCGGCCAGTAAAAATCCTATTAACGAACCTATTAAATAGCCGAAATAGGTCCAGGATAAACTCCCCTGGGCCGAATAGAAATAACTGCCCACGAGCAGCATAGTACAGAACGCTACCCCATATTTGAAAATAGGCCTCAGTATTTCAAAAGCGATGGCATTACCGGCCATTTCTGATGGTCGCTTCTGGTACGCATATCTGCCGATAAAGTATAAGGCCAGAATGATTAACAGGTTAATTATTAATTCACGCCCGGAAAAAGGGAAAATCTTGAAGTTGATAATATTAATTATAGGGTATAACTTTCCCAGGCCCAGAAGGTAATAATCATATGCCAGGCCATAAACATACATATGCATATTATTCAGCAGCAGCATGCTCAAACCCACAGGCAGTAAAAGCATAATATATGTTAATATCCCCTGCAGCGAAGTCATGCCGGTAAACATTGCAACTGCCGAGGTGCTGATTAATAAAAGGAGATTGATAATTAAACTGCTCCCTAACCAGTTCATTATATCCTGTATGCTTACCAAATCGATCCCCAGACTACTGATTGCAGCCCAGGATAGAAAAGCAGTGATGATCAGGGGCACAAATAAGAATATGATTCCTGCAGTTATATGGGTATTATATAGAATTCTCCTTTTTATGGGCAGAGCATGTATCATATCCGCCGCTTTACCGGACTGCAAATAGCGGAACAACAACAGGCCGGTCAGCACTGGAATAACTACTAAAAGCAGCATTTGTATGGGGGAGTTCACCTGGAATATTCCTAAATAGGGATTATTAAATATATCATAAGTCCGCAGCATGTTTACTTCCTGGCTGTGCAGCATGAGTATTTGCATAGGAAACGCAAACAGCAGTCCCAGCAGGTAAATAATCCCAACCCATCCGGAGCTTTTTAAATCATGGTACAATATCCCTTTATCAATTAAAGATATTTTGGATTTCATAGTCATTTTCCCCCATTTCGTAAATGAATATCTCCTCCAGAGTCAGCGGCAGAACATCTATAATAGCCGGATGATAATTATCTATGCTTTGGACTATATCCTCATAACTACCGCGAATAATCATGGTGAGAACGCTTCCCTTTTCTTCATAATGAAGAACCTGCATATCTCCGTATAAGGCAGAGGGTATGCCTTCTGCAAAAGCTATTTGGATTTTATGCACGTCTGCCTTCAAATCGTCCAAATCCTGCTGTATCAGCAGTCTGCCTTGATGCAATATTCCTATATGGTCGCATATGTCCTCCAGCTCACGCAGGTTATGGGAAGATATGATAACCGTCATATCTCGTTCGGCCACATCCTGAACAATCAGTCGTTTAACCTTTTGACGCATCACCGGGTCCAAACCATCCATAGGTTCATCCAATATCATTACTTCCGGCATTATGGAAAATCCCATCCAAAAGGCAACTTGACGCTGCATCCCCCGGGAGAGTGTTTTTATGCGGCGCTTAGGATCGATGTTAAAAACATCTTTAAGCAGCAGGTAGCGGTTATAATTCCATTTTGGATAGATTCGCTGATAATAGACGGCTAAATTTTCAATACTGTAATTATTGAAATAGAAAGGGGTATCGGGAATAAACACTATTCTCGCTTTTATATCTGTATTTTCGAATACCGGAAAAGAATTGATTTCAACCACCCCTTCATTTTCTTTATATATCCCTGCTATAATCTTTAACAGCGTAGTTTTGCCTGCCCCATTAGATCCTACCAGACCGTAAATCGAACCCTTGTTTACTAATAAAGCAATATCTTTTAAAGCTTCCAAATCATCGAAGCTCTTACTGACATTTGTTACGTCAATCAATCTTCTGGACCTCCTTTATCAACTAATTCTAAATCCTTAATCAGAGCCATTATATCCTCTTTATTCAGACCCAGATAATTCATTTCGGAAACAATCTTAAAGAATTCCAGCTTCAAGCTCTTAAGCCGGGCAGACTGAATACCTGAAACATCCGGGCTGACAAAATTACCTTTGCCAGGAACAGAATAAATATAGCCCTCTTGTTCCAATTTGTGGTAAGCCTTATTAATGGTATTGGGATTAACGGTTAATTGGGAAGCCAGTACCCGTACTGATGGCAATTGCTCATCCGGTTTCAGTATTTTCTTGATAATCAGTTCCTTGAATTTTTCCACCAACTGCTCATAAATTGGTGTCCTGCTGCGAAAATCAAGCTCAAACATCAAACGCCTCCTTTCGTTATAACTGTACTATGATGCATATAACAGGTATAACAATGTTTATTTTACCTGAACAGCCTTAATTTGTAAATACTCCTGGGAAAATTAACCCCTTCAGAGGAATTCATGGTGGAGTTAGGCAAACCGGATACAGAAAAAGCTTCCCTTTGGAAAATACTAAAATAACCTCTCGGAAAAGATTCCAGGAGGTTATGATTCTAAGCAAATTAATACACAATTATTGCTCCAGATATTCTTCCAGGCAAAGGCCCTGAGCATAGATTTCTTCCGCCGCTTCCATGCCTACATATCTGTAATGCCAAGGCTCATAAATGGTTCCGGTTATTTTAGTCTTGTCAGAAGGATAACGGAGAATAAAGCCGTATTTATAGCTGTTGGAATTTAGCCACTGGTAAACCTGGTCATTGGTAGATTTGTCTGTGTCAGCATTTATGTCTACCGCAATTCCCAGCTGGTGTTCACTGGTTCCGGGAATCGCTACCCATTTTTCCGCTAAATATTTCGCTTTGTAAGCAGAGCAGCCTTGCTCTTTATATTCCGCGATTTTCACATCCATGAGGCTTTGCTGTTCTTCTGCCGTTCGGTATCCGGATACAACCACCGGATATATACCATCGGCTCTTGCAGCATTAAACATGGCCTGCAGATCAGGGTAAATTCTGGCATCCACGGACTGGCCGTTGGAGAGTTGCACCAAAACCCCCTGATAGTCACCAGGGATATGGTTCCAGCGGTTAACCAGGATCAGGTTCCAATCGTTATCTTCGTTTCTTGTATCCGGGGCAGCTTCTGTATCGGCATGGCGAAAGGGATAGACCTTTGCCAGGTTGGTTAACAGCTTATCAGGCCAACAGTTCATACCGGCTTGGTTGATTAGCAGCTTTCCGCCAGCCAGCAGCACAGCAAGGCAGATAATCAAGGCCAAGGTTTTTCTTATCCTGCTTGTCGGGCGATTGTGATGCCCGTTGCTTTCATTTGAAAATCTATTCATGTTCCCTTGTTCCCTTTCTTATAACCATGAGTTCTTCCCAGCTTCTTTAATCAGTCAGCTGGCTGATAAGAAAACAGGCGGCGGGTTGTAATCCCCTGCCAGGTTGCAGCGGTGGGTTGAAATTGCTCCGCATTTTCAACCTTATACTTATAAGCCTGCAAACCCAAATTGCACCTTTAAATATGCCGCTAATGATAATGAAGGTACATCAGTTGCCCTGCCACGGGGTGGTGCTTGGAGAGCGCTTCCGATGCCAAACAAAATAAAAGCCTGTTCATTTTCGGCATAACCAGCATACCGTAAATGAACAGGCTATATTTTAATTTGGAGTTGATAATTCATTAAGAAATGATAAAGGCCTCCATAATAATTCCTAAACTAGTTACTTCGTAAAACAAATATCCTGGAGGACTCTTTATGGAGATATTTTTACTGCTTTCATATCCAGCGGGAGTTCTACTATAAACACCGTGTGCTGGTTATCACTCTCAGCTCTAATCGTACCCTCGTGCAAAGTAATAATATCTTTGGCAATAGCCAGACCTAAGCCTGATCCTCCAGTTGCGCTTGATCTGGCGGCGTCCAGCCGGTAGAATTTATCGAATATTGAACTCACTTGATCCTCAGGAATAGCCCCTTGATTTTCAATATATATGATGGCTTTATTGCCTGCAGTCTCTGCAGAGATATTTATAGTGCTTTTACCAGCACCGTAAGTGATGGCATTTTTCAGAATGTTGTTGAATACTCGTGCCAGCTGTTGGGAATCTCCGTAAATTACTATATCTTCCGCTACCTTAATATTAACCTGTTTTTCACTCTCTGCCAGTTGCGGATACATTTCGTCTGCAATCTGCACCATCATGTAACAGAGGTTGATATTTTCTGTATGCAAGGGGACTGACTGAAGATTATAGCGGGTAATCTCGAAAAAATCATTTATTAAGGTTTCGAGACGATATGCTTTATTAAGTGCTATATCAACATAGTTGGCTCTTTGCTCCGCCGGCATGTCCCTAGCTTCGTTAATTAAACTTAAGTATCCGATTACGGAAGTGAGGGGGGTTTTAATATCATGAGCCAGATAAACCACCAGATCGTTTTTGCGTTGTTCCGCCGCTTGAGCATCTTCTGCGCGTTTCTTAAGTTTATCCTTCGCTTCATTCAACTTTGTTTCAATGAACTCCAGTTCAGAGCACATGGTAATTTTCTCCTCGACTTCCTCTCCCAGTTGATGGACTGCGGTAACAATCTGATCAAAATATCTGGTGAACCAGGATAACGATAGACGGAAAAAAATGAAAAAAAAGACTACTACGATGGCGGCAACGATAAGATCTAAGTTGTTCCTTATATAATATTGATATATTCCGTGGGCAAAATCCCAGTCAACTCTGAAGCAAGTACTGATGGTCTGAACCAGAGCATCTGCGACCTTCCCTCTTAATGCAGATCGCAGAACTATGACAAGAATGACCGACAGCCCCAGTACCGCAATGGTTTGATAGAATAATTTCCTGATCAGCTTGCTGTATACTTTGCCGCTAACCGCTTCATTTTTCAATTTTGTAACCAACCCCCCATACCGTTTTAATATATTTCGGGGCTTCTGCCGTATCCTTCATTTTCTCACGCAGATGGCGAATATGTACGGTAATGGTGTTATTGCTCTTGCTGTAATATTCATTCTGCCAAATCTCATGGAATATTGCTTCAGCGCTCACGACCTCCCCTCTCCTTTCCAACAGGATGCGTAGTATGGAAAACTCGGTGGGAGTGAGCGTCAGCGGCTTTTCGTTCAAAAGACATTCATGGGTTTTGATATTCATCAGCAGGCCGGAATGGATAATTGTGGTTTCCTCTTGCGACGATTTGGAATTGTACTTTTTATATCGGCGCAGCTGGGCTTTGATCCTGGCTACCAATTCCAATGGGCGAAAGGGCTTGGTAATGTAGTCGTCCGCGCCCAGGGTCAGTCCGGTAATTTTATCGGTTTCCTCTTCTTTGGCGGTCAGCATAATAATGGGATAGGTGTGCTGCTCTCGTATCTTCTGACAGAGAGTAAGACCATTCATGTCAGGCATCATAATATCTAAAATAGCCAGATCAAGTTTGGTGGTCTCAATACAGGCAAGAGCATCTCGGGCAGAGTAAAACTTATGAATAGTATAGTTCTCGTTTTGCAGATAGACTTCAATTAAATCTGCAATTTCACGCTCATCGTCCACCACCAGTATGTTGTCGCCCATAAACTTGGACTCCTTTCCAAGCAGATTAAGTAATACATAATTTTAACAGTTCCAATATAGTAATTTGCAATTATTTCTATAATAAATTATTAAGATTTTCATAAGGTTTAACCATCAGCTAATAAAAAAAATGACAACGCGACCCATAATGGGAAAAATGTTTAGGGGGGTACTTGGATACCAACTTATCCGGATAGCGATTATGGTAGTGATATGAATGCAGGTGGAGAAATAATCATTACCAATTAATGTAGGTTTGCCAGATCCAGTATTAGAAAACTTGAGCTGGCAATTGGTGAGCTCAGGGAGGTAATTCACATTGCAAAATAGTCGAGTCTATATTAGGTATCTCTATCGACGAAGAGCAAATCCTTTTCCAAGAAGTTCGATAGATGCTGTTCCCCCGGTAAGGTTATCGACTTCTGCTATGAAACCGGGAAGTTTCTCAAGAGCAATCCAGGCTTCTAAACTTATCCGATTAGCATATTCAATATTTATTACCTGGTTCAGGGATTTGAAGAACAGCTTTTCAAAACTGCCATAAAAGCTGTAGTCCAGAGTAATAAGGATCTTCTCTGAGTATTCCTGGCTGACGATCCGAGCTTCATTCACGGCAGATTGAACCACCTGGCTGTATGACCTTACTAATCCCCCGGTTCCAAGCAGGGTTCCTCCAAAATAACGAACTACCACAGCCATTATATTTTCCAGTTCCCTCTTCTGAAGTACATTTAGAATAGGCGAACCCGCCGTACCGCTAGGTTCGCCATCATCACTGCAGCGTTCCATTATAACACTATCCTGTCTCAGTCTATAGGCAAAACAGTAATGTCTGGCCCCGGGATATTTTTGTCCAGCAGCTTGAAGACTTTTCTCTATGTCCTGGTGCTCAATCAACGGTGATAAGATACATATAAATCTGGACTTTTTTTCAATTAATTCAAAGGTGATAAGATCACTTATGGTATAAAAAACCATTATTTATTCCCATTCTTTCCATATCTCTGGCTGGTACCCGATGCTTGCCTGCTTGCCATTGCGTACAATTGGAGTATTATAGAGGATCGGATTATTATATAGTATTTCTTCCCTCATAGTGTTGCTGCCAATACGGTCCAGGTTTAGTCTGCTATAGTCTTTGGCCTGGGGGTTAATCATAGCTTTAAGCCCAATAGCTGCTTTAACACTGGCCAGTTCACCTTTGCTTAAACCTTTTTGATTAAGGTTAATAAACTGATAGTTTATGTTGCGTTCCTTAAAATACCGTTCAGCTTTCCCGGTATCAAAGCATTTCTTTCTTCCGAATATTTGAATATTCACCTGTATTACAACCTTTCATTGGTTTCACCCTGACTAATTCGGGGCGAGATGGAATTCTCCATGGGCTCTCCCCTAACCTGCTTGTGAAACACCTAATTACAAGCGTTGTTTCTGCAAAATCTTTGGCTGCTGAAGGAATATCCCTCTCTAATATTGATAATGTTGACGCTTAAACTTTGAGCTTAGGACTGATTTCGGCTTGGGTCAGGTTTAAAAAGTTCGTCCACAGTCGTTTCCAGTATGTTTGCCAGCTTGAAGGCTAATAGCAGAGTGGGATCATATTTGTCATTTTCAATCGCATTTATGGTTTGTCGGGTGACCCCTAACGCCGTAGCTAAATCTTCCTGCCTATAATTTTTTCCTTTGCGTAGTTTTCTAATATTATTCTTCATAATCTTCAACGGCCAACAGTAAAGTACAAAATTGCACCAAATACAAGTATAAAGGATATAAAACCAAGAGCAATAATGATTTGTTTTTTACCACTGTCATCATCTACCTTGGATTTAACAATGTTTGTAACAAAGAAATAAACTAAAAATTGTAGTGTGACTAAAATCAATGGCAATGACGTTTCTTGAGTTTTTACAGAGTTATATGCACCCCATACAAAGAGAGACACTACTAGGAATAAATAACTCCATTTTATTCCTTTCAAGTTTATTTCCCATTCCATTTCATCCATTTTTCTCATAATAAAGCCTCCATAATGTCAAAAGTATTTTACATTCACAGGATACTATTCAAACACAATAATGTCAATAGTATTTTACATTATTGCATAAGTAGATTCTGGAAAATCTGTTTTAAATACCTTCCAAGTCTATTGGCTTCTATCTCCTTGTTGTTGACATTAGGCGTTTGCTTCCTTATGCACCCTGCCCATTATTGGAATGATTACTCCACCATGCTTTGGGAAACTTCCTGATCGGTAGCTACGGTAATGTAATAATCGATATGCTTACTGTTCATATACGTGCTTAACGAAAGAAGGGAAGTCTGCCTTATCTTATGGCTTTCCTTTTTTTCTTGATGCCTCAGCTATTATCCATGAAATATATGAGCTTATTATCGCAACTGCCATATAAACTTCAATATTATCTTGCATCAGGTTTGGTACTGGGTTAATCAAAGTATTCGCTAATCATGTGGCGCGCCTGGGCTCTTTCCCAACTGTCACCGGGCTGCCCGGCCATTTCATCTGCTTGGTGCTGCTGGGTCAGGAGATATTCCTTCAGCTTAAACTGCAGATCTGTATCAGTGCTTTGTTCATATACCATCAAGGCTGAATCGACCCC
The DNA here is from genome assembly GCA_964501655.1 of uncultured Syntrophomonas sp. Taxonomy (GTDB): domain Bacteria; phylum Bacillota; class Syntrophomonadia; order Syntrophomonadales; family Syntrophomonadaceae; genus JAAYJK01. The sequence goes on from CAZCTN010000023.1 coordinate 34,918, forward strand.
GGCCGGCCCGGAACGATACAATATCTCCACATCAAAGTTCTCCAGCGTTCCAGATAGGTAACGCTGGGCATTGTATCTGGCTACCAAGCTGTCAGGATTTACTATACACAGCATACAGAACATAAGCACCCCTACCCCAACTGCCAGGCGAGTTATGGAGAATGACCATTTTTGCAGCGCTATAGCTCCTCCGCATATAATAGCCATAAAGGCCATAAAAACACAGGGCAGCAACCGGCGCATGGATAAACCGTATGCTCCAATGTACATGGCCATTTTGCTAAAGGCAGTGGCAATAAGCAGCAGGGTGAGAATGGCCAGCAATGCGTTGAGTATCTTCAGGAATAGTGCATTCCTGGACGCTTGACTCATAATATTGGCTGCTGTCAATACCAACAGGTTAATGACTGCGATTCGGCACAATTCAAAAAATCCGCTGCGGGCGTATTCCGAATAAATCTGCCATCCTTCTGGCCGCTGGCCCATAAAGGCAGAGAAGAAATAAGGCAACTGACTTCCGATGAATACGATATAAAGAGTACATAACAAGACCATCAGAATGTAAACCGTAGTTGCGGGGAGTATTTGCAAGCTGGAAATCTTCTTAAGAGTATTGTCCTTTTCAAACAAATCAGCACTTTTTTTATGAGCACTGCCGGCAACCAGACCGAAAATATAGGCTGAAATGGGAACCGCTAAAATGAGCTGCCAGAATGTTTCCCAAAAATCGGTGCCGATCCCCCAAAATCTAGTTAATATCCCATTAATGAGTTTAGCAAATCCGCCGCTGTCGGCTTCCATCAACAGGGGCAAAACCATAGTCGCCACAATAAGGGATAAGAATAAACCTAATGCAATAGAGAGAAATTGTCTTCTCCTCCCAAGCTTGTTGCCTACCAGAAGAGCCAGACTCTGATACTGACGGCCGAAATTACTGAATGGAATAACAAATAAGGCATTATAACTGTCCAATAAAAGCAAATTACTGGTTTGGCCCAGAACGAGCAGTCCGGTGGCACAGAGGATCCAGTATACGGCACTGCAGAATAATAACAGACCCTGCCAGGGTGCCAACCCGTTGTTGCTCCATAAACTAAAGCTTAGTCCTATCAGCATCACTACCGACAGCCAGAACCAACCGTCCTTCTGGATCTGCCCCCCTTTTTTCAGTATATATAAGGTCACTGAGCCGCAGAATATCAGGGTGAACAAGGTCACTCCCCAGCCCTGCCAGGCAAACAATACCCAACGGGCAAAAAGAAAGCCCAACACAAAAGCAAACAGGGCAAAATAACTATCCCTAAGATCGGCTGCAAAAGGTACTTTTTCTCCATTAAGTAAGGGAATTTCCAGTGTGTTTTCCTCAGATTCGTCCAAGACCAAGGTGCTCGAAATCAGATCTGCCTCATTATTATCCATTAAAGTCTTATTCATTTCACCTATCCTCCTTAGTCTTGGTTCGCCTGGTACTCTAGTATATCTCCGGGCTGACAATCCAACGCTTTACAGATCGCCTCCATGGTTGAAAAGCGAATAGCTTTAGCCTTGCCGGTTTTAAGGATGGAGAGATTGGCTGGACTGATGCCTATTTTCTCAGCTAATTCGCCGGAGGAAATTTTTCGTTTGGCCATCATTACATCCAAATTTACTACAATTGGCATGGTTGAACTCCCCCTTTCCCTATACTATATAATCAGCTTCGTCTTTAAGCGCTACTGCCTGGGCCACTACATTTTTGACTACACGCACGATCAAGCCCATAAAAGCAGCAGCCACCGCCAAAAAGAACCATGGAAAATAGTAAAGGAGGGAAATCAGAGCCATACCCGCCCCGACAAAACAACTCCAGGAAATCCGTCTCAATAATTCTACGTTTTTTGGGGTAAATACTTGTCCGATCTCGATCTGACGCAGCAGTTTCAACAGACTATAGAGCAGATAAGCAGCAGGAAGAGATCCCACATAGATAGTAGCCATAAAATAGGATGCTTTTTCCGCAAGCCCGGCCTGTGAAAACTCCACAAACCATTGGGTCAGCCAGGGTGCCGTCACTACTACCGCTGCAAGCAAACCCATAAACAGCAAAACGCACAGCTTACTTAAAATAATGGATTTCTCTCTATTCCACATAAAATACTTCCTCTCCGCACCGGGTGGAATGCACCCTTAATTATTTGCAGTATAACAAAGAATATAGTGATGTACAATAATAATATATTGATAAACAACAAAAAATATTCGTATTATAATAAATGAGGTGATTTTGCTGTAATACCATTTACAGGAAGAATGGCAAACAGCAAAAGCGCCTCATATAAATCAAATCATTGTGGAATCGAAAAAGTATAATATAAGCTGTGTGCTTTGGTTAGAAGCAGTGCAATTACCCGTATTGTTTTTACTAATCAAAATATTCCATTCTGCCCAAGGTAATGGCAAATTATTATGACAATCAGTAAATACCTGAGCATTGTATAACCCCTTCCACTATATCTTGTCTGCCTTGATAAAACATCTTTTCATTCTCCTAAATCATTGCAGATATCCCCGGTACAAGAAATGTGCGTGTGGGAGGTGACCATGATACACATACTCTACCATAAGCTAACATTATGAACTTCAAGTTGCAAGTCATTACTTAATTGCCTCGCTTGGCAATTGTCATGAATTACTCGTGCATCCAGTCGGCCGCTAATCCCAGGAGTATCTCTTTTCTGTTTTTTTCGGGCTCGCAGATTACCACTTCTAGTAAACCCTGCAGGATAGACCCTAGTTTCGGTCCAGGGTTAAATCCCATTTGGATCAGGTCATATCCGTTGACGACCAGATCCTTTACCGTCAGGGGCTCCTGGTCGACTAGTATTTGCCGGGCTATTGCTTCGGTTTCTTCAATACCGAACAGCTCAAAGGGTGGTGCTCCCCCTAGGATATCTGCCTTTTGCAGGCAGAACAGATCCTCAATATTCTCCCTGCCTACCCGGTTAATCAATCGCTTCACTGCTGCCCGGGATGGGGCAGCAAATCGGTGCATATGTTCCTGTATCAGGACTGCTACCCTCTCCACCGTTAAGCGGTCAAACTTCAAACGCTCCAGAATGGCACGGGCAATCTGGCCTCCTATGGCATCGTGCTGGTAATAATGCCCGATTCCGTTTTCATCCCGGCTGAAAGTTTCGGGTTTGGCTATATCGTGAAACATGGCAGCCAGTCTCAGCGGCAGACGGGCGGGAACATTATCCAACACCTTCAGGCTGTGGGAAAACACATCCTCCAGATGATGCGGATTGTGCTGTTCAAAGGCCACCATGGGTAATACTTCGGGCATAATATACTGCATAAGCCCAGTTTCCACCAGCATCATCACTCCCTGCCCGGGTTGTTCAGAGAGTAAAATTTTGACCAATTCATCCCGGATACGCTCCCGGGAAACGTTAGACAGCAATGCCCCGTATTCACTTATAGCCTCCAGTATAATTGGGGAAGCCTGGAAATTAAGCACTGTACAAAGCCGCACAGCGCGCAGCATACGCAGAGGGTCTTCCTGGAAACGTTGGCCTGACTGATCTTCGGGCGAGCGAAGGCTTGTGTTTTCAATGTCATTAAGGCCGCCAAAAGGGTCAAAAAGACTGCCATCTTCGGCTACAGCTATGGCGTTGATGGTAAAATCGCGGTGATACAGGTCCTCAATGAGCCATGCCGGCCAATTATATTTCTGCCCGCTGCTGGATTTGCACCGGCTAATCTCAACCTGCCTTCCATCCATAAAAACCACCGCGGTTCCATGTTTGTCCCCAATAGGCAATGCTTTATCAAAGAATTGTAGTATCTCCTCCACTTCTGCGGAAGTAACTACATCATAGTCATGGGGCTCTCTCCCCATAATCATATCTCTTACAGCACCGCCAACCACACAGGCATGGTGGTTGTTTTGCTGCAAAATATGTAAAATGTTGCTTAGGTAAGAGGGCACATTAAAATCATCAGCCATTAATATTTCTCCAGTATAAAAGCTTCTTTAATATCGGAACTGCCACTATTGCTGAAATAGCCAACAATACCAACAGGTCGACTATAATATCATTGATGGACTTAATATTAACAGAACAATTAAGTGATAATGCCCCAATAGTACTGGATTAACGCAAGTGCAGCAATTTGATAAACGTCTAATTCGGGTTTGAAAACCTGGATGTGAAAAGACTTTGGAGTACCTTTACAATCACATTGTGCAATAACATCGTTATTGTTATCAATAAACCGCGTCTGGTAATGCGCATACTTATTCTCCATAATGATCTGCCGTCCCTTAAATTCGAAAGCAAGGGTTTTAGCAGCCCCAATTACAGAAATATCACGCACAATGAACCGAATGCCCTTTTGCTGATCGGTATACAATTCTACCTTCCACCGAGCCCTCTTAAAAAACCATATAGACTGAATTGCTCGAATACGAATATTGCCATAAGTATCTTCCGTTTGTAAATGGTAAAATATAGGACGTCCTAATAAACATCCCAATATCCTTTCCGCCATCGAATGGTAAAACTTGCTTACATAACCAATATTATTGTTATTCTCATCCAATATTGGCATAGGATTTGTTGAAGCAAGCAGCCAATTGTTATTAATTGTGTATGTTTCAACCTTACTTATATTATCCATTTATCCTCACACATGTATATATCATCAGTTGAAGGTTATACCAAATTGCACCATAATGTGGGTACTGCTCCGCAGTTTCTCTTCCCGCCTTAATGTTTGACCAGCTGCTGCCATCCTATGAATTTATATGCTAAACACAGATTATCAGTAGTTCGTCCTCTCAAAGCCCATCTTTGTCCACCACAAAATCCCGGCTTCTATCCATTTCCCATGCTAGCATAGGCGCATACATCATTACTGCATGGTTTTCAGTAATGGTAACATCATCAATTTCCTGACCCTTTCGGTTATAAACCCGCCGGTTTATTTTATTATGACGCATATAGCCTCCCCACCACTCATGGGTAATCCTATGTTCCTTTTCATAGACTTGGTATGTGTATAATGGAGCTTGCTGAGAACGCCATTCTCCTTGTAAAAAATCTTCATCTAACCATAGAACCAGTTGGTAATCGCTGTCTGTAGCGTTAGTAACCTGTAAATCAACATAATTGTAAACAACGGTGGCCCCGCTTCCAAACGGCTGAGTTCTATCGACATCAGGAAAAACATCATAGTTGTGCCTCCATCGCTCGGTTACTGTTAATGGGCTATGTATTGTCATCCAATATATTAGATTAGACAACTGGCACAGACCTCCACCGATGCCTGGCTTGAACGAACCATTACAAAGAACCATCCCTTTTAGATATCCTTTTTTATGAGTGGGCTTCCCAATCAGATACCAGAAGGAAAAGGTTTCACCCGGTGCTATAATTAGACTGTTAATACGGTTAACTGCCAGTTTTAAATTATTCACTTTATTTTGCTGCAACCACATATCAACACTCTGCAGTTGACGAATGAGGGGGGTTTTATGAGTAGCCACCAAATAGGGCAGACGAATATCATTCTTTTTGTACTGGGCATAGCTGCAAGATTGTTTCATCCATAATAAGCTGCGCTTCCAAGTATAATAGCATTTCCCAAGGTAGAGGCGAAGGTTGGAACGATTCCGTGGGCCCTCACCCAAGTAACGATTTATTTGTGTCTCATCCATAGCAGTACGGTGCCCTTTTCTCTCTAACAATTACTGGTTGCTCCTGAAATTAATCAAGGACTTGATAGCCCCGACAGCGACCAAACATAGCTTGCAGGTAAAAATAAGATATAGATAGTAATTGGCTTTTTTACCCTTATAAGTATATCACTGGTTAGTGCTGCAACGCTATTACAACTGTCAAATTATTACCCATTTATATCACCGATTAGTTTTATCATGAAAATTTTTCTCATTCCTGTCCCTTATTCAAACCTAAGCGGTTACTAAACCGTCCTTTTCTTTCTCCGTTTTGTGCCAAAGTACAGGTTCTTGCGTCTGCCGTACTATCCCCAAAAAAGCAAATGGTTGGGCCTA
>CAZCTN010000023.1:41075-49410 GCA_964501655.1 uncultured Syntrophomonas sp.
GCCTTTATTAAGGCCTGCCCAAAAGCGGGATGGGTTTTATGGTTGGGTGCAAAATAGAGCACATCTTTCATTTGGATGATGAAAAACAGGTAAGCCTCATAGCCTTGCTCCAGAGAATGAGTAAGATGGTTAATATGCTTTATCCCTCGGTCAGTTGGAGCATCAGGAAATAAGGCTAACCCATTTTCTTCCAGGGTAACTCCCTTGACTTCCACCAGTATTCTTCTCAAATCACTTTCCAGGTAAAAATCCAGCCGGGAACTGCCGTATTTAAACTCGGGTTTAATAAAGTTTATATCCTGGAACATTTCGCTTTGGCTCAGCCATTCACGGAAAACCTTATTAGGCACCTGACTGTCGATATTAATGATCCTTGGGCCCTTATATACTGCGATTAAATCATACTTGGTTTTTCGCCTGGGGTGGTTTACCTCTTGAATCACAATATCCGCATTAGGCAATAACAGTTCCTGGCACCTGCCGGTGTTTTTAACATGACATATTTCGGGTCGGCCCTCAACTTCAATATGCGCTATAAATCTATTGGGACGGGATAAGAATTTAGCTTTTTTTATATCTTCATATTTCATTTGCTTTGTGTTCAATCCTCTATGACTATTTTGATGACTTCTGTACACTGGGTACTTAAACTCTACCATAAGCTGAGGTTCTAAACATAATAAAACCGACGGCACCTATATTCTGCTATCTATACGAGCTGAGGAGGGTAAGCCGGTTGAAGGTGGGCAAAATGCAGCACCTCCTTTACTTGCCTGACTTTTTATGGTTGGGGTCCATCGAAATGAAAATGGTGAGCTAATAAGTGTAACTATCATGTAGCATTTACTTAACCAGGTATGTGAGAGGGATGGGGTCTATGACTATATCAACAATAGGCCCAGGGAAATCAGCCTTGAATCTGATCTCCCCAGGTGCTGTCCAGGTGTTACCGTACCGCCTCGTAGGTCCTAACCGCCATTAAAACTGCGGCTTCCCGAGACGCCATGCCATATCCAACCGCTTCCTGAGAAGTGGTAATTGCCTTGGGCATAAAATTACCTTGAGTATCCCCTTTTATGATTCCAATTTTGGACATATACTTGGTGGCTTCCACGGCCCAATCAGAGATGTACTTCTGATCCGGGAAATCAGCTGCTCCGGCAATGCTGTAATCAGCGTCCGGTACAATAGCTTTTATGGTACGGAAAAGCATAGTCGCACACTGCTCCCGATTTATCAATACCCGGGGGGAGAAATTAGTATCGGAAGTGCCCAGGGTTATCCCCACGGCGTAAGCCTTTAAAATCTGGGGATTGTTGGTATCAGTAAAAGGATTGGGTGAAACCGGGGCTGCGGTTTGGCCGCTGGTTTTTTCATAAAGCCGAATGGCCAATTCAGCGAACTCTTCTCTGCTGATGGGTTTGGTCATATCTGCACCTTTCAATATGTCAGGTATGAGCTCGTAATCGGCTGCTTTATTCAGTTCTGCTACCGCCCAGCTGTTAGCATTGCTATAAAAGGCTGGCGTGCCAATCTCCACCACATTGGAGAAGGGAGAGCGTACGGTGGAACCATCAGGCTTCTGCATTTCGAAATACATACGGAAATAATAAGTATTCTGTTCGATGTTTACTTCAGCCCAGCCGCCTTGATCGATGGGATCTACATCTAAATCGTCGGATAGCATGTTTCCTGCTTTTTCAAAGGGCAGGTTCTCGCTTTCGGTAGCCCACTTGCTACCGCCGATTTTCCAGTCCAGTTTAGTCCAGACACTGGTCTGTTTATTGGCTTGTTCCACACTATCAGGGATGGTGCAGGTGAAATGGAAATAGGGCTGACCATTTTCGTAAGTCTTTAATTCCCCTGCCAAGCCCTTGGGAGCCTCCAAGCTATTGGGAATCTGAGCCGCTGAAGTCTTGCCTATGGCAGCTATTTCCGAATAGGGTGACACTACACATCTGTAACCTTCCCCATTATCATACTCGTATACATAGCGGTAACGAAATGAATAGGTGTTGTTTTGCAGGTTAAAAGCATCTTGATTGAGTGAAAAGTCAAAAACAGGTATATCAAAAGCATTTCTTTCATCATGGGCGATATTATTTAGATAACCGCAGACATTAAAAAGCTCATAAGTACTTTCATAATATTCCATTATGCCTAGGTCACTAGTACCGTTCCAGGTCTTGTTGAATTGCCATGGGCCGTCATTAATTTTCCAGTCCAGTTCATATAGCAACCATAACTCAGCTTCACTGTCATTGATTAAATTCATTATACTATCCGGTTGGGTCAAACGAAGGAACAATTCTCCGTTGTCACCTGGGCGTACAGACAAACTTGCCGGTTTGTCCAGACTAACAGAAGAAAATTCGTCATTGGCATAGGCCATTCCTGGCATAAGTAGCATTAGGCCAATTATCAGTGCAATAACTCTATTCAGCATGTAAAACCCTCCATTAATTTGACAATAATATTGATTCTTGATTTATAGCCCCAGCAACCTCAATCAGGCCTCAAGCCCGGCCGATGTGGTTTACTTATCCCGGCAGCTAATAATGACTGGGTTGCATGACTTATATCCATTTCTGCGAAGTTGGTACCGAACTTTATCTATCCTATACTGATACTTAGTTACTGGTTGATTTCATAATTTATGATCACCGCCTTGGTCTCTGAATCATACATTACAGAAATCGTGGTATTCTCGTCCTTACTGGCACTGTAGTTGCAACCTGTGTCACTGGTAAACTCATAGGAATCATTAGTAAAACCCTGGGCTTTTATCTCTTCCAAGTAACGATTAAAATCTGCTTGTTCGACTTCCTCCAACATGATCATACAGTATTGTTCGGAGTTCATGGTTGAAACCACAGTACCTTTGCTTAACTGGGGAATCTGCTTGGCGGCACCGCTATTAGGCCATTCAGCCTCTCCAAAACTATATTCTTCCCCATCTTTTCCTTTGATGCTGACTTTATCACCGTCTATATCCACCTTGCCTTCTCCATCAACAGCCTTGTTGATTAGTCCTTCAGCAATTGACTCGGCCACTTTGTCTTCCATCTTTTCCTTAGCTCCGCAGCCGCACACCGCAGCAACCATGAAAACCACCAGTAAAATAGTAATTACTTTTTTTGACATTTATTATCCTCTTTTCTTATGATGCTCCCATCTGATACAGGTGCCGGTTACTGTAGCAACTGGTACTTGCCAATAATCGGCAGAGCCTTGCCCTTGCCGGTAAACCCATTAATTAGTCCTATAACTCCTAATATGAAAACACCGAGGGCAAAAAAGGGCAATAGTATCCAACCAATTATGGGAATAACGCTCAAAACAACGCTTCCCACCATACCCAACAAAAGCAACAGCAATCCCTGGTTGGCATGGTACCTGCCAAAGGGAGAGTTTGGACAAACCACCAGAGGCAGGAAAAATAGTAAATAGGCAAGTCCTGCCATAACCTTATTGCCTTCAATATCTTCTGGGGTGAAGGCAGTAGTTTGATTAGTCTCCGCATTGAAATCCTTCATAATTAAACCTCCTAATTTGTTATGTTGACATTTTGCAATATACCAGTGTTTAATGCAGAAGTAATCACCCCCAGGGTGATTGAGTAAAATTCACCTTAAGAGTGACCGGCTGAGCTTGTGCTTTCAGAAAATTCAAAAAGAAGGGTTTTTGTGGAATATAGCAAATTACTATATTAGTGTTCCGCCAAAATAAAATTTAAAAGGAAAGAAACATGAACAGGAAAATTATGGCTACGGTATGGTTAATTTTAATTATGATCCCCACATTAGCTGGATGTGGCGAAGGTGAAATGATTGATCCTTCTAATCCTGTGACCCTAAATTTATGGCATAATTATGGTGGTCAGCTTAAAGAGACTATGGACAATATGGTGGATGAATTTAATGAAACCATTGGGATTGAAAAAGGTATTATAATTAATGTTACTTCTATTTCAGGCAGTTCTACTCTCCATGAAAAACTTACTATGGCAGCTCATGGAGATCCAGGCGCCCCTAAGCTGCCCGACATCACCACTGCCTATCCCAAAACTGCTCTTATTCTGGCGGATAAAGGCCTGTTAACTGACCTGAATAGTCAGTTCTCTAAGCAGGAATTATCGGCTTATATTCCTGAGTTTTTAGAAGAAGGGCTTATAATTGAAGACAGCCTTTATGTATTCCCTACTGCTAAATCTACAGAAGTATTGTTTGTTAACACTACATTATTCAATAGATTTGCTCGGGACACGGGAGCTAAAATTGAGGATCTACAATCCTTTGAAGGTATTGCCAGGACTGCATCTCTTTATTATGAATGGACTGACCGGCAAACACCTGATATAGCCGATGACGGTAAAATTTTCTATATGCCTGATTCACTATTTAACTTCTCGCTGATAGCTTGTAACCAATTGGGGGCAGAATTCATCAATGACGGCAATTTCTGCTTTTCTTCTCCACAGTATAAAAAGGTATGGGATTGTTATTATCAATCTGCCGTTTTAGGACGATTCGCGGTTTTTGACGGTTATGCTACCGACCTGGCAAAAACCGGTGATATAGTATGTTCGACTGGATCAACGGCCGGAGTATCATTTTTCTCTCCCACAGTGACTTATGCAGATAATACCTCTGAACCAGCTGAACTGGCTATCCTTCCCTACCCGGTTTTTGAAGGGAGTAAAAAGACTGCTATTCAAAGAGGTGCTGGTATGTGTGTGATCAAATCCACCCCAGAGAAAGAATACGCTGCCGCTGTCTTCTTAAAATGGTTTACCAGTCCGGAGAACAACTTGCGCTTCGTTTCGTCTACCGGTTATCTTCCGGTAACTGAAGAAGCCTTCGGGGAGATTATGTCCCGGGAGATAGATAACCTGTCTGACGACAGGATAAAGAAACTGCTGCAAACAGCCAGGATAATGCAGCAAGACTATGAGTTCTACATTCCTCCACTGTTCGATGGGATCGATGAAATGCAGAAGGAATATGAAAGCCAGCTTAGGAGAGTAGCATCAGATTCACGGGCATCTTTAAACCATCTGTCCGACAGTGATAAAAACACCGCATACCAAACAGTGGCTCCTGCTGCCTACGATGATTTTATAACCAGGCTTTCGAAAATCTAATTTGTAATGGAGCTATTGCCATTGAAAACCATATTAAACCAGCAAGGTCAAAATTTAATCAAGCAGTTGAACGCTTCGGCCAGGTGTGGTATTCCCATGAACACAAGACTTTTTCGGTTATTGATTGTACTGGTTGTTACCATAATTTTGGGAGTAATCGCTATACTGTTGATCACCGGTACTTTTACCGCCGGTCTGGCTGAGAGAGAAACATTTTTCCAAAATGAACTCCTTCATACTTCGGAGAAGATCTCCGGGCAATATGGTGAGCTTTCCGTACAAGTCATCGAGTTCTCCAAAGAATTATCAGGTAATATTGAAGAAAAAGCGGAACAGTTAGGCATATCAGTCTCAGAATTAGCCAACCACCCCGATAAATTAGAGAGAATCATAGCAGATCAATTCGATACTACTTATTATTCTCTGGAGAAGTTCAAAAGCAGCGGGATTTTCTTTATTTTAGACGCCACCGTAAATCCCACTCTTTACAATTCGCAAAACTCCAAAGCAGGTTTGTACTTGAAGAACATGGAGCCTAATATAATCAATTCATCTCATCCCAACATTATTGTACTGCGAGGTTTTCCCAGTCTGGGACGCAACAACTCACTATCCCTGCATACCCAGTGGAGAATGGAATTTGATGTTAGCAACGCTTCTTATTATCATCTTCCCATGGAAGCAGCTCGTTCTAACCCGGAACTCAAGTTGTCCCGGCTATATTATTGGACTCCGGTTCTAAGCTTGCCAGGAACCAGTGAAGAAACCATGATTTGCTCTGTGCCTTTGATTGATTCCCAGGGTAATGTTTTTGGGGTGTGCGGCTTAGACATAAGCAATATGTTATTTAAGCTGTCATATAAGCCCCAAACCACCGATTATAATAGCTTGATCTATATCTTCGCTCCTCATAGGGGTTCAGCCATCAACTTGGGTGAGGCCATGGTGGCCGGAGGCTACTCATCCAGGATTATGTCAAAAAGCGAATCGCCCCTAACTATTTCCCAAACCAAAGGGGCTTTTTACTCCTACCACCAAGGTGAGAACAAGTCCTTCTGGGGGCTTCACACCCCGATATACATGTATCCAAAGGGATCTGCTTTTGCTGAGCAACTATGGATAGCCGCGGTCCTGATTCCGGAAGAGGATATTGTACGATCGATGACCCGCCTAAATGTGCTGTTAATATCTTTGCTGACCATCTTGGTTATAGTAGGAATAGCAGCTTCATTATTAATAAGCAAAAGATTCTTAAAGCCTATCTCAAAAGGGTTGGAGCTTATCAGGTCAGAGGACTTGAGTGAAGCTCCTCGAACCAGAATACCCGAAATAGACGATCTAATAGAATTCCTGGCCAACCGCAACGAAGCGCTGTATGAAGGAGCCAAACAAAACAACCTATCCTTCACACTTCTCGATGACTTTGCCAGGAATACAGAAACCCTATCGCCTTCAGAGCGCTCAGTATATGACCTCTATGCCCAGGGCCTTACTGCCAAAGAAATTGCAGAAACCCTCTGTCTAAGTATAAACACCATTAAAACCCACAGCAAACACATTTATTCCAAACTCAATATTACCTCCCGAGCAGAGCTCCTTTTATATGTTAACTTGCTGGAAGAAATAGATAAGGATAGGTAACATGAAGGTGACAAAAGGACCGCCCCCGTGTCACCCGTCCCCAAACAAAGGGGTTTGGGAAAAGTCGGAAGCCCGGTAAATGGCTTTTTCCAGTTTTTCATCCCGGGGCAGGGCGGTTTCATCCCGGACATATTCCTCGAATTTTAGATACTCGGCTCCGCCGATGGCGGATGTTCGCACCTTGAGCATATAGATAAGGTTAAAGCAATTCAAAATGGAATTCTGCTTCAGGTCGGACAAACAGATCAATTGGGTTCGGTGTCTTTTGGCTATTTCAAACATAGGCTTTAAAAGATGTTCCGATGATATGGGTCCAAAGGGGTTATCCATTATCAAGACCCGGGTGGCTGTGTCCGGGTCGGCTCCCAGGGCTTCCATACTGCGGGCTCGGGTATAGGCCATCAAGGCCGACAGCAAGGAAAAGAAGATAACGAATTTCTCTGCCCCGGAGTTCTCCCGGACCGCGTCTTCCCATATTTTGAGCCGGCTGTTCTGCATGTTGAGGTCGATTTTAAATACCTGCACCGGAATATGAGCATTCCCCAGGTAAACGTTGAGCAATTCCCGGCTGGACATTAAACGGGCAATGGTCTTGCGCAGTTCGTCACTGCGGTTTTCCTGCCTGGTTTTTTCTCTGACCCGATGAATGCATTCATCAATATATTGAGCCACCCGAAGACGGGCCAAATCATGACTATCCAGCTGCAAATCGATCTTAAGCATTTGTACCGGCCTAGAGCGGCCGGTCAGGCGCACCTTGGAGTTCTCCGATATTAAGTGGATTTCTTCCATCATTCGTCTTCCCTGCAAGAAGCTTTGCTGTACCATATCCTGTTTGTTGCGCTCCAAATTGGCCAGTTGGGCTTCATAGATGGCAATCAGGTCGGCCAGCTTTTCCCCTTGCAGGCTCATGCGCTCGAAGAGATAATAGAAGTCTTCATACTCAGCCTGTGCCTTGTCCCACAAGGGATCAAGGCCTTTGAAAATATTGTCCAGGTTGGGGTTTTTGTCCCGGAAATCTATCTTGCAGTCGTTATAGAGATTCTTTATTTGATTAATATGGGCTCCGTTTTCATTCTGCAGATTACGGTATTCCCTTTCCCAGCGGGAGGCCTGGGCCATAAAATCCTCTTCCACCACCAGGTTCTTTTCCGCTTCCATGCTCTTCAGATCAACTGCCTGCTCAATGTTTTCCCTAGTCCTTAAGCAGCGGGATATCTGCCGGGCCAGGTGCTCTTTCCCTTCTTCCAGTTCGCCCATCCGGTGTAGCAGTCTTTGACGGCGACCTTCAAAATCTCCCCGGATTTCTTGGGGTGGCAGGGGCTCCTCATAACCCAGTCTTTTTATCTCAGCCAAGGCGTTGTTTAAAGCCTCATCGGCAGCGCCCTCGGCCCTAGTTGCCGACAGTAACTCAGCTTGTTCCCTTTTCAGCAGTGATTCCAGGCCGGTGATTTGTTCCTGTATCTCATCGGCCTCACTTTCGTCATAGCGTATGGCAGCATAGTCCTCTTCTGCCAGCCTGAGCTTATCCAGGTGTTTTTGCGTCCCCCG
>CAZCTN010000024.1:0-48782 GCA_964501655.1 uncultured Syntrophomonas sp.
TGGTAATGCCGGGAGATAATATCCAGATGAAGATAGAACTAATAACCCCGATAGCTATAGAAGAAGGATTGAGATTTGCCATCAGAGAAGGCGGCAGAACCGTTGGCGCCGGGGTTGTCACCGGGATCGAATAATAGCAGGTAATAGAAGGAAAGGCAGTGAAGGCTATATTTATTCTTCACTGCCGCACACCTGGCAGCGTGTATTAAGCAAGTGACTAAGGAGGTTTTTGTTCGAGTGAATGTCCAGCAGAAAGTAAGGATTAGACTGAAAGCATTTGACCATAAGTTATTGGATCAGTCATCGCAGAAGATAGTGGAAACAGCCAAGAAAAATGGTGCAAATGTATCTGGTCCCATACCGCTACCTACAGAGAAAAATATATATACCATATTGAGGTCACCCCACGTAAATAAGGATTCGCGGGAACAGTTTGAGATGAGAACTCACAAAAGGCTAATAGATATACTGGACCCGACTCCCAAGGCCATCGATGCCCTAATGCATTTAGATCTGCCTTCGGGTGTAGATATTGAAATCAAACTGTAAGGAAACGGTGCTGAGAAATCAGTGGGGACAGTAGATTTCCAGGCGATATGATTATAGAAGTGACGTTGGCTAACCCACTGCCAACCTATCACTGAGAAAAAAGGAGGATACAAAAGATGTCCAAACATACTCAGGCAATATTGGGTATAAAAATCGGTATGTCGCAGATTTTCGATAACGATGGAAAAGCCATTCCTGTTACCATAGTTGAAGCCGGGCCGTGCAGGGTGCTGCAAAAGAAGAATGGGGAAACCGATGGATACCAGGCCATACAGGTTGGTTTCGGAGATATTAAGGAAAATAGAGTCAATAAACCGGCTAAAGGACATTTCCAAAAGGCTAATATTAAACCGTTGCGGCATATTAAGGAATTCCTGGTTGAAAATGCCGATGCTTATGAATTAGGCCAGGAAATAAAAGTGGACATATTTGAAGCAGGGAATAAAGTTGATGTTACGGGTACATCTAAAGGTAAAGGATTTGCCGGAGGAGTAAAAAGACACAACTTCGCCCGGGGATCAATGGGACACGGATCAAAATACCACCGTCGTCCAGGTTCTCTGGCTGCTAAAGGCCCGGCCCGAGTTTTTAAAGGGAGAAAGCTTCCTGGTCGATTGGGCGGAGAGAGGGTCACCGTGCAGGGATTGGAAGTAGCCAGGATTTACCCCGAGAGAAACCTGATTTTAATAAAAGGTTCCATTCCAGGGCCCAGAAGAGGTCTGGTCATGATAAAAGGTTCAGTAAAGGCATAACTGAATTTGAAGGAGGTTATGAAAATGCCTAAAGTCGCACTGTATGACATTAGCGGGGCCCAGATTGGAGAGCTGGAATTAAACGATAATATTTTTGGTATCGAGCCCAACCAGGCTGTACTATATGATTTTGTAAAGATGCAGCTGGCGAATAAACGTGTGGGAACCGCATCAACCAAAACGAGAGCTGAAGTAAGAGGCGGAGGCAAGAAACCCTGGAGACAGAAGGGCACCGGACGTGCACGGGTAGGAAGCTCACGTAATCCCGTATGGAAGGGCGGAGGGATAACCTTCGGACCTAAACCAAGAGATTTTTCCTATAAGCTGCCCAAAAAAGTCAGAAGATTGGCCATGAAATCAGCTCTGTCCAGCAAGGTAATTGACAGCAGTATTATAGTACTGGATCAGTTTAACCTGGATGAGCCCAAAACCAAAGATTTTATCAGGATCTTGGATTCACTTAATATAGAAAACCCGACTCTGGTCATAACTGCTGACGGGGACCCAAATGTTACCCGTTCGGCGCGTAATATCCCTGGAGTAAAGCCGATGAAAGTGGATTTTATGAATGTATATGATCTCCTAAAATACGATACCCTGCTAATAACCAGGGATGCCATCGCCAGGATCGAGGAGGTGTATGCATAATGCGGGACTACAGAGACATAATCATCAAACCGGTGATTACTGAAAAATCCATGAATTTGCTGGTAGACAACAAGTACACCTTTATCGTAGACAAAAAAGCCAATAAAACTGAAATAAAGAATGCCATCGAGAGTATATTCGATGTCAAGGTAGATAAAGTATACACCATGAACCTTAAGGGAAAACCCAAAAGGATGGGCAGGTCGGTGGGCAGAACCCCCAGCAGAAAGAAAGCTATTGTAGCCCTGAAACCCGGACAGAAAATACCATTATTTGAAGGAATATAAGTCCTGCTGCTTTTGTTTTAAGGAGGTAATTATAAGATGGGCATAAAGAAATTCAGGCCTACCACACCGAGTAGGAGACAAATGACAGTAATGACTTTCGAGGAGATAACCAAAACCAAACCCGAAAAAAGTCTAACTGTGCCCTTGAAAAAAACTGGTGGACGCAACAGTAAAGGCCGTCTTACGGTCAGACATATCGGCGGCCGTCACAAGCGCTTATATCGCATTATAGATTTCAAGCGGAGAAAAGACTCAGTACCGGCCAAGGTGGCTGCCATTGAGTACGATCCCAATCGTTCAGCCAACATTGCCCTGCTGCATTATGCAGACGGCGCCAAGGCCTATATACTGGCCCCCCATGGCTTGAAGGTGGGAGATACCGTAGTATCAGGCTCTCAGGCAGACATCAAAGTTGGTAATACCCTGACACTGAAAGATATACCGGTTGGATCTTTGATTCACAACGTGGAGCTCCGGCCAGGCAAGGGCGGCCAGCTGGCCCGGTCAGCTGGGACAGTTGCTCAATTGATGGCTCGGGAAGGCAACTATGCACATGTAAGGCTGCCCTCGGGCGAAGTAAGATTAGTACATGTAAACTGCAGAGCTACCATCGGGCAGGTAGGAAACCTGGATTACGAAAACCAGACTATAGGTAAAGCCGGGAGATCCAGATGGATGGGAATCAGACCTACTGTCAGGGGCTCGGTCATGAACCCAACCGATCATCCCCATGGCGGTGGTGAGGGACGCGCACCAATCGGGAGGAAATATCCGGTATCCCCCTGGGGCAAGATTGCAATCGGCGGCAAGACCCGCAAGAAGAAAGCTTCTGACAAGATGATTGTCAGGAAAAGGAAATAAAGGAGGTCTAAATAGATGTCAAGGTCATTGAAAAAGGGACCTTATTGTGATGAAAAACTACTGAAAAAAGTAGAAGAAATGATGCAATCAGGTCAGAAAAGCGTGATTAAGACATGGTCAAGACGATCTACAATAATGCCGCAAATGATCGGATTTACCTTTGCAGTTCACGATGGCAGAAGACATATACCTGTTTATATAACCGAAGACATGGTGGGAATGAAGTTAGGGGAATTTGCACCAACCAGAACCTACCGTGGTCATGCAGGAAAGTCTGAAAAATCCAGCAGATCAAGATAGAAAGGAGGAGCGATAAGTAAGATGGAAGCTAAATCAATAGGGCGTTATCTTAGAGTATCTCCTTTTAAGGCCCGTCAGGTGGCTAATCTTGTGCGGGGTAAGGACGCTAGTGAAGCCGTTGCCATATTAAGATATACCAACAAAAAATCAGCTCCCTTGATCGGTAAAATAGTGAAATCTGCTATTGCCAATGCCGAGCATAACTATGATATGGATGTAGACGAATTGTTTATTGCGGAAATATTTGTTGACGAAGGCCCCATAATGAAAAGAATGAGGCCCCGGGCATATGGAAGGGCAGACGTAAGAAGGCATAGAACAAGCCATATTACGGTGGTACTAAAAGAAAGGGAGGCTAAATAGTGGGTCAAAAGGTTCATCCTAAGGGCTTTAGAATAGGAATAATCAGAGACTGGGATTCAAACTGGTATGCTGATCGGGACTACACCGAATTGCTGCATGAAGACTATAAAATCAGAGCTCATATCAAGGAACGCTTTTATATGGCCGGGGTGTCCAGGATACAGATACAGAGAACCGGGAACAAGGTCAGGATTACTATCCACACCGCCAAGCCAGGTATAATTATCGGGCGCGGAGGTACAGAAGTAGAACAGCTAAAAGTGGATCTGACCAAAATGACCGGCAAGAATATCAATATAAATATTCAAGAAATTAAAAAACCGGAGCTTGATGCACAAATAGTTGCTGAAAACATAGCCCAGCAATTAGAGAAAAGGATTGCCTTCCGCCGCGCGATGAAACAGACGGTGGGAAGAACTATGAGAGCAAACGGAGAGGGCATCAAAGTAGCGATTTCCGGTCGCCTGGGCGGAGCCGAGATAGCCAGAACCGAATGGTATTCCGAAGGCAAAGTGCCGCTCCACACCCTGCGGGCAGATGTAGACTATGGATTCGCAGAAGCCAATACAACCTATGGCAAAATCGGCATAAAAGTGTGGATTAATCGCGGGGAGATTCTGCCGGAAGCCAAGCAAAGACCAATCGAGAACAAGAAGGAGGAGGCAGATAAGTAATGCTTACCCCTAAAAGAATCAAATACCGGAAACAGCATCGGCCTGGATTAAAGGGCAAAGCAAACAAAGGCAATGAAGTAACCTACGGCGAATACGGGCTTCAGGCCCTGGATGCAGCCTGGGTGACCAACCGTCAAATCGAGGCAGCCCGTATTGCCATTAACCGTTATATAAAAAGAGGCGGGAAATTATGGATCAAGATATTCCCGGATCGCCCCATTACCGTTAAACCAGCAGAAACTCGCATGGGAAAAGGAAAAGGGTCCCCCGAGCACTGGATAGCAGTAGTCAAGCCAGGGCGAATCATGTTCGAATTATCCGGAGTCAACGAAGAAGTTGCACGGGAAGCAATGAGATTGGCCTCTCATAAACTTCCAGTCAGGTGCAAATTCGTAAAAAGAGAAGAAATAGGTGGTGAGGTTAGTGAAGGCTAGCAACATGAGGGAACTAACCGATGCGGAATTAAAACAGAAGGTATCGAATTATAAAGAAGAATTGTTTAACTTGCGATTTCAGCTGGCTACCGGGCAGCTGGATAATCCCTTGAGAATCAGGGATGTCAGGAAGAACATTGCTAGATGCAAGACCGTATTACGCGAGAGAGAAATCGCACAGCATCAGAAGGCATAAAGGAGGTCTAAGGGTGGCAGAAAAACCTGGTAATAGGAAGGTTATGACCGGTACGGTCAGCAGCAGTAAAATGGACAAAACTATAACCGTCAGGGTTGAAACCGTTAAACAGCATCCGCTGTACAAAAAAACCATTAAAACCAGTAAGAAGTATAAAGCTCACGATGAAAACAATGAAGCCTCAGCCGGCGACATCGTGAGAATTATGGAAACCAGACCCACTAGCAAAGACAAGAGATGGAGATTAATCGAAATTATTCAGAAAGCCAAGACTTTGCAGTAGACAGGCAGGAAACTCGAAGGGAGGATAAGCAGTGATTCAGCAAGAGACAATGCTCCAGGTTGGCGATAATACCGGCGCAAAAAAAGTACTCTGCATCAAGATCCTGGGCGGATCGACCAGAAAGTACGCAACCGTTGGAGATATTATAGTAGTAGCGGTTAAAGAAGCAGCGCCAGGCGGAGTTGTCAAAAAGGGCGATGTGGTAAAGGCTGTAGTAGTGAGAACCAAAAAAGAAATCAGGCGCAAGGATGGTTCTTATATAGCTTTCTCTGAAAATGCTGCCGTGATCATAGATGACAACCAGAATCCCAAAGGTACAAGGATATTTGGACCCGTAGCCAGGGAATTAAGGGAAAAGAACTTCATGAAGATCGTATCTCTAGCTCCTGAGGTTCTATAAACAAGGGAGGTGTTTCAGGTGCATGTAAAAAAGGGAGATATTGTTGTAGTAACCAGCGGCAAAGATAAAGGCAAAAAAGGGAAAATATTAAGATCACTACCCGACCAGAATAAGGTAGTAATCGAAGGTATAAACAAGATGAAGAAACATCAGAAGCCCAGCCGTGCCATTCCTCAAGGAGGAATATTGCAGATAGAGGCGCCTATCAGCACAACCAATGTGATGTACTTATGCAAAAAGTGCAATAAACCCACTCGCCTGGGTATGAAAGTGTTAGAGAATAAAGAAAAGGTTCGGGTCTGCAAGAAATGCGGAGAAATAGCAGACTAGCCAATCCAGGAAAGGAGGCCAGGGTACATGGCCAGGATGCACGATCTATATAAGCAAGATATAGTTCCCAGGTTGATGGAGAAATTTGAATATAAAAACGTAATGGAAGCTCCGAAAGTAGACCGGGTGGTAATAAATATCGGGGTTGGAGAAGCGATACAGAATGCGAAAGCACTAGATGGTGCAGTAAATGATTTATCAACCATAGCAGGGCAAAAGCCGGTTATCACCAAAGCCAAGAAGTCAATAGCTGGTTTTAAACTAAGAGAAGGGATGCCCATCGGATGCAAGGTCACCTTGAGGGGCGAGAGAATGTACGAATTCCTGGATAGATTGATTAATCTGTCTTTACCCCGCGTACGCGATTTCCGGGGAGTATCGCCTCAGGCTTTTGACGGCAGAGGCAACTACTCATTAGGGATAAAGGAACAGACCATCTTTCCAGAAATCGACTATGATAAGATCGATAAGATAAGGGGCATGGAAGTAATAATAGTGACCACGGCTAAAACCGATGAAGAAGGACGGGAGCTGCTAAAAGGCTTAGGAATGCCATTTAGATAGGAGGTAAATTATCAGATGGCTAAAAAGGCTATGATTGAGAAACAAAAAAGGGAACCCAGATTCAAGGTTCGTCATTATAACCGCTGTAAAATATGCGGACGGCCCAGAGCGTACATGCGGAAATTTGGCATGTGCAGAATTTGCTTCCGGGAACTTGCGCATAAAGGCGAACTCCCTGGAGTTACCAAGTCGAGTTGGTAAGCTTTAATAAAAAGGAGGTTTAGGATATGGTCATGACTGATCCAGTAGCTGATTTCCTGACCAGAATCAGGAACGGTAATATGGTCATGCATGAGACCGTTGAAGTACCCTCTTCCAAGATAAAAGTTTCAATAGCTGAAATCATGAAAGAAGAAGGATACATCAAGGATTATGAATATATCCAGGACGGTAAGCAAGGGATCATAAGAGTATATCTCAAATACGGCCCTAATAAAGAAAAGGTCATCACCGGAATCAAGAGAATCAGTAAACCTGGTTTGAGAGTGTATGTGAAAAAGGACCAGATACCCAAAGTACTAGGAGGGCTTGGAACAGCAGTTATTTCCACCTCCAAGGGATTGATGACAGACAAGAACGCGCGTAAAACCGGACTTGGCGGCGAAGTAATATGCTATATCTGGTAGCAAAGGAGGGGTGAACAGTGTCCAGAATAGGAAGAAAGCCTATTACTCTGCCCAAAGGGGTAGAAGTTAAAATAGAGGATAATATCGTTACTGTAAAAGGCCCCCGGGGTGTTTTAACTCAGCAGTTGCCTGCAGATATCAATCTGGAGGTAAGTGAAGACGAGATCCAGGTGACCAGACCCAGCGATGCGAAAAAGCACCGGGCATATCACGGACTCAGCCGTGCACTGGTAGCAAACATGGTCGAAGGGGTCACCAATGGCTTCGAGAAAAAGCTGGAGTTGGTCGGGGTTGGATACCGGGCCCAAATGCAGGGCAATAAACTGCAGTTGAGCGTGGGTTATTCCCATCCAGTGCTGATCGATGCTCCAGAAGGAATCGAATTTGAAGTGCCGGCAGTAACCAGAATCACCGTAAGAGGTATAGACAAGCAGCTGGTAGGAAATACAGCAGCGCACATACGGGCGGTTAGGAAGCCTGAACCTTATAAAGGTAAAGGAATCAAGTATGAAAATGAAGTAATCAGACGCAAAGCTGGTAAATCAGGCATCAAATAACTAGAAAGGAGTGGCGGTATTGTTTAAGAAAACCAGCAGTACAGCACTCAGGCAGCGAAAGCACAAGCGAGTTCGCAAGAAAATATCCGGCACTGCCCAAGTACCCAGGCTGTGTGTTTATAGAAGCATCAAGCATATATATGCTCAGATAATAGATGACGAACAGGGCCATACCCTGGCAGCAGCTTCAACCCTGGAGAAAGACTTTGAAGGGCTGACATCCAAGGCTAACAAGGAAGCAGCAGAGTTAGTCGGCAAGGCCATAGCAGATAAAGCCAGGGAAAAGGGTATTACCCAGGTAGTGTTTGATCGTAATGGGTATAAATACCACGGGTGTGTAAAGACTCTAGCTGACGCCGCCAGAGAGAAGGGCTTGCAATTTTAAGGCAGGATTCATTAGTAAGGAGGGAAAAGATGAACGACAGAGATCTGGCTGCTCCGGAATTAATCGAAAAGATAGTAAACATAAGAAGAGTTGCCAAAGTTGTTAAGGGTGGCCGCAGATTTAGTTTCAGTGCTCAGGTTGTAGTTGGTGATGGAGCCGGCAAAGTCGGAACCGGAAAAGGGAAAGCCAACGAAGTGCCGGAAGCAATAAGAAAAGCAGTTGAAAATGCCAAGAAGAATATGATAGATGTCCCGTTAATCGATGAAAGAACCATTCCCCATCAAATTACCGGCAGATTTGGCGCCGGAAGGGTACTTCTGAAACCTGCATCACCCGGTACCGGGGTTATAGCAGGGGGACCGGTAAGAGCAGTTTTGGAAGCAGCAGGGATTAAGGACATACTGACCAAATCCCTGGGATCTTCTAATTCCAACAATATGGTTCATGCCACGATGGAAGGACTAAAAAGCTTGAAGAAGGCTGATCAGGTGGCAAAATTAAGGGGCAAGAGCATAGACGAGTTGATTAATTGAGGAGGGATATGACTTGGCTAAGCAGATTAAAATTACCTGGACCAAAAGTTATATCGGCTGCCCCAAAACCCAAAAATCCACGATAAAAAGCTTGGGATTAAGGAAATTGCAGCATAGTGTAATCAAGGAAGACTGTCCGGAGATCAGAGGACAGGTAAACAAAATACAGCATCTGGTTACTGTAGAAGAAATAGACTAAATTCAGGGAGGTTTTATTGTGAAACTAGATGAATTAAAATCTCCACCAGGCAGCACCCGGCGCACAAAAAGAGTTGGGCGGGGTATTGGATCCGGGCATGGAAAAACATCGACCCGGGGACACAAAGGACAGAAGTCAAGATCTGGTGGCGGAATAAGACCTGGTTTCGAAGGCGGCCAAATGCCGTTACAGCGGAGAATACCCAAAAGAGGTTTTACTAATATATACAAAACCGAATATTCCATAGTAAACGTAGGGGACCTGAATATATTTGACGAAGGAACTATAATTACCCCAGAATTATTAGTGAATCAAGGTATAATTAAGAAAGTGAAAAAGGGCGGAGTAAAAGTACTGGGCGATGGTGAGCTGACCAGGAAATTGACCGTCAAAGCTAATAAAATCAGCAAACAGGCAGCTCAAATAATTACCGACCTGGGTGGCGAAATAGAGGTGATTTAATGCTGGGATCCATGCAGCAAGCGCTTAAAATCGGGGATTTAAGGACCAAATTGCTGTTCACCCTGCTGATGCTGTTGATTTTTAGATTGGGCGCCCATATACCGGTTCCCAATATAAATGCCGATGCCATACAGCAGTTTTTGAGTGGGCAATTATTCAGTTTTTTTGATGTAGTATCAGGTGGTGCTTTCAAACGCTTCAGTATATTTGCCATGAGCATAACACCTTATATTAATGCGTCAATCATAATGAACCTGCTGCAAGTTGTAATTCCACGTTTGGAGCAACTGGCTAAAGAAGGAGAAGAAGGCAAGAAAGTAATTGCCCAGTATACTCGATATGGGACCGTGGTTCTGGCATTTATACAGGGTCTGGGTATGGCTGCTGCCTTGGGCAATAACCATGCAGTGGTTCATCCCGGAGTGGTAAGCTATTTAATCATAGCTATATCACTGACTGCCGGAACAGCTGTTTTGATGTGGATCGGTGAAATGATAACCGAACATGGAATAGGAAATGGTATATCCTTGATCATCTTTGCCGGTATAGTGTCCAGAATGCCCAGCCAGATATCTGGTGTTGTGCAGGAAATTTCCGGAGGGATAATAGGATACTTCAATATATTGCTGTTTATTATTTTGGCCTTGGCCATAATAGTAGCTATAATAGCAGTAAACGAAGGGCAGAGAAGACTGCCGGTGCAGTATGCCAAAAGGGTTGTCGGGCGCAAGATGTATGGAGGACAAAGCACCTTTCTCCCGCTGAAGGTAAATGCTGCCGGGGTTATCCCGATAATATTTGCCATGTCGTTAATGATGTTCCCGGCCACCATAGGATCTTTTACCAATCCTACCGGAGGATTAAACCAGTTTTTAGACCACTATTTTAATTTCGGAAGTCCGGCCTATAATATTTTTTACTTCGTATTGATTGTATTCTTTACGTATTTTTATGTAGCTATAATTTTTAATCCGGCTGATGTAGCGGAGAACATCAAAAAATATGGTGGATTTATTCCGGGCATAAGGCCTGGTCGTCCCACAGCAGAGTACATAGACCGGATTTTATCCAGGTTGACTCTGGCCGGCGGGATATTCCTGGGTTTGATAGCTGTTCTGCCTAACTTTGTAATAGCCCTTACGGGAATTACCAGTCTATGGTTCGGAGGAACCTCACTGCTGATCGTAGTGGGTGTGGCCCTGGATACTATGAAACAAATAGAATCTCACTTATTGTTAAGAAGTTACGAAGGCTTTGTTAAATAGGAGATGATGATATGAATATAATCCTGATGGGACCTCCAGGAGCCGGAAAAGGAACTCAGGCAGAATTCATCAAAAAGGAATATAAAATACCGCACATATCTACCGGAGATATGTTCCGGGAGGCGGTAAAAAAAGGCACTCCCATGGGGAAAGAAGCTCTGAAATATATGAATGAAGGGAAATTGGTTCCCGACCAGGTGACAATAGGTATAGTGAAGGATCGTCTGGCGGAAGACGATTGCCAGGCCGGATTCTTATTGGACGGTTTTCCCCGCACCCTTATCCAGGCTGAAGCACTGGATGCGGTTCTAGAAAACCTGGGCAAGACTATCGATGCAGTCATCGACATAACTGCTCCGGAACCAATCCTGATTGAGAGAATGTCAGGTCGGGTAAGCTGCAAAGAATGCGGAAAAGTTTACCACCTGCTATTTAGTCCGCCCGCTGCTCAGGGGCAATGCGATCAGTGCAGCGGGGAACTGATACAACGAAGTGATGACAATGCCGAAACCGCAGCCAATCGCCTGCAAGTGTATATGGAGCAGACCCGTCCGCTGTTGGACTATTATTCTGACCGGGGGCTGTTGAGGAGTGTAGATGGAAATCGTGATCTTCAGGCAGTGGGTGCAGACATCAAAGGAATATTGAATGAAGCCTAGATCAGGATGCATCAGGTTAGGAACAAGCTGCAAGCTGGAAGGAATTGGATTAAAGGTGCAGAGCTCTTATATTTCAGATGGTTCCAGGGAATCCAAAGGTCAACTATCGCACCGGGTTATGGGGGTGTCATGAAATCCTGAATGATTTAATTGGCAGAGTTGTATATTCCAGGTCGGGTCGCGATAAAGGCAGAATGATGGTGATCGTTGATCGTATTAACGAACAATACTGCATGGTGGCAGATGGAGATTTGCGCAAAATCGAGAAACCGAAGATGAAAAATCTCAAACACCTTCAGATCACCAGGATTAAGGCAGAATCTATTTCGGAGAGGCTGGCCCGAGGAGAGATACCGGAGAACCATGTAATAAGAAACTATTTGGATGAACTAAAAGAGACGGGAGAAATTGCAGGGAAGGAGGGCTGATAAATGGCTAACAAGGACGATGTTATTGAGGTCGAGGGTAAAGTAATAGAACCGCTGCCAAATGCTATGTTCAGGGTGGAGCTGGAAAACGGCCATAAGGTCCTCGCCCATATATCCGGTAAGATGCGCATGAATTTCATTAGGATACTTCCTGGTGATCGGGTGATGGTTGAATTATCGCCGTATGATCTCAATCGCGGCAGAATCGTATACCGGTTTAAATAACCGCCAGCTATTTCAATTAAGGAGGTAGGGAAAATTGAAGGTTAAACCCTCGGTAAAACCCATTTGCGAAAAGTGCAAGATAATAAAACGGCATGGAAAAGTAATGGTGATATGTCAAAATCCCAAACACAAGCAAGTTCAGGGCTGATTAACGGGAGGTGAATTAATATGGCAAGAATAGCAGGAGTTGACTTACCCAGGGATAAACGGATTGAAGTATCATTAACATATATTTACGGACTGGGCCGGTCCTCAGCTAAGGAAATACTGGCAATAACCGGTATAAATCCTGATACCAGGGTGAAAGATTTAACTGAGGAAGAAGTATCAAAATTAAGAGAAGTTATAGAAAAACAGTACCAGGTTGAAGGTGATCTGCGGCGTCAAATCAGCATGGATATCAAGAGACTGATGGATTTAGGCTGCTATAGAGGTCTGCGGCACCGTCGCGGTCTGCCCGTACGCGGTCAAAAAACCAAGACCAATGCTCGTACCCGGAAAGGACCCAAACGCACTGCAGGCGGAAGGAAGAAATAGCAATTAAGGAGGAAAAATGAGTGGCACGAAGAACTTCCACAAGAGTTAAACGGCGCGAGAAAAAGAATATCGAGTCTGGAATTGCTCATATAAAATCTACATTTAACAATACCATGATTTCAATTACCGATAAAAAAGGCAATGCTATATCCTGGGCCAGTGCAGGAACAGCCGGATTTAAGGGATCAAGAAAAAGCACTCCCTTTGCGGCTCAGCAGGCGGCCGAGAGTGCAGCCCGGGCAGCCATGGAGCACGGTTTAAAAGAAGTAGAATGTTATGTAAAAGGTCCGGGTGCAGGGCGGGAAGCCGCCATCCGCTCTTTACAAGCTGCAGGTCTGGAAGTAAGTGTGATTAAAGATGTCACACCGATTCCGCACAATGGATGCAGACCGCCAAAAAGAAGAAGAGTTTAAGGAGGTATATGGATAAGTGGGAAGATATACTGATTCGGTCTGCCGCCAGTGTCGCAGGGAAGGAGAAAAGCTTTTCCTTAAGGGAGACCGCTGTTATTCAGAAAAATGCGCAGTGGAAAGAAAACCGTATCCCCCCGGAGCAAATGCACGTAAGCGCAGACAAAAACAGAGTGAGTACGGGCTGCAGCTAAGGGAAAAACAAAAAACCCGTAAGGTTTATGGAGTAATGGAAAAACAATTCCGCAATTACTTTAAAAAGGCTGACAGACAGCAGGGTATAACCGGCACTAATCTGCTGGTTTTGCTGGAGAGAAGGCTGGATAATATAGTCTACCGTTTAGGTTTTGCATCCTCGAGAGCTGAGGCCCGGCAGCTGGTTAACCATGGCCACTTTACCATAAATAGTCGGAAGGCAACTATTCCGTCCATGCTGGTCAGGGTAGGGGACCTTATACAGGTTAAAGAGGGCAGCAAAGACTCCCCCAAATTTCAGGAAATTAAGGAGCAGGCTGCTTACAAAACTCCGCCGGAATGGCTGAGTGTTGACGTAGAGAATCTGACCGGCAGTGTGCTGGCCTATCCCCTTAGGGAGCAGATAGATACCACTGTTAATGAGCAGTTGATTATAGAATTGTACTCTAGATAACACCTCTAAAAACAAGGAGGGGATAAATAGATGCTAGAGATGGAAAAACCGCGTATTGAGTGTGTTGACAAAGATGCAGAAAAGAACTACGGTAAGTTTGTTATTGAGCCTTTGGAGCGAGGATATGGGACTACCCTGGGAAATTCTCTGCGCCGGGTTCTCCTGTCATCCTTACCTGGGGCAGCAGTGACATCGGTGAAAATAGATGGAGTTCTGCATGAATTCTCTACCATTCCCAATGTAGTAGAAGATACCACTGAAATGATACTCAATATCAAGAAAATGGTATTGAAGTATGAGGGCAGTGAACGTAAACTTATCCGCATATCCCAGCAGGGTAAAAAAGAAATCAAAGCTGGAGATATTGAGCAGGATGCCGAAGTGGAAATCTTAAATCCCGATTTGCATATAGCCACTCTGGATCAAGGCGCCCGCATCGAAATGGAAATGACGGTTGAGAGAGGCCGGGGATATGTCACCGCCGACCAGCAGCCGATAAAAAACGAAGACATAATAGGTCTGGTACCGATTGATTCCATATTTACCCCGGTTGATCGAGTCAACTATACTGTCGACAATGCCCGGGTAGGCAAGAGGACTGACTATGACCGGCTGACCCTGGAAGTATGGACCAATGGGAGTATCAGTCCGGAGGAGGCCATTTCCCTTTCAGCCCAGATACTTATCGAATACCTGAAACTCTTTACCCAGATAGACGATACTTACGCTGAGGTAGAAATCCTGGTGGAGAAAGAGGAAGAGAAGAAAGACAAAGTTTTGGAAATGTCTATAGAAGAATTGGAACTTTCAGTTCGTGCTTCCAACGGTTTGAAGCGGGCTAACATAAATACCGTGGGTGATCTTATTGAGAAGACGCGGGAAGAAATGAGCAAAATCAGAAATCTGGGACAGAAATCCCTGGAAGAAATCGAGAGAAAGCTCAAGGAACTGGAACTCGGTTTTAAGAAACCCGAAGATTAGAAAGGAGGAGACCCGGTGAGTTATCGTAGATTTGGTCTCTTAAGCAGTCATAGAAGATCTATGTTAAGAAATTCAGTAACATCACTGCTGGATAAAGAAAAAATTACTACCACCGAAACCAGGGCCAAGGACATCAGCCGCATAGCCGAAAAAATGATCACCCTGGGCAAGAGAGGAGATCTACATGCCAGAAGGCAAGTAGACTCTTATGTTATGACCGACGCCGTAGTGCACAAGGTATTTGCCGATTTGGCCCCGCGTTTCAGCGATCGACAGGGAGGATATACCCGGATAATCAAAGCTGGTTATCGTAAAGGTGATGGTGCTCCCATGGTTATACTGGAACTGGTGGATTAAGAGCTTAACTTATTATTTAGGCAGGAATTTCTCGTATTATTAATATTCATTAAAATGGATCGAAATTATGCAAGAGATACAACCAGGCTAAGATATCCCCCGCTTTTTTCAGGGATATGGTCCCTGTAAATAAGACCGGCGGCGGTTTCTGATCCTCCGCCTGGTTGCGGCGGTGAGCTGATACTGCTTAGACGAAATAAACCTGGATATACCAGACAGTAAATGAGTTGATAATGCTCTAAACTATTATCAATGGAGGATCTTGTTAAACATCCTCCTTATCTTTTGCCCGACGGAGCAAGACCAAAAGCGGATCTGCCGGACTGGACGCTTGCGCATCCCAGCTGCGGTTTCACTTGTTGAGCTGACTAAGAAGGAATAACTCGAGCAGAACTTTAGCCAGTTGAGGAGAAGAAGCCGGCGCTATGAACCGGCCTTCTCGGTCCAATAGTTTAGCAGGCGTTTAGCCTGATTCCATCTGCGATCATGCTTTATGGCAGATGGGTCTTATTCCGATCAAGAATTGAGATCGGGTACTAATTTAAGGGCAAAGAGGAATTATGAAGAGAATAAAAGCAATACTGGAATATGATGGCAGCACTTATCATGGCTGGCAGATCCAGAAGAATGCCCTGAGCCTACAGGAAACTGTGGAAGCCAGCATTGAAAACCTGATCGGACGAAAAGTCGGCATTTTAGCCGCTGGCCGAACAGATGCCGGGGTGCATGCACTGGGGCAGGTGGTTGCCTTTGATACTGAATCCAGTATACCACCGGAGAAATGGCAGTTTGCATTAAACAGCGTATTACCCCGCGATATACGGGTAGTATCCAGCTGTCAGGCAGAAGCAGATTTTCACCCCCGTTTCCAGGCCGTGGATAAGAGGTACATATATCTTATCTACCGGCGGCATAGCGGCCAAGTATTTTACAGCAAGTATGCGTATTGCAGCAGTGAAGATTTTAATCTGGAGCTGATGCAACAAGCCTGCAGCTATTTTATCGGCAGGCAGAATTTTCAATCATTTTGCGCCAGCGGCTCATCAGTAAAGACCTTTGAGCGTAATGTCAAAACTTGCCTGATAGAAGCAAAGGGACCCTTTATTAAGCTTGACATTACTGCAGATGGATTTTTGTATAATATGGTGAGAATAATTACCGGAACCGTACTGGAAGTTGGGCGGCTTAATTATAAGCCCCAATATATCCAGGAGATAATACAGGCTCAAGACAGGAATCTGTCCGGACCAACTGCGCCGCCTCAGGGATTGTACCTGCATTCCGTAAATTACGGATAGATGGCGAACCTATGGTCTGCCATAGATTAGCAGGGGGGTTATGCTGGCCCAAAGCCGAGCAGAAACCCGGCGGTTGAAGAACCAAATAGTCCTAATTTCTTGACAGGAGCATCACAAGTTAGCTATCATTTAAAGGTAGTCTACCTATTTCCAGCTGGTTTCTGCCCCGTTGCCGGAAGGAAATTAAATAGACTGTCATTTAATGATAAGTTCATTATATACAGGAGGGAACAACGTGAAAACATACATGGCCAAAGCTGCGGAAGTAGATCGCAAATGGTATGTTATAGACGCCAGTGGTCAAACTCTGGGAAGACTCAGTTCAGAAGTAGCCTCCATCTTAAGAGGAAAGCATAAACCTGATTACACCCCGCATGTAGACACGGGTGATTATGTGATAATTATTAACGCTGAACAGGTGAAGCTTACCGGAGACAAACTTAACCAGAAGATGTACCGTTATCATACCGGCTACCCGGGAGGCTTAAAAGAGATGGATTACAAAACCCTGCTGCAAAAGCGTCCCGAGAGAGCCATAGAAACTGCAGTTAAAGGAATGCTTCCCCATAACCGGCTGGGCAGTAAAATGTACAAAAAGCTCAAAGTATACCGGGGAAGCGAACATCCCCATCAGGCGCAGAAACCTGAAGTCAGACAGCTCAGAGGTTAAGGAGGATTAGATATGGAAAAGGTGCAATATTGGGGAACTGGCAGAAGAAAAGAAGCAGTTGCCAGAGTAAGGTTAATTCCCGGTGACGGTCGAATTAGCATAAATGACAGGGAATTTGAGGATTTCTTTCCTAATAAGACCAGTCGCTTGATAGTTCAGCAGCCTCTGGGACTAACCGATACAAACGGAAGATTCGATATAATATGCCGGGTGCATGGCGGAGGAGTCACCGGCCAGGCTGGGGCTGTACAGCTGGGTATCGCCCGAGCACTTTTGAAAGCCAACCCCGAGTTAAAATCAATATTACGCAGAGCAGGTTTTCTCACCCGTGATCCGCGCATGAAAGAAAGAAAGAAATACGGGCTGCATAAAGCCAGAAAAGCTCCACAATACTCCAAACGTTAAAGAATATTATCAGATAAAGCAGATGAGTCAAGGGGATCAATCCCGGGCTCATTTTTTTTTGGGTAGGAGGAACCAGCCCCGGGACTCATTATTGACCACAGTCTGGCATATATAAGAATCAGCAGCATTAAGGGGCGGAGGTAGAGGCTGATGAGCAGGTGGATAGTATTGGGTACCGGCAGGCAGTCCAAATGCCGTGTGGTGATGGGTCTCCTGGCCGCTTTATGCATAATAGGGGTCCTGGGAGCGGATACTGGGGAGAGAGAAGTCTTATCCTATGGACTGGCCAACAAGATTATCGTAGTGGATGCAGGTCACGGCGGGAGCGACCCGGGTGCAGTCCGGGGTGAATATCTGGAGAAGGATATTACTCTGCAGGTAAGCAAGAAACTGGCCCAATATCTGAGTCAGGCGGGAGCCCTGGTAATAATGCTGCGAGAAGACGACCAGGATCTGTCCCAGGATCCACAGGCTTCCATCGCGGAGCGCAAACGTTCGGATTTAAGACAGCGGGTCAAGACCGCCAACCAGTCGGGAGCCGATTTGTATATCAGCATCCATGCCAATGCCGATCTCAGTCCTAAGTGGTCCGGAGCCCAGACCTTTTATCATGCTGGCAGTGAACGGAGCAAAGTCACTGCGGTGCTTATACAGGAGGAACTAACCCGGGTACTGGGTAATACGGATCGAAAGGCCAAATCAGGCAGTTACTATATTTTAAGCCGCACCCAAATGCCTTCGGTTATAGTGGAAATAGGTTTTATATCCAACCCTGGCGAAGCCCGTCGCTTGACGGATCAACAATACCAGTCCAAATTAGCCTATGCAGTGTTCTCAGGTATTGCCAAGGGGGAGATTCGGGATTATGATGAAGATATACAGGATTATCCAGGCTACTGAGTTTATCGATGCTACTGAGATTATCGCTGACTTAAAAGGAGGATGCCGATGATTGTTTATGCCGCTCTAACCCCCCATCCCCCGTTGATAGTACCTTCTGTAGGCGGTGATAGACTAAGCGGAGTTTCAGCCACGGTGGAGGGGATGAAAGCTCTGGCCCGGGAATTGGCAACTGCCAACCCGGAAACCTTGGTAATACTGACCCCTCATGGTAATGTGTTTGCGGACTGCATAAGTTGTCTGAGTGAAGCCACGCTCTATGGCGACCTCAAGGCTTTCGGCACCCAAGCCGAGGGAAGCAGTTATGATAACGACCGGCAACTACTGGTGGAGATATCCAAAAGATCCCTGCAAGCCGGGATAAGTTTTATCAACGTTGATATGGAATGTGCGGCCGGTAACCATTTAAAAGGGAACCTGGATCACGGTGTGTTGGTCCCCCTCAATTACCTGGAAGCAGAGATTTCTTATCCAGTGCGTATATTGCCGGTTAGTATAGGGTTTCTATCCAACCTGGAATTATACACTATGGGAAAAATTATTCAGGAAGCGGCAGCAGCCCTGGGCCGCAGAACAGCGGTAGTAGCTTCAGGGGATATGTCTCATCGTCTAAAGAACGAAGGTCCTTACGACTATCATCCGGATGGACAGGCCTTCGATCACACTATTAAGCAGCTGCTGGAAGCCGGGAACGTGAAGGGGATTCTCAATATCTCCCCGAGCCTGCGGGATAATGCCGGGGAATGCGGTTATCGCTCCATAGTAATAATGCTGGGGGCCTTGGATGGACTGGAATTTACAAGCCGGGTATTTTCCTATGAAGGACCATACGGAGTAGGTTACCTGGTGACAGGATTACAACCCCTGCAGTCTTCGGCTTCGCTGCTGGAAGAACTGAAGGAGGAAGCCAGGCAGAGTAGGGAAGCAGACCGGAGTTCGGCGAGTGATCCGGTAAAATGGGCTCGAATGGTGGTAGAAAGATATGTCCAGGGGGAAAAGATACCTGATTTGCCTGCCGAACTGTTCCACTTGAATCAAGAGCAAGCCGGGGTATTTGTTTCCCTGAAAAAGAATGGCCAGCTCAGAGGGTGTATAGGCACCATTGCTCCGATTTATGACAGCCTGGCCCAAGAAATTGCAGCTAACGCAGTTAGTTCGGCCACCAGGGATGCCCGCTTTTTCCCGGTGGAAAAACATGAGTTGGAGCAATTAACCTATTCGGTTGACATCCTGGGAGAAGCCGAGGAATGTTCCCGTACAGAGCTGGATCCGGCCAGATATGGAGTGATAGTAAGCAGTGGTGGCAGGAGGGGCTTGTTGCTGCCGGATCTGGAAGGAGTAAATACGGTGGAACAGCAGCTCCGGATTGCCCTGGATAAGGGAGGGATAAAATCCGGAGAAGAATATAAAATCCAGCGTTTTGAAGTTAAAAGATATCGTTAGGAGAAAGCGTCGGGGGTTCAAGTTTCTCTCTCACTGGTATTCGGGGATAGACCGCAAGATGGATTAGGGAATCTTGAATCATAGCGGGCCGACCATAATCCGGTCTGCGGGGTTGGGTTTAAATTCATCGAGAACCGGTCTGGTGGCATATTTAAGGAGGTTGGGCTATCTTGAAAGAAGCCATGTATTACCAAGTATTGGAGGATGAGCGGGTAAGATGCTGGCTGTGCCCCCATCACTGCTTGATAAAACCGGGCAATAACGGTTTATGCCGCAGCCGCACCAATGAAAACGGAAAGCTGATAGCCTGCAACTACGCTCAGGTAGCCTCCCTGGCCCTGGACCCGATTGAAAAGAAACCCCTGTACCATTTCCATCCCGGCCGGAACATATTGTCTGCCGGCACCTTCGGCTGCAATCTCTTCTGCGCTTTTTGCCAGAATTATTTGCTGGCTCACGGCAATCCGGAAACTCACATCATAGAACCCGGGCAGATGCTGGAGTTGGCTGAGAAAAGCCGTAATCAGGATTCGATTGGGGTTGCCTTTACTTACAACGAGCCCGTAATTTGGTATGAATATGTCCTGGACACCGCAGTACTCCTAAAAGAAAAGGATTTGAAGGTGGTGCTGGTCAGCAACGGTTATATAGA
The DNA here is from genome assembly GCA_964501655.1 of uncultured Syntrophomonas sp. Classification (GTDB taxonomy): domain Bacteria; phylum Bacillota; class Syntrophomonadia; order Syntrophomonadales; family Syntrophomonadaceae; genus JAAYJK01. The sequence continues at coordinate 20,283 of CAZCTN010000024.1, forward strand.
AAAAGAGCCTCTGCAACAGCTTTTACCCTATGTAGACGCAATGAACATTGATGTCAAGGCCTTCACCGAAGATTTATATAAGAAGCTGTGCAAGGCTGGGCTAAGACAGGTAATGGATACGGTTGAACAGGCGGCCGGTCACTGTCATTTGGAAATAACCAGCCTGATTATACCCGGGGAAAACGACAGTTTGGAGGAGATCAGGGATATGGCCAGATGGCTGGCAGGAATAGATCCTGCTATTCCCCTGCACCTTTCCCGGTATCATCCAGCTTACAAATTCGAGCGGGAAGCAACTCCCCCGCGCACCCTGGAACAAGCCCGAGAAGCAGCCCGAGAGCATCTGAAGCATGTATTCGTGGGTAATCTGACCGGGACGGACAATAACAGCTACTGCAGTGAATGTGAAGCCTTGCTGATCAGACGGGAGGGCTATTTTACCCAAATAATCGGGTTGGCAGAAGGCAAGTGCAAAGCTTGCGGTCGCAATGCCTCTTCCATAGTAAGCTAAAGATGGCAGCGGGCTGACTAAGGCTGCAGACACAGATTTGAAAGAAGTATATTGGTACCGGGGGAAAAACCTAATCGACAGGGGAAGCAGATAGAAGTTAAGAAGCAGCAGGTGTTTCCGGGCTGAATAATAGAGGGGAGAGCAAATTCTGCTCCCCCCCCATTATATGAAAGCTACCAGAACAAATCCGGTAAGCTATTCACAGCTTCTAATATAGCATACCCATAATTTAAGATATGAATACCTGGCTATAGTTGTGATACCTGATAAAAATTTGTAGGCCTGTTTATTGTAAATTAAGGGAGGTTGTCATGGTAAGTAAGAAATACCAATTCTACTGTGTGAAAACCTGCAGCACCTGCAGGAAAGCAAAAGCATGGTTGGTGCATAATGGCATCGAATTTGAAGAAACCGACCTGTTGAAAGCACCGCCGGACCTGGAAGAAATGAAGCATTGGGCCGGATTGGCCGGACTGGAAGTAAAGGATCTGATCAACCGCAAGAGCCAGAGCTTCAAGAAGCTGAAACCGGATTTGGAAAATATGAGCCCGGAGGAGCTAGCGTTTCTGGTTAAGGGTGAGCCCCGAATACTGACCCGGCCCATACTTATTGATGATAAACGAGTGCTTAAGGGTTTCAAGGAAGAGATATACCAGCAATTTTTTACCAGATAAAAGTATGGACACCGTTGCTTTAAAGGTACAGTTTCGTAAACAAAACCGGCGGTGGGTTCTAATTCCCTGCCTGGTACCAGTCGTGGGGTGAAACTGCCGGGCAGTTTATTTTTAGGATTAAAATCAAGATGGGGGATCTGGATGATGAGCAATGTCTTGCATATGCCTCTAGGAATAACCAACTGTTATCTGGTCCCAGGCAGCCAGGGATATATCATGGTCGATGGGGGCAGCTTGAGGAAAGAGAAGGAGTTTCGGACCCGGTTAAGAAGAGAGGGAATAGACCCGGAGCTGATAAGATTAATCATAATTACTCATGCTCATTACGACCACATCGGCAGTCTGGCAGGCATAAAAAAAATCTGTAATTCCCCGGTACTGGCTCATCCCCTGGAAGCCAGGATTATGAGGGAGGGAAATATCGTTATACCCCCCGGCACCAATCTAATGGGAGATATTATAAGCTGTATAGGAAAGAAAGCTAGATCACTGCTGGCGTTTGAACCCGTTGACTGCGAAATTATGGCAGACCAGGAGCAGCGGCTGGAGGAGTATGGAGTAGCAGGTAAAATTCTGGTAACACCAGGTCATACCGCCGGATCACTTTCAGTGTTGCTGGACAATGGGAATGCCATGGTAGGAGATTTGGCCGTAAACTGGCCTGGGCGATCCTTCTATCCGCCTTTTGCCGAGATGCCGTCCGAAATCTATTACAGTTGGAATAAAATTATGCAGCAAGGAGCTCAGAACATATTCCCCGGCCATGGACGGCCATTTTCGGTTGCGTGTCTTCAGCAACAGCTCCAGAATTTAGGCCCCTCCGTATGCTGGCCCACATGATTCGGATAACAGCGGAAAGATATCAATCCGTAACCTGCCCCGTTGTCATCCCTGGAGGGGTCGGCGACATATACAGATACAGGTATACAGTATATGTGCAGGTTATGGCTTGATTTTATTGATAATGGTGTTATACTAATACACGGAAAGCAGAAATATGAATTTAGGCAAAGGCGCCGCACTTATATAGTATAGTGCAGACGTCTTTTTTTATGCCTGGATTCCTGCCATCATAAACCAGCAGCGGGGCATAAACAGGAGGAGGTATTTGCCAGTGCCGAACTCAAACCCAGGTTATTTGATTTTGGAAGATGGTCATGTATTTGAAGGGATCTTAATGGAAGGATCTCAACCAAGTTCAGGAGAAGTTGTTTTCAATACCAGCGCTTTTGGTTATGAGCAGATATTGACTGATCCTTCTTATGCCGGGCAGATAGTAGTAATGACCTATCCTCTGATAGGCAACTACGGGGTGAACCATGGATTGCTGGAAGCAGAAACCCCTTGGCTGAAAGGTTTTGTGGTAAGGGGCTTGAATTCGGGTGAACATTACAAAAAAGAAGAAGAATTAAAAGAATTCTTACAGAAAAATAAATTGGCCTGCTTAACAGGAATCGACACCAGGGCCCTTACCCGGTTTATTAGAAATCGAGGTGCCATGGGCGGAGTGATCAGTCCCAGCCTGGATAATTTGGAAGAGAGGATCAGAGAAGCCCGCTCCATAGCCCCGCCAGCAGAAGGTTTCGTGCGGCAGGTGAGCAGGAAAGACATAAAAAGGGAAGGTGCGGGCGAAAAGCGCATAGTTCTGGTAGATTATGGGACCAAAAAGAGCATAACCACCAGCATCACCGCCAGAGGATGCGAGCTGATGATAGTACCCGCAGACAGTTCGGCCCGGGCGATTATGGAGTTAAACCCGGATGGATTGGTGCTTTCCAACGGTCCGGGAGACCCGGCGGAATGCAGCTACGCCATTGAAACAGTAAAGGAATTGGTGGGACGGATACCCATACTGGGAATATGCCTGGGGCATCAGATATTGGCCCTGGCTCTGGGAGCCGTCACCCGTAAGATGGTGTTCGGACACCGGGGCAGTAATCACCCGGTAAAAGATCTGAGAACCGGAAGAGTTTATGTAACCGCTCAGAATCACGGTTATATGGCGGATCAGGCTTCCCTGGCCGCCTGCGGGGCAGATGTTCTATTTACCAACTTAAACGATGGCACGGTGGAGGGGCTGGTTCACCGGGAACTGCCGATCATGTCGGTACAGTTCCATCCGGAGGCATCGCCGGGACCGGTGGATACCGCCTTCATTATTGATGATTTTATCGACAGCGTCAAAGGAATCCGGACTTTTACCGAGCTGGCAGCCAAAACCGCAGTTTAATATATTAGAAACCGAATATAATATTGTTAAAGGCAAAGAGGCCTGAACCTGATAGTATCAAGTGCAGGCCTTTTTTTTATTGAGCAAAGGAGCTTACATACCCATTTAGGGTGATGGGCTTCTTTCTATCTTTACAAGTTAGGAGGTGAGATGATGAAGAAAATTGAAGCTGTCATACGGCCCACTAAACTTGAAGAACTGAAAACTGCTCTGAATGAATTAGAGGTTCGCGGAATGACGGTCTATAATGTGATGGGAAGAGGATTGCAGAAGGATGTAAAACAGTACTACCGTGGGCAGGAAGTGTCGGTAGATCTGTTCCCCAAGGTAAAAATTGAAATCGTATGCCCGGACGACGCAGTGGAAAGAATTGTGCAGCGCATACAGGAAGTATGCAGAACAGGGAATATCGGAGATGGTAAAATATTTATTTATCCGGTAGAGAATATTATCAGGATTCGTACCCAGGAGCGGGGAGAAAAAGCCCTGTAAGATTGAAGCCACAATCAATTGGTTTTAAAGCAAAGGCGCTTGTGAACAGAAGGAAGAGAGATTCTATTCACAGGTGCCTTTTTTGAAGAGGAGGATATTTATGAAGGTAAAAACGAGTATTTTAATGGCAGTAATACTGGCGGCCATCATGCTTCTGTCAGTGACCATGCCTGTCCTGGCGGCGGATGAACTGTCAGTGGATACAGGCGATACTGCTTTTATCATTATCTGTTCAGCCATGGTCTTGATTATGACTCCAGGACTGGCATTCTTCTATGGGGGCATGGTGCGTAAGAAGAATGTTCTGAGCATAATGATGCAGTGTATAGCAGTAATGGCTCTGGTATCGGTACAATGGGTGCTGCTGGGATATACCCTGTCCTTTGGACCTGACGTAGGCGGCGTGATAGGAAATTTACACTTTCTGGGCTTATCCGGGGTTAGTATTTTACCCAGCCCGGATTATGCCAGCACCATACCACACTATGTTTTTGTCGCTTTCCAGCTGATGTTTGCCATTATAACTGCCGCATTGATCAGTGGAGCATTTGCTGAGCGCATGAGATTTTCTGCCTTTATACTCTTTGTTCTGGCCTGGACCACCCTGGTTTATGATCCGGTTGCCCACTGGGTATGGGGAGGAGGATGGCTGGGCCAGCTGGGAGCGCTGGATTTTGCCGGTGGTACCGTAGTCCACATAAGCTCCGGGGTATCAGGTTTAGTGGTAGCTATATTTATAGGTAAGCGCTTAGGGAAAGACCGTGAAACAATTGTGCCCCACAATCTGCCGTTCACTGTACTGGGTGCAGCCCTGTTATGGTTTGGATGGTTTGGGTTTAATGCCGGCAGTTCTTTAGCAGCCGACGGCATCGCGGGATTAGCTTTTCTGGTCACTAACACCTGTGCTGCAGCAGGAGCAATCTCCTGGGTAATGGCAGAATGGCTTCACCATGGCAAACCCACTGTATTTGGCGCCGTCAGCGGTGCCGTAGCCGGACTGGTTGCGATTACCCCGGCGGCTGGCTTTGTGAGTCCACTGTCAGCTGTAGTAATGGGCATCATAGTAGGACCGATATGCTACCTCTTTGTAAGCAGAGTTAAGGAGAGACTTGGATACGACGATTCACTGGATGCCTTTGGCATACACGGGGTTGGAGGTACGGTAGGGGCTTTGGCCACCGGAATCTTTGCTTCCACCGCCGTAAACCCTGCCGGAGCCGATGGACTGTTATTCGGAGGACTGCATTTATTTGTAGTACAGTTGGTAGCAGTAGCAGGTACCTATGTCTATGCGGCCCTGGCAACCCTCTTAATTCTTAAAGTGATAAGTCTTATAGTACCTCTGCGGGTTTCAAATGAAGAAGAGGAAGTCGGACTGGATACCTCTTTGCATGGTGAAGATGCTTACGGATATGATGATATCGGAGCCAATGACAGACTGGTAGGTATTCAATCCTGATTCAACTCCTGGGAAGCGAGGACAGGGTTCTTTTCCCAGTAGTAAAAATTCAGCAAAATTCATAGGGAAAAGGGATCTGTTCCTGTTTCCCGGAGTAACAGCGGGCAAAGGGGCTCCGGCACTTACAAATAAGTGCCGGAGCCCTTTTTATTATTAGCTGCAACCAGGCGGGGGATCTGTTTACCTCGTTTATTAGCAGAGAAAAAGGAGGAATTATAAGATGAAAAAAATTGAGGCAATTATTAGGCCGGCCAGGTTTGAAGAACTGAAGGGAGCATTGAAAGCTCAGGGAGTTACCGGAATGACCACCTACAACGTTATGGGCCGGGGAAAGCAACAGGAAGTCAAGCAGTATTACCGCGGGCAAGAACTGCAGGTGGATCTCTTCCCTAAACTAAAAATTGAGATTGGCTGCCCGGATGAGCAGGTAGAGAAAATCGTCCAGCTTATCCTGAATATCTGCACAACCGGACAGATAGGAGATGGCAAAATATTTATTTATCCCCTGGAAGAGGTAGTGCGAATCAGCAGCGGCGAAACAAATCTGGATGCACTATAGCCGTCGGATAAAAGAGAGGAGAGGTTTATTATGAAGAGGAAAAAGATACTAGTACCGTTAATTACCTTGCTGATGTTGTTATTGCCCCGGGCGGTGTGCGCTTCCGAAGGAGCAAGCCCGGAGAGCAACGCCATTGCCATAGATGCTGTATGGACGCTCCTGGCAGCTTTCCTGGTCATGTTTATGCAGCCTGGATTTGCTCTGGTGGAAGCAGGTTTCATCCGGGCCAAGAATGCTGCCAATATAATAATGAAAAATTTTATGGATTTTTCCGCCGGGTCAATAGTTTATTTGTTATTTGGTTTTGCGGTAATGTTCGGCTTGGATAAAGCGGGGGTTATTGGTGTTACCGGCTTTGCCATGACCGACAGTTTTGAACACCTGGGTCTATCCATTCCCATCTGGGTGTTTCTCATGTTTCAAACCGTGTTTGCAGCCACTGCTGCAACTATAGTATCAGGAGCTGTAGCTGAAAGAATCAAGTTTGGAGCATATTTTATTTTTAGTGTATTAATTACTGCCATCATTTATCCGGTAGTTGGGCACTGGATTTGGGGCGGAGGCTGGTTAGCTGAAAAAGGCATGATTGATTTCGCCGGCTCTACTGTAGTGCATTCTGTTGGCGGTTGGGCCGCCCTGGTTGGGGCCTACTTGCTAGGACCCAGACTGGGCAAATATAGTCCCCAAGGAAAGGTTAATGCCATACCAGGGCACAATATCACCCTGGCCGCCCTGGGGGTATTTATCCTCTGGTTTGGATGGTTTGGTTTCAACTGCGGCAGTACGGTATCGGGAACCGACTCCAGTATTGGCTTGATTGCTGTAAATACCAATATTGCAGCAGCAGCAGGAGCCCTGGGAGCCATGTTCTATACCTGGCTAAAATACCGTAAGCCGGATGTTACTTTTACCTTAAACGGAGCTCTGGCCGGTTTGGTAGGGATAACTGCCGGTTGTGCTTCGGTAAACCCGGCAGGCGCCATAATTATCGGTTTATTGGCAGGGATGTTGGTAGTGATTTCCGTCCAATTTATTGACAATAAATTGAAAATCGATGACCCGGTGGGGGCAGTATCAGTGCATGGTGTTTGCGGGGCTTTGGGAACCGCTATGGTAGGAGTATTTGCAGTTGAAGGAGGATTGTTTTACGGCGGAGGTACAGCCTTGCTGTTTACTCAGCTGCTGGGTATTGTATCAGTATTTATCTGGGTAGTACTGGCTGCACTGTTGCTCTTCGGAGCCATAAAAGCTGTAGTTGGACTCCGGGTGAGCGAGGAAGAAGAACAAACCGGGTTGGATATTAACGAACATGGTATGCATGCCTATGCGGATTTCATGCTGAAGAGTTAAATTATTGCGAGTAAATAAAAAGCAGAATGGGGGACGGTGCTGGTCTTGCATCAAGATGGAATATAGTGCAAGCCAAACCGCCCCCCTTGCATTAATAGGCTTGAATTTTTGCGGCTATGGGCATCCGCCGGCCCATTCCGAAGGCTTTGCTGGTAACCTTTAGCGCAGGCGCCGCCTGTCTTCGCTTGTATTCGTTGCGATCAATGGTTTTTACTATCCACCGGGTCATGTCGGCATCAAACCCCATGTTTATCAGGTCCGAGACCGAAGCTGATTCTTCAATATAGTAATATAAAATCTCATCCAGAATTTCGTAAGGAGGAAGGTCATCCTGATCCACTTGTCCGGGTCTTAATTCTGCTGAAGGGGGTTTAATTATTATCTGCCGGGGAATGACTTCGCCCTGCTGATTTATCAGGTTGCTCAGGTCATAGACCATAGTCTTTGGAACATCGGCCAGGACGCTGAGTCCGCCGCTCATATCTCCGTACAGGGTACAGTAGCCCAGGGCCATCTCACTTTTGTTGCCGGTAGAAAGCAACAGGTGCCCATATTTATTGGAAAAGGCCATCAGGAAATTGCCCCGGATGCGAGCCTGTATATTTTCTTCAGTGCTGTCCGCCTCTCGGCCCTGAAAGTGCTGAGCCAGGGTATCGATATATGCCTGGTAAACGTTGGCTATAGGTATGACCTTAAAAACCATTCCCAGATTCTGCGCCAGTGCTCGAGAATCCTCCACGCTTCCCCGGGAAGAATGAGCGGACGGCATAGAAATCCCCAGTACGTTACCCGGGCCGATTGCGGCACAGGCCAGGCAGGCGGTCAGGGCTGAGTCTATCCCTCCGGACAGCCCCAGTACTACCTGTTTGAAGCCGCATTTTCTCATATAATCCCGGATTCCCAGTATAAGGGCCTGATAGATGGATTCGATCCGCTCCACCGGATGATAAGCAATAATTGGATAACTTCCTTCAGTGTCAATGGTAGCCATGTCTTCCTTAAAAGCTGGAAAGATATGAATTGGATCACCATTTGGATTGAGAATAATACTGCGCCCATCGAAGATCAATTCATCATTTCCTCCTACCTGGTTGACATAGAAAAAACTCTTCCGGTACTTGCGGGTGTGGCCTTTCAGCAAATGATAGCGAATGTCTTCCTTACCCGCATGAAAAGGGGAAGCCGATATATTAATAAAAATGTCGGCTTCTTTTTCCGCCAGAATCTGAATGGGGTCGAAGGAATAGCCTGGCCGGACCGGCCATAAGGAGGGGTCATTCCATGCATCTTCGCAGATACTAATACCTAGGCGCTGGCCTTTAAAGCTAACCGGCTCTACATCTGCTGCGGGATCAAAATACCGGGCTTCGTCAAAAACATCATAACTGGGCAGCAGGGATTTATGACGGGCAGCCAGTATTTCGCCCTGTGCAATGAGCAGAGCAGAATTATAGAGCCCCTTGCCCGGACCTTCTCCCGGGTAAGGAGTCCCCAGCAGGATGCCCAGGGTTGGAACATCCAGTGACAGCTTTCTGACCTGCTCGATGGCCTGCAGTATACGCTGGATAAACCAGGGCTTGCCCAGCAGATCCTGGGGCGGGTAAGCGGTAAGATAAAGCTCGGGTAGAACCAGCAAGTCGGAGTGTTCGGCCGCAGCCTTATACAATGCGGGTTTTAAGGCCTGCAGGTTGGCTTCTATATCTCCCACGGTGGGATTCAGTTGAGCAGCGGTAATTCTCATAAACTCATGTCCTTTCGCTCCGGGTGAAGTATTTGATAATACAATGCTCAGACCGGTCCATTAAACGAGGCGAAAAGATGTCCCCCGCTTCTTAAAGGACTCCGGTTCCTGCAAATACAAGTCGGTGGGTTCCAATACCCCGCTTCGTTGCGGCGGTGGGTTGAAACTGATCTAGCTTTTTTACCTTCTGGTACGCATCCCTAATATGCGATAATTAAGTGAAGAAATCAACCCCCGTGCTAAAGTATACAATATTCCTGCCCAGTAGGCGTTGCCAATATTCGCGGCAGCATATAAAATATAGCTGGGCATGCAAAATGAATATTCAAAAAATTAGAATCATTAAGGGCAAAGGCGTCCAAGATATGTTAGAAGCCAGCATAGGCTGCAGCATTCTTCATATCTTGGACGCTTTTTAGCGCCAACCAGCTGGTTGCAAACCGATTTGAATGAAGGCAGGTGATGCCATTGGGAGGAAAAATATTAGTTGCCAGCTCCGCTGCAGCGGAAAGAAAACTAATCAGTGATATACTGCGCAGGGCTGGACATATGGTAAGTGCAGAAACGGCGGATATAGCTCATACTCTGCGCAGAACCCGTTCTCTATATCCGGACCTGGTTATTGTAGACAGCGGTCTGGATGGAGCCAGAGGCCTAAAAGTTGCCGATATAATTGCCGGGGACCAATTGGCAGCGGTACTTTTACTGGTTGACAGTGATATCTTCCCCCAGGCCAGGAATTATCATTACCTGATAAGACCTGTAAATCATCACTCCCTGGTTCCAGCGGCAGAAGCGGCCCTCTATTACTGGAGGCGCGAAGGAGAACTGAGAGCCAAGATCAGGAAACTGGAGGACACCCTGGAAACGCGTAAAATGACCGACAAAGCCAAAGGGCTGTTGATTGACCGAATGAATATGAGCGAAAATGAAGCTCATCGCTTTATCCAGAAAGAAGCCATGAAAAGAAGTGTGACCTTGAGGCAGGTAGCAGTGGAAATCCTTGAGAAATTTGAATCTGAGCTAAGATAGAAAAAGGAGTGGTTTGAATGAGTATTAATATCCCCAAGGAAAAAAAGATGGAAGTAATGGAAAAAGTCAAGGCCCATGGGGTTCGTTTCATAAGAATGCAGTTTACTGATATAGCCGGCATACTGAAAAACATTGCCATCCCGGTATCCCAGTTGGAAAAAGCACTGGATGGGGACTTGATGTTTGACGGTTCATCCATCAACTGGTTTGCCAACATTGAAGAATCAGACATGTTTTTGATTCCCGATCCGGATACCTTTGCCATATTTCCCTGGAGACCATCCAATGGCGCAGTTGCGCGCTTGATCTGTGACGTGTATACCCCGGATATGGAGCCCTTTATCGGTGACCCGCGCACCAATCTCAAGCGGGTAGTCAAGGAAGCCGCAGATATGGGTTACATCATGAATGCCGGTCCTGAATGTGAATTTTTCCTGTTCCTGGTTGATGAGCAGGGCAAACCCATTCTGGCCACTCAGGACGAAGCCGCCTACTTTGATATAGCCCCGGTAGACCTGGGAGAAGATGCCCGCCGGGATATGGTATGCACTCTGGAGGATATTGGCTTTGAAATCGAAGCATCGCACCACGAGGTGGCGCCCGGACAGCACGAGATTGACTTCAAATATGGGCCGGCGGTCAGAGTGGCTGATGATATACAAACTTTTAAGCTGGTAGTTAAAGCCCTGGCCGAGCGCCATGGCCTGCATGCCACCTTCATGGCAAAGCCCATCGCCGGCATTAATGGATCAGGCATGCATACCCATCAGTCTCTGAGCACCTTGGAAGGGTCAAATGTATTCTTTGATGCCAACAGTCCCAATGGGCTGAGTGATATCGCCCGCTGGTATATGGGAGGGATCATGGCTCATGCCCGTGGACTCACTGCCGTAACCAACTCCAGCATCAACTCATTCAAACGGCTGGTGCCCGGATATGAAGCCCCGGTTTATGTAGCCTGGTCAGAAAAAAACCGCTCCTGTCTGGTTCGGGTTCCGGCCAAACGAGGTGCTTCCACCCGTATCGAAGTACGGCATCCCGACCCCATGTGCAACCCGTACATGGCTATGGCAGTTATGCTGGCAGCCGGCTTGGATGGGATACGGAACAAGATTGAACCCCCGGCCGCCATTGACAAGAATATTTACCATATGACCAAAGAAGAAAGAGATGAATTATTTATACCCAGTCTGCCGGGATCCCTGGAAGAAGCGCTGGAAGAACTAAAGGGGGATGAAGTAATCAAGAACGCCCTGGGGCCCCATATATTGCCCAAATTCATCGCTGCCAAAGAGTCTGAGTGTGAATCCTACCGTCTAAGTGTCACCCCCTGGGAGATCAGGGAATATCTCAGCCGCTACTAAAGCCCGGAAAGGAGTGGAACAGGTGAGCTTAAGAGAAGGAGAAGTTAGAATACCCAGTGGATGTGCTATTGCGGGTATCTTGAACCGCTCCGGTCAGAGATTTGATGGTACCCCCATAATCACCTGCATAGCCAATATGCATCAGCGCTCCAACGGCTTGGGCGGCGGATTTGCCGCCTACGGGATTTATCCCGAATACCCGGAGCAGTATGCACTGCATGTATATTATGACCATGATAAGGCCAGGGAAGAGTGTGAGTACTATCTGAACCACAACTTTAATATAGCCTTGCAGGGGCCTGTTCCGTTGCGCAGACAAGCCAGAATAACCAATGCTCCTATAATATGGCGCTATTTTGCCCTGCCCAAGGAGGGACGTCTTTACCAGGAAGAGATTGATCCAGAGGAGTTTGTCTTCAGGTCGGTTATGTATGTCAATTCCTGCATCCCCGGGGCCTACGTGGCCTCCAGCGGCCAGAACATGGCCGCCTTTAAAGGGGTGGGTTATCCTGAAGACATAGGAGAATTCTTCCGCCTGGATGATTATGCAGCTTATCTGTGGACAGCTCACGGCAGATTCCCCACCAATACCCCGGGTTGGTGGGGAGGTGCCCATCCGTTTACCCTGTTGAACTGGTCGGTGGTTCATAACGGGGAGATATCTTCCTATAGTACCAACCGTCGATTTTTGGAGATGTATGGTTATACCTGTTCGCTGCAGACTGATACCGAAGTGATAACCTATGCAGTTGATCTGCTTATGCGTCGCCACGGGCTGAACCTGGAAGACACAGTGGACGTGATCTCAGCCCCCATGTGGGTTGATATAGAAAACCAGAGGCAGGAAAGACTGAGGAGAGTATATGCCAGTCTGCTGCTGAACGGTCCCTTCTCTATTATAGTAGCTACCAGCAACGGCTTGATGGCTATAAACGATAGGATAAAACTGCGGCCTCTGGTTGCTGCCGAAAAGGGAGACTGTTTGTATGTCAGCAGTGAAGAAGGAGCCATCAAGGTAGTTGAACCATCACCCGATAGGATATGGTCTCCGGGTGGAGGAGAACCAGTCATAGGATTATTATACGGCAAAGAACAATTAATTGAGCCGGATGCCAAAATAATATGCGCCCAATCGGCCTGAAGGGGGGAAGATGTATGGGTGCTCCGTTAAATACCGGATTTCAAATGAGTACACCCGTGTTTAAGGTAGACAGAGACCAGGACAGATGCATACAGTGTGGAGTTTGCGTGAGCCAATGCGCCAATGAGGTTCACCACATGGACAGTGACGGCTGGATGTGGGTTGAAGATGAAAAATGTGTAGCCTGCCAGCGTTGTGCTGTTCTCTGCCCCACCCGGGCTATTAGCATAACCGATTACCCCGTAATTTTCCGGGATAACAGCCACTGGGGTTCCGCCAGTTTACGAGAAATATTCCGTCAGGCAGAGAGCGGAGGCGTACTCTTAACCGGGATGGGTAATCCCCGGCCTTACAAGAATTATTTCGATCATATGCTGCTCAATGCCAGTCAGGTTACCAATCCCTCCATTGACCCTCTGCGGGAACCGATGGAATTGACCACTTATCTGGGCAACAAAGGAGATTTAATCTGCGGGGAGGAAAAACCCTTTCTCAAGTTAAAAGTTCCCATCATGTTCTCGGCCATGTCCTTTGGATCGGTTAGCCTAAATGTGCAGAAATCCCTGTCGGCAGCCGCCCGGGATATGGGGACTTATTGGAACACTGGTGAAGGCGGGCTGCATCCGGACTTAAAAGAGTTTGGCTCCTGTGCCGTGGTTCAGGTAGCCTCGGGCAGATTTGGAGTGCATCCGGGATACCTGGACAACTCAGCCGCCATTGAAATAAAAATCGGCCAGGGAGCCAAGCCAGGAATAGGCGGACATCTACCGGGAGAGAAGGTCAGCGAGGAAGTCTCTTTGACCCGGATGATCCCGGCCTGGTCTGACGCCATATCTCCTGCCCCGCATCATGATATCTATTCCATTGAGGACCTGGATCAGCTCATCGAAACCCTCAAGGTAGCCAGCCGATACAGCAAGCCTATAGCGGTTAAAGTGGCGGCGGTTCATAATATCGGAGCGATCGCTTCTGGTATCGTCAGGGCAGGCGCTGACATTGTGGTAATAGATGGGTTCAGGGGTTCCACCGGAGCTGCGCCTATGAGAATCAGAGATAACGTAGGAATACCCATTGAAATAGCTTTGGCCCAGGTGGACAGCAGGCTGAGAGATGAAGGTATTCGGCAGCAGGCTTCCCTGGTAGCGGCGGGGGGCATCCGCAGCAGTGCTGATGTTATCAAAGCCATTGCCCTGGGTGCAGATGCGGTCTATATAGCATCCGCAGCCTTAGTTGCTCTGGGCTGTCATATGTGTCAAATGTGTTTTACTGGCAAGTGCAACTGGGGCTTGGCTACCACTAACCCTGAATTAAGTAAGAGATTGAATCCAGAACTAGGCCTGCAAAGAGCAAAAAATCTACTGGCAGCCTGGGGACATGAGATACAGGAAATGATGGGCGGCATGGGCATTAACGCCATCGACAGCCTGAGAGGCAACCGGTTAATGCTGCGGGGCATAGGCTTGAACCCGCAGGAACTGGATCTGCTCGGGATCAAGTCGGTGGGGGATTAGGGGTGATGCGGATGAAAGTAATATCAATACCTGAATACTGCCTCGGATGCGGATTGTGTGAAATATACTGTGCAGCCCAGCATGATGGATTTAACGGTAACGTGTTAAAAGCTTATAAGACCGGGCAGCCGGATCCCAGATCTTCTCTGATCAGATCCCGGCCGGTGTCCTGGTTTAATACCTGTATGCAGTGTGAGGAAGCTCCTTGTCTCAATGCCTGTATCAGCGGTGCGATAAAAAGAGACCGGGATGGTATTATATATATTGATGAAAATCGTTGTGTGCAGTGCTATACCTGTGTGATGGTATGTCCTTATGGGCATGCCCGGCCATCCAGCCGGAGCGGCCGGATTATGAAATGCGACCTGTGCCGGGACAGCGAAGGAATGCCAGCCTGTGTCAAGCACTGTCCCAATGGAGCCTTAAAACTATGGCAAGGGGGGGAAGAGCAATGAAATACGTCATCATCGGAAGCGGGATAGCTGCCTGTGGGGCAGTAGAAGGAATCAGAAGTACAGATCTTTGCGGAGATATTACTATAATAGATGGGGAAAAGAGAGGAGCTTATACACGACCTTTGATAAGCTACTTCCTTTCCGACCCGGACAGGTATCGGGACATAGATTACCGTTCTCTGGAGTTCTTTGGCGAGCAGCAAGTGGAGATAATCCCGTCCCGGGCCAAGCAAATAGACCGTTCTGATCAGATAATCAGTCTGGATAACGGTCAGCAGATAGAATATGATCGTCTTTTAATAGCTACCGGTTCCTGCCCGCTCAGTCCGCCTATTCCCGGTGCAGAGCAAGATTGGGTCAGCACTTTCTATACTATAGAAGATGCAGAGCTGATTGTGGGGCAAGCAGCCCAAATCCGGGAAGTTGTAGTAATAGGCAGCGGGCTGATCGGAATGAAAGCAGCGGAAGCCCTCCATAAACGAGGCATGTACGTACACATGGTAGAAAAAGAAGCCCATATATTGCCCCGGCAGTTGACTCCCAGGACAGCGGAATTTTTGAATGAGCACCTTAGCAGCAGCGGTTGGGATATAATTACCGGGGAAGAAGTGACCGTGATACATCCCCAACATAAGGTTGAATTAAAGAGCGGGCGAATGCTGTCAGCGGATCTGGTAATACTGGCGGTAGGAACCCGGCCCGCTGTTGAGCTGGCCCGACAATCAGAACTGGACGTAAGAACGGGAATAGTAGTGGACGCTTATTTCCAGACTTCCGACCCTAAAATTTACGCAGCCGGAGATGTTGCCGAAACCCTTAACCTGGCAAGCCAACAGTTGGAAGTCATGGCCCTGCTGCCCCATGCCCACCGGGAAGGTTATCTGGCCGGCTGCAACATGGCCGGGCAGAGTAAGCCGGATCCAGGCAGCATCCTTATGAATTCGGTCCGGCTGCTGGGCTGGAATATATGTTCAGCCGGAGCGGCAGATTACCGGGGGGGAGAGCTGCTGACCTGGCAGTACCAGGAACAGTTGTTGGAACTAAAGATACGGGATAACCGCCTGATAGGATATATAGCCATTAACGTTCCGGAAGCAGCAGGCCCGCTGACCAATTCAGTAAGCCGTAAGATGGCGATATCGGCGGCTAGCTGGAAAGAATTTCTCGCTGACGGTCCCCAATTGCTAAACATTCCACCGGTCTACTGGCAGGAACTAAGGAGGGCTGAGGCATATGGCAGTAATTAATGCAGGTGAATACAGCCAGCAGGAATTAATAAAAATGTTAGATAATATCAGTGATGAAGAGATAGAGATTAATGGTTTGTGCGGGCAGCGATATGTAGCCTGTGGCTGGCAAAACCAGAAGCGCCTGACTTTGCATGGGGTTCCCGGGAACAACCTGGCTGCTTTTGCCGACGGGCCCAAGATAACAGTGTACGGCAATGCCCAGGAAGGCGTGGGCAACACCATGAGCAGCGGCCATATTCAAGTCCATGGACGGGTAGGAGACATTGCCGGGTACGGTATGCGCGGAGGGGAATTGTTCATAAAAGAGGATGCTGGATACCGTCTGGGTATTCATATGAAAGCTTACCAGGATCATAAACCGGTCATTGTTGTAGGCGGATCAGTGGGGGCATTTGCCGGAGAATATATGGCCGGAGGTACTATAATAGTACTAGGCCTTAACACCCTCCATCCTCTGGCAGGACCCTACTGCGGAACCGGTATGTATGGAGGAGAGATTTATTTAAGAGGAGAATATCAATCAAAAAATATTGCCTCTAATATTGACCAGGTCATGATTTCTGGCAAGGAATTAGATAATATTATTGACTATCTGCACCGCTATTCTATATATTTTAAATACCCGCTGGAAAAAATACTGGATGAGCAGTTTACACGTTTAACCGTGCAAAATGCTCGGCCCTTTGCCGGGTTATATGCGGGATTTGTAAGTTAAACTCAACCTTCCCGCTCAGATATTGGATAATCTGGGCTGATACCTACACCCAAGCATATTCATGCAGGTTGAGCAAAGAATATATAGAGAGGGGGAAAAATGTGGAATTTATTAAGATGCATGGTCTGGGCAATGACTTTATTGTTGCCGAGGCTTCTTCTTTCCAGGATGCAATAAGATTTCAGCCGTATGCGGAAAAACTCTGTGACAGACATTTAGGAATAGGCGCAGATGGATTGATTCTAACCGGCAGAGATACGGAACAGGATGTTTTTATGAGGATCTTTAATTCCGACGGTTCAGAACCCGAGATGTGCGGTAACGGAATCCGCTGTGTTGCCCTTTATGCCCGCAGCTTCGGCCTGGTAGACAAAAACAGCTTTTCGGTAAAAACCCTGGCAGGGCCCAGGTTTCCTCAAATATATGCAGAAGACAACCAGGAATGGGTGCGGGTGGATATGGGAGAACCTGAACTGGAACGTGAAAGGATACCCGTAACCGGCCAGGGAAGCAATACAGACATTCCGTTACCCGAGGTGGGGCAGGGATTTATGTTTACCGCAGTTTCAATGGGGAATCCCCACTGTATAATATATGTTGACGATCTCAACTCGGTGCCCTTATCGGAATGGGGTCCCCAGGTGGAAACCCATGAAATGTTTCCCGAAAAGACCAATGTTGAATTCGTAAGAGTTGCTAATGAAGAAGAATTGGAAGCGGTGGTCTGGGAAAGAGGGGCAGGAATAACTCTGGCCTGCGGAACCGGGGCATGTGCCATACTGGTGGCATCCGTGCTCAATGGACGGTCTAAGCGGAAGGCAATGGTCAGGCTGCCGGGAGGAGAACTGTTAATTGAGTGGAATCAGGAAGATAACCACGTTTATATGAGCGGTCCAGCGGTTGAGGTTTTCAGCGGTATAGTTGAACTGGAGGATCTTAAGTAAAAACTAAACGTCTAAAGGAGGACCCTGATGATAGAAAACAATGCCATGCAAAGCTTACCCCCTTACCTGTTTGCCCGAATAGAAAAGAAGATAGAGGCAGCCAGGGAGAAGGGGATTGACATAATAAACCTGGGTATCGGAGATCCCGATCAGCCTACCCCTCAAAATATCATTAAGCGGATGGCAGACGCCATATATGATTCCGCTAACCACCAGTATCCTTCTTCAGTCGGGCTGTTAGCTTATCGTCAGGCGGTAGCCGGCTGGTATAAAAGGCGTTTTAAGGTAGAACTGGATGCCCGAACCGAAGTGGTATCCCTGTTGGGTTCCAAGGAAGGGGTTGCCCATATATCATTCTGTTATCTCAATCCTGGAGATATTAACCTGGTTCCGGCTCCGGGATATCCGGTATATGGGATTGGTACTCTGCTGGCCGGAGGAGAATCTCATATAATGCCCCTGAAACCCGAGAACAACTTTTTGCCGGTATTGGAAGATATACCGTCGGACACCGCCCGGAAAGCTAAACTGATGTTTATAAATTATCCCAATAATCCCACCGGAGCAGTAGCTGATATCGCTTTTTTCTCCCGGGTGATAGAATTCGCCCGTAACTACGATATTCTGGTCTGTCACGATGCCGCTTATACTGAGCTTTGCTATGATGGGTTTAGACCCCCCAGCTTTTTGGCAACGCCGGGAGCCAAGGAAGTGGGGATAGAGATCAACTCCCTGTCCAAACCCTACAATATGACAGGCTGGAGGATCGGATGGGCAGCTGGGAATGCAGATGCCATAGAGGTTTTAGGCCGGTTTAAATCCAATGTTGATTCCGGGGTATTTCAGGCTATCCAGTACGCAGGGATAGAAGCACTGGAAGGCCCCCAGGACAGCCTGGAGAAGATGCAGCAGCTTTATCAGCAACGCAGAGATACAGCCCTGGAGGGACTAAAAAAGATAGGGCTGGAAATCACCCCTCCCCAAGGCACATTCTATTTATGGGTACCGGTACCGGCGGGATATAATTCTTCTGATTTTGCAGAAGCAGTGCTGGAAAAGGCCAATGTGATAATAACTCCCGGAATTGGCTAT
The DNA here is from genome assembly GCA_964501655.1 of uncultured Syntrophomonas sp. Lineage (GTDB taxonomy): Bacteria > Bacillota > Syntrophomonadia > Syntrophomonadales > Syntrophomonadaceae > JAAYJK01. The sequence continues at coordinate 38,803 of CAZCTN010000024.1, forward strand.
GGAGAATGGGGAGAAGGATATTTTAGAATAACTCTTACAGTAGAACAATCAAGGCTGGCCGAAGCCTTTGATCGTATCCATGCTGCCTTTGGAAAATTCTAAAACCGGCCCGCCATTTATCTGTAAAAACTGATAATTAAGGAAACAATCACCAGGGCGGGATAATCCTCCCGTCCTTAAATGCTACTCTATCTTGCTGCCCGCTTGCGGTCCGGGGGTAGTAAGATATATGGAATCCACCTCAACCACTACTACTCCCTTGGGGTTAAATGGCTTGTCTCTAACCATTTCCACCGCCAGATCATAATTGGCTCCGCTTTTTTCTATACTGGCCCAGCCCTTGAATTGATACCCGGAACTGCTTTCCCAGACCGAGATGGATACCCGGGGATTGGCCTGGATATTGGCTACAGTTTTATTCATAAAATTGTCCACCAGCATCAGACGACCATCAGCCAGTATAGCCTTAAAGTGAATCGGCACCGCATTAGGCACCCCGCTTTCATCTGCAGTTGCCAATACCCACATAACACGGTTCAGCATCTCTGTCATCTCTTCAGTTAAATGCGCCATGTATTTTTACCTCCTTATCGGGATGAATTTATTATACATTATAATAAACATAAAAGCGTTCAATAACAATAGAAACGTCCTGTCAGGAGACGTTTCCGGCCTACCTGCTGTCAAACCAGTTTGATCAGGGCCATATATTTGGAAAGCAAACAGAATATAATGGTTGCAAAATTATACACACCAATGTATAATTATAAATGTTTTGGTGCAGATGCAGGCAAATATGTTTTGGCAAGTTAATTTAGGAAAGCTAGGAGGACCATGATGATTAAAGCAGGAATAATCGGAGACGGATATACCGCGGCAGAACTAATCAGGATACTGGCCGGCCATGATGAAGTGGAAGTAGTTTCAGTATTATCGACTGAGAACGTAGGCCGAAGAATGGATCAGGTATTCCCTCATCTGACCGGTTTTTGCAGCCTGGAGTGTGAGGAGAGCCTGCCTGAAAAACTGATAGGCAGATGCCAGCTGGTTTTTTTGGCTCTTCCCCACGGCTTATCGGTTAATATCGCTTTAACCCTGCTCAAAAATGGTATTAAATGCGTAGATTTGGGGGCGGATTTTCGTTTGAAAGATGCCTCCTTGTATAGAGAGTATTACGAACTGGAACACCAGGCTCCGCAGATGCTGGAGCAAGCGGTCTATGGATTGCCTGAGATATATCGAGATAAAATCCGCAATGCTGATCTGGCAGCAAACCCTGGCTGCTTCCCTACCGGAGCCATATTGCCTCTGGTACCATTATTAAAAGAGGGAATCATAAAGCCAGAGGGTATGGTTATAGATGCCAAGACCGGAGTTTCAGGAGCCGGGCGAACAGCTAAATTCGCCAGCCACTTTTGTGAAGTAAACGAAGGGATTAAAGCATATGGAGTAGGCACCCATCGTCATGGTCCGGAAATCAGGCAGGAACTAAGTTTTGCGGCCGGGATGATGGTTGATATGATATTTACTCCCCATCTGGTTCCCATGAACCGCGGTATTTTATCCACATGTTATGCACAGCTGGCTGCCCATGTCTCTCCAGACTCGGTGAGGGAGGCTCTGGAAGACTGGTATGGAAAAGAGTATTTTATCCGGATACTGCCCCCGGGCACTATGCCTCATACCAAATGGGTATATGGCAGCAATTTCCTGGATATAGGAGTCTATACTGACCCCAGGAGCGGCCGGGTAGTATTGATCTCCGCCTTAGACAACCTGACCAAAGGAGCATCCGGGCAGGCAGTACAAAATATGAATCTAATGCTGGGAATTGATGAGAAGAAAGCACTTATGTTTGCTGGTGTTCATCCCTAAAGGGAGAAAACAACAAATGCTTAAGAGATAATAGCTTCGCTAGGATAGAAGCAAAGGAAAGGGTGGAATAAGGGATGAAAATAATTGATGGAGGCATCACAGCTCCCCGTGATTTTCTGGCTCAGGGAGTATGTGCCCAGATAAAAAATCATACTAAAAAGGACGTAGGAGTTGTTTATTCAAAATTTCCCTGCACCGCAGCCGGGGTTTTTACCACCAATAAGGTAAAAGCAGCCTGCGTGGATTTAAGTTCAGTTCATATTTCCAATGGGCAGGCCCAGGCAATAGTGGTAAACAGCGGTAACGCCAATGCCTGCACCGGCATTCAGGGTTTTGCTGATGCCCATCTAATGGCCGATTGTTGTGGGCAGTTGATGGGCATTCAGCCCCGGGATGTAGTTGTGGCCTCCACTGGGGTGATCGGAGTGAGCCTGCCCATGGACCGGGTAACCCGGGGCATCAACGAGGCCTGCCACAGTCTGAGTGCTCAAGGGTCGTCAGCCCTGGCCGAAGCAATCATGACCACTGACCTGGTTAGCAAAGAAATTGCGGTAGAAATCACTCTGCAGGGGATGCCGGTGCGGATCGGCGGCATAGCCAAAGGATCTGGAATGATACACCCCAATATGGCTACCATGCTGGCCTTTATAACCACTGATGCCGCTATAAGCGCGGATTGTCTGTCCCAGCTGATGAAAGATTCGGCCGACCTTTCTTATAATATGATTAGTGTAGACCGGGATACATCTACCAACGATATGGCAGTTATACTGGCCAACGGGCAGGCAGGCAACCGGCTGATCAAGCATCCGGGTTCGGAAGATTATCAGTTGTTTAAGGAAGCCCTGGATTTTATTAATATAACCCTGGCTAAAAAGATTGCCCGGGATGGCGAAGGTGCTCAGCATCTGATAGAAATCCGGGTTATTAATGCCGCCCAGGAGAAAACTGCCCGCATAATAGGACGATCAATCAGCAGTTCCAATCTCATCAAGGCCGCGGTATTTGGAGCCGATGCCAATTGGGGACGGATACTGGCCGCCGCAGGTTATTCCGGAGCAGAGTTCAATTCCTATTCGACGGATCTATATCTGGGGGATGAAAAAGTGGTTGAAGACGGTCTGGGTCTGCCTTTTGATGAAAGCCGAGCCAGGCAGGCTCTGGAACAGGATACGGTGGTTATAACCCTGGACCTGAAAGCCGGTCCCTTCTCCGCTACTGCATGGGGCTGTGATTTGACTTACGATTATATAAAGATAAATGCTGATTACCGCAGTTAACCCTGGAAGGCAAGCAGAGAAGCCAACAATTGCTTATGTGAGCCAGCAAAGGCTGGATTTAAGGAGGAGGAAAATGGTACTGTCAGCACTGGAAAAGGCTGAGATACTGGTAGAGGCACTTCCATATATAAAAGAATTTTATGGACGCAAAGTGGTTATCAAGTATGGCGGGGCAGCCATGATAGATTGTGAATTAAAGCAGAAAGTGATGCAGGACATAGTTTTGATGAAGTATGTAGGCATGCATCCCATAGTGGTACACGGAGGCGGGCCGGAAATAAACGCTATGCTCAACCGCCTGAATATAAAGGTGCAGTTTGTCAACGGGTTGCGAGTGACCGACGGTGATACCATGGATATAGTAGAAATGGTCCTGGGAGGCAAAGTGAATAAAGAGATTGTAGCCGGGCTTAATGCCAATGGCGGTAAAGCGGTAGGGATTTCCGGCAAAGACGGCGGGCTGCTCCAGGCTGCGCCTTTACCGGAAGCTAAAGAGATGGGATTTGTGGGTCAGGTTAAGCAAGTAAATCCCGGTCTTATCGAAACTGTGATAGAAAATGGCTATATTCCGGTTATTGCCCCCATCGGCATGGGAGAAGACGGTCAGACTTACAATATCAACGCCGACCTAGTGGCGGCAGGTATAGCAGTAGCCATGAAGGCCGACAAACTGGTGCTTTTGACCGACGTGCCCGGTTTGCTGAAAGATCCTGCCGACCCGGACAGCCTCATATCCGTACTAAAGCTCAGCCAGATAGAGGCCTATAAAGAAGCCGGCATAATCGGGGGAGGTATGCTGCCCAAGGTAGAATGCTGCCAGCATTCGGTGCAAGGGGGCGTAGGCCGCACCCACATTATCGACGGCCGGGTGCCTCATTCCATCCTGTTGGAGATATTTACCGATCAGGGTATCGGAACCATGGTGGTGGCTCAGTAATAATAGTGAAGGGGTAATATAATGACAAATAATGATATTGCTGAAAAAGGCCGGGAGTATGTAATGAATACTTATGCTCGTTTCCCCATCGCTCCGGTCAAAGGTCAGGGCTCTTACCTATGGGATGCGGAGGGTAAGAAATATCTGGATTTTGTTGGAGGGATAGCGGTGTGCCTGCTGGGGCACAGCCATCCGGAACTGGTAAAGGCGCTGGAGGAACAGAGCCGGCAGTTATGGCATGCTTCCAACCTGTACTGGATCAAGCCGCAGGTGGAAGCAGCAGAAAAACTAGTAAAGGCATCGGGACTGGCCCGAGCCTTCTTTTGCAACAGCGGAGCCGAAGCCAATGAGGCAGCGATCAAGCTGGCCCGCAAATATTTTTACCGTCAGGGTCAATCATCCCGCAACGAGATTATTGTTTTTAAAGACTCCTTTCATGGCCGGACTCTGGCTACGGTGGCTGCTACCGGGCAGAGCAAGTACCAGGAAGGCTTTGCCCCCCTGCCGCCAGGCTTTGTATACGCCGACTTCAACCAGCTGGCTTCGGTGGAAGCCCTGGTTAATCCCGGCACCTGTGCGGTGCTGGTTGAACCGGTGCAGGGTGAAGGCGGTATAATACCAGCCGATCCCGGTTTCCTGACCGGGCTAAGAAACCTCTGTGACCGGGAAGGTATACTGCTTATATTCGATGAGGTTCAATGCGGAATAGGCAGGACCGGAAGCCTGTTTGCTTTCCAGCCCTATGGCATTAAACCGGATATCCTGACCCTGGCCAAAGGACTGGGAGGGGGCTTTCCTATTGGAGCAATGATGGCCAATGAGAAAGCATCCAGCGGTTTTGTGCCCGGCGATCATGCCTCCACCTTTGGAGGAAATCCCCTGGCTGCCGCAGTAGCCAATCGGGTGCTGGATATACTGAGCAGGGACGGCTTCCTGCCTCAGGTGCTTGAAAACTCCGGATATCTGAAGCAGGAACTGGAGCAGATCCCTGACTCTCGGATCATTGAGATCCGGGGCAAGGGTTTTATGGTGGGGTTGGAATTCAACTGTGAAGTGAAAGGACTGGTGGAGAACTGCCTGCTGAAAGGCCTGCTGTTGATGGGGGCTGGCCCTCGGGTACTGCGAATGGTGCCTCCGCTGACAGTTAACCGGGACGAAATTAATGAGGCGGTCAGTATATTAAAAGCAGCCCTGGCGGAATGGACTGAATAAAAAAGATCATGAAATAAGAGAGGAGTGGAGACAGATGTTACAAATTAATGATTCTCTGCAGGGACGAGATTTTATCAGCATATATGATTTTACCCCAGAAGAAATAAAGTATATTCTGGAGGTCGGCAGCGAGATCAAAAAACTGCAAAAAGCTGGTATTAAGCATCATTACTTGGCTGGAAAGACTCTGGGGATGATCTTTCAGAAGGCGTCCACCCGTACCCGGGTAGCCTTTGAAGTAGGTATGTACCAACTGGGAGGCCACGCCCTGTTTTTAAGCCCCCGGGATATACAACTGGGCAGAGGGGAAACTATCAAAGATACCGCTTTGGTACTGGGGCGTATGCTGGATGGCATCATGATCCGGACCTTTGATCATGACGAGGTGGTGGAACTGGCTAAATGGTCGGCAGTTCCGGTTATAAATGGTTTGACTGACTTGCTGCATCCTACCCAGATCATCGGTGATTTGATGACTATCAAGGAGCATAAAGGCGAACTCCAGGGATTGAAAACCGCCTTCATCGGCGATGGGAACAACGTAGCCAATTCCCTGCTCTATGGCGGCGCCCGGGTAGGAATGGATATAGTGATTGCTTCACCTTCCGGGTTTGAACCCGATAAGGAAGTGCTGGCCCGGGCTCAGGCCGATGCTGTGCAAACCGGAGCCAAACTATGGATAGTCCAGGATCCCCAGGAAGCCGTAGCAGGAGCCGATGTGGTATATACTGATGTATGGGCCAGCATGGGGCAGGAAGAAGAGGCGGACGAGAAGGAGAAGCAATTCCTGAAATACCAGGTGAACAGCCGCCTGTTAAGCTTGGCCAAACCGGATGCCATAGTGCTGCACTGCCTGCCGGCCAAGCGGGGCAAGGAAATAACCGATGAGGTAATGGATGGGCCCCAGTCAGAAGTATTTCAGGAAGCAGAAAACCGTCTGCATGCTCATAAAGCAATCATGGCCGTAACCATGTGATGCCATAAGGTGTCAGGCTAAGACAAAGCATAACGCCCCCTGGGAGGCATATATAAGAAAGCTGAGGTAGATGGCTGGGAAGTCAGTACCTGGCAAGGGACCCGGAACCTATAAACATGAGCAAAGGAGAGAAAACAAGATGGCAAAAGTTGTACTGGCTTATTCAGGAGGATTGGATACTTCTATTATTATACCCTGGTTAAAAGAAAATTATGGCTATGAGGTGATTGCCTGCTGTGCCGACCTGGGACAGGGAGAGGAACTGGATACGGTAAGAGAAAAAGCTATAAAATCAGGAGCCTCCAAAATTTACGTAGAAGACTTGCGGGAGGAATTTGTTAAAGATTATATATTCCCGGTGCTGAAATCGGGTGCCATATATGAGAGAAAATATCTGTTAGGTACTTCCTTTGCCCGTCCCTTAATCGCCAAAAAGCTGGTTGAAATAGCAGAAAAAGAAGGGGCGGAGGCCGTCAGTCACGGAGCAACCGGCAAGGGCAATGACCAGGTGCGGTTTGAGCTGACCGTAAAAGCCTTAAACCCGGATTTGAAGATAATTGCCCCCTGGAGAGAATGGGATATCCGTTCCCGGGAAGACGCCATTGACTATGCAGCCGCCCACAATATCGAAGTGCCGGTAAGCAAAGAGAAAATATACAGCCGGGATAGAAATATATGGCATATCTCTCATGAGGGAGGCGACCTGGAGGATCCGGCCAATGAACCTAAAAACGAAATGTATGTGCTTACCGTTCCGCCGGAGGAAGCCCCGGATAGACCTGCCTATGTTGAAGTAGGCTTTGAAAAAGGGGAACCGGTATCTCTGGATGGAAAACCCTGCAGTCCCCTGGAGTTGTTGACTGAACTAAATCGTCTGGGGGGCGAAAACGGGGTAGGTATTGTGACCATGGTAGAAAACCGCCTGGTAGGGATGAAATCCCGGGGAGTTTATGAAACTCCCGGGGGAACTATACTCTATCGTGCCCATGAAGAACTGGAACGCTTGACCCTGGATCGCCGCACTCTGCAGTTCAAGGAAATGGTGGCCTTAAAATATGGAGAACTGGTTTATGACGGCAACTGGTTCAGCAAACTAAAATATGCCCTGGATGCCTTTATCGAAGAAACCCAGAAGAAGGTGACCGGAAGCGTTAGGGTAAAGTTGTATAAAGGAAGTTGTACTGCGGTAGCATCCGCCTCCCCTTATTCCCTGTACAACCTGGAGCTGGCTACTTTCAGTGAAGACGAAATATACAGCCAGAAAGACGCCGAAGGATTTATAAACCTGTTTGGCCTGCCCCTGAAAGTCCAGGCCCTGCTGGATCGCAAAATAAAGGAAAACAAGTAATTTATAGCATTTGTCTGCTGAGGCAGGAGTATTAATTACTTCTTCCTCAGCAGTTTGTCAAATAAGCAGTCAGAGCGAGCAAAAAAAGGTGAAGATCAAGGAATCACTTAAAAGCCGCGATTGAGGCGTAATGGGGGGTGCGTTGATCGAGCGGTTTTTGAGTAATGACGCAGATATTCGCCTTTTTTGACGGTCTGAGGCAGGAGTGATAATTTCTCCGGCCTGATGCATAGGAAAAAAATACTTGATTAGATTTTTGCAAATATATATAATTCTTATTAGGAAATAGATGAGTTTTATAACATATACTATTGTGGGAACAAGGGGATACCCTTGGGGTGGCTCCTAGTAAACCAATATTTTTATCAGAAGGCTGGGATTGGGCTTCGGGTGGAATATTGGTTTTTTCATTTTTTGATACATAAAGGGGGGAACATTATTAATGGCGTCGATTCATAAGGTGAATTTTCAAGAAAACCGCTCAAATGATAACAATAATGATATAAGTAAATTAAATGAACGAGAGCGCAAAAAAATTCAGCACGAATTAAAAATCTATATGGAAAAATACTTTAAACAAAAACTGGGCAAAAGCGTTGATTATACCAAAATTGTGCTTTGCGATGATATGCTTATCATTCAAGGGGAAGGGTTTTTAACCGAACCTGAAAAGTATATTGTTAAAACTACCGCTGGGAAAGATGTTGTCAATAATGCCCGGATGCATGTAGCCAAGCAGCATGCCATTGACAATGTACCTTATTTTGAAACTTTATTGGACGCCAAAATGATTCACCAGACATATATGGTCGAAGCGGAAAAAGACTTTTGGATGCATGTTATTGTTTTTGATCGAGTCTTAACCCAATAAGATGGTTGCAACTGAATACTTTGGGAGATTAAGGGAATACCCTCGGGTGTTCCCGAAGTAGACCAGTGTTTTTGTGATGAAACTCTGCAACGGGAGAAATCATAAAAATATTGATCTTTTTTTTTGGAAAGGAGGTAGTGCGTCTGGAGGCTGTTTGGCTCTCCGCTTGTTCGGGGCAATGATGGCCGGGTATGGTGCTTTTTCCTTGTTAGGGAATATATTTCACGGTGATCATAGCCTCCGTCCATTAGGAAATACTTCTCTATCGTAAGTAAAAATAACCGAAAGAAAAAAATAGAAAGGTGGAATTTATAATGGGTAAATTAGAAGGCAAAGTAGTAGTAGTGACAGGTTCAGTTTCAGCAATTCCTGGTTTTGACTCTATCGGGTCAGCAACAGTTCGTGAAGCATTAGCTGAAGGAGCAAGAGGGGTAGTTGTGTCTGACATTAGTGACAAATTAGGTGAAGATTTTGTTAAGGAATTAAATGATAAATACGGCGAAGGACACGCAATTTTTGTTCACACTGATGTATCTCAACCTAAAGATGTTGAAAAATTATTTGAAATTACAGAAAAGGTTTATGGAGTTGTAGATGCAATATTGGCTAATGCTGGTGTGGTAACTGCAGAAGATTTCGATGGAGACCCAGAAGAAGTTCTGAAATCCCGTAAATTTATTCAAAGTATTAATGAAGATGGAGTATTCTATACAGCATTATATGGCTCTCGTTTAATGATGAAACATGGAACCAAAGGTTCAATCGTTATGGTTTCTAGTATTCATGGTGTTGCTGGCCGTCCTAAAGTTATAAATTGTGAAACAGGTGAGGTTTTTATTGAACGCTTCAATTTACTTCAATATACAATGGGGAAACATGGTGTAGTTGGATTATCAAAAGCATTAGCCCTGCAATTGGCAGATAATGGTATACGCGTAAATACTGTAAATCCAGGTTATATTATGACCCCATTATTCCAAGCAGCTGTAGCTGCCGATAAAAATGATTTGGCAGCCCAAGATTCACTGGCAACAGAAGCATTTGACTTTGCTCAATTAGCAGCATTACATCCATTATGTAATGATCCTATAAAAGATAAAGAAATCGTTCCTCGTGGTAAATTTGGTGGTCGCATGGGAGTTCCTGTGGAAATTGCCAAGCCTGCAATATTCTTAATGTCAGATGAAGCATCCTTTATAACAGGCCAAAAAATAGTAATTGATGGGGGTTATACCGCAAGCTAAAAAGAGCCTAATAATTAGGATAGGGGCGGCTTTTAGCCGCTGACCCGTGACTTTTGCACATTAGAAGAAAAGAAAGGCCTTCAACTCTCTGTATAATGGGAGTTGACGGCCTTATTTAAATTTCAAGAGTATATCTAAGAATTCAATATATCGTTAAGTTCCCCGTATGGTGAAATTTCAGAAATATAAACGCTAAACTGAAACAGAACCAAGGAGGTGAAAAACGCTAGCGAAAAA
>CAZCTN010000025.1:0-1528 GCA_964501655.1 uncultured Syntrophomonas sp.
TTTGCCCTGTTTATGAACGGCCGTCTGGGATTGGGAGCCAGAGATATAGGCTGGGCCTTTGTAGCGGGCGGAATAGGTTCAGTGCTGGTGCAGGGGATACTAGTGAGCCGGGTAATTGATCGGGTGGGAGAAGAAAAAACTGCCCAGATTGGGATTGCAGTAATAGGGCTGAGTTTCATCCTCTTTTTAAATGCCATGAGCTTAATTCATGCCATATTATTTATGGCGTTATATGCCGGGGGTATTGGCCTGGTCAGACCATCTATTACCACTGCTGTATCCAGAAGAACTGATATGGCTCAGGGGAAATCCATGGGCATACTGCAGGGATTTGACAGCCTGGGCCGGGTGATAGGACCGTCTTTGGGGGGATTGCTGCTGGATACCCGTTTGACCCTGGCTTATACGGGGGCAATTGGGATTCTGGCTTTTGCCCTGATCTTTTTCCGGGTATCAAGTCGAATCAAGAGAGCACCAAGGAATTCTGCCGACTAACGACCAGCCAAATTTTCCTGGATAATATTGCCTTGTGCTCGTATTATGCTTTATCATAGGGGAGAGCAAATGTCGTAATATGATTTAGATGGGAGGTCGACAATATGCAGGCAGTGAAGATTAAAGATAATGTCTACTGGGTAGGGGTGCAGGATCCGGATTTGGAGGTTTTTGACATAATCATGACCACTGAATACGGAACCAGTTATGGTTCCTATCTGATCCGCGGAGAGAATAAGACCGTCTTGATAGAAGCAGTAAAAGCCAAGTTTTTTGATGAGTTTATTAACGACCTGGAAAAAATATGTCCCTTATCAGAAATAGACTACTTGATCTTAAACCACACCGAACCTGACCATTCGGGATCAGTGGAAATGTTGCTGAAAAGGATCCCCAACCTGGTCATTATGGCCAGTCCCACGGCATTGAGTTTCCTGAAAGAGATCAGCAATTCTATTTTCAATTCCAAAGAATTAACAGATGGCGAGATACTGGATCTGGGAGGGAAAACCCTGCAGTTTATAAGTGCTCCTTTCCTGCATTGGCCGGACACCATGTATACCTACCTGCAAGAAGACAAAGTTCTTTTCAGCTGCGATTCATTCGGCAGCCATTATTCAGATGAGCGTATCTTCAACGATTTGATTGAATACGATTTTACCGATGCCTATAAATATTATTTTGATGAAATAATAGGCCCTTTTAAACCCTATGTTATTGAAGCTTTGGACAAGATCAAGGATCTGGACCTGGAGATTATTTGTCCTGGTCATGGACCGGTGCTGAGAAGCAACTTGAACTATTATTTGGATCTCTACCGGCAGTGGGCGGCTCCAATCCCCCGTACCACTGACAAGCCCATTATAGTTATGGCCTATGTCACCGCTTATGGTTATACTGAAATGCTGGCCCAGAGCGTCGAAGAAGGTTTGGCCATGACCGGGGAATTTGATTTCAAAAAGTTTGACCTGATTTATACTCCGGTCAGCGAAGTGCTGCGGGAACTACAGGATGCTGATGGCCTTTTGATAGG
>CAZCTN010000025.1:1628-48514 GCA_964501655.1 uncultured Syntrophomonas sp.
TTTCGGCATGGAGTTTGGCCGGCGGGTAATGGAAAAGAAGCAGGATGTTTCCCAGACCGAATGGCGATGCCTGGTTTGCGGACACATCCATCAGGGAGAACTTCCTCCTGAGGTGTGTCCCGCATGCGGGGTCAGTAAAGAGAACTTTGTAAAACAATCCCAGGAGGAGATCTACAGACAGGATACCGAAGAGCAGTTTGTTATTATCGGCGGAGGAATAGCCGGTCTTTCAGCTGCCGAGGCTATTCGTTTGAGAAATGCTTCCGCGGCCATTGCCATATTCAGCGAAGAAGGAGAAAGACCCTATTATCGCCCCATGCTGTCAGATTTTCTGGGAGAAGACTTATCCGCAGAGCAGCTGTACATCAAGTCTCCAGGCTGGTATGATGATAAGCAAATCACGGTTCGGACTGGGAAGAGGGTCTCGGCTATAAATGGCGCCCAGCGTAAGCTGACCCTGGATAACGGGGACATGATTACCTATGACAAGCTTATAATAGCTGCTGGGGCCAGGAGCAATATTCCTCCCATACCCGGCAGTGACAAAAAGGGAGTTTTTGCCCTGCGCAGCCTGGATGATGCCAGAAGATTGAAAAAGGCCCTTAAGCAAGAGCAGCAGGCAGTAGTCATTGGCGGCGGGGTACTTGGCCTGGAGGCGGCATCAGAGATGCTGGATCTGGGTTTACAGGTTTCAGTGGTAGAATTCTCAGACCGTATTATGCCCAGGCAGCTGGATGAAAGTTCTTCCCTGCGTTTGCAGCAGCTGATGCAGGATAAAGGTGTAAAGCTGTATTTGGGCCGGGGAACTGAAGAAATAGTCGGAGACGAGAACGTCAATGGGGTTAAATTAAATGATGGTCAGCTGGTAGAAGCGGATCTGGTTCTTTTGTCCACCGGGGTCAAACCCAACCTGGAACTGGCAAAGGATGCCGGTATCGAGACTGACCGGGGGATTATTGTAGATGCGGGCATGCGCACCAGTATGGATAATGTATTTGCCGCCGGGGACGTAGCCCAGCATGAAGACAAACTGATCGGACTCTGGCCGGTGGCCCTGGAGATGGGTAGGGCAGCGGGGGCCAATGCCGCAGGAGACTGGCTGGAATATGCTCAGCCGGTCATCTCAACCATGCTTGCCGCATTTGGCATGCAGATATTCTCTATAGGTGAAGTCAATCTGTCCCCGGAAGAGACCCGAATAACTGAAACTTATGATCCTAAAGAGAATTATTACAAGAAAAGCTTCTTGCAGGATGGGGTCTTGAAGGGAGAAATCGTTATTGCTCCGGAAGTTAGTACTGCTTCAACCATATCATCCCTGGGACGGGATGCCAGCGGCAAGCTCAAGGCTAACCGCTGGAAATGCAGGGTTTGCGGTTATATCCATGAGGGCCCTGAGCCTCCAGAAATATGTCCGGTGTGCGGAGCGGGGAAAGAAATGTTTGATCCTATGGTATAGAAGGATATATAATGCTTCTGAGGGCTCCGGCATAGCAGGAGCCCTCAGATCGTAAAAAGTCGATCTTGGCGTCAACCGGAGAATTAATTAATAATTATTTAAACTAATCTGGGTCAAGCAGTTTTAACCAGATATGAAGATATGATAGAATTATAGAGGAAATGTACAGGTGGGTTGACAGATGAAGATAGCGATAGATGGCCCAGCAGGAGCTGGAAAGAGTACCGTAGCCAGACAATTGGCGGCTGAGCTTGGATTTGTATATGTTGATACTGGTGCGATGTACCGGGCCTTGACCTGGAAAGCTATTAAAGAGTCTCTGGATTTGGATAATGAAGATTCTCTCTACCAGCTAGCCAAAAACACTGAAATCCACTTCGAACACAACTCCCATGGACAAAGAATTATATGTGACGGTGAAGACGTCAGCGATTATATACGTGCTCCGCACATCAGCGCTGAAGTATCGAGAGTTGCTTCCAAGTCTTTGTTGCGCCAGGTTATGGTTGGCCAGCAAAGAAGGATGGCAGGAGAGAATTCCGTAGTAATGGACGGACGTGACATCGGCGAGTATGTACTGCCCGATGCGGATTTAAAGTTCTTCCTGACTGCCCGAATGGAGCAAAGGGTTATGCGCAGGGTGGAGGAAATGAAAGCCAGAGGCTATAACATAGAAATTTCAACCATTGCCAGGGAAATAACTGAACGTGATCAGACCGACTCCAGCCGGGAGATGGGAGCGCTTAAAGTGCTGGATGATTCCATAGTGATTGATACCAGTGATCTAAGCATTGAGGAAGTCATACGGGTAATCAAATCCTACCTGGAGGAGGCCTGAGATGTATCATTTGATAAGATGGATGGTTAAAATTATCTTTATATTTCTTGGTTTGAAATATGAAGGAATACATAACCTACCCAAAAAGGGGCCAGTAATCATCGTAGCCAACCATGTAAGCTTTTGGGATCCGCTAATGGTGGCAGCTGCCTCGCCCCGACCGGTAAATTTCATGGCCAAGGCGGAACTCTACCAGAATCCGGTTTTAGCCAGATTCTTCCGGTCTTTACATGCTTTTCCCGTAAAAAGGGGGAATGCTGACCGAGCTGCTATAAGAACTGCTTTGGATATACTGAATTCCGGGCAGGTTTTAGGCATATTTCCCGAAGGAACCAGGAAAACCGGCGGAGGAGAAAAGATTGCCCAGGCCGGGGCGGCCATGTTGACTATAAAATCAGGAGCAGAATTAATTCCGGCAGCCTGTTCTGGGGCCGGGGGGAAGTTTCCCTGGGGCTGGGGAAGGGAAAAGCTGTTGATAAGAATAGGCGAGTCAATGGATGTATCCGAGTATCGAAAACAGAAAACCAATTCCCTGGTTCTTGATAAGCTAAGTGCAGAAATAATGCAGGAAATTAACAAGCTTTTGTCGGAATAAAAGCAGGAATTAAGCTTATCTATAATGAAGATATATAAATATTTGTGAGGTAAGGCTATGCGCGTACTTATGGCCAGTCATTCAGGGTTTTGCTCCGGAGTAAAGAGGGCCTGCAAAATAGCGGAAGAAGCCGCGGGCCTTGTCGGCAGCTGGTATACCCTGGGACCGCTGGTACATAACGAATCCGTAGTAGAGCATTTCAAGAAAATGGGAATAACCCCGGTTGATCATCTGGACCAGATATCGCAACCAGCCGGGATAATTATAAGATCACATGGGGTAGCTCCTGATATCATACAGGAAGCCCGGGATAGGGATCTGAAAATAATGGATGCGACCTGTCCTCTAGTTAGGAAAGTACATGAAATAGTTCAGAGTCTGGCTGAAGAAGGATATGACGTGGTTATTTTCGGAGATTCGTCTCACCCCGAAGTTCAGGGGATTATAGGCTGGTGTAAAGGCCAGGCATCAGTGGTATCAGATACTGGCGATATAGAAAACCTGGAAATATCCTCTCGCATGGGAATAGTATCTCAGACTACCAAAGACGAAAAGGAATATTTTGAGGTGGTTAAGGAACTGGCAGCGGCTGCAGGGGAATTGCGGGTTTATAATACCATATGTTCGGCTACCCACAAAAGGCAGAATTCTGCGCTGGAATTATGTCAGCAAGCGGATTTAATGATTGTGGTAGGGGGGGAATTTAGTTCCAATACTACTACTCTTTTTAAAGAGTGTTTAAATACCGGGGTCAGAACTTACCTGGTCAAGAATGCGGCAGATATATGCCCCCGGTGGTTTGAGGGGGTATCAACAGCAGGTATCACTGCTGGTGCTTCAACCCCGGATTGGATTATTAAGGAGGTATTGTGTAGGATGACAGAGTTTGAAGAAAAGGATATCCAGGAACAGGTTCAAGAGGAACAGGTTCAGGAAGAACAACTTCAGGAGGAGCAAAGGGTTGAGCCCCAGGTGGAGGAGAGCGGCATCGAACCGGCTTCTGAGGAAGGCAATGACGAGTTATTTGCCCGTATGGAGGCAGAAATGGCTGAGTATGAAACCCCGGGCAGAGGGGATGTTATAAAGGGAACCATTGTTCAGGTCCTAGATGATGAAGTAATGGTAGATGTTGGCGGCAAATCGGAAGGTATTGTCCCCCTGCGAGAGCTTTCCCTTACTCCGGTTGATTCAGCCCGGGATTTTGTTCAGGTTGGCGATGAAATCGAGGTAATGATCCTGAAATGGGATGATGATGGCACCATATTGCTCTCCAAAAAACGAGTAGACTCCAAGAAAGTGCTGGATCAGCTGGAGGGAGTATTCGACAGAGGAGAGACCATAGAAGGTACGGTAAAAGACATAGTAAAGGGCGGATTGATAGTTGACGTAGGAGTGGTGGGCTTCCTGCCGGCCTCTCATGTAGAGGATGGATATGTAAAAAACCTGGATGATTACAAGGATAAAACCTTTGAATTTAAAATTATTGAGTTCAACCGCAACAAGAGGCGCGGCTCACAGGTAGTATTGTCCCGCCGTGACCTGGTGTTGGCTCAGAAACAACATCAGAAAGAGGAATTTTGGAATAATATCGAAGAGGGCCAGACTCGCGCCGGCAGAGTTAAGAGGATAGTTGATTACGGGGCTTTCATAGATCTGGGAGGATATGAAGGTTTGCTGCATGTTTCGGAACTGGATCACAAGAGAATAGAACATCCCGCCGATGTATTGCAGGAGGGCGAAGAGCTGGAGGTATTTGTGCTGGGTGTTGACGGAGAAAAAGAAAGAGTATCTTTAAGCCGCAAGAAGCTGTTGAAGAGTCCATGGGAAATAGCCCTGGAAACCTATGCAGAGGGCGATATTGTGGATGGAACCGTAGTGAGGATTGCTCCCTTCGGTGCTTTTGTTGAACTGGACCCCGGGGTGGATGGGTTAGTTCACATTTCCCAGCTGGCTGATTACCGGGTGGAAAAACCCGAGGACGTGGTATCTGTCAATCAGCCTGTAAAGGTTAAGATATTGAGCGTTGATGCGTCTGAAAAGAGAATAGGTCTCTCCATTAAAGAGGCTCAAAGGGAAATGGGACAACAAGAAGTAGAAGAATATATGGAACAGCAGGAAGATGAATAAGCATAGAGGTGAGCATTTATGCCTATATACGAATATAGATGTGAAGATTGCGGAAATCGATTTGATCTTCTGCGTTCCTATTCCGACAGGCAAAATGTTAATTGTCCCCGGTGTTCTTCAGAGAAAGTAAAACAAAGGCTATCTGCCTTTAACACCGGGGGCAGGAGAAACCTGAACAGGCCTGAAAGATGTGACACCTGCAGCATGAGCGGAGGGTGCAAAGTAAAGCATTAAGCTGCCTCGGGCAGCTTTTTTTATCCATGGAGCAAACTGCCACCGGAGCACAGGGGGGTAATTATGCAAGCCAGTGGAGTAATACTCTCAGGTGGAAGAAGTTCTCGGATGAACTTCAACAAGGCCTTTGCCGATATATGCGGCACACCTGTACTGGAAATAATCATTAACCAATTGTATAAATATTTTGATGATGTGATGATAATCACCAATGAGCCCGAACTCTATAATGGAATGGGACCCGCGGTTTATACCGATCTGTATCCCCATATGGGGCCCATGGCGGGGATACATGCCGGTCTGCACTATTCCCGCAACCAGACTATTTTCTTGCTGGGTTGTGATGTGCCTTTTTTCAGTATGGAGTTGGCGGCCCATATGATTAACCAGGCAGCAGATTATGACTGTGTGGTGCCGGTTATCAAGGGCCAGCTGCAGCCCTTGTCAGCGGTGTATACTTCCAGTTGTATGGCTGAGCTGAATGATTGTCTGGAAAACAATAAATTAAAATTGACCAGATTTGTAGAAAGCCTTAATACCAAATATTTATACGAAGACGAATTGCTTTCTTTTGGAAGCATAGAGACCATATTCTTCAATGTCAATGATAGGGCGGCATTGGAAAGAGCCAGGGAAATGTTTGGAGGTTAATATCATACGAGGAAAGCGCAAAGATGAACATATTTTGCTGGCCCAGCATCTGCCGGATGGGCCATGTTCAAGCGGTTTGGAGAACATACGCTTGCTAAATTGCTCGGTTCCAGAGCTAGACCTGGAAGAAATCGACCCGGGAACCGAATTTCTGGGTAAGAAACTGAGGTTGCCCCTGATAATCAACGCCATCACAGGCGGGACGGAGCAGGCGGGAAGGATCAACCGGGCTTTGTCATCCGTTGCGGCCCGGCAGCAAATAGCTATGGCAGTTGGTTCTCAAACCATAGCAATAGAAGATACGGGATTAAGACATACTTTTTCCCTGGTTCGTGAAGTCAATCCGGACGGACTGATAATTGCCAATATCTCAGCCGGAAGCAGTATTAAAGAAGCCGTTGAAGCGGTAGAAATGATAGATGCCGACGCCCTCCAGCTCCATTTTAACCTGCCCCAGGAACTGGCCATGCCCGAGGGGGAGCGTTCATTCAAAGGAATGCTTAAGCAGGTGCGGGAGATCAATGAAAATTGCCCGGTGCCGGTGATTGCCAAAGAAGTAGGATTCGGTTTCTCCCGGGAGAGCATAGAGAGAATTCATGAATTGGGGATCAAGATATTTGATATTGGCGGCCAGGGCGGAACCAACTTTGTATCCATAGAAGACCAGCGCAGCGGAAATTTCCGAGGTGAGTTGGATCAATGGGGAATCCCTACTGCAGTAAGCCTTATAGAAGCATTGAGCCTGGATTTTCCGATACAGGTTATTGCATCGGGAGGACTGCGAAGCGCTTTGGATATGGCCAAGGCCCTGGCCTTGGGGGCAGATATGACCGCCAAGGCCGGATCTCTGCTAAAAATACTGTTAAATCATGGGGCCGAACAGCTGGAGATGGAGCTTGAGGCTATGGAATATCGATTAAAGGCCATATTATTGATGAGCGGAGCCCGTAATCTGGAAGAAATCCAACAGAAACCACTGGTTATTTTAAATGAGACTGCTCAATGGATTGAGGCCCGGGGGATTGATAAATACCGCTGGTCCCGCCGATAAGCAGATAATAATAGAGTGTAAATTCCAATAACCAACCGGTCTTTTGATGCCCATCAAGACCGGTTTTCTACATAAAAAGGCCACATGAGGGAAACCTACTCACATGAATACAAGTGAAAGGATGAGTAGGCAATGACTAATTTTCCTCTGGGGTTAATAGCACTGGTAGTGGTATCAATACTAATCTATTTTGGAGTCGCTCACCGGGTGCTGGACCGCCTGAGATTAAGTGACCGGGCGGCTCTGGCCATTATATTGGCTATAATAGCAGGCAGTTTTGTCGACATCCCTGTTAGTTCCAGGGTTACAGTGAATCTGGGTGGTTTGGTGGCTGTAGGACTGGCGATTTATTTGCTAGCCGGGGCCGGCACCTTCTATGAGAAAATGAGAGCCATAATAGCAGCTGTGGTTACTGCCCTGGCTTTGTTTATTGCGGCCCGTTACCTGGGGGCTGAACCTGAAAGCATATTCATTGATACTATTTATATCTATCCTCTGGCAGCCGGAATTGTAGGTTATCTGGCCGGGAGATCCCGCCGCGGAGCCTTTTTTGCTGCCGTAATAGCCGTTCTCACCCTGGATGTTGCCCAGTATTTTTACCTGGTTAACAGCGGAGTCAGAGGAACGGTGCACATAGGGGGAGCAGGAGCGTTCGATTCCCTGATTCTGGCCGGCATCCTGGCGGTGCTTTTAGCGGAAGTAATAGGAGAAACCCTGGAACGCTTACAGGGAGGCCCTAAAATCGAAGGGAGACCCGAGGAGCTGATCCGCCACTTAAGGGAACCCGAGCCTTCCCGCAAACCGCTGGAAGAGAGAAACAAGGAAGCAGACACAGAGAGGAACTTCAGTGAGAAGGATGATAAGCTGAAAGAGGGCGACGATTCAGAGAAGCGGGGTGATGTTCATGACTGAGAAGAGAACATTACTGCTGGCTTTGACCCTGGGTTTAGCAGTTTCTCTGCTCCTTGTCCCATTCTGCCTGGCACATGAAGAGATGCCTGCGGGAGAGTACTTCACTCTAGTGGATGAAAACAATAATGTTATTCATCAAACCGGCATGAGGGTAAATATAGGAGATGAATATATCAGCGCAGATAATGCCCGCTATAAGGTCATGGAAATAAAAGGAGACGTAGCCATCTGTAATTACCAGGGCGAGGAGCGGATGCCGGTGGTAGATTATGACAGCAAAACCCAGGCCTGGGTATTCAGAGGGCAGGAGGTGCCAGCCTTATCAGGAAAGCAACAAGCAACCATCGCTGTTTATCACACTCACAGTGATGAATCCTACGTACCTTCCGATGGAACAGAAAGCCGGGAGGGCAACGGAGGTATTTATGATGTAGGGCAAGCCTTCGTAGATGAGCTGAAAAGTCTGGGTTACCAGGTTGAATATAATAAAGATAACCATAATCCGCACGATATAAATGCCTACAATCGCTCCCGGAGAACTGCGGTTTCCTTGATAAAAAAGGAAAATCCAGAGGTAATAGTTGATGTGCATCGGGATGCGGTACCCCCGGATGTCTACCAGGCTGAAGTTGAAGGACGAGAAGTAACCAAAATTAAACTGGTGGTAGGCAAACAGAACCCCAATATGAAGACCAACCTGGAATTTGCCAAAAAGATTAAGGCGGTAATGGATAAGCAATCCCCCGGACTATCCAACGGGATATTTATTGGCAAAGGGGATTATAACCAGGATCTAAGTCCCCGGGCCATTTTGATTGAGGTAGGAGCTCATACCAATGACAAGAAGTCGGCCCAGGAGGGGGTAAAACTCTTTGCCAGCACCTTGCAGGCGGTGATGGGCGATAATTCCGATGCCTCCCAGGATCCGGCTGCCAAGCCCCTGAACCAGGATCAGCAGGGATCTTATACGGCTGTGATTATCTTGTTGGTGGTGGTGGCGGCAGCCGGAGGAGGATTCTACCTTCTTAACAAGGGATCCAGCAGCAGATAATATGGGAGGGTATGGGACAGTTATTGCGGCCGGGATTACAGTTGGGCTATTAAACCGATGGTTGCTGCTGCGCAGTGACTATCGCCATTATCCCACTTACCCCCACGGGCAGCTGATCCATCTGGCCCTGGGTTTTATTGCTGCCAGTCTGGGAGCGGTTGCGGTTCCGGCCATAGCCAAACCAGATTTCGTAGCAGTAACCTTTCTGGTATTGGCGGCTCAGCAATTTCGCGAAGTTAGAAATATGGAACGGGAAACCCTCACTCAGTTGGAGGAGACCAAATTGGTGAGCCGGGGCACGGACTATATAGAGGGAATCGCCCGGGTATTTGAGGCCAGGAATTACCTGGTCATTATGACCGCCCTGCTATGCAGTGGGACGGTGCAGCAATGGGGTTTGAAATACGTGTTTGTGGTGGGGCCCCTGCTTATTTTATTGAGTCTGAAACTTATGAGTGGGTCATATATTGGAGATATTGCTCGGGTACAAGAAGGCAGGATCCATTTTAAAGGCTCACTCTTAATGGTGGATGATGTGGTAATGATGAATGTTGGTTTGCCTCAAACCCGTAAGAAAATCATGGATGAAGGCATGGGGGTTATAATCAAACCCATGGATGATAATGCCAGACTTAACCTGGATGCTCCCGGGCAGCGAAAAGCCATTATTCATGACGTGGTTTCTATACTGGGCAGCAAGGTGGATGTCAATGAGACCGAGTTGATGCCTATGGCCAGGAAACAGGTTGATCAGGGATATTTGGCTATGTTCATTGTGGCCAACGAGCCGGACATGGAAATGCTGATAGAAATAATCAAAAAAGTACCGGTCTTGGAATCAGCCCGGGGCACAACCCTTCTCAGTTACTATGGTCGAAAGGCGGCAGATTAAAATGAATACAGGTTTAAATGAATATATACTGGCAATAGTAACCTGTGAAAAAGACCGAGTAATCAGCGGAGGCTGTCCGGTATTTCTAGCCAGCGGTCAGGAGGAGATGGAACATATCAGTCTTCTCCTGGCTCGTATCCTGGGCGGAATTGTACATGACCTGGAAAATGGTATCTACTTCATATGCAAGCACTAAATGACCGTCAAATGAAGTTGATCGACAACAAAGAGGTTTAAGCTGTGAAGATAATTTATCATTGTTATGGGGGAGCACATTCATCAGTAATAGCGGCTGCCCTGCATTTAAAAATGATTGAAAAACACCAGCTGCCAACAGAAAATGAAATGATGGCCGTACCCTATTATGACAAGACTGACGACAGTGATTTTGGTTCCATTCGGTTTATGGGTGTAGATGAAGACGGCAACGAAGTATATGTACTGGGCAAAAAAGGTATGGGAGACAAATACAGCCGTATTTTGATGGGAGTGGCCCATATACTTGGAGCCGCCGATGACCTGATAACTGTCAACTGCCTCAATCGGGTTAACCTGAGCATGAAATTGGGCGGATTCCTATCTCGGCGAGTGGGCTTGATTTTTCCCGGCCGGCCAGTATTGTTAAGGGGGACCCGTGGTGCTTTCATGACCCTGGTTAATCTGGTGGAAACGGTACGTTTGAAGAGTATGAAGAGGCTCAAGGTGAGAAAATGAGAATTATATTTCTTGGCCGCACTCCGGTGCATGCAGCCCTGATGGCAGCAAGAATATACCTGGAAGACCAATGGGAACCGGCAGAAATAAGTAGGGGCTGGCCTGATTTATCTCATGACCTGTCCGGTCCCCCCGTGTATATTGGCAGTGACAGCGGCGGAACTGAGGTTTATACCCTGGGCGGGGGCAGAGATCTGGCCATGGTGAAGAAGAGCATTGAGGACTTGCGTGATATCCTGGGATTCCAGCCCGAGGATCTGCTGGTAATTCCGGTGTCTACCCGCTGGGATGGGCTCTTGGGGTTAATGGCCCTAATACCATCGATCATAGGCGGAAGACGACTGAATCAGGTTGCCTCTCTCTTGTTGCTGCGCGGCCAGGAGAAAGACCTGATAGAACTTACAGCAAAAGCCAAGCAAGTCTAATCCTTCCCTCCTTCTTGCGGATATGCTATATTTATTGGATAATTGTTTAGTAGAATATACTGCCATGTACTGTTGGAGGGAGTAGTATGCCAGCCTTGATTGTTGCGGTGGAAGACGAGAGTATAGCTGATGATATTGGCATAACCGCAGGAGATACCCTGATATCTATAGACGGCAGGGAAGTAAACGATATATTGGATTACCGGTTTTGGACTCAAACCGAGGAAATGGAAATGCAAATAATGAAGGCCAACGGAAGCATATGGTCGGTAGAAATAGAAAAGGAATATGATGACGATCTGGGTCTGGCCTTTGATGACATACTCTTTGACCGGATGAAATCGTGTCAGAACAGGTGCATCTTCTGTTTTATTGATCAACTGCCGGGTAAAATGCGCAAGACCCTGTATGTGAAGGATGATGACTACCGGCATTCTTTTTTGTTTGGCAACTTCATAACCTTGACTAATCTAAGTGAGCAGGATTGGGATAAGATTGAGACTATGAGGCTCAGTCCCCTGTACATATCGGTACATGCTCTGCAGCCGGAGGTGCGGATTAGGATGCTGGGCAACCGAAAAGCCGGCCGGATAAAGCAGGATCTGCTGCGCTTAAGTGAAGCAGGTATTGAATACCATACTCAAATTGTAGTCTGCCCGGGGATAAACGATGGGCGGATATTGGAAGAGACAATAGCGGGACTGGCTGAGCTGTATCCTGCATCGGCTTCTATCGGTATAGTACCGGTGGGCCTAACCGGATATCGCCACCAATTGCCGCCGCTCCGAACGCTGGATGCTGATGAGGCTTGGCAGTTGATACAATTGGTTCACCGCTGCCAGGAGAAATTCAGGCAAAACCTGGGATGCGGACTGGTATACCTGGCTGATGAGGTCTACCTCAAGGCGGGTCAGCCTTTGCCGGATGCTGATTATTACGATGACTTTCCTCAGCTGGAAAACGGTATTGGCATTACCCGGATTTTGCTGGATGAATTTGCCGAGGAGGAAAAACACCTGCCGGACAGAGTGGAACCGCGAGAGGTATTCCTGTTAACCGGCGAATCAGCTGTTAATATACTGGAATCCATTGGGGATCGGCTGAATCAGATCCAGGGCCTTAAACTCCAGATAATACCGGTAAAGAATAAGTATTTTGGCGGGCAGGTATCTGTCACCGGATTGCTTACCGGAGCAGATATCCTGTCGGCTCTAGGGGACAAATATGCAGGTAAAACAGTCATTATACCCGATATAATATTCAGAGAGGGACAGGACACTTTGCTGGATGACATTAGCCTGGAGGATATACAAAGAGTCAGCCGGGCCAGGATCCGGATAACTGAGGGAAAGGCCCGTTCGCTGGTGGAAGCGGTGCTGGCAGAAGACCCGGTTACGAGTCCGGTGTAAGACCGAAGGGAGGCAAATAATATGGCCAAACCTGTAGTAGCCATAGTAGGAAGACCCAATGTTGGCAAGTCGACTCTCTTTAACCGGCTGGCCGGCAGCAGGAAAGCAATAGTAGAAGATATTCCGGGAGTTACCCGGGATAGGATTTATGATAGCTCGGAGTGGTCCGGCCGGGAATTCATTATTATTGATACCGGCGGTATACGCTTCGGAAAAGAAGAAGATATTTTTACCCGTGAGGTCAAGATGCAGGCTGAACTGGCTATAGAAGAAGCCGACGTAATAGTGTTGGTAGTTGACACTAAAGACGGGGTTACCCATGAGGATGAGCAGGTGGCGGAGTTATTGAGAAGAGCTGACAAACCTGTGGTTGTAGCGGCCAATAAAGTTGAGAATTTTGACCGGCAGCTGGAATATTTTGAGTTTTACAACCTGGGCCTGGGAGAGCCGATTCCAGTATCAGCCATGCATGGTTTAAATACCAATGATCTTTTGGATGCAGTTATCAGTGGGTTCAAACCGGTGGAAGAATATAAAGAAGACGAAGATGCTATAAAAATTGCTATTGTAGGAAGGCCCAATGTGGGCAAATCTTCTCTGGTTAATTCCTTTCTGGGAGAGCAGCGGGTCATCGTAAGTGAGATTCCCGGCACTACCCGCGACTCCATTGATACTCCTTTTCAATATGAGGGGCAAAAGTACATATTGATCGACACCGCCGGTATGCGAAAGAAATCTCGTATAACAGAAACCACCGAGAGGTACAGTGTAATCCGTTCTTTAAAAGCCATAGAAAGGGCCGATGTGGTCTTGATTATGCTGGATGCCAGCAGCGGTGTCATAGAGCAGGACAAGCGGGTAGCGGGGTACGTTCATGAACAGTCTAAAGCCAATATCATTGTTGTGAACAAATGGGATCTGATTGAGAAAGATGGACATACCATGAACGAATATGACAAAAAAATCCGTGCTGAGCTTAAATTTCTGGCTTATTCCCCCCTTTTGTATGTGTCGGCCCTGACTAAACGTCGTATTTTTAAAATACTGGAACTGGTGGACTTTGTATCGGAACAAAACCATCGTCGTATTGCCACCTCTGAGTTAAATCGGGTTATCAATGAAGCGATAATGCTAAACCCATTGCCAGGAGCAGGCAGCCGTAAACCCAAAATATACTACTCGACCCAGATACTGACCGCTCCGCCCACCTTTGTGCTTTTTTCCAATCACCCGGAGCTCATCCATTTCTCCTATGTCCGGTATCTGGAGAACGTATTAAGGAAAAACTTCGGTTTTGAGGGTACCCCCATTCGGTTATGGCTGAGGCAGAGGTCTTCGAAAGATATGTCCTGAAGCAATTAAACATTGATAGGCTACTATTTATAGATATAATAGTAGTATTGGATCAAATTATAGATTATTGGTTTGGGGATTAGAAATGTCTGAAGGAGGAGAGGATTCTGTGATCAAAGCGCTGTTTCTCATGGCTTTATGCTATCTTATCGGTTCCATACCGTTTTCACTTATATTTGGGATGGCTCTGGGCAAAGTTGATATTCGCACCCGGGGCAGTGGCAACATCGGAGCCACCAATGTTCTGCGCACTTCCGGCATAGCCGTAGCCCTGCTGGCTCTGGCCGCCGACCTTTGCAAAGGGCTGGCTGCAGCCTGGATAGGCACAGCAGCGGGAGGACCGGTGCTGGCTGCCCTGTGTGCGGCAGCGGTTATTACCGGTCATTGCTATTCCATTTTTTTGAATTTCAAAGGGGGCAAAGGGGTTGCGACCGCAGCAGGCATTATAGCCTTTCTTATGCCCAATGTATTTGTGGTAGTATTGATAATTTTTATCTCCATGGTTACTATCACCCGTTATGTATCCATGGGGTCGGTTATAGGAGCCATTTCTTTTCCCTTGCTGACGGCTTTTGTATTTCCCCAGCCCCTGCCTTATATAATAATGAGTATATATATGATAGCTCTGGTTTTGTACCGGCATAAAGATAACCTAATAAGGCTGAAGGACGGAAAAGAATCAAAAATAACCGATAGGTTTTAACCGTCAGTTGGGTCAGGAGATAAGCATATTTTTTAGCATGAGGTGCTTAACCGGAGGAGTATAATGAACAAACTTTGCATACTGGGAGCGGGAAGCTGGGGAACAGCCCAGTCTATCCTGCTCAATCAGAACGGCTACCAGGTGGTTATGTGGGCTGGACCTGATGATGATATAGACCTTATCCAAAACCAACGGGAAAACAGAAGATACCTGCCCGGGGTTAAGATACCGGACCAAATAATCCTGACCAGGGATATGGGCCAGGCAGTAAACCAGGCCCGGGCAGTGATACTGGCAGTGCCATCTCAGGCTGTTCGCCAGGTATGTATACTGCTTAAACCCTATTTGCAACCGGGAGTTTTACTGATCAATACCGCCAAAGGATTGGAAATATCCAGCGGTATGCGTTTAAGCCAGGCAGCGGAAGACGTTCTGGGGGCAGAAATCAGGGACCAGTTTGCAGTGCTGTCCGGACCCAGCCACGCGGAGGAAGTAGCCCGACAGATGCCTACGGTGGTTACTACCGCGGCCTTCAGGAGGGAAACTGCTTATGCAGTTCAGGATATCTATATGTCACCGGTATTCAGAGTTTACACTAATCCTGATGTACCGGGAGTAGAATTGGGCGGTGCGCTGAAAAATGTAATAGCCCTGGCTACCGGTATAGTGCAGGGACTGGAATATGGAGACAATATAACCGCGGCCTTGATGACCAGGGGATTGGCAGAAATGACCCGCATGGGAAGTGCCATGGGAGGTGATCACCGCACCTTCAATGGATTGAGCGGCATGGGGGATCTGGTGGTGACCTGCTGCAGCCGTCACTCCAGGAATCGCAGGGCCGGAGAGCTGATAGGAAAAGGTTACAGCCTGGAGGAATGTTTGGATACTATCGGTATGGTAGTCGAAGGCGCTCATACCACCAGGGTTTTGTACCAGCTGGCGGATGAGCTGCGGGTGGATATCCCCATAACCCGGGCCTGTTATGATATATTATACCACCATGTACCTCCAGGGCAAGCGGTACATGAACTGATGAAACGCCGTAAGAAACACGAGAGTGAAGAGATTGTTAAGGATACGGGGAACTGGTAAAAAAAGTGTGGCAGAGACCACACTTTTTTTCTTTTCTGGTTATATTACCGAATATTGATAAATATATTTATAGTGTTATAGCGCCATCGATATTAAGGGGTATCTCTATTCGGAGGGAGGATACCTTTTAAGTCTGGAACAAGGGAGGGAAAATGTTAAGTGGATAAAAATAGTGTACTGAATGATATTGCTGAAAGGACTGGAGGCGATATCTATCTGGGCGTAGTAGGTCCGGTAAGAACCGGTAAATCGACATTTGTGACCAGATTCATGGAACTTATGATCATTCCTGGCATTACCGATATATATGACAGAGAAAGAGCAGTAGACGAACTGCCGGTAAGCGGAGCCGGGAAAACCATAACTACTACGGAACCAAAATTTGTGCCCAATGAAGCAGCCGAGATCACCACCCAAACCGGCCTGACCTTAAAAGCCCGGCTGGTGGATTGTGTGGGCTATACTGTTGAGGGGGCGCTGGGTTACGAAGAAGACCAAGAACCGCGCATGGTAAAAACTCCCTGGTTTGACTATGAGGTTCCCTTCGAAGAAGCGGCCGAAATAGGAACCAGGAAGGTAATTACCGACCATTCCACCATAGGTATTGTAATAACTACTGATGGCAGCATAAGCGATCTCTCCCGCAGCAGCTACATTGACGCTGAGGAAAGAGTGATTCAGGAACTGAGAGATCTGGATAAACCATTTATAGTAATACTTAATTCAACCAAGCCCTACGAAGCTGATACTATAGCCCTGGCAGAAGAATTGAGCGAGAAATATGAAGTGCGGGTTCTTCCCCTGGACGTGGCCAGGATGACCATGGAACAGGGTTATGCCCTGCTGGAAGAAGCGCTATATGAATTCCCGGTGCAGGAAGTAAACATTAAGCTGCCGGGATGGGTGGAAGAACTAGATGAAGAATTCTGGCTGCGGGAAGAACTGGAATCATCCATCCATGAAATTCTAACCGGTATTCGCAAAGTGAGGGATATAGAAACGGCCCTGCAGAAACTTGCGGATATAGAGAACATCAGCTATGTATTAATGGAAGAGATGAACCTGGGAACCGGAACCGCATCCATAGATATCACGGTGCCGGAAGAACTCTTCTATCGATCACTGAGTGAAGTCAGTGGATTTGAGGTAGATGGAACTCAGGATATCATGCGCATCATGAGGGACCTCAGTTTTGCCAAGAAAGAGTTCGACAAAGTGGCTTCAGCCCTGACGGAAGTCAAAGAATCCGGCTATGGGGTAGTAACCCCCCGCCTGGAGGAAATGTTCTTGGAGGAACCGGAACTGATCAGACAGGGAAGCCGTTTTGGAGTCAAACTTAAAGCCAAGGCACCCTCTCTCCACATTATCAAGGCTGATATCACCACCGAAATTACGCCAATAATAGGCACAGAGAGACAATGCGAAGAACTAGTGCGGTACATGCTGGATGAGTTCGAAGAAGATCCCACCAAGATCTGGGAATCAAACATATTCGGGAAGTCTTTGCATGACCTGGTGCGCGAGGGCATACAAAACAAGCTGCATCGCATGCCGGAAAACGCCCAGCTAAAACTGCAGGATACCCTGCAGCGAATTGTTAATGACGGCAGCGGCGGGCTGATCTGCATCATAATATAACCACCCAACCATCCTTGCAATGCTCAGACCGGAAAAGGATAAAACCGTCTTGAACAGGTATATATTGCCCAGATAAGGCAATAATTCCGGCAAGAGGTGGTTTAAAATGAAAAAGTACAGTCTGCCCGCCCTTGCCATAATCAGTTTGTTGATAAGTTTTGGCCTGGGATATATGCTGGCCAGCCTGGAACCAGCTGACAAACCGGTGGTACCCGGTAAAAATCAGGTCGTAATCGGGGCAGAGAGTGACATTCAATTAATTGATGACCAAACCAAAATAATATACGAACAGGAATATCTGCGCTGCAATCACCTGCTGATCTCCAGTTTTCCTGATCAGAGCAAACTGCTGGGAAAAACTCTGGATGAATTGAAATTGCAATTAAAGCCGGAACATGGTTATACTCTGCTGCTGGAGGATAACACCCTGACTATTCATCAGAAGATAGAAGACTGGTGCCCGGCAGAAAAAGAGAAGTGTCGCCTGAAAGAGTACCAGGGTTATCTGGCCGTATATAAAGGGCCCGACTGGGATTCTGATATTCTTCTGCGGGTCAGCGGTATTAAAATAGAATCCCTGCCGGAGCAAGTAGCAGAAGATATTCGGCAGGGCAACTATGAATTTGACACTGAGGAAGCATTGAATGATGCCCTGGAAAATCTCGATGAATACATTCAATAAATCCATGAGCATTAATAACGGCTGTCCCTTGCGGACAGTCGCTTTTTTTTACCCGGGGAGAATATCTTTTGAACGTATGTTTGGTATAATGTTAACTAAGGTTTTTTGCCTGTATTAAATTTTAAGCAGATTATTCCGATATTTAGAGTGGAGCAGGCAGTTTTATCTTTAGAGTCCGGTTGAAAAGGCGGAGGTTCAATGATAGTATTAGGAATTGATCCCGGTACTGCCACTACCGGTTATGGGGTAGTGGCTTATCGGGCTGGCCGGGAAAAGCTGATAAAATACGGGACTATAACTACGCCAGCCGATATGGAAATGTCGGAAAGGTTGCTGCTCATCAACCAGCAGCTGAGCCAATTGATCCAGGTGGTAAAACCAGATGCGGCGGCTATTGAACAGCTTTTCTTTCATAAAAACTCCAAGACAGTAATTACTGTAGCCCAAGCCCGGGGTGTGGCTCTGCTGACTGTGGCCCGGGGGGGAATAGAAGTTAACGAGTATACCCCGCTGCAGATAAAACAGTCAGTAGTGGGGTACGGGAAAGCAGACAAAAAGCAGGTGCAGGTTATGGTGCAGAAAATACTGGCTATGCCGGAAATACCAAGGCCGGATGATGCGGCCGATGCCCTGGCGGTAGCAATTTGTCACATACATTCCTGTCGGTTAAGGACGGTATATAAATCCTGACTTATCCAGGGAAGGGTTGAATGCAGTCCGGATATGACCTATATTTTCCCTGAAAGGTGGGGTATTCCAGTGATATCATGTTTAAGAGGGGTATTGTATGAAATCGGTGCGGATTCAGTAATAATCGACGTACACGGAGCAGGCCTGGAAGTATCGCTGCATCAGCGGGCACTGGCAGCTCTGCCCCGGGTAGGGCAAAGCCTCCTGCTGCATACTCATCTGCAGGTGCTGGAGAATGAGTTCAGACTGTATGGATTTCTGGATAAAGAGGAGGTCAAGCTGTTCAAAACCCTGCTGGGAATTTCCGGTATGGGTGCCAAAGGGGCAATGAATGTACTGGCGGCCATGGAACCTCTTAGCTTCTACCAGGCTATTGCCAGCGGCGACGAAAAGGTTCTGACCGGAATACCGGGTATAGGGAAAAAGAGCGCCGGACGACTGATTTTTGAACTGAAGAATAAAGTGGCGGAAATGAGTTTGACTCCGGCGGATGATACCGGGGGATCAGCAGTGGAAGAAGTTCTGCAGGCCATGGAAAGTCTGGGTTATGGACGCAGTGAGGTTTACTCCCTGGTAATGGAACTGAAGCAAGGGGGCGAACTTTCCGAGCGTCTGGAGGATAATATAAAAACACTCTTGAAGCATAAAGTGCGGCAGATGAAATGAGGATGGAGGGGTACGGGTGCAGGATGAACGATTAATATCAGCCCAGGCGCTGGCTGGCGACGATGCGGAAATATCGGTCAGACCTCAGCGCCTGGAAGATTATATAGGCCAGCAGAAGGTGAAGGAAAACCTGGGCATATTCATCTCAGCGGCCCGGGAAAGGGGCAGCAGTCTGGACCATGTGTTGCTTAGCGGACCGCCAGGATTGGGGAAAACCACTCTAGCCGCCATAATTGCCAACGAAATAGGCAAAAATATTAGGAAGACTTCCGGCCCGGCTATCGAGAGGCCCGGAGATTTAGCCGCTATCTTAACCAATCTGGAGGCAGGGGAAGTGCTGTTTATCGATGAAATACACCGGCTGAACCGAAGTGTGGAAGAAATAATGTATCCGGCCATGGAAGACTTCAGTATAGACATAGTGATAGGAAAGGGACCGGCAGCCAGAACCCTGTGCCTGGATCTTACGCCCTTTACTCTAATAGGCGCTACTACCCGGCCCGGATTGCTCAGTTCGCCTCTGAGGGACCGTTTTGGCATCAGTCACAGATTGGACTT
Organism: uncultured Syntrophomonas sp.; assembly: GCA_964501655.1. Taxonomy (GTDB): domain Bacteria; phylum Bacillota; class Syntrophomonadia; order Syntrophomonadales; family Syntrophomonadaceae; genus JAAYJK01. The sequence goes on from CAZCTN010000025.1 coordinate 21,372, forward strand.
TTATGAAGAAGAAGATTTGATCTTAATAATTGCCAGAGCCGCAGGTATACTAGGGGTGCAGGTTGAAACTGCCGGCGCCCGGGAGATTGCGCGCAGATCTCGGGGAACCCCCCGGGTAGCCAATCGATTGTTAAGAAGAGTAAGTGATTATGCCCTGGTCAAAGGTGACGGGAGCATAAGCTGCGATATAGCCCGTCTGGCTCTGGAGAAACTGGAAATAGACCAATATGGATTGGATAATGTGGACAGGATGATACTGCATGCCATAATCGCCAAATTCGGCGGTGGACCGGTAGGACTTGAAACCTTGGCGGCAGCGGTATCAGAAGAAAGTGATACTATCACCGATGTCTATGAGCCATATCTTTTAAAACTGGGTCTGATACAAAAAACTCCTCGGGGAAGAATAGCCACCGAACATGCCTATCGACACTTGGGCTATAAGGTTTCCGGCAGCAGAGTGAAGTTTTCGGGACTCTTTGAAGAAGAGGAAATCTAGGCTTGGGGATATCGACAGTGAAGCCATAGATCTTGGCACCGGTTCAGCCGTTAGGCTGCCGGATTGAGGGCGGGAAATGGAAGCCTGCAGAGTCGGGCGGCGATACCGGCGGTCAGGTTCCGGATATTGGCTCAAACCAAGGCTGATTACTCCCAGGGCGGGAGTATCAGGACAAACTGGAAGGAGATTCGATATGAACCGGGTTTTATTGCATATATGCTGCGGACCCTGTGCCACATATCCGCTGCCTCAGCTCCGGGAAGAAGGTTTTGAGGTAATGGGATATTATTTCAATCCCAATATACATCCCTATACGGAATATATTAAAAGAAGGGAAGGACTGGAACAATACGCCCAAAAAACGGGTTTAAATGTCATTTACGATGAAAAATACAATCCTTTGCATTACTTTCAAAATATTGCCTTCCGGGAAAACCGGCGCTGCTTCCTGTGCTACCAGATTCGGCTGGAGCAGGCCGCCCATATAGCCAGGAGAGGGAAGTTCCATTGTTTTACTACCACTCTGCTGGTGAGCAAATACCAGAAGCATAATTGGATCAGAGAAGTGGGCGAGGCCATGGGGCAAAAGTATGGAATACCCTTTCTTTACCGGGATTTTCGGGAAGGTTTCCCCAAGACTGGGGAGCTGTCCCGGGAAATGGGCCTTTATCGCCAGCAATATTGCGGTTGTCTTTACAGTGAACTGGAGCGTTATGCTCCCCGGGAGCTGGTAAAAGAGGTTTTTAACCCTGGAGGGGACGAGGGGCGATAGCTGGGCAGAAGTTGGATAGAGGGGATGGAGGTTGAGCCATGAATAACCTGGAAGCCATGGCCCGGTTGCTTATCTGGGGTGGTCTGATTATTGTGGCCGGAGGCATAATGTTGTATTTTTTTGCCAAAATGGGCGGAAGCGGCTTAAAACTGCCGGGAGATATATACATTAAGAAGGATAATTTCACTTTTTATTTCCCAATTGTGACCTGTCTAGTTTTAAGTGTAATTATTTCAGTTATTCTAAATTTTTTCAGGAGATAAGATATGCATAATACCGAAGCTGTCCATGTCCATAAACTAGAGAGTTATCAATTCCATCTGCCCCAGGAGTTAATTGCTCAGTACCCGGTCAGCCCCCGGGATTCTTCCCGGCTGTTGGTGGTAGACAGAAAGGATGGGAAGAGGGAAGAACAGATATTTAGCGATATTAAAGAATACCTGGAAGCAGGGGATACCCTAGTGTTAAATGATACCCGGGTTATCCCGGCAAGACTATGGGGACATAAAAACACCGGGGCCAGGGTGGAAATGCTGTTGCTGAAAAAGCAAGGAGATGCCTGGGAAACCCTGGTAAAACCGGCCCGGAAGCTGAAGACCGGGGATTTGATCTTTTTCCCCGGCAGTGAGGTTCAGGCCCTGATCCTTGATGAACTGCCTCTGGCCGGAGGGCGATTGATCCGTTTTAACAACTGCCCGGATGAGAATAACTTCCTGGAGAAAAGCGGACATATACCTCTGCCCCCATATATTAACCGTAAGGATGAAAAATTGGATATGGAACGCTATCAAACGGTATATGCCCGGCATAGCGGATCTGCTGCGGCCCCCACTGCGGGGCTGCATTTTACCCCCGGCCTGCTGGAACAAATACAGGAGCGGGGTGTGAACCTGGCCACGATCCTGCTGCATGTTGGCTTGGGTACTTTTAGGCCGGTAAACTGCAGTGACATTAGAGAGCACAGCATGCACAGCGAGTACTATCGGATAGATGAGCCCACCGCCCTTTTGCTGAACAGCACTCGGGAAAAAGGCCGAAGCATAATAGCCGCAGGTACAACAGTAGTAAGGACTTTGGAAACAGTATATAATGAGCAATGTGGTTTCGAGCCGGGCTGGGGCTATACTGAGAAATTCATCTATCCCGGTTATGCGTTCAAGGCGGTGGATAAAATGATTACTAATTTCCATCTGCCGGGATCTTCTTTGATCATGCTGACCGCTGCTTTTGGGGGCCTGGATCATGTCCTGTCTGCTTATCGCTATGCAGTAGAGGAAAGATATCGCTTCTTCAGTTACGGTGATGCCATGCTGTTAAAATAATCCACGGGGGCGGTGAAGGCAACCGGTCGGTTTCAGGCTACAGCCCCAGGGAAAGAGCTTCAGGTTTTCATAACAGAGAGGAAGGCAGTATATGCTGCATTATGAAATTGTTAAACAGGCTGAAGATAGTTCAGCTCGATTGGGTCAGCTCCAACTTGTTCATCACTTAGTTGACACCCCGGTTTTCATGCCGGTTGGAACTCAAGCCACGGTCAAGGCCTTGAGTTCGGAAGACCTTTATGAGATAGGGGCTGGTATAATATTGTCCAATACCTACCACCTTTACCTGCGGCCCGGAGTGGACCTGATAGAGAAGGCTGGGGGGCTGCACGGTTTTATGAACTGGCAGCGGGGGATATTAACGGACAGCGGAGGCTTTCAGGTGTTTAGTCTCAGCAAGCTGCGCCAGATAAGGGATGATGGGGTGTATTTTAATTCCCATATAGATGGCTCCCGGCACTTTCTGACTCCGGAGACGGTCATGGAAATCCAACAGAAATTAGGGGCAGATATAGCCATGTGTTTTGACGAATGCTCCCCTTACCCCTGTTCCTACCAGGAAGCTGCCCGGGCGGTGGAGCGTACCACCCAGTGGGCAGAACGATGTCAGAATGCTCACAACCGAAGGGACCAGGCCTTGTTCGGTATCATACAGGGCAGTGTATTCCCGGATTTGCGGGAGACCAGTGCCCGGGGGTTAACTGCTCTGGAGTTTCCGGGTTATGCTGTCGGAGGCCTCAGTGTAGGGGAACCCAAAGCAGATATGTATGCCATGCTGGATCTGCTGGATACTATGCTGCCTCGGGATAAACCCAGATATCTGATGGGAGTGGGGGCACCCGAGGATCTGCTGGAAGGGGTGAGGCGGGGGATAGATATGTTTGATTGTGTACTGCCAACTCGCTTGGCCAGACACGGCAGTGCTTACACCCATGAAGGGCGTATTACTGTTCGCAATGCAGGATTTGCCGATGATTTCCGCCCCATTGATGCAGAATGCGGATGTTGGGTCTGCAGGAATTACAGCCGGGCTTACATTCGCCATCTGATCAAAGCGGGAGAAATACTGGCTCACCGGTTATTGACCTACCATAATGTCTATTTTCTGACTAAGCTGATGGAAGAAGTAAGGGCAGCTATTGCCCAAGACGCTTTTATGGTATACTATAACGGATTTATGGCAAAATATAAATTCTAATAAAGGAATTTGTGCAGATTAAGCGAATATATTAAAAGTTAATCATTTTTAAGGAGTTGATGTTTATATATGAGCAGCGAATGGGTTACAATGATTGCTTACTTCGCCGTATTGGTAGGGGTATTCTACTTTCTAATCATTGCTCCCCGCAAGAAGCAGGAGAAGAAGCATAAGGATTTGCTGGAAGTTCTGCAAAGGGGCGACCGGGTGGTTACTATAGGCGGAATTAAGGGAGAAATAGCTCGGGTCAAGGATGATTCAGTATTATTGAAAGTGAGTGACACGGTACAGATAGAGATGCTGAAGAAAGCAATAGCCTTTAAAGTAGGAGAGGAACCGGAGTAAGCATGGTTAACCTTACCGAGATAAAGAAGAATCCTATTGTTAATGCTTTTATTGAAAAAGGAAATGAGCATTTGGGAGCCATGGGGTATACTGACCACGGTTATCTTCATGTATCACTGGTAAGCATGCTGAGCCGGGAAATTCTCATAAAACTGGGTTATAATTACCACCTGGCAGAACTGGCCGGCATAGCAGGGTACATGCATGATATTGGCAATGTGATCAACCGGCAGGGTCATAGCCAGAGCGGAGCTATTATTGCCATGGGCATTCTCAAAAAGCTGGGAATGAATATGGATGAAAACGCCATTATATGCGCTGCAATTGGCAATCACGACGAAGGCAGCGGACATCCGGTAAGTGAAGTTGCTGCGGCCCTGATACTTGCGGATAAATCTCATGTACACAGAAACCGGGTCAGAAATACCGGCCTGGACAAATTTGATATTCATGACCGGGTGAATTATGCGGTAGAATATTCGATCATGAATATTGATGCCGAGAATAAATTGATTACCATGGAACTAAAGATAGACACAGGAATATGCCCGGTAATGGAATATTTTGAAATATTTTTGCATCGCATGATTTTGTGCCGCAGAGCAGCTGACTTTCTTGGCTGCGAATTTGAATTGATAATAAACGAGGCCAAACTATTATAAAAAGCAAGGGAAGTAGATAGTTGGAAGGGGGAAATACTGGTGCGAGCAAAATCCAGTATTATCATAGTGGCTATGTTAGCCGCTCTTGGGTTGCTGGCGAACTTTACTTATCAACCAATCCTGGACACCATCAAGCTGGGGCTGGACCTCAGAGGAGGCTTAAGGGTGGTACTGCAGGCCCAGGAAAGTGAAGGAGAAAAGGTTACTGATGACACTATACAAAAGGCCGTGGGCATAATTCGGGAGAGGGTAGACAGCCTGGGAGTAAAAGAAACAACTCTCTATCCCCAGGGAGATGACCGGGTGGTGATTGAAATTGCCGGAGAAGACGATCCCGAGGCAGCGGTGAACATATTGAAGAATACTGCTCAGCTGGAGTTTTGGGATGAACAGGGCAATGTTTTGCTGACCGGTAAAAATCTCAAGGACGCCCAGGCGCGGGTAAGGTCCAGTGACCAGCAGGGTGAGGTGCTGCTGGACTTTGACAGTGAAGGGGCCAAACTGTTTGCTGCTGCAACTGCTGCCAATGTAGGCAAGCCGCTGTATATAGTTATTGACCAGGAGATCATCAGTGCACCCACGGTGAAAACAGCAATTAATGACGGCAGTGCAGTGATAGAAGGCAGCTTTACCGCCAAGGAGGCCAATGATCTGGCCATACTGTTGAGATCAGGTGCATTGCCGGTAAGCTTTGAGATAATGGAAAAGAGATCTATCGGGCCCACCCTGGGTTCGGAGTCTCTGGACAAGAGTATTAAGGCAGGCATCGTAGGCCTCATAGCGGTGCTGTTGTTTATGATCGGCTTTTATCGCCTGCCGGGTCTGGTAGCTGACCTGTCATTGCTGCTCTATGCGGTGATAGTTCTGGGAACCATGAGTCTGATAGGAGCAGTGCTTACCCTGCCAGGTATAGCTGGATTCGCCCTATCCATTGGTATGGCGGTAGATGCCAATGTAATTATTTATGAACGGCTGAAAGAAGAACTGCGGCTGGGCAAGACCCTGCGAGCCGCTATTGATGCAGGCTTTAGAAGAGCCTTCTGGACTATTTTCGATGCCAATGTTACCACCTTAATAACGGCCATGGTTCTGATGTATTTTGGAACCGGCCCCATAAAAGGCTTTGCAGTAACGCTGTCCATCGGTATAATCGCCAGCCTGGCAGTTGCACTGACATTTACCCGTTACATGCTCTTGTTACTGGCCAATTTGAGTAACAATGAGAAACTATACGGGGTATAAAGGAGGGTGGCAGAAATGCAGATCATACAGAAGAGAAAAATATTTTATATTATATCTTTACTGATAATTGTACCGGGGATAGTTTCCTTATTATTCCAGGGACTCAATCAGGGTATCGATTTTAAAGGCGGCTCAATATTGCATGTAAAAATGGCAGATTCTGTGACTTCGGCTCAGGTCCGGACTGTGCTAACCGAGTTCAACCTGGACCGCAGCGAGGTGCAAAGGAGCGGAAACGAGTTCTACATCCGTACCGAAGTATTGTCTCAGGAGAGTACTAACGAAATAATGCAGGGTTTGCGAGACAAACTGGGTGAGGTAACCTTTTTGAGTTCAGATACGGTTGGAGCTACCATAGGCAGCGAACTTACCCGCAATGCATTTATGGCTCTGGGGATAGCTGCTGTGTTGATGCTTCTTTATATAACCGTTCGCTTTGAATGGACCTTCGGGGTGGCAGCGATACTGGCTATATTGCATAATGTTCTGGTGGTCCTGGGAGTATTCTCCATCATGCAGTGGGAAATCAACAGCGCCTTTATAGCAGCTATCCTTACGGTTATTGGATACAGCATAAACGACAGCATTGTAATATTCGACCGGGTCAGGGAGAATATGAAGAAGACCCGGAGACAGGATTATGAAGAACTGCTTAACAAAAGTATAACCCAAACCCTTAATCGTTCGATAAATACGGTATTGACTTCTGCCTTTACCCTGATGGCCTTGCTGATTCTGGGGGGAAGCACCATTCAGTTCTTTGTAGCCGCGATGCTGGTTGGCTTTGTTGTAGGTGCCTACAGTTCCATATTTATTGCCAGCCCTTTATGGTATGAGATAAAAAAGGCGGTATAAATATTAACCGCTGACATAAGATGAGTTATATGATAAAATCAAAAAATGAAATATTAGATATGGTCAGGCTTCATAGCCGGGCTCTTATGAGCAGCAGGATCAACTGTGGGACTTCATTAGCATGAGGTCCCTTTTTCATTCTGGTATATAAGCATTGATCTTAAGTCGGTTGTGGGCTAAGATACAGGCAAGGTGGGGCAAGACCTCCCCGCAGATAAAGGAGGGCGATCCATGGATGTAAAGGTTAAAGCGGCCTGGGTGTCCGTGGCCAGTAATATAACTCTTACCACCGGCAAACTGGTGGTAGGTTTGATGATAGGATCGGTTAGTGTCATATCAGAAGCCATACACTCGGCCAATGATTTGCTGGCCTCCTTTATTGCTCTCTGGGCAGTAAGAAAATCAGGCAAGCCTCCGGATAAGGAGCATCCTTACGGGCACGGCAAAGTAGAGAACATTGCCGGGACCATTGAGGCCCTGCTGATATTTATCGCGGCTGCTGTCATCATTTCCGAATCCATAGAAAAACTCCGGCATGGCGGTGAGATGCTGGACCCTGTCTGGGGTATAGCGGTAATGGGGCTGTCCGCGGCGATGAACTTTGCAGTATCCAGTTATTTGCTCAAGGTGGGGAGAGAGCAGCACTCGGTGGCATTGGAGGCAGACGGCATACATCTGCGGACTGATGTATATACTTCGCTGGGGGTTCTGGCAGGGCTGCTGCTGATAAAGATTACCGGTCACCAGATAATAGATCCTCTTGCAGCCATATTGGTAGCTCTGCTGATTATTAAAGCGGCCTGGGAACTTATCCGGAAAGCCTTTTTACCGTTGCTGGATACTGCAGCAGATGAAGAAACCCTGGAAGCAGTGAATAGTATCCTGGGTGAATTTGACGAGAAACTTGTGGGTTATCACGATTTAAGAAGCAGGAAAGCCGGGCGGGACGTTCATATTGATATGCACCTGGTGGTGGAAGCCGACATGAGCACCAAGGAAGCCCATGATCTCTGTGACAATATTGAATATCGCATAAAACAAAAAGTCATGTACTCTACAGTGCTTATTCATGTCGAACCCAGCGAGTGAAGCGAAAAAGAGTTTGTCTAATAAAAAAGCAGATCATATAATAAAGAAAGCAAGGAGTTTATAAGAAAGAAGGTTTATTAATGCAGGTTTACCTGTTTATCGCGCTGGTCTGTCTCATAATAATGGGGGTCTTTATTTTCCAAAATCCGACTATGGTGGTAGTCCAGTTTCTGGGTTGGCATTCTCCCGAGGTACAGTTGGGAATAATAGTGCTGATGGCCGTAATAACTGGAGCATTCATAACTTTCATGCTGGATACATTTAGATATTTTAAGATAGCCAAAACTATTAGAGAATTAAGAGCCAGCAACAAAAAACTGGAGAAGATGAATCAGGCTTTGCAGTCAAGTGCCGGGCATACCCAGGCGGCAGAATCAGAGGCCGAAGCCGCGGCGGTCACCGAGCAGCAGGAATGATCTGACTTTCTTCCTTGGGCAGGATCAGGCATAATCCAATAACTTGCGGATAAATATAATCGTAAAAGATGAGGACAGTTATTAACTGTCCTCCAAATTGCTAAAATACATGACCGGATGGGCTTAAACTCTAACTGGGCTTGCCGGCCTTGCTAATGGCCTGTATGATTTCTTCCCGGGATACATCCGGCTGTGAGAAGTAAACGCATTGATCCGAATAGTGCCCTATCCATTCTCTCCATTTAGCTGCATACAACTCCTCCATATCCTTATCAGGTATTTGGCGAGAAGCAGCCTGGATAAAGGCTTTAACTGAGCCCATAATCATCTCCCCCAGGTGCGTGCAGCCCTGGCTGCCCATTATAGTGCTTCTGACAGTTCGGCTTAATCCAGGACCGATACTAGCGCCAATGATATCTTTGATGCGGGCCAGCCCCTGCCGGCAGATATCAAAAGGCACTCCTTCCCCGTTGGATTCCGCTTCCACGATCTTAAAACTTAAGACATCAATCAGTATGCGGGTTTTAAGATCATGAATATCGTCTTGCCACTCCCCCGTGACTTCGTAAAGGTAAGACTCAATCTGGTTTACAGCATATCGCTCATACTTTTGGTACACGCCAACCACCCCTATTAAACAGGTATTTAATAATTATAAAGAATCGACAGGATAAGATGCAATATAAATCTGGACTCTTTCCCCCGGCTGGATCTGAAAGGCGGTATTTCCGATATTAATACCAGTCATACTTCGGCCCGGGTGCCACAGGGAGAATAGGTATGATATAATTCATATATCTTTTAGGAGGAATATATATTTGGATATTATAACATCACATAATGCCTTGGATTTTGATGGTCTGGCTTCCATGGTGGCGGCCGGCATTCTTTATCCTCAGGCGGTAAAAGTATTTTCCGGTACGCTCTCCCGGCATGTTAAGAAGTTCATGGCTTTGTACAAAGACCTGATCAATATCAAGACCCCCAAGGAGATTGATCTGGACCAGGTTCGGCGCATGATAGTAGTGGATACGGCCAGCATTAATCGACTGGGACACCTGAAAAACACTGCGGCCCGGCCGTATATGAAGTTCTGCATCTATGATCATCATCCGGAAGCTGAAGACAATTTGGCCGGCGAAAGGGAAGAAATCCACCAAGTGGGGGCGGCAACTACCATCCTGGTTGAAGAGATAAAGGCGCAACAGATCAGTATAAGCTCTTTCGAGGCTACCATTCTGGCCCTGGGCATTTATGAAGATACTGGCAGTTTGCTTTTCACCTCCACTACGCCCCGGGACATAGAAGCAGCCGCCTTCCTGCTGGAGAAAGGAGCCAATCTCTCGGTAGTGGCTAATTTTATGGAACAGTCATTCTCAGGTGAGCAGCGGGAACTCCTGCAGGATTTAATGCAAAATACCCGGCATTATACCATTAAGAATACCGATATCATCATTTCTCATACCCAAACGGATGAATTTATCCAGGGTTTGGATGCCCTTACCCATCGTCTGCTGGAAGTGGAAAATGGAGAGGTCGCATTTGTAGTGGCCGCCATGAAGGGAAAGACTTATGTGGTAGGAAGAAGCCGGAGCAATAATATAAATATCAACGAGGTGTTGCACCGGCTGTCCGGGCGCGGCCATGCCAAGGCTGCTTCCGCCATTGTAAAAGATCTGGATCTGGAGGGTATAATCAATATCATTCTGGCTGAAGCCGGGGAAAAAGCCAAACCGGGACTGCTGGCCCGGGATATTATGTCTACTCCGGTTAAGACTCTTTCGGGAGATATCAGCATGGAAGAAGCAGGTAAAACCATGCTGCGCTATGGTCATACCGGGATGCCGGTAGTGGAAGGAGATCGGATGATCGGGGTAATATCCCGGCGCGACGTGGGGAAAGCTCGAATCCACGAACTGGCTCATGCGCCGGTCAAAGGTTTCATGGCCAGCGGAGTATTAACTGCAACCCCGGACACACCGGTTAATGAAATTCAAAAAATCATGGTCGAGTATGACATAGGCCGTCTGCCCATCGTTGAAGACGGCCGGCTGTATGGAATTGTTTCCCGGACCGATATATTAAGAACTCTGCATGGCGACCAATATCCGGAAGACCACGAAGTTTTGTATTCTTCTGATCCGGCTGAAGAGCAAAATTGCCTGAATCTCATGCAGGATCGGCTTCCATCCCGGATACTGTCTGCTCTGCGACTGGCCGGACAGGTAGCCGAAGAACTGGACTGTGGAGTATACTGTGTAGGAGGATTTGTCCGTGATCTGTTCCTGAGACTGCCCAATTATGATGTAGACCTGGTGGCCGAAGGGGATGGGATACAGCTGGCCAGCAGGCTGGCAGACAGATTGGGAGGAAAAGCCAGAATACATGAACGATTCAAAACCGCGGTAATTACTCTGCCGGATGGTTTAAAAATAGATGTAGCTACAGCTCGTACCGAGTATTATGAATTTCCCGCCGCTCTACCCCGGGTAGAGCGGGCATCTATCCGGGAGGATCTATATCGTCGGGACTTCACCATTAACACCCTGGCGGTAGCATTGAATCCTGATAAATTCGGTGAGCTGATCGACTACTTTGGCGGGCGCAAAGATTTGGAACGTGGGCTGATAAAGATACTGTATAATCTGAGCTTCGTGGAAGATCCTACCCGGATACTCAGAGCGATTCGTTTTGAGCAAAGGTATAAATTCAATATTGAACCCGATACGCTAAAATTCGCTCGTGATGCCATAGCTCGCCGGCTGCTGGATAAATTATCCTATGCCCGTATTATACATGAATTAAAACTCATCCTGGATGAGAAAGACCCGGTTCCTTCCCTGGAAAGAATGAGAGATATCGGGGTTTGGACTTATATATTCCCGGAGATAGATCTGAACCAGGTGGATTGGACTGAACTGCGCCGGATACCGGTGATTAACGTCTGGTGGAATGAAAGATACCAAATGACCGGGATACAGCAATGGCTGATTTACCTTATGCTCATGGTATCCCGGCTGGAGAAAGAAAAGGCTTTGGCTGCGGTACAGAGATTTTTCACCTCCCGGCAGGTGATGAAATCAGTCGAAGAAGCCTTCCAGTCACATCAATTGGCAGAAAAATTTGCCCGGCAGGAGGAACTAAGCCCGAGCTTTATCGATGAGCATATCGGCAACTGGACTCAGGAAGGAATTATCAATCTCTTGCGTTGCATTAAAAAGGAAGAGACCTGGCAACAGCTGGTGAAATATCTGGATATAAAGGATGAGATAAAGTTGGAGAGCAGTGGCCGGGATCTGAAGGATTTGGGTTTAGAGCCCGGGCCCCATTACAGTTTAATATTAAGCGATCTGTATAAAATGAAACTGGATGGGGAAATCAAGACCCGAGAGGAAGAACTGGACTCCCTTAAGAATATGATCAAGGAGGAAAAGTATTTTAATGCAGATAACTGAAATGCTGGTAGCCTTGCCAGCCATACTCATTGCCCTCACTTTTCATGAGTTTGCTCACGGCAAGGTAGCAGATTGGCTGGGGGATGACACCCCCTATTACCAGGGGCGCCTTACCCTAAATCCCCTGCCCCATATTGACTGGATAGGTTTTGCTATGCTGCTCCTATTCCATTTTGGCTGGGCTAAACCGGTTCAAGTTAATCCGGCAAAATTTAGAGATATTGGTTATAAACAGGGTATGATGCTGGTATCCTTGGCTGGTCCAATGATGAATCTGCTCCTGGCTTTCATCGGTATGCTACTGTTAAGAGTATTGCTGCCCTTTCAATACAGTGAATGGGGGAGTATTACCATAGCCATTCTGGGACCGTTGATCAGCATCAATATAATCCTGGCCGCTTTTAACCTGATACCCTTGCCGCCCCTGGATGGATCTAAAATACTAGCCGGCCTGTTGCCTGATGCGGGGGCCAGATTGATGTATTCTTTGGAGCAGTACGGCCCGTTACTCTTGTTGCTTTTAATTATAACCGGAACCGCTTCCAAGATATTTTTCCCTCTAGCCAATTTATTGTATAGTTTACTTTATGGAATGGTTTTCTGAGTGAGATGGTGATCAAATGACTTACGTAGTAGATCTGGAAGCCTTTCATGGACCGCTGGATCTTTTACTTTACCTGATTGACCGGAACGAAATAGATATATACGATATACCCATTGCCGTTATTACCGATCAGTATCTGCACTATCTGCAGCTCACCGGTGATTTTGACTTGGATAAACTGGGAGATTTCCTGGGCATGGCTTCGTACCTGCTCAATCTAAAATCTAGGATGCTTCTGCCGGCCAATGGAGATCAGCCCGGAGGAGATGAAGTTGATCCCCGGGAAGAACTGGTCCAAAGACTGGTGGAATACCGGCGATACAAGAAGGCGGCTGAATATCTGATGGCCAGACAGAATGAGGACTTCGCCCGGGTATTCTACCGGGACGCCGAGGTTTTATTGCCGGTCAAAGAGGAGATAAGCGCTGATCTGGACAGCTTAATCCGAGCCTATCGGAGAGTCTTGAGCGATATACAGGAGGATGAACCAGCAGTATTTGCCATTCCGGACGGGGACATCAATGTAGAAAGTAAAATGGATGAAATCATGGAAAGCCTGAAGCTTAGCCCGGAGGGGATAGTTTTTCAGGATTTATTTACCGGAAACCGGAGGAAACGTGAAGTTTTGGTTCTATTCCTGGCTTTACTGGAATTGATCCGTCTTCAACAGGTGGCGGCCATACAGGAAAATTCCTTAACAGAGATTAAAGTCTTTTTACGGGTGGCGATATAAGATGTTAATGAGAGATGACATAAAAGCTGCGGTGGAGGCAATATTATTTGTCAGGGGAGAACGGGTGGAACTGGATGAGTTGGTGGAAATACTCGAGGTACCGTTGCTGGATCTAAAAGAAATAGTTGAAGAACTGGTAGAGGAGTATAATAAGAATAAAAGTGGTCTGCAAATCGCAGTAATAGATCGGGGATATCTGATCTGCACCCGGCCGGAATACGGTGATATACTGGCCAGAATGGGGAAGTCGTCTCCCCGCCGCTTATCCTCGGCGGCAATTGAGACCTTGGCTATAATAGCTTATCGGCAGCCGGTTACCAGGTCGGAAATAGAAAGTATACGGGGAGTAAAATCGGAACGAGTTATCAGCAGTTTGTTGGAAAAGGGCTTAATCGAAGAGCAGGGTTATAAACCGGTACCGGGCAAACCCATACTTTATGCTACCGCTGCCGAGTTTCTCAGGTTGTTTGGATTGAGTAGCCTGAAAGATCTTCCCGCGGTTCAGGAGGTTTAAAAGTGGCTGAAAAATCCCTTGAAGAGGAAATCAAGATACAAGCGCAGAAATCAAAGAAACTGGCTCGGTATATGAGCAGTACTCAGGACCTGGTGGAAAATCAGATTCGCCAAGCTATGGAAAAAGGAGAATTCGATAACTTGGAAGGAGCCGGCAAGCCGCTCCATTTTGAAGAAAATCCTTACGAACCACCGGAGATCAGAATGATTCATAAAATATTGAAAGATAATGATTTCGCTCCCTACTGGATAGAACTGGGCAAGGAAATCGACCGGGACTGGGATAAAATCCTCAAGGAGATAGACTACTTTAAGCGTTACACCTCCATGATGATGAGCAGCAAAAGGGATAAAGCGGCACTTAAACGGTATGAAGGCAAAAAAGCCTATTTCTTTTCCGAAAGACGCAGAGATCTGGAGAAGATCAGTAAAAAGATAATCGATTATAACCTTCATTGTCCTACTTTCAGGATGGGGCGGGCCAACCTGCTGGTGGAGGATGAAATGTTTAAGATAATAATAGCCGTTGAAACCTTGATCGAAAGCCTGCTGAATGAAGGATAAGTGAATCAAGGATTAATCCGGGGGGCATAATAGGAAAAAACAGGAGAAAATTCCATGCTCTTATGGTATGCCGGATTAATGCTGGTCATTTTAATAGTTGTCTTATGTGCTTTGGTGGAGATAAAACTGCAGGTTGTTTACCGCCAGCATGAGGACCACATAAAAATAAAGCTGAACTCTGGTGGAGTTATCAGCCTTGAATACCGTTATCCCGCCCAGGGCAGAGATTTCAACCTTACCCGTCTTCTGACCCGCGAAATATTGAGCCGTGATTACAGTTTTTCTCCTTCCACCCTGCAGTCGGTAAAGGACTGCCGCAGCTTGCTGAAACTAATCCGCATTTCCGAACTGCAATGGCATACCATAATTGGTACCGGAGATGCCATGTATACCGGCCTGAGCATTGGCTGTATTTGGACATTAAAAGGCACTCTGATTACCCTCCTGGGCCGAGCCGGCCAGACTGCCAGAATTAGAGTAGAAGTACAACCTGATTTTGAAGGACAGCACATATCCAGTGAACTGACTTGTATATTTAAACTGCGAATAGCACATATTATCCTTATAGTCATCCGCATGACAGCTTATAAAATCGGGAGGTATTTAGATGGATACACAGCGACAGGAAAACCCCGGTCATCCCATTGAAGGCTTAATGAATACCGCCATGCAGAGCATAAAAGAAATGGTTGATGTCAATACGGTTGTCGGTGATGCGGTGGAAACCAATGACGGAACCGTGATAATTCCGGTATCCCAAGTGGCCTGCGGCTTTGCAGCGGGAGGCGGAGAATATGATAACAGCACCGGTTTGGGAGGAAAGGGCCAGGGACTGCCTTTTGCCGGCGGCAGCGGAGCCGGGGTGTCGGTAAAGCCGGTAGGATTCCTGGTAGTGAGAATGAATGACGTGAGATTGATATCCACTACCGGCAATATTCTGGCCGAGAGGCTGATTGATATCGTACCCCAGGTAGTTGATAAACTGGAGAGCATTCTTCCCCATTGTTCTTCCCGAAAAAGCGATTGAAGGACCTAGCGGCTAATTTCCAAGCTATGCCTGCGGAGCCGCAGCATGGTTAGAGCCGTTTGCCTGAGCGAACGGTTCTAATTTTTAGTGCTCAGTCATACCCTTCAAAAAGGAAGGCTTGGGAGGGATGGCTGTGTTAAACTTTATCTGGTTGCTGTTACTGGCCTCGGGAATAATAGTAGCCGCTTTTAACGGCAACATTGAAGTAGTTACTGAAGCAGCTTTGGGAGCAGCCAAAGGAGCGGTTGAGGTCTGTTTTGATCTGGTTGGGGTTATGGCCCTGTGGCTGGGAATCATGAAAATTGCGGAACAGGGAGGTCTGGTGCAGAGCCTGGCCCGATGGCTTAGACCCTTTACCATAAGGCTCTTTCCCAGTGTGCCGCCTGATCATCCGGCAATGGGGGCGATAATTCTTAACCTTAGCGCTAATATGCTGGGATTGGGCAATGCAGCTACTCCATTTGGCATGAAAGCCATGCAGGAGCTGCAGGAATTGAATCGCGATTCGAATGAAGCATCTGAAGCCATGTGCACCTTCCTGGCCCTGAACACTTCCTGCATCACCCTGATACCGGCCACCATTATAGCGGTGCGGCTGTCCTTCAACTCTGCCAATCCTACCGAAATAGTAGGGGCTTGCATTTTTGCTACTGCAGTCAGCATGGTTCTGGCCGTATCCCTGGATTACTGGTTCAGGAAAAAGAGCCGTTGGAGGAAGTGAAAATATGCTTCACGCGCTTCTGAGTCTGGTATCCAAATGGGCCATACCTCTGCTGTTGTTGCTGGTTCCCATTTACGGGTACGTCAAAAAAGTGCCGGTTTATGAAGCCTTCGTTGAAGGGGCTGAAGAGGGTTTTACTACTGCGGTTAAGATTATACCTTTTTTGGTAGGGATGATGGTAGCCATATCAGTCTTCCGGGCCTCCGGGGCCATGGATTATGTGAGCATGGTCATGGAACCCTTAACCGCCAGAATCGGAGCCCCCTCCGAGGTGCTTCCGCTGGCCATCATGCGTCCCATGTCCGGCAGCGCAGTACTGGGGATGGCTACCGAATTGATGAGGGTATACGGGCCGGATTCTTTCATTGGCCGCCTTTCTTCAGTCATGCAGGGAACTACCGATACCACCTTTTTCATTCTTACCGTATACTTCGGTTCAGTGGGGATAAAGAAATACCGATATTCCATTGTTACCGGGCTTACCGCCGACATAACCGGTTTTCTGGCCGCTATATACATCTGCAATCTTCTGTTCAGGTAGGAAACCGGCAACGTACGTCTATGCTTATTTGACACTGCAGACAAGTTAGCCCCTTGTCTTTCCTCCCAACCTTGACGGTAAATTGGACAATATAGTATCCTACAATATAAATGGGGCAATGTCTAGGGTGGAGTGATAGAATGATTGATGCTGACCTCCCGGGTGACATGCTGTCGCCGGGAATATTCCGGGACATGATTGATATATGCAAAGCAAACTTGATTTTGGGTCACAGGAAGCCTGGATGGGTTACTATGACCTTTTTCTGTTCCCGGGACATAGAGAGGTGAAATAATTGTTGAGCGAGTTTCTAATATTACTGATACTTATATTGCTTAACGCATTTTTTGCGGCATCTGAGATTGCATTGATTTCATTGAATGACAACAAAATTAGGCTGATGGCTGAGGAAGGAAACAAGAAGGCTAAGCAGATAAAACAACTGCTGGATGAGCCCAGCAAGTTCCTGGCCACCATACAAATTGGCATTACTCTGGCCGGATTTCTTGCCAGCGCTTTTGCCGCCGAGAATTTTGCCGGCCGGTTGGTTGAGTTTATCAAGCAAACCGGAACCCGGATCCCCGATGTCTGGCTCAAGAGTTTTTCGCTTATTGTCATTACCGTAATACTAGCCTATTTCACCCTGGTCCTGGGTGAACTGGTACCTAAAAGACTGGCTATGAAGAAAGCAGAACCTATCTCTATGCTGGTGGTCAGTCCGCTCAACTATCTTTCCCGGCTGACTTCTCCCTTTGTTAAGCTGCTGACCTGGTCTACCAATTTCTTTGTTAGGTTATTGGGGTTTGATCCCCTGGAGGAGGATGAGAAGATAACCGAAGAAGAGATTAGAATGATGGTTGATGTGGGGGAGAGAAGAGGGGCTATTGATGAAAGTGAGAAACTGATGATTAACAACATATTTGAATTGAATGATAAAACGGTGGAAGAAATCATGACTCACAGAACCGAGATAGTTGCTTTCCCGGTAGAAACCAATTTTAACACCCTTTTAGCCTCGATTAATATCGAGAGGTACTCCAGAATACCGGTATATGAAGGAAGTATAGATAATATAATAGGGGTGCTTTATGTAAAGGATATTATTCCTCATATCAGCAGTATGGGTGATAAAGGAAAATTGGATTTGAGATACATAATTCGACCACCTTATTTTGTTCCGGCTTCCAAGCGAACCAACGAATTACTGAAAGAGATTCAAAAAAGCAAGATCCATATAGCCATTGTAATTGATGAATATGGAGGAACAGCAGGAATTGTCACTCTCGAAGACCTGCTGGAGGAAATCGTGGGGAATATATTTGATGAATATGATGAAGAGGAGGAGGAAATACGCCAACTGGACGAAAACACCTTCTTAATAGAAGGTTATGCCGGTTTGGACAGGGTGCAACATTACCTGGATATGGATCTGCCCATAGAGGATTATGAAACCCTGAGTGGTTTTATTATTGGTCAGTTAGGCAGAATTCCGGGCCAGGATGATAAACCGAGTATTGAATTCGATGGGGTGATATTCAAAGTGGAGGAAGTATGTGAAAAGAGAATAGTCCGGGTTAAGGCCTGCAAGGTGTGAAGCAGGAAGAAACTAGGGAGAGCGGCTGTGAAATTATGATAATTCCATCTTTTGAATTAGGGTGATGTATGTTAGATTAATAAGGATGGAATTAATTAAATCCTGGAATGTTAATCATCAAGGGGTATTAATCAGTCAGGATAGCAGTAGGGGGTTGGAAGTGATGAAAACTGATATCGAGATAGCCCAGGAAGCAAATATGAGTCCAATTGTGGAGATAGCCAGGTCTATTGGTCTGGATGAAGATGATATTGAGATGTACGGGAAATTCAAGGCCAAGATTTCTCTGGATGTTTGGGAGCGGCTAAAAGATCGGCCATCAGGAAAAGTGGTACTGGTTACGGCCATTAATCCGACTCCGGCCGGAGAAGGAAAGACTACCAATACGGTTGGTTTAGGCATGGCTTTAAACCGGCTGGGCAAGAAGGCTATAATCGCTCTGCGTGAACCTTCTCTGGGGCCCAGTTTTGGCATTAAAGGAGGGGCAGCCGGAGGGGGTTATTCCCAGGTACTTCCCATGGAAGATATTAACCTGCATTTTACCGGTGACATACATGCGGTTACTGCTGCCCACAATTTGCTGGCGGCCATGCTGGACAACCACCTGCATCAGGGCAACGATCTTAATATCGACCCCAGGCAGGTGGTATTGCGACGGGTTATGGATCTGAATGAGAGAGCACTGAGGAATGTGGTTCTCGGGCTAGGCGGCAGAATCAATGGAGTTCCCCGGGAGTCAGGTTTTGATATAAGCGTGGCATCGGAAGTAATGGCTGCTTTATGTCTGGCCACTGATTTGATGGATTTAAAGGAACGGTTCAAGAGAATGGTTGTGGCCTACACCTATGATGGAAGGCCGGTTACCGCCGACGATTTGAAAGCCGCCGGCTCCATGGCCCTCTTGATGAAAGATGCTATCAAACCCAACTTGGTACAAACCCTGGAAAATACCCCGGCTTTTGTTCATGGAGGACCATTTGCCAATATAGCTCATGGTTCCAATAGTATTGTGGCCACCCGTATGGGAATGAAACTGGCAGATTACATGGTTACTGAAGCCGGATTTGGCGCCGATCTGGGGGCTGAGAAGTTTTTCGATATTGTATGCCGTTATGGAGGATTTCAGCCTGCTGCGGTAGTACTGGTGGCTACCGTCCGAGCCCTTAAAAATCATGGCGGAGTGCCCAAGGGCCAGTTAGGGGAAAAGAACATGCCGGCCCTGGAAAAGGGTATCGAGAATTTGGAAAAACAACTGGAAAACATAAATAAATATGGCATACCGGTAGTAGTAGCTCTTAATGAATTTCCTGCCGATAGGGCAGAAGAAATTGAGTTTATAACTGCTCGCTGTGCACAGCTGGGAGCCGAAGTAGCTCTTTCCCAGGTGTGGGCTAAGGGCGGAGCGGGGGGAGAAGACCTGGCTCGCAAGGTTATAAAAGCGGCTGAAACCCCCGGTTCATTTAAATTCCTTTACTCTGATGAGCTGCCTTTGCTGGATAAAATTGCCTGCATATGCCAAGAAATTTATGGTGCCGATCGGGTTGATTATGCTCCCGAGGCTATGAGAAGGTTGAAGCAATTTCAGGATCAGGGATACGGTAAACTCCCGGTATGTGTTGCCAAAACCCAGTATTCACTATCCGATGATCCGGATCTTAAAGGCCGGCCGCAGGGCTTTACGGTCTCCATCAAGGAAGCCAGACTATCAGCCGGGGCAGGTTTCATAGTTGCCCTGGCCGGCACCGTTATGACCATGCCAGGTTTGGGCAAAACCCCTGCGGCTGAGAATATTGATATATTGGAAGGCGGCCAGATCGTAGGTTTGTTCTAATTAAGGCAACGGGAAAGAAATAGTATCGATTCGAGCTGTTTGTTTTCTGTACAGGAATCCGCCGGGGATAGATGATGGAGGAAAGCTATGAGCAAAAAAGACATTGATCGGCAGAAGATAGAAACCGCAGTTTCCATGATACTGGAAGCAATTGGAGAAAATCCGGAGCGTGAGGGAGTCAGAGACACACCCCGGCGAGTTGCCGGTATGTATGCCGAGATATTTCGAGGAATGGATATAAACCCCCAGGAACTCCTGCAGGTTTCCTTTACCGAATATCATGATGAATTAGTTCTGGTCAAGGATATCCCCTTGTATTCCATGTGCGAACATCATTTGCTGCCCTTTTACGGCAAAGCTCATATCGCCTATATTCCCAAAGGGGGAAAGGTAGTAGGTATCAGCAAGCTGGCCCGGGTGTCTGAAGCCTATGCCCGCAGGCCCCAGCTCCAGGAAAGGCTGACATCGCAAATTGCCGATTGTATTTATGACACCCTGAAACCTCATGGAGTGGCGGTTATCATCGAGGCGGAACACATGTGCATGACCATGCGGGGGATAAGCAAACCCGGTTCCCTTACTGTGACTTCCGCGGTAAGGGGGATTTTTGAAACCAGGGCTCAAACCCGAAACGAGTTATTATCTTTAATTATGAAAAAATAGTGCATTGGACCCCGGGCGTAACATATTAAGAAATTATAATAAAAATGAGAAAAAGGAATGACAAGATATAGCTGCGAAAGATGGCCTAAATTAACAGAATATTAAATAATTGACAAAAAATAATTCGAGGGACTTTCTGGCTTAAAGCCGGAAAGTCCCTATTTCATTGGGATGGCAAGATTGAGCAGCTTAATTGTGCTTTTTGTAACGTATAAAATCAAGCTAGCCTGCTTAAATTTGCAAATAACTTAGAAATATTCATAAATTCTTGGATAGAAAGTCGATAACGTGATATTTTGCCATTTATTATTTGCGAAGGGTATATTATTGTTAAATTATCTGTAACCTGCTGATGAAAAGGGACATCAGGTTATTATTTTTATGGAAAGGAGGAATGTGAGTGAGTTATAAGGAAACAATTGCCAGGTGTGCCGGGATCCCGGGGGGGGTTATCGAGGCATTTCACGCGTTGGAGAAAGAGCTTGGCTATTTGCCCGAAGAAGCCGTGATTGAGGTTGCCCGGGCATTTAAGGTTTCGGCTGCTGAGGCTTATGGTGTGGCTACTTTTTATTCCATGTTCTCAACCGAGGCCAGGGGCAGGAATGTCATCAGATTATGTGAAAGTGCTCCCTGTCATGTAGCCGGTGCTGCCGAGGTGGTAGCGGTTCTGGAAAAAGAGTTGGGTATACGGATGGGTGAATCTACCCCGGATGGCACCTTTGCCCTTGAATTTACCGAGTGTGTAGGACAATGCCAGGCTACCCCGGTTATTACTGTTAATGGCAAACCATATTTGGATGTTACTCCGGCGATGATTCCCGATATTCTTGCGGACTTTAAATAATTGCTGTACCTATCTGCTTGACAGCAGAGGATTTTTATTTTGTCAGGAAAAGGAGGTCATACAATGGCCGAAGAAATGCGCATTGTATTGCGTAATTACGGCAAAATCGATCCGCTGAAAATAGATGAATATATAGCAGCTGGCGGATACCAGTCCCTGGAAAAAGCCAGGGGAATGACTCCCATGGAAGTAGTGGAAGAGGTGAAAAAGTCCAATTTAAGAGGTCGTGGTGGAGCAGGATTCAACTGCGGTCAAAAATGGTTTTTTGCCAATCAAGCCAGTGCCGATACCAAGTATGTAGTATGCAATGCTGACGAAGGTGAGCCTGGAACCTATAAGGATCGTCTGATTATGCAGGGTGATCCCCAGAGCATTCTGGAGGGTATGGCCATATGTGGATATGCTATCGGAGCCAGGCAGGGATATATATACTGCCGGGGGGAATATCCGTATGTAGTGGATATACTCAATCAGGCTATTGAACAGGCCCGGACCAAAGGAGTTCTAGGAGATTTCAATATAGAAGTGCGAATGGGTGCAGGCGCCTATGTATGCGGAGAAGAAACTGCCCTGATCGAATCAATAGAAGGGCATCGGGGTGAGCCTCGCTTCAAGCCACCTTTCCCTGGGGTTGAAGGTTTGTGGGGCAAGCCGACCATAATCAACAACGTAGAAACCTTTGCCAATATTCCAGTTATTATTGAAAAGGGTGCGGACTGGTATGCTGCTGTCGGAGCCCCATCTTATCCCGGCACCAAGGTTCTGACTTTGACCGGGGACGTCAATAACAAGACTTTCTTTGAGGTTCCAACCGATACCAGCATCAGGGACGTAGTTTTTCAATTTGGTGGGGGAATTGCCAATAGCAAACGGTTTAAAGCCGTGCAAATCGGCGGAACCTCCGGAGGATTCGTCCCAGAATCTTTGCTGGATACAACCATAAGTTTCGATGCCATGTCAGCTATTGGGGCTACCCTGGGTTCCGGTGCAGTTTTTGTTATGGATGAAACCCGGGATATGGTAGATGTAGTAAACAAAATTACCAAATTCTTTGAACATGAATCCTGCGGTAAATGTGCTCCCTGCCGGGAAGGCACAGCCCGTATGCATGAACTGGCAGGAAAGATACAAGCGGGTAAAGGTTCTCTGGCAGATATTGCTTTGTTGAAAAAGCTGGGTGGAGTAATGTCCATTGCCTGCCTGTGCGGTCTTGGTCAAGCAGCTCCAACTCCGGTATTAACCACCCTGGACCACTTTGCTGCTGATTATGAAGACAAGCTGGTTTAGGAGAGGAGGATTAATGTGGTTAATGTAATTATTGATGGAATTAAAACCTCTGTTCCTGAAGGCTCGACAATCCTCAAGGCAGCTGAGAGTATAGGGGTCAAAATACCTACCCTGTGTAATCATCCGGATCAGGCTGTAAAGGGCAACTGCCGGGTATGTGTCTGCGAAGTCGAAGGAAGCCGCTTGCTGGCCGCAGCCTGCGTTTCACCGGTGTGGGAAGGAATGACAGTTAAAACCAGAACTCCGAAGGTTGTAGAAGCCAGGAAAACCATTCTGGAACTCATATTGTCCAATCATCCCCAGGATTGTTTAAATTGTATAAGAAATCAAAACTGTGAACTGCAGACCCTGGCCGAAGAATACTTTATTCGAGACAATCCCTTCAGCCAGAAAACCCGGGGACTGGCCAAAGATTATTCCACTCCAGCCCTATTCAGGGATCCGGATAAGTGTATACTGTGCAAACGCTGTGTGGAGGCCTGCTCAGTGGTTCAAAGCGTCAATGCCCTGGGGGTGGAAAACCGCGGCCATCATGCCATGGTAGTACCCACCATGGGTTGGGATTTAATCGACAGCCCCTGTGTAATGTGCGGCCAGTGCATCCACGCCTGCCCGGTGGGAGCCATCGGAGAAGTAGAAGAAATCGATAAACTGCTGGCAGCCATAGCTGATCCGGATAAAGTAGTAGTAACCCAGATTGCACCGGCAGTTAGGGTTGCTATTGGAGAAGAAGTAGGTCTGGCTACCGGAGACATGCCCATGGATGTCTTTGTCTCGGGACTCCGTCAGATAGGATTTGACCATGTACTGCATACCAACTTCACTGCCGACCTGACCATACTGGAGGAAGGCAACGAGTTGTTAAAGCGCCTGAAAGAAGGCGGTACTCTGCCCATGTTCACTTCCTGCAGCCCGGGATGGATTAATTTCTGCGAGACCTTCTATCCGGACCTGCTGGACAACCTTTCTACCTGCAAATCACCCCAGCAGATGTTTGGCGCTTTGGCCAAAACCTACTGGGCAGACAAGATGGGCATAGACCCGGCCAAGATATATTCCGTATCCATCATGCCCTGTACCGCCAAGAAATATGAATGCAGCCGGCCGGAAATGAATGACAGCGGATTCCGGGATGTGGATCTGGTCCTTACCACCCGGGAAATCGGAAGATTGTTCCGTATGAGCGGCATCGACTTTAATCAACTGGCTGGTTCCAATTTTGATTCCTGGATGGGCAAATATACCGGTGCAGCCGTTATCTTTGGTGCCAGCGGCGGGGTTATGGAAGCAGCCCTGAGAACAGTCTACGAGGTAGTAACCGGGCAAGCCCTGGAAAATGTCAATTTTGAAGTTACCCGGGGTATTCAAGGGGTAAAAGATGCTGAAGTTGATTTAAACGGCACCGTGGTGAAGGTCGCTATCGCCAACGGTCTGTCCAATGCCCGACAGCTGATGGATGAAGTCAGGGCGGGAACATCCCCCTATCACTTCATTGAAATCATGGCCTGTCCTGGAGGATGTATAGGTGGCGGCGGTCAGCCTATCACCAAGAGCAATGCCAAACGCATTGAACGTATTAATCAGATATATGTAGAAGATGAAGCCTGTGAAATCAGAAAATCTCACGAGAATCCTGAGGTTAAGGCTATATACGAGGAGTTCCTGCATGAACCCCTGGGACATCAATCCCATCATCTCCTGCATACTCACTACCATGCCAAGAACAAAAGAGCTCTGTAGCAACCGATAGCAACCGGCAACAGTATAATTGCACAGTCCTGAAAACAAGGTTTAAGACTGAATTTGAGGGGCAGGATTATAGATAAGATTTCTTGCGCCGCTTATTCTTAACGAGTAGGCGGCCTTTTCTTTTACTTAACCATACCGGTACTGAAAGGGAAGCTTCAATTATTAATGAGCCGGCAGGAGCAAATATCAACGCTGTAAGGCTGGGATGCTGATGACGGCACTGACTGGTAAATGATCAGAGGCTTGAGACTTGGTGATATGGAAACTGGAACACCTGGACATTTCATTGGTAAATATATAATCGATACGCACCCGGGGAGCATCGGATGGATAGGTGTTCCCCAGGATTCCGGTATTGTGTTCAAAAGTGTCATGCAAATACTCGCCGAGCATTCGTATTTCCCGCATGGAAGGCGCAGCATTCAGGTCTCCGGTCAGAACCGCCGGGAAAGAATAATCCTGCATAATGGGCAGGATAATGTATTTCAGATGACGATAGCGGGATACTTGATTTAATCCCAGATGCACATTGAAGATACTAAGCGGGGTTCCCGCAGCCATGATATCACACTGCAGACAAGCTCTTTCATCCCTGGAGTCGGGCAGAAGGTGTTTAAAATTGCGTACTATTGGATGCCGGGATAGCACCGCATTGCCTACCGAACCGAACTTCAGGCGGTGGACCGGCCCATAAGCGTAATGCATGTTCAGCCAGCCGGCCAGGGCATGAGCCTGCCTGGCCGTCCCGGCCACTCCCGGCAGCATTTCCACCTCCTGCAAGGCAATTATATCGGCATTAATTTCCAGCAAGACCTGGTGGATCTGCTTCAAATCTTTCCTGCCCTCGATTCCCACGGCCCGGCGTATGTTATAACTTGCCACTTTTATGACCGGCAATCGGGAAACCCCCTTGTGTTTCAAGAGTATATATATTTATATGCATCTATAATAGATTACTTAACAGGAAAAAGTGGAAAAAGGCAAGGAATATAATGGAAAAGGTATAGAAAATACAAAAAGGGTTAAACATTTGTAATTATTTATTACATTCAGGCACTGAGGCGACGGTCTAAAACCCAGCAGCTTCCCATTTGATATTTAGCAGTTTTCTTAACTTCAGCCGCAGCTTCTCCAACTTGGAGATGGTTTTCAAATTTATTTCCCGGCTTATTTACTACTCCGGCCACGGACAGGCTCATAATAGGAAACTGCATTTGCTGCCCCTTACGGTCATGGGCAATAAAAAAACCTTTTTCTATGGATTCATAATCATAATAATCGATGATACGTTCATCGAATATTTCGATGGTTTTCATTGCCAGTTCTTCTCCTTTATCTATCGAAGTTACTATTACAAAATCATCTCCACCAATATGACTGATAAGATCATCCGCATTGCCACATTTTTGTGCGACTTCAACCAGGATATTAGCCAGCATCACTATAGCACGGTCTCCATGTTCAAAACCGAATTTATCATTGAAAGCCTTAAAATTATCCAGATCGAAATATAATACCATAAAGTCCGAAGAGTTTCTAACATCTTCAATAATCCTGCGGGTTAGCAATCGATTGCCCGGCAAACCTGTGAGCGGGTTGGAATCTTTGGCCTGCTCCAGCTGTATAGCAGCCAAGGTATCCAGCAATTGAGATACTGAAACCACCCCTGCATATCTTTCTTCCCTGGTGATAATAAGGTAATCACTTTTTCCCTGGCTTAAACGCTCTGCCACCTGCCGGGCTGCGTCATCTATAGAAGTCAACCACGGCATTATCAGGGGGCTTTTATCCATTACCTGCGTCACTTTTTTCTTGACAAAGAGATCATATCCGTAGCGGCTACCCAACAAAGAAAACAGGCGATCCCTCATGATCAGCCCCACCGGATATTCTTTTTCAACAACTACCAATCCACTTGTTCCTTTGTTTTCGTTAAAGCGGTCGATTAATTCTTCTACAGATATATCTGCATTAATAGGGGCTTGATTCATCACAATGTCTCCAATTTTCAGGGGTATATCATGATAATACTGACCCATTCTGTCGTGTCTCGTTATCAGGTGTTTAATATCTTGATCAAGATCTTCTATGATGCGTCCCGGTCTGCCCAACAGAAAACCCTGCCCGTAATCACAGCCCATGGCAGCTATAGTGTTCAATTCTTGCTGGCTCTCTATGCCTTCACATATTATCCGAGCTCCTATTTTGTATGTGAAATTCACCAGCGTTTCTAATAAGGCCCTTTTGATTGGGTTTTTGTCAATACCGCGTATCAATGAAATGTCAATCTTAACAAATTCAGGAACCAATTCAGCGATAGCTTGCAGGCTGCTGTACCCTGCTCCGGCATCATCGATTGCTATCTGGAATCCCAGGTTTCTATAAGCCCTTAGCTTCTCCCGAAATGAAACATAGTCTTCTATTCCATTTCTTTCAGTTAATTCAAGAACGATATTCTTTAATGGTATCTTACTGGATTGAAGTAATTCTAGAAGCTGATGTTGTATGTAATTGGTTGAGTTTAACAATAGGGGATTTACATTTACAAATAACTTTCTTTCCTTTAGATCCAGCTGTGCATTTGATACAGCATTCCTCAGGCAGAGTTTTTCAAGGT
>CAZCTN010000026.1:0-33502 GCA_964501655.1 uncultured Syntrophomonas sp.
CGTCCCCAGGGAGCCAGACCGGACAGTCGTTCCCAGGGAGCCAGGCCGGAGAGCCGTCCCCAGGGAGCCAGACCGGACAGTCGTCCCCAGGGAGCCAGGCCGGAGAGCCGTCCCCAGGGAGCCAGGCCGGACAGTCGCCCCCAGGGAGCCAGGCCGGATAGCCGTCCCCAGGGAGCCAGGCCGGAGAGCCGTCCCCAGGGAGCCAGGCCGGACAGCCGTCCCCAGGGAGCCAGGCCGGATAGCCGTCCCCAGGGAGCCAGACCGGAACAGAAATCGGTGACCATATCCGGGGATAGTGATAAGTCCAAATCCCATAGAACAACAAGGGAAACCCGGAGTGACGATCAGGATAAAGGCGGAAGAGGTCGAGCTCCCAAAAGCGGAGTTAAGGCGGGCGCCAAAAATCATATTGCAGCTCCGGCCAGAATGCAGCAACAAGGGGGCAAGAAAGACTATAGCCGTCCCCAGAAAAAATCCAAACATAAACGGAAAAAATCTGATGTGGTTATGCCCAGCCCCGAATTGATACATGTGGATGATGTTATTATTGTCCGAGACCTGGCTGAAAAGCTGCACAAGAGCACGGCGGATATAGTCAAAAAACTTATGGAAATGGGAACCATGGCGTCCATAAATGAGTCGATTGACTATGAGACCGCTGAGATACTGGCCAGTCTTTACGAGGTAAGGGTGGAACATAGCATCTCCGAGGAAGAGAAAATACTGGAAGAGATAATAGATGATGAAGCTAGTTTGCGGTTAAGACCTCCGGTTGTCACCGTTATGGGTCATGTTGATCATGGCAAGACTTCTCTGCTGGACAGGATTAGAAAAGCCGACGTGGTTTCCGGCGAAGCAGGAGGCATTACCCAGCATATTGGAGCCTATCAGGTTAAAATAAACAATAACCGGATAACTTTTATTGATACTCCCGGGCATGAGGCCTTTACCGCTATGAGAGCCAGAGGCGCTAATTTGACCGATATCGTAGTCTTGGTGGTTGCTGCTGATGATGGGGTTATGCCTCAGACCATAGAAGCCATCAATCATATCAAAGCAGCCCAGGTGCCTTTCCTGGTGGCGATCAACAAAGTGGATAAACCGGATTCCAATCCGGATAAAGTGATGCAGCAATTGACTGAATATCAGATTGTGCCGGAAGAATGGGGCGGAGAGACTATATTCGTGCCGGTTTCGGCCAAAACCGGCCAGGGAATAGAATCCCTGCTGGAAATGATCCTCCTGGTAGCGGAGATGAATGAAATAAAGGCTAATCCGGATAGATTGGCTGAAGGAGTAGTTGTAGAGGGTCAGCTGGACAAAGGCCGGGGCGCTGTAGCCACAGTGCTGGTACTGAAAGGTACCCTTAAAATTGGAGATACTCTTATTTGCGGAAGCAACATCTGCCGGGTGCGGGCAATGACTGACCATCGGGCCAGAAGAGTGGATGAAGCCTATCCATCTATGCCGGTAGAAATAACCGGTTGGTCTGAAGTGCCTGAAGCAGGAGGAAGGGTACTGGCTTGTGATGAGAAAGTAGCCAAGGAGGTTGTAAGTCTCAGACTGGGTGAGAAGAAATTGGAGGAACAGAAGCAGAGCAGCCGGGTATCCCTAGATGATTTTTTCAAGCAGATACAGGACCATGAACTCAAGGAACTGAATCTGATCATCAAGGGTGATGTGCAGGGATCTATCGAAGCTCTGGCTCAATCGCTGCTTCGGTTGAGTACTGAAGAAGTCAAGGTTAATGTTATACATTCAGCGGTGGGAGCTATCAGCGAAACCGATGTAATGCTGGCCTCAGCTTCAAATGCCATTATTATTGGATTTAACGTGAGGCCCGACAACAAGGCCCGAAAAAATGCGGAAGAAGAAAATATTGATGTACTTCTATATCGAGTCATCTATGAGGCCATTGAAGATGTTAAGAAAGCCATGGCCGGTCTTTTGGATCCGGAATATAAGGAAAAATTTGTAGGCCGGGCAGAAGTAAGGGCAACATTTAAGGTTCCGGGGGTTGGCACCATAGGCGGCAGTTATGTTACCGATGGGAAAATGCAAAGAAATGCCGAAATACGGGTATTGCGTGATGGAATAGTAATTTACGAAGGCAAATTGTCCTCCCTAAAACGTTTCAAAGATGATGTAAGAGAAGTATTGGAAAACTATGAATGTGGTATAGGCATTAAAGACTTCAATGATATCAAAGAAGGAGACACTATTGAAGCCTATACCCTGGAAGAAATACCCAGAGAGCTGTAAGGCGTTTCCTACTATTGGGAATTTAGAGCAATACGGGGGTGACAGCAGTGAGCAAACGTCGACAGGAAAAATTGTCGGAAGAGATCAAACGGATAGTGTCACACATTTTTCAAGAAGGAATCAAGGATCCCCGGATCCACCAGGAGGCCATATCGTTGACTCGGGTGGACCTCAGCAATGATATGAGTCATGCCCGGATCAACATCAGCATTTTGGGGGATCAGGCTAAACAAGAAGAAATGATGAATGCGGTGAAGGCAGCTCGAGGGTATATCAGAAGTGAATTAGCTCATCGACTGAAGATAAAACATGCTCCGGAAATAGAATTCAGGCTGGATAAATCCATTGAACACGGCATAAGGATCTCATCCATTCTCGAAGAACTCAAAGAGGATACTAATAAACCGGAAGGATAAATTAATGAATAAACTTGAGAGCATCGGCAAGCAGTTGTCAACCCTGGATAATTATGTGATTGTTGGCCATTCGATTCCGGATGGGGACAGCGTAGGTTCACTATTGGCTTTATTCCTGGCTTTAAACCGTATGGGAAAGAAAGCTGCGATAATAATGCAGGATAATCTGTCATCGATCTATAGGTATCTCCCGGCGGTGGATAATTTCAGCCAGCCCGATGATATAGAGCTTATGCCGGAGAATGTCATTTTTCTGGACTGCTCCCGGATAGACAGGATAGGGGAAGAACTGCTGGAGCGTTTTGAAGACCGGAGGATTACCATCAATATCGATCATCATCATGACAATGATTTTTTTGGGGATTATAATTATGTTGATCCGGTGGCATCTTCGACCGCAGAGATAATATACCAGCTCTTGAAAGTAATGGGAGTGGAGATAAGCAGGGAAATAGCTGATTGTATCTATGCAGGAATAGTGATGGACACCGGGAGTTTTATGAACAGCAATACCACCAGCACTACCATGAGGATTGCTTCTGAACTGCTCCTTGCCGGAGCCAGCGTAGACCTGGCCCGAAACAATCTCCTGGAATCCAAGCCGCGTGAAGAGGTAAGCCTGCTATGCCTGGGTTTACAGCATCTGGAATTTTACCGGGAGGGAAAAATAGCCTGTATGAAATTGCCCTTTGAAGAGGTTAGGAAGATAGATGCACTGAATATTCACCCGGAGGGAACCATAAATTATGTTCGCTCCATCCAGGGAGTAGAGGTTGCACTGATGCTGCGCGAGGTTAATCCTGGTCTGATTAAAATCGGGTACAGATCCAAAACTCAGGTTGATGTAGCCGCACTGGCTGCAAGACTGGGAGGCGGAGGTCACAAAAGGGCCGCCGGGGCAAAAAAGAGCGGCAGCCTGGATCAAGTGTGCAGTCTGGTTATTGATATGGTTGAGGATGTGCTTGAATAATTGGATGGCTTTGTAAATATAAACAAACCGGAAGGTATTACTTCCTATGATGTTATCAGGAGATTAAAAAAAGTCCTGCCTCGCAAAACCCGGCTCGGGCATCTGGGAACTCTGGATCCGATAGCCGGTGGGGTATTGCCGGTTGCTATCGGTAAGGCCACCAGAGTTATAGAATACATGAATCAGGAGGACAAGATATACCAGGCGGAGCTGGTACTGGGAGCTGTTTCCGACACTGAGGACAGCAGCGGCACTATCACCTATACCGGATATCAGGAGGTCCAACCAGACGAAGTGATGCAGGTTCTGGCTTCCATGACCGGACTAATTGAACAAATTCCGCCTATGTATTCTGCGCTGCATCACCAAGGCAAAAGATTGTACCAGTTGGCCCGGCAGGGAATAACCGTTGAGCTGACGCCCCGGCAAGTACAGGTTTATTCGCTGCAGTTGCTGTCACAGCATCTTAAAGCCGATCATCCCCATCTGCTTATCCAGGTATCCTGTTCCCGCGGAACTTATATAAGGAGCTTGTGTCGGGATATCGGGGAGAAATTAGGTACGGGCGCTTATATGTCCGGTTTGAGCCGCAGGAAATCAGGTATCTTTAGAATAGAGGATTCCTGCAGCCTGGAGAAGATAATGGATAACCCGGGACTATTGGAGAAAATACTGTATCCCCTGGATTATCCGCTGCAGAATCTTCCAATGCTGAACCTGGCAGCTCCCTGGCAGGATAACGATATAATCAATGGGAAAGCCTTAAGGTGGGAGGAGAAATCCAGTCCAGGGATGAGCAGAATATATGCCAGCACCGGTAATCTTCTGGCTCTGGCTGAGATTGAATCCCGGGAAGACAATTATATTATACGACCTAAAAAGGTATTTCAACTCGAATAATCGAGCCGGCCATTGAGCCAATTTTAGTAACGAGGAGTATTGGGGAATGAAGATAATTAGAGGAATTGACAACTTTAGCAAAATGGATGCACCAGTATATTTGGCCTTGGGCAATTTCGACGGAGTGCACAAAGGTCACCAGCAATTGATTAGGAAGCTGGTCGATCGGGCTCAAAGAACCGATGGGATTGCGGCTGGCTTCATATTCGAACCCCATCCTATCCAAATCCTTAATCCCGGTAAAGCCCCCGACCTTCTGAATACGGCGGCTATTCAAGCAGAATTGCTGGAGCAAATGGGGTTGAATGTTTTGATATATCAACCTTTCAGCCTGGAAATTGCCCAATTATCCCCTCGTCAATTCGTAGAGGATTATCTAATAGATAGATTGCAAGTGCAGGAAGTATTTATAGGTTTTAATTATTCTTTTGGTCACAAGGGAGCAGGTACCCCGGAACTGTTGCAGGAATATGGAGAGCAATACGGCTTTAAGGTAAATATTATTCCTCCGGTGGAAGTAGGGCAGGTTACAGTTTCCAGCACCTGTATAAGAAAGATGCTGGAAGTTGGGAACATAAGTCAAGCCAAATCACTTCTTGGTTATTACCCGATTCTGGAGGGTATTATAATTGAAGAGGAACACCGGGGAACAGCTATTGGCTTTCCCACCGCTAATCTTCTGGTGGAAAAAGGTATTCAAAAACCGGCTAAAGGAGTCTATGCTGCCTTTGCCACGTTTAAGGGAGAAGTTTTCCTGGCGGTGGTTAATATTGGCAGCAAACCTACGTTTCATGAAGAATATCCAATTTCAGTCGAGGCGCATATAATAGACTTTGATCAAAATATTTACGGTCAAACCCTTCGGCTTCATTTTGTTGAAAGAATAAGAGATGAAATCAAATTTAACGGCATAGATGAATTAGTTCAGCAGATCTCCAGGGATAAGGAGGCAGCCTGCCAAATTCTGCCTGGCTCCAGGGAGCATTTTACAATTTGATCGTCGTGTGCTAAAATTTACCTTGATTGACTGAGAACAGTGCTATTATTGGGAAAGAGCGGCAGGACCGACAGGCCTGTAAAATACAGAATCAGGATATTCATAGAACCACTGGCTAGGTTATACGAATCACCGACGTATAGCTTGGTTACTGGCGATTACCGGTAAGAGGAGGTGAAACCTTGGCTTTAACACCTGAGAGAAAAGAAGAACTGATAAAAACCTACCAGGTACACGACAGTGATACCGGATCTCCAGAAGTACAGATTGCAATATTGACCGAGAGGATCAATTATTTGAATGAGCATCTGAAGATTAACAAAAAAGATCATCATTCCCGGCGCGGACTGCTTAAAATGGTTGGTCAAAGACGGGCGCTTTTAGATTATTTAAAGAAAAAAGACTTTGACAGATATCGCAACATAGTTACAAAACTTGGATTGCGCAGGTAAAGAGCGGATTTGCCGCTCTTTATATTTAAAAAGATGAAAGGAGGAAACTCAGATAGTTCACAAATATGAGTTAGAAATTGCCGGCAGACCTCTGTTGATAGAGATTGGTCAGGTAGCCAAACAGGCTAATGGTGCTGCTATGGTTAGATATGGGGACACCGCAGTTCTGGTAACCGCCACTGCCTCCAAGAATCCCCGGGAAGGCATAGATTTTTTCCCGCTCACAGTAGATTACGAAGAGAAGCAGTATGCAGCCGGGAAAATACCGGGAGGTTTTATCAAAAGAGAAGGAAGAGCTACTGAACTGGCTACTTTATCGGCCCGTCAGATAGATCGTCCCATCAGACCCCTTTTCCCCAAAGGATTCAAGAACGATGTTCATATAGTAGCCACGGTAATGTCAGTGGATAAGGACAATACTCCGGATGTTACAGCTATCATTGGAGCATCGGCAGCACTGGGAGTTTCTGATATCCCCTTCGCCGGTCCGGTTGGAGCGGTAATAGTAGGTATGGTGGATGGACAGCTTATCATCAATCCCACCGTCGAGCAGTTAGGGAAATCTGACCTGCATATGGCAGTAGCCGGCACTAGCGAAGCCATTATGATGGTGGAAGGCAGCGCCAATGAGATTCCAGAACAGGCCATGATAGATGCCATCTTTTTTGCCCATGAAGAGATCAAGAGGATTGTGGCCTTTCAGGAATCCATTATTCAACAATTAAGCGCTGTCAAGATGGAAGTTGAAATTGAAGAAATCGATGAAGAAATCAATCAGGCTGTTAGGGTATTTTCCCAGAACCTGCTGGAAGAGGCAGTTAACAATTCGGACAAAAAATCTCGGGAAACCCAGATGGATATGGCGCGGGACCGGATAAAAGAGCATTTTGCAGAAATATACCCCGAGAGCGGCAAAGAAATAGCCGGTCTGGTCGATAAGATGATGAAAGAAATTGTAAGAAAAGCTATTTTGGATAAAGGTGAAAGGGTTGACGGGAGAAACCTGGACGAAATAAGGACGATTACCTGCGAAGTTGGTTATCTGCCGCGCCCCCATGGTTCCGGATTATTTACCCGGGGTCAAACCCAGGTTTTGTCAGTTACCACCCTGGGCTCCGCCAGCGAAGAACAGCGTTTGGATGGTTTGGGAATAGAGGCGACTAAACGTTATATACATCATTATAATTTCCCGCCCTTCAGCGTAGGCGAAACTCGACCCATGAGAGGTCCCGGAAGAAGAGAAATAGGGCATGGTGCTCTGGCTGAAAGAGCCCTGCTGGCTGTGCTCCCCAAGGAAGAAGAATTCCCTTATACCATAAGGGTGGTATCAGAGGTTCTGGAGTCCAATGGGTCCAGTTCCATGGGCAGCGTATGCGGAAGCACTTTGTCCCTTATGCACGCAGGCGTGCCGATCAAAGCTCCCGTTTCCGGTATTGCCATGGGACTGGTAAAAGGAGAAGAGGGCTTCGCTATACTGAGCGATATACAAGGAATCGAGGATGCCCTGGGAGATATGGACTTTAAACTGGCCGGTACTGAAACCGGGGTTACCGCATTGCAGATGGATATCAAGATTACCGGAGTAAATCGGGAAATCGTTGCAGCCGCTATGGGAAAAGCCCGCGAAGGCAGAATGTTTATCATGAATAAAATGATGGAAGCTATTGCCAAGCCCAATGAAGAGCTTTCTCCCTACGCTCCTCGCCTGACCAGGATGCAGATACATCCTGACCGTATTCGGGAAATAATTGGCCCGGGTGGGAAGACTATTCACAAGATAGTTGATGAAACCGGATGCAAGATTGACATCGAAGATGACGGCAGTCTGTTTATTATGTCTATGGATGAAGAAGGGGCACAAAAAGCCAAATTCTTCATTGAGGCCATTCTGGCTGACGTGGAAGTAGGCAAGACCTATAACGGAACCGTAAAGCGGATAATGGATTTTGGCGCCTTTGTAGAGATCATCCCCGGAGTCCTGGGTACCTCCGGCAAAGAAGGACTGGTCCATATATCGCAGCTGGCCGAAGAGAGAGTCAATAAGGTAAAAGACATAGTAGACATAGGGGATCAGATTCTGGTTAAAGTCACTGAGATAGATAAGCAAGGACGTGTCAACCTGTCGCGTAAAGCTGTTCTAATCAACGCCAAGAAAAATCAGTAAGAGCAAGCAGGCATAAGTGCCATCTTAACCCAAGTAAACCGAGCCGTCTCGGTTTATTTGTGTTTTCTGGAGAGATTGAAGCAAGTTGGAGCAGGGCTGAAGTTTCTGAGCAAAATCCTGAATAGCTTGATTGAAAAAAGAATATCTATAAAAAAATGCTTATCTGAGGGGGAGGATATACCAAGGGGAAAAATGCTGGCATGTTATCGTTAATAGACGAGTATTTCGGTTAATTAGACGGAGTTAATATCCAGGGGAGGGAAAATGAGAATATATTTTTGGAACCAAAGGAGCCTGCTGCTTATTGCAGCAGGGCTGTCAATAATGCTTTGTCTGCTGGCGGTGATGATAATACGGATCAATCAAACTGGAATCGTAGCAGTAAATTCCCAACAGCCGATTTATCAGGGAAATACCGGGCAGAAAGTCATATCCATAAGCGTCAATGTCGACTGGGGAGAAGAGTATATCCCGGGGATGCTGGAGGAATTCAAAAAACATGACGCCAAGGCAACTTTTTATGTAACTGGAACCTGGGCGGAAAAAAATCCGGAACTGCTTAAAAAGATGAGCTTAGAGGGACACTGCATTCAGAACCATGCCTATAAACATGTGCATTTCAGCAGTTTGTCGGATGCAGAAGCTCAAGCCCAAATCAAGCAAGCTGAAGAAATAATTGAAAAACTTATCGGAAACAGGACGGAATTTTTTGCCCCCCCTTATGGGGAGCAAAATGCCAGGCTGGTAAAAGCGGCAGCAGAAATTAATTACCAGTTGATCATGTGGAGTGTGGACACCATAGACTGGCAGAAACCCAGTCCGGAGACTATAGTAAAAAGGGTCTGCAATAAAGTTCATAATGATGCTATCGTCTTAATGCATCCTACTGACCCAACTCTGAAAGCACTTCCTGAACTCCTGAACTGCCTTGAGCAGGAAGGTTATAAGATGGTAACCGTAGAAGAGATACTGATGGATTCGGGCGGGAAATCTTGATATGAAAACCTGTTTAAACATGGTATTGCTGGTGAGTTGCTTGATATTTCTTTTGGCCTGGTTTGAACCGCCGGAAGCTCAGGCCGGTCCTTATCATTCGTCGAACTATGTTTGTCTGTTGGATGCAGACAGCGGCCAGCTGATATACTCCCGCAACGCTGATGAGTTAAGACCGGTTGCCAGCACCACTAAAATGATGACTGCCATATTGACCATGGAATATGCCGAACTGGCAGAGATAGTAGAAATAAGTCAGAAGGCCGACCATACTCCGGAATACACCATAGGACTGAAAGAAGGACAAGAGGTTCAGGTTTCGGAATTGCTTAAAGCAGCTCTGGTCAAATCCTCCAATGATGCAGCGGTAGCTTTGGCTGAGCACGTAGCAGGCAGTGAAAGACTATTTTCCTTCCTGATGTCCAAGAAAGCTTTTTTGATTGGAGCAGTGAATACCCACTTTGTCAATGCCTCCGGTTTACCCGCGGAGGAACATTGGAGTACGGCGTATGACTTGTCTCTAATGGGGCGTTACCTGTTAAGGACCGAATATATAAATGAATTAGCAGCTGCTCGGCAGGTGGAATTCAAACATCCCGGATACGGGCAGGAATTGACTATCTCTAACACTAACGGGCTTTTGGGAAGCTATGAGGGGGCCAACGGCATCAAAACCGGAACTACCAATGCCGCAGGCAAATGTCTGGTAGCATCGGCCCGTAGAAACCACCGGCAGCTGATTGCTGTTGCGCTGAATTCTCTTGATCGCAATGGTGATTGTGCCCGTCTTCTAAATTATGGTTACGGGGACGTAAGCCGGGAGAAGATAATAGACAGCAGAGAGGTGTTTAAACAGATCAAAATCGTTCGGGGAGGCGCAGAATACCTGGATCTGTATCCCGAAAAAGACTTATACATTTGGCGGGCAAGGGAAGAGAATGGGTTAAATGTTGAAAAAAAAGTGGAAATGGATTATTCTATTAGCGCACCGATAAGAAATAATCAGCCCCTGGGGATGCTATATGTATATGTTGATGGCAAATTATTTGATAGTATAAGACTAGTCAGCCGGTCAGAGACAGGGCAAAACAGCCCTGGGCTGATAAAACTCAAAGAAATATTTCATTGAATACAGTATTAGTCTGGCTTAGTCTGGCCAGGCCAGTCTAAGCTAATCGGAGGGATATGATGATCAGTTATTGGACCCTGAGCAACGGAGCAAGAGTAGTGGTGGAGGAAATACCCCATGTGCGTTCAGCAGCCATAGGTATATATGTCGGAGTTGGCTCCCGGCATGAAACGAAAGGATTGAAGGGGGCCAGTCACTTTATTGAACATATGCTATTTAAGGGAACCAGCCGGTTGACAGCTCGGGATATAGCGGAGAAATTTGAAGGTATCGGCGGACAGTTGAATGCCTATACCTCTAAAGAGTATACCTGTGTTTATGCCCGCACCCTGGATGAGAATATTGACCTGGCAGCAGATATCATATTTGACATGATATTTGATTCCCGTTTTGCCGATAAGGATTTTGAAACCGAAAAAGGAGTAGTGGCAGAAGAAATTAATATGAACGAAGATGCTCCCGATGATTTGATCCATGATCGTTTTGCCCGCAGCCTATGGCTGGATCACCCTATGGGTTCTCCAATACTAGGGACTATGGAGACAGTTGCCTCTTTCAACCGTGATGATGTTTATCAATTCTATAAAAGTGCCTATATACCTTCCAATATGATTATCTCCGTTGCAGGCAATGTCCAGGCCTTGGAAATAAGAGACCGTATTGAGGGACTGCTGGAGAAGCAGAGCCATAGCCAGGTAAGTTTTCCCTATACCAAGCCCAAAGCATATCGCAGTTTTATGGATTTAATGGAAAAAGATACCGAACAGGTGCAGATATGTATAGGAGTGCAAGGTATTTCCTATAACGATGAAAGCAGGTATGCCATGAATGTGATGAACAGCATATTCGGCGGCGGCATGAGTTCCAGACTATTCCAGAAATTGCGGGAAGAATTGGGCCTGGCCTATTCCATCTATTCTTATCCCTCCAATTATTCCGATACCGGTGCTTATTCTATTTATATCGGCACCGGACGCAACAAAATATCCCGTTGTTTTGAAGCCCTGCAGAGGCAGATGGAAAGTCTGCTATCCCACGGTATTACCGGTGAAGAACTGGAAAGGACCAGGAGACTGATAAAGTCCAGTATGTACCTGGGCCTGGAAGGGGTTATGAATCGCATGAGCAGATTGGGTAAATCGATAATAATGCATAATGAAATAGTGAGTCCGGAGGAGGCTATTGACCGGGTGATGCAGGTTGAGCAGGAGCAGATTAAAGACCTGGCGGTTAGACTGCTGGGAAACCAAACCGTATCAATAGCCGCCATTGGTCCCGCCGGGGTCATGCATGAGGTAGAAAAGCAATACCGGAGGTTCTGGAACTAAACCCTCGGCGGGGTTTGAGTCAGCCAGAGCTGAATAACAGAGGAGAATGATATGAAGATTTATCTAAAGAGACTGCACTCATTTGACCTGCCTTTGCCCCGATACATGACTCCGGGTTCCTCTGGAGTCGATTTGTACGCCGCCAACCAGCAGGACCTCTTAATAGCAGCAGGAGCTGTCGTTTTGGTGCCCACTGGGATAGCCGTAGCCATTCCTGAGGGATTTGAAGCGCAGATAAGACCGCGCAGCGGTCTGGCTCTTAATCACGGCCTCACCCTGTTAAATACCCCCGGTACCATAGATGCTGATTATCGTGGAGAAATTAAGGTTATAGTTATAAACCTGGGGGACAAAGAGTATATTTTAAAAAAAGGTGAAAGAATTGCCCAGATGATATTCAGCCGGGTAGAACGGGTAGAACTGATGGAAGTGGAAAATCTCGATGATACTGCCAGAGGCAGCGGAGGATTTGGGCATACCGGAGTATAGAGGAGGATGCAGGTGCGGCTTAATGAACTGGTGGGCAAAGAAATGGTTAACATTTACGATGGCATGAGAATGGGTACGGTGGGAGATTCAGATATGGTTATTGATGAGGAATCGGGACAGATAGTATCGATCATATTGCCCAATAAAGGCAATGCCTTTAATTTCTGGACTGATCGCCAAAAATTAGTGATCCCTTGGGATGCGGTAAAAAAAATTGGCCGGGAAGTTATTGTAGTTGAACTGGATAGTACCCATATGCGGCTGAAGAACAGTTCTATATAAAGCACGGTAACATAAATGGAGCTGTCACATACAGTAAAACAGGAACTACTTCAGACATTTTTACCGAGGGTGGTATGTGATGGCAACAAGGATTAGCTGGACCACGGGACCCATTGCCAGCAGTTCAGACATGAGCACAATCCGGGTCCTGGGACTCAACAATACCTCATTAACTCGCCAGGTAAGTATAAGATTGTATGATCTTTCTTTTACCCCTAAAAGGCAAATATTTAACAATACTTACTCCCTGCGGCCTTTTCAGACTGTTACTGTCAATCTGGAGGTGGGAAATCTGGAGACATGGGAGGCTCAAGCCAGCGCCTTCAGTACCAGTGTCCGCTTTTATGTTACCGGTCGCAGCACTGATGGCAGAAATCTGGCCGGGACCGGGGTGCTAAATTCCCAGTTTATTCGTTTTTGATCCTTACTATCAGAGAAAAAAGAGGCGAAGATCTGATTGCCCAACGCCGCGATAGAATTGGAATAATGTATGGGAACCTGCCCTCCTTCGGGCAGGGAATGTCCCCGTATAGAGTACGTTGATAGAGCGGATTGTGAGCAGTGCAGAGATTCGCTCTTTTTCCGCCCGGGGTTTTGCCGGGCACCGCCGGTTTTATCCAGACCGTATTATAGATCCTGCAATGAGGAACAATAAACCTGCAGGAGGTGAAACAGATGTCAAAAAGCAATGATGACGGAAAAGGGTCCTTTCCCCCCTGGAGCCGGGTGCCATCATTTGAAGAAATGGCTGCCGAAGCGGGTATAGATGGAGCCGAGTTCCTTTACTCCCTCAGAGACGGTCTGGATATCGAGGAATTAGCGGATAAGTATAAGGTCAGTTCCCCCACCATTCAGTCACTCTATGATCACTTTATGCGCTATGGAGTAAGCTCGGTTATGGGAGGAGACTGAGCTCCAAAATAAAATACAGGAATATTCAGCTGCCATCTTTGTCTGGTACAGCTTGAAAATTAAGCAGTAATGCGATAATATTAATTCAATTTACCAGGAGAATAACAAGGAGGCCAGAACATATGTCTGATAAATTTGCCAAACAAGGTCTCACCTTTGACGATGTGCTGCTTGTACCAGGTCGCTCCGAAGTCCCTCCCCATCTGGTTGATGTTTCTACCCGTTTAACCCAGAAAATAAAGTTGGGGATACCATTGATGAGTGCAGGGATGGACACCGTTACTGAATCAAGGATGGCCATAGCCGTAGCTCGAGAGGGCGGTATAGGCATACTTCATAAGAATATGTCAATCAAGGAACAGGCCGCGATGGTTGATCGGGTGAAGCGTTCGGAACATGGTGTTATTACCGATCCCTTTTATCTTTCACCGGATAACAAAGTGAGGGATGCCATGGATATCATGGAGCATTATCATATTTCGGGAGTGCCGATTACAGTTGGCTTAAAATTGGTAGGAATAATTACCAATAGGGATCTGCGCTTTGAAACGGATTTTGAACAGCCTATCCGCAATGTAATGACCAGTGAGGGATTAGTAACTGCTCCGGTTAATACCAGTATGGACAGTGCGAAAGAACTGCTGAGAAAGCATAAGATTGAAAAGCTGCCGTTAGTGGATGATGATTTTAACCTAAAAGGGCTTATAACCATAAAAGATATCGAAAAAACCTTTAAATATCCTCATGCAGCCAAAGACGGCCGGGGGCGATTACTGGCCGGAGCCGCCGTGGGAGTAACCCGGGACACCCTGGAACGGGTAGAGGCACTGAAAAATGCTGGGGCCGACGTTATAGTTGTGGATACTGCCCACGGGCACTCGGTGTTCGTTATAAACATGGTCAAGGAAATACGGGCGGCCTTCCCGGATCTGCAGATTATTGCCGGAAATGTGGCCACTGGGAAAGCTACGGAAGAATTGATTAAGGCGGGAGCAGATGCTATCAAGGTTGGCATCGGACCTGGCTCGATATGCACCACCCGAGTTATAGCGGGTATTGGGGTGCCCCAGATAACGGCTATAGTCGATAGTGTACGAGCTGCATCCAGATATGATATTCCCATAATTGCCGATGGAGGTATAAAATACTCTGGTGACATAGCCAAAGCTATTGCCGCTGGAGCAGATGTGGTTATGCTGGGCAACTTATTTGCCGGAACCGATGAAAGTCCTGGTGAGACAGTGATATTACAGGGCAGAAGCTATAAAATTTACCGGGGCATGGGTTCAATGGGGGCCATGGTTCAGGGCAGCAGCGACCGATACTTCCAGGAAGATGCGCAAAAATTGGTACCCGAGGGGATAGAAGGCAGAGT
The DNA here is from genome assembly GCA_964501655.1 of uncultured Syntrophomonas sp. Lineage (GTDB taxonomy): Bacteria > Bacillota > Syntrophomonadia > Syntrophomonadales > Syntrophomonadaceae > JAAYJK01. Next base: position 14,670 of record CAZCTN010000026.1, read on the forward strand.
ACCATATAAGGGAGCAGCTTCAGAGACCATTTACCAGCTAATCGGTGGGTTGAGGGCAGGCATGGGTTACTGTGGGGCAGTTAACCTGGAAGAGATGAAGACCAAAACCAGCTTTATACAGATAACCAACGCGGGGCTGAAAGAGAGCCATCCTCATGATATAGCTATAACCCAGGAAGCTCCGAATTATCAAGTTTTATGAATATAGAGACAGTCTTGATTCGTATTGTTCTGGCCGGCATTATTGGTTTGGCGATTGGCCTGGGTACCAGGCCAATATACCACGCCAGATTGTTTGGAATGATAGCTATGGGTGCTGCTCTGATAACCTATATATCGGCCCATTATTATACTGCCCTATCCATGAGTTGGTATGCTGATCCGGGACGCCTGTCGGCTCAAATAATAGTGGCGTTAGGGTTTATTGGCAGCGGTATGATATGGATAAGTCCAGACAAAAAGGTGGAAGGGCTGTCCAGCGCGGCTGCGCTCTGGCTGACCGCCATAGCCGGCATGGCTATTGGTGCGGGATTGACCAGCGTCAGCGAAGCCCTGATTATATTTCTTTCGGTATCATACCTGATATACCGAATTATTTTCAGATTCACCCGATGAATCAAGGGGACGGTTTTTTTGACTCATTTTTGGGGGTCCATGAGTCAATAAAACCGTCCCCCTGACTTAGACGCGGGGTGTCCCCGCAGGATGCGAGATTATTATGACTGGTTCAGTGATTTTTCCGCGATTTGAATGGCTTTGCTAACCATGTTCCCACAGTCCCGAGAAGTAACTGCACCCCATCCCTGCGAAGCCACGATCTGATCAACGCCGAGTTCCCGGGCAATCTCATACTTCAGCTGTTCTGACATGATTCCTCGATTTCTGGCCAAGATATAACCTCCTCACCAACTCGCATCAATAGTATTTTGAGTACTTGGGAACAAAAATATAGCAGGAAGATATTTGAGATATAGTAAAGTGAGTCTCAGATTTGGTTTATAATATAACAGAATAGGGGGAATTTACATGAGATATGAAGGCAATATTTTTCGGCCGCCCAGTGAAGCCAGAAGCTATATCCTGCAATGTACTGTAGGATGCAGTCATAACCGCTGCACCTTTTGCGGTATGTACAAAGACAAGAAATATCGGGTGAGAGAGTTAAAAGAGATATTAGCCGATATTAGCACGGCAAAGCTGTATTACCATGATTTGGAAAAGGTCTTTCTGGCTGACGGGGATGCCTTGGCCATGGAGAACCAGGATCTGTTGCAGATTCTGGATGCATTATACCAAACTTTTCCCAGCCTGAAGCATGTGGGCATCTATGCAAGTCCCGACAGCATCTTGAACAAGACGGCAGAGGAATTGAGAGAATTAAAAAACCAGGGATTAACTATTGCTTATCTGGGAGTGGAAACCGGAGATGAAGAACTCCTCAAAGACATAAGAAAGGGAGTAAGCTATGAAGAGATGGTGGCAGCCGGGAAAAGGGTGAGAGAAGCAGGCATACTGTTGTCAGTTACCATTCTTCTGGGTTTGGCCGGGAGGACTCCTAAAGCCATAGATCATGCTTTGAATACGGCCAGGATTTGCAATGAAATTAATCCGGATTATATCGCAGCCCTCACCCTAATGCTTACGCCCAAAACTGAACTTTACCGCCGTATGCAGAAGGGTGAATTCGAACTGCCGGAACCCTTTGAGATACTGGAAGAAATGCGGATTATAATAGAAAACCTGGATGTAAAGGACAGCGAATTCAGGAGCAATCATGCTTCCAACTATCTGCCTATAAAGGGGAGATTGCCGGAGGACAAACAACAAATACTGAAGTTGATTGATCAGATAATAAAGAGAAACGACAGGAACTATCTGCGTCCGGATTACCTGCGGGGCCTGTAAAAAAAGCTCAAGTTTAAGTATACATGGGATTGATGTCTAATATATGGGAATCGTGATATAATATATGGATCATATGAGCATGACTGCAATTTGTTAAAGGGGGGATAAAGTTGCGGTTATTTGGTAAAAAAGACGAAAAATTATTCCTTCTTTTTAATGAGAGCGCCCGGGTAGTAGTCAGAGGTGGGGGGATACTGCAAAACGTAGTACATGACTATCGGGACCTGGACGTAAAAATGGCTAAATTGACTGCCATGGAACATGAGGGTGACCGAATCATCCAGGAACTTATGCGCAGGTTAAACACCAGTTTCATTCTGCCCTTTGATCGGGAGGATGCCTTCCAGTTAGTTCAGAAACTGGCTACTACCCTCGACTATATTACCGGTATCATTGACCGGATGATCTTATACAAAGCCGGTGATCCCGATTATCAGGTGAAAGAAATGGTGGAGGTATTGTGCGAGTCTATAAGTCTGATGGAGAAAGCATTTAATATGCTGGACAAGATAGAGCGGAATAATAAAGAGATAATAGACTGCTGCAAAAAAATTATCAAGCTGGAGAAAAAGCAGGATAATTTATACCGGACCGGTGTAGCCAGGCTGTTTGAAGAACATGAAGATGAGCCGATAAAGTTGATAAAATGGCGGGAAGTATATGAACACATAGAAATGGCTCAGGACTACATCCAGGATACGGCTGATTTAATTATTAATATATGCGTAAAATATTCTTAAATATGGTCTAAACCCCTTAATGATTAAACAAATGATCAGTACAAGGGGTATTTTTCTGCCCATTATCTCCGGCGACCTGAGAATTAAATGCCTTAATATTGGGTATTTTAGGAAATAGGGAGGTAAATTATGTTAAAGAAGAGGCTGTTCATAATATTATTGATACTGGTTCTGCTGAGCCCAGGATGCGCCGGAGAGGTGAGCCAGATAGATGTGCCGGAAGCCTCCGTGATCTTTGACGTGAATGGCCGGCCCATCAAAGGCCTGGCAGATGAAAATCGTGTCAATATAGGTTTTGAAGAGATTCCCGAGAGTTTCAAGGCAGCTATTATAGCGGTGGAGGACAAGGATTTCTACAGTCATCACGGTGTAGACGTACGGGGAATACTACGGGCCTTGATTCTCAATGTAAAGGCGGGCAAAATAACTGCGGGAGGCAGCACCATTACTCAGCAAACTGCTAAAACCATTTTTTTGAGCAATGAGCGAACCCTGATCAGGAAATTAAAAGAACTATTTTACGCCTTTGAGCTGGAACGTAGTTATAGTAAGGATGAGATCCTGACCTTGTACTGCAACACCATTTATTTTGGACACGGCGCCTATGGTCTGGAGGTAGCTGCTCGTACCTTTTTCAATCGGAACGCCCGGGATTTGAGTATAGAACAAGCAGCCTTGCTGGCTGGTTTGCCTAATGCTCCGAGCTTATATGATCCGTATATCAATCCTGAAGCGGCCAAAGAAAGGCAGGCCCGGGTTTTGCAGCGTATGGCGGAGGAGGGCTATATAAGCGAGTCGGAGCGGGAGAATATTCTGGCCCGGGAACTAAAATACCAGCAGGCTGATTACGTGCTGGGAGAGGCTCCATATTTTATTGCCCTGGTGCGCCAATACCTGGCAGAAAAATATGGTGAGAGGCAGGTTTACCAGGGCGGACTTAAGATTTATACTACCCTGGATTTGGATATGCAGAAGGCGGCCAATAAGGCTTATCAGGCGGGTATGCTGGAAAGAGAGGCAGACGTGCAGGGAGCACTGGTAGCCCTGGATGTAAGTAATGGTGAAATACGGGCACTCATCGGGGGAAGAGATTTTGCCAGTTCCAACTATAACCGGGTATTTGCTGAGCGCCAGCCCGGTTCAACGTTTAAGCCTTTTCTGTATTCGTTGGCTATAGATTGGGGTATCACCCAGGCTGATATGATTAAATGCGAGCAGGTTGAATTTACGCTTCCCAACGGTGATAGCTACCAGCCCACCGATTACGGTGAAAATAAATATCACTGGAAAGAATTCACCTTGAAGGAAGCCCTGATGATCTCTGATAATGTCATAGCAGTAAGATTAAATCATATGCTGGGTCCCGAAAATGTAGCTGACCATGCGGAGAAATTTGGTTTCAGGAATCTTTTGCCCCTGCTCTCACTTCCACTCGGGTCCAGGGAAGTCACTCCTCTGGATATGGCCGCTGCTTATTCGGTTTTTGCCAATCAAGGGATATACAGCCTGCCCCGGTATATTTTAAAAGTAGAGGATAAATACGGGCAGGTCCTGGAGGAATCCAGTCCCAAGCAGCAGCAGGCAGTAAGCCCGGAGAATGCATACATAATCACCGATATGTTAAAGGGAGTGATGGAACCGGGAGGGACCGGAGCCAGCCTGAAGCCCCTGCTGGGAAGAACCTCAGCGGGCAAGACGGGTACTACCGATGATTTTAATGATGCCTGGTTTGTAGGCTATACTCCGCAACTTTGCTGCGCTGTATGGTTGGGGTATGATCAGGGACGCAATGTTAACCTGACCGGAAGTGCAGCGGCCGGCCCGATATGGGCCAACTTCATGCGGGAGGCTTTAGCCGGCCAAGCTGACGTTGATTTTACTAAACCGGATAACGTACATTTAAGCAATGTGTGCCTGGATACCGGACTCATATCAACTGAATCCTGCCCCCGCAGCATTACTATGGCTTTCATGGAAGGAACCCAACCCGAGGAAATCTGCTATTACCACAGCTCCAGGCTGGACTGGCTTCTGGATAACGAGTGAAGGTACAGCCAAAAGAAGCAGTGTATCCAAACCGGGCAGAGGGCTGTTTTGCTCAATAATCGGGACTATTGGCGGAACTCAGCCCTCGGAACTGTCAAGAATAGTAGATCATAGAGGGAAAGTGAATTACACACTAGAATACTAAATAAAGAGTAATTTCCCCAAACGGCAGGAAACAGCTGGGATTACGCTGAATAGTTGAAGAATAAGTATTGGGAGGGAGGATCGAAATGAAGACGATTATCAATATTCTGGTAGAGAATACAACTCCCCGGTTTCCCTTGATTGGTGAATACGGATTTTCAGCCCAGATAATCTGCGGTGATCATAACCTGCTTTTTGATACCGGATCCCAGCAAGCACTTTTTACCAACAGCGCTGCTCTGGGGATAGACTTATCACAGGTGCAGGAGATGATCATCAGCCATGGCCATTATGATCATACTGGAGCGGTTTTATCTTTTTTGGAACAATACGGAGGAAGGAAGATATATGCCCATTCCGGCATCTTCCCTCGTCGTATTATCAGCCGACCGGGAGGAAAAACGGTTGATATCGGATGCCGGTTCACTTATGAGGAGGCAGTAAGGGCGGGGGCCGAACTGGTCTTCACCGACCATTTTACGGAGATACATCCAGGTCTGTATCTAAGCGGGGAAATACCTAGGCTGACTGAATACGAGGATGTAGGCGGCAATTTCATTTTCGAGCAGGAGGGTGAGTATTGCCGTGATCTTCTGCCAGACGACATGGCTCTTGTTATTGATCACCCTCTGGGATTGATTATAGTGAGCGGATGTTCTCATTCCGGGATGATCAATACTTTGGAGTATTGCCGGCAGCAGACCGGGCGATCAAAAGTGCTGGCTTATATCGGCGGGACTCATCTGATGAATGCTTCTCCGGACAGGATGGCAAAAACCACTGAAGCTATAAAGATGTATGAAATACAGAAACTAATTGTCGGACATTGTACCGGATTTTACGCCGCTGCTGAGCTCTATAATCAACTGGGGGCACAGCGGGTAATCAAGATGGATGCCGGGAGCAGCTATACTTTTTGAATAAGGCCATTGAGCGTTAATACCGATAGCAGGAATCCAGTAAACCACATATTGATATATTATAAGCAGTAAATACATGAAAATGGGGGATGTCACAGGTGAATTTTGATCATTATAGATTAAAACCAGGTGAATTAAGGAAGAAATGCAGCCCGGCCAGTTTTAAGTTTAACAGCACCGCCGAAATAAAACCCCTGAGCGGTATAATTGGTCAGGATAGAGCTCTGAATGCTATAACAACCGGCCTGGACATAGAGAGTGAAGGTTACAACATCTACCTGGCTGGGCAAACCGGAACCGGGAAAAGCACTCTAGCCCGCAAACTGCTTCATCAAAAAGCCGGTAGAAAACCGGCTCCCCCCGACTGGTGTTACGTTCATAATTTCAAACATCCGGATACCCCCTGTGCTCTGAAAATATCGGCCGGGAAGGGGAAGCAACTGAAAGAGGACCTGGCCGCAGTTATTGATGAACTAATCGAGTCAGTAATAAACGTGCTGGCCGGTGAAGAATATGCAACTCAAAAAAATGCTGTATTAAATGACTTTATTACCGAAACCAATGCCTTGTACCTGGAGTTGGATCAGGAAGCGCGGGTACATGGCTTCTCCATTACCCAGAGCCAGCAGGGGGGGGTCAATACCATCCCCATCAATAAGAGCGGAGAAGTGATGGGACAGGAAGAGTACGTAGCATTGAACGAAGAAGAACGCGCTCAATTAATGAGCAACAGTGCTCAGGTTCAGGAGAAGATGGGTGAGGCCATGAGAAAATATCGCAGCCTGGAAAAGCTGATGAAAGAGAAGTTTAAAAGACTGGAACAGGAGACTGCCGGGCAGGTCAGCCAACCCTATTTTGATCAGTTGTTCAGCAAGTATGGAGATTATCCTCAGGTAATCCAATACCTGGAGGAGATACAGGAAGATTTCCTTGGTCATCTGGACATTCTGGTTCATCATGAAGAAAACACGCCATTGAGCTTTTTCCGTAACATTGATAAACGTTCCTTTTTAAGGCGTTATCAGCTTAACCTGCTGGTTGACAATGCCGACTGCAAGCACGCGCCGGTTATATTTGAATACAACCCTACTTTTGCCAACCTCTTTGGACAGATAGAGTATGAGGGAGAATTCGGGGTTCTGGCCACAGACTTCTCTAAAATAAGGGCAGGTTCAGTACATCGAGCCAACGGCGGCTATCTGGTGCTCAGGGTTTACGACCTGCTAAAAAATGTTTATGTCTGGGATACTCTGAAAAGGATCATCAAGAATAAAGAAATAACCGTGGAGAATATATCCCGGATGATGGGCATCACCAATACCGAAACTCTGCAACCACAGCCTATTCCCCTGGATATTAAGGTAATTATCGTAGGGGAAGCTCTGTATTATTATCTTCTGCATCGCTACGATCAGGAATTCCCCAAATTGTTTAAAATCAGAGCGGACTTTGAGGATGAAATGAAACGAAGCCGCCGCCATGTCAATGATTATGCCCGGTTGATCAGTTCGGTATGCAGCGCGGAAAACCTGACCCACTTCAATCCGGAGGCAGTGGCCGCAATAGTGGAATATGGAAGCAGAATGACGGATGATCAGGAAAAACTGAGCACCGCATTCAACAAACTGATGGAATTGATTTATGAATCCAATTCCATAGCCGTGTACAACAAAGCTGACCTGGTCACGGCAGAGCATGTGCGAAGGGCTATAGAACAAAAAACATACCGGAATTCCTTAGCGGAAGAAAAGCTGCAAGAGGCTATTAACCGCAACACGCTGATAATTAATACCGAAGGAGATCTGATTGGGGAGGTTAATGGTCTGGCAGTATACCAGGCAGGGGAATATAAATTCGGAATTCCGGTCAGAATTACCGCCAAGACCTTTATGGGGGAAAAAGGCCTGGTTAATATCGAGCGAGAGACAGCCATGAGCGGCAAGATACACAGCAAGGGCATCCTAACCCTCAACGGGTATCTGGGTGATCAATATGCCCGGGATAAGCCCCTTACTCTTTCAGCCAGTCTTACCTTTGAGCAGAGTTATGGAGGAGTTGAAGGAGACAGTGCTTCCAGTGCGGAATTATATGCTCTGATATCCAGCCTGGCCCGGGTACCCATTAAGCAGAGGATAGCAGTCACCGGTTCGGTCAATCAGAACGGCGAGATACAACCGGTTGGTGGTGTAAATGAGAAAATTGAAGGTTTTTACCGAGTCTGTAAAGAAAAGGGTCTGGTAGGAAACCAGGGGGTTATAATCCCGCGCAAGAACCTGTCCAATCTGATGCTCAATGACGAAGTGACTGAAGCGGTGAGGAACAAGTTGTTCAGTATCTGGGCGGTGGATCATATTGATGAAGGACTGGAAATACTGACCGGCAAAGAGGCAGGAAGCAAGGATGAGCAGGGGGAGTTTCCGCCCGGAAGCGTCCATTTCCTGGCTGATCGGCAGATACATGAGTGGAGTATTAAAAGAAAAGCCGGGACACAGGAGAAGGGAAAATCTACCCGGCGAACTGCGGGAAAGAAGTCTCTGGCGGGTAAAAGGAGGAGGAGAAAAAAATGAGATTTAAAAGTTTTGCCCTAATGGTATTATTGCTGATGCTGTTGCTGCTGGGGGGATGCAATTATGATTTCTCGCAAATACTGGGCCTTTCATCCCCCAGCAGTCAGCCCGAATTAATAAAAGCTAAAATCCACTTTACCGACGGGGAGAGTCTGGAAACCTACATAAAAGATCTCGGAATCCAGCAGGACGGCAAGGTCTATGTAGGAGGCTCATCTTTGAACTACCTTTATGATGCCCAGGGTAATATTATAGGATCGTACAACTACCAGAGGGTGTTATATATAAAAATAGTACCAGAAAATGAGAAAGAATCTGCTCCAGAGAGTTAAGATAATAAACATAATATCCGATAAAAGAAACAGGAGTTCCAACAACAGCTCCTGTTTTATTGTGTTCGGAACAGATTGGCAGGGGATGGGAAGGGGGGGAAGAAGAATACGTAACGGTTAAAGAACAGGTGGAGGGATATAACGTGGATTTTTTAGAAAGATTGCTGCGTAAAATCAGTGTCAGGGTACGTCTTATACTGGCCTTTACTCTTATTCTGGCCTTGGTAACAGGAATCATGGGGGTATATGCTACCACGGTCATGTCAGACAAGATAGTGATTTCGGCCCAGGAGAAGTTAAGCTCCGACCTTAATATGGGATGGCAGATGCTGGATTATTATTATCCCGGAGACTGGGCCATAAAAAACGGGCAGTTGTATAAGGGCAATGTGCTGATGGAAGAAAACTATGAATTGATTGACAAAATTGGTGAATTGACCGGGGGGGATACCGTAACCATCTTCAAAGGGGATACCCGGGTATCAACCAATGTGATGAACAACAACGAGAGGTGTGTGGGAACCCAGGTTTCTGCTGTGGTGGCCGAAACGGTACTGAAGAAGGGTGAGAAATATCTGGGCCGGGCTGAAGTGGTGGGAACCTGGAATGAGACTGCCTATGAACCCATCCGGGATGCCAAGGGAGAAATTATCGGAATCTGGTACGTTGGAGTGCCGGCAACTCCCTATGACGAAGCAGTAAACGAATTCAGAAATACCATGCTGGTCTATTCCATTATCGGTATACTGGTAGGATTTCTTATAGCTTTTCTAATAGCATTTACTGTATACACCCCGCTGCGCAGAATCACTGCAGGAGTGGAAGTGCTAAGCCAGGGCGATCTGACTCACAAGGTGCCGGTGCAGGCCAATGATGAACCAGGTCAAGTGGCTGCTATGGTCAACCAGATGGCAGATAATATGCTGGCTTTAATCGGTGGCACCAGACAGTTGTCGGGGAAAGTAGGGAAGGCCTCGGCTCATATAACCGGACTCATCGATTCCAGTACCAGGATGGTGGGAGATATGGCTGTACAAGCGGAGAAAATGGATGACGAAGCTAATCGTCAGGTAGAGCTGGCTGGCGGCTCCCGGCTGATATTAAGCGAAATGTCATCTGCCATACAACAGGTGGCGGCCAATTCCAGCGATGTATCCAATTTCGTGGCCGGTGCCAGCTGCAAAGCCCAAGAAGGCGGCGAAGAGGTGGAAAAGGCTATCAAACAGATGGATGTTATCAGTGATGCGGTTAATTCCACTGCGGTTATTGTGGAAGGCCTGGGCAAAAAGTCGGAAGAGATAGGTCAAATCGTGGTACTTATAACCGACATAGCCAATCAAACCAATCTATTGGCCCTAAATGCAGCCATTGAGGCAGCCCGGGCCGGAGAACAGGGGAAAGGCTTTGCCGTGGTGGCGGAAGAAGTAAGAAAACTGGCCGAGGAATCCAGTCAGGCAGCCTGTCGTATTTCTGATTTAATCAAGGAGATGCAGGCTGGGGCCGGCAATGCGGTAAAAGCTATGCAGGCCGGAACCCGAGAAGTTTCCAATGGGATAGAGGTAGTAGCTAAGGCCGGAAATGCTTTCAGAGAAATTACCGAAGCGGTGGCAACAGTAAATACCCAGATTCAAGAAGTTTCAGCCGCCAGCGAGGAAATGGCTGCCAGCGCCGGGACTGCCTATGACTCTGTACAGGAGACTGCGCATGCAGCTGAGAAAAACTCCCGTTATGCCCAGGATATTTCCAGGCTTACAGTGGAACAGCTGCAAAGTATAGAGACCATGAACCAATCGGTAGCCGAGTTGAACCAGGTAGTAGGTGAGCTGGAACAATCAATACAGTACTTTAAAGTATAAGCCCAAGGATGTGTCCCGTTGCCTAAGCGGTGGCAAAACAGGCGGAGGACCAAAATCCTCCGCCTCAAACCGTTAAAAAGGGTTAATAGCTGCGTAAACTGGGAATCTCCGTTCAATCAACGTACCACACGCCTCAATCAAAAGGATTTCCAGTTGCCTTGCTCTTAACCTTTTTTGCTGGCTGGCAGATTACCATCCGATGCCTCCCAGCAATATCAATTAGATTGTAAGGCCTATTTTATTCTATAATTATATAGAGAAATGGGCCTTTTTATGGAGGTAGTTTTGAGCAAGATCAGTATAAAATCCATTGCTATCCAGGGTAGGTCGGGTTATGACATTGAAATAATGGATAAAGATGCGGTTCTGCAAGATTTGCTGGACGAAGTAAACCGTTATATCGCAGAGGGAAGTCCCCGGCGTTTGTGGCCGGCAGCAAAGCTTTCCAGCTGCTATGGTTGTGATTTGTGTTGTTATGAAGCTATCCCGTTGACCTCGGTGGATGTCATCAGCCTTTGTTCGCTTAAGAGGATCAGCTTGGTTCAGGCTTATAAATACCTTTGGGTTGAGGCCCGGGATAAGGTTATAGATATAACTCTGAGGAGAAACCGTGAGGGCCGGTGTATTTTTCTGCAATCTGATGCCACCTGCTCGATCTATGCCGGACGCCCCTTTGTCTGTCAGACCTACTTATGTTGCCCTACCACTTCCCAGGTGGAAGAACTAAGAAGCCAGGTGGTGAACATGGGCATGGATGAACTGATACGGATCACTATGGATGCATTTGCCTTCCGGGGCAAGGCCCTGCCTTTGAATCGGAGCCGAAACGCCAGGATAGACCGGCGGGACTGGGGAAAGAATAGTTTTACCGGCAAGAAGGATTACGCTGGTATCAGAATAAAAAATGTATTATCTTCAGATTTATTCAAACACATGTTACTATAATAGTGGAGATGTGGGGAGAGGAAGTGACAACATGAGTAAAAAGATTTCGGCCCGATGCCTTCTGTGCGGGAAAACCTGGGATGTGGATGAAGACCACAAAGACTTTAAGAAACTGGCGGAACAGGAAAAGGACTTGCCCACTTTTATATGTGATATATGCGGTTATCGGGTAAGACATGAATCGGAAGATAAAAACAAGCCTCAGAAACCCATGTGAACGCCAGGGGTTGAAGAAATGGGGGATATTTGTGCAAACCCTGAAAATTAACAAGGAAAACCGGGAGAGAATAGCTGCCTTGGTCTTCCTGCCGGACAGTTGTGATTATCTGCTGATAACCTGCCACGGATTCAGGGGAAGAAAAGAAAACAGTGATCGTATATGCGCATTTGCTAAGGAAATCAATGAAATTGGCCTGGGGGTTATGGCTTTTGATTTTACCGGATCAGGAGAGAGTGACGGTGAATTCAGTGATATCACCTTGACTCGACAGGTCCAGGATTTAAAAACCGTAATAGACTATGCATATAATACTTACCAAAAACCGATCATACTTCTAGGCAGGAGTTTTGGCGGCAGCACCGTGCTGGCCGGAGGAGCGGGAGAAAGTCGGGTCGAGGGTTTTATTCTGTGGTCTACTCCCGTGGAACTGCAGCAGACCTTTACCCGGGTTATGGAAGAGGCCTATGAAGAGCTTATCAAGGGAAGAATAGCCAACATAAATGACGAAACAGGAGCATATCTTATAAAACCAGCTTTCGTCGAAGATTTTTATCAGCATAACATGGACGAATATCTGAAACAAATACATAAGCGTCCGGTATTGATTGTGCAGGGGCAGGACGATAAAGTTGTGGCGGTATATAATGCTCGTTATATGTTCAACCGTCTGTGCAATGCCGAGATGGTTATAGTAGACGATGCCGACCATCGATTTGAGAATAAAACCAGGGATCGAGAGGAGATAACCCTCAACTGGTTGAAGAAACACTTCATTGACAGATAGAGGAGTGTGATAAGATAGATTTATCGCAACTGGAGAAAAACCGGCTCCTTTCCCCGCTGATCCTGGGCATAATACCAGGCATCTGTGTAACCGGAAATTATTATGGCATTAATATAGTAGATAATGAAACCATACACAGAAAATATGACATTTCGTTTTAGCCGCACTTTTTGCAAGAGACAGCTCTGCTTTACGGATTACCGCCATTAACCAGGCTTTTACCCATTTGCTTAAATCAAAAACCGCAAGGTCCATACTTCGCCTGGAAAACTAATATTCACCAAGGATGGAGGTGAAAATAATGGAGTATGGAGAAATGGTCATAGTAAATCATCCCCGACATCCATTCTATAACTATATAGGGAAAATAGTGGGCAGAAGGGGTAAAAAATCGCCGGATGATTTTCTCATGCTGGTCTTGATCAACAATAAATCCTATATAATACCCGAATCCATGCTGACGGTTTATAACCAGGCAGGGAATTAGAGCCCGCCTGGTTGCGGTTTTGGGTTGCAACTGCTCCGCAGCTTATTCAAATGCTCAAATCCCGCCGGCAAGGACCATAATCAACATTGCTGCTGGTTTTTTCCGGCCCGAGCATTAAGCAATTCCAGAAGGCTGCAATCCAGTGCGGCTATCATATCGGGCTGCAGAACTTGAAAACCGAATATTGGTCCGGAGCAGGGAGGAAAGTCATGTGGTATATATACAGCAGCCGGCAGGGCAACCATTATCCCCTGGAACTGGGATACCGAGCGGTGGATAGTTGGGAAATAAGGCATAATTATGAGCTGGTGAGCAGATGGTGCCAGGAAGGATGTGAAAGCTACGGGTCTGGTGGATGCCCGCCCTGGGCTCCTCCTTTTGCCGCTTGGCAGGAGCATTATCCTTATGCAGTTTTGCTCTTTGCCCGCTTTTTTTGTCGTTATCAGCCAGACCGATACACTCACTCCAAAATGCTCTATCTGCGCTACCGATTCCCGGATATAATCTTATCCCGCCTGTTTTCCAGCCTCGGTTACCAGGTCCAGGGATCCATTAAGGAAGATATAGTGTTCTTGAACAGCGGTCACTGCATGGGTTGTGGTCAGGCTGAATGCAATTTTCTCAGAGGATATAATTACTGTTTAAATCCGGTTAAGAGGACCTATGCAATAGGGGCTACCGGCATAGAATCAGCCCAGATGCTGCAGCAGGTCTTTGGCATCCAGCTGCAGTGGATAAGTGAAAGTAATCAAGAAGTCAGCAGTATTACCAAGCTGATGGGATTATTATGTAAGCAAAGAAAAATCCAGAATCGAATTCTGGATGAGATGATAGGCAATCTGAATGCCCTGTCCTGCAGCAGCTGGAAAATCCCAGGACCGGAATATCAGGACGCGCTTTCCAGGCTCTTATAGCCGCAAACGGTTCATAATCTGCTTTTTACTGGCCAGGTGATATCCTTGTTCAACCGAATTGATTTCATCAAACCCTTCCAGTATTTGCCGCTCATAATATTCTTTTAGCCGCAGTATGTCCAGGCTGAAAACATATTTTCCCAGTAAGTCGTAGAAAATTCCGCCGCTGCGGGGAGATATGCGCCAGATAAGCAGGAAGAGGATCAGGTTGGCCAGCAATACCAATATATCCAAGGGTTTAAGAGCCAAAAGGAATTGAAGCAGTAGTCCGAAAACCAGCAAGGATATTATGAAGGCCATAAAGGCCAGGCCCCGGAAGGTTTGCAGGGTGATCCGGGCCTTTTTATAATAGCTGACTCGGCGGTGCAGCAGGGACAATTGAGAATCAACATCCAGTTGACGAAATTGCTCGGCCTCAATGTTAAGTACATCCTTTTTATCTTTCTGAACTGCATCAATTATTACCAGGAAAAGCAAACGCAAGGGGAAGAAGAGCAGAAAAGTCAGAATAAAAGCGGATAGGACTGGAATAATCCCGAGGTATACAACCCCCAGGCAGGCAGAAAACAGCCAGAGAGCCCCTGCCGCCCACCGCAGCCAGGGGCGGGCAGGTTTAATGCCCTCAGATAAATGATAGAAGGCAAAAGACAGCAAGATAATACCGGCCAAGAAAACCAGTGCTTTGACATCAAAGGGTGGTGTTATATCAAACATATGACCTCCACAAATTGAATAGCATAACACAACAAATAGGTACTATGGTCATAAATTGATTATACAATATATCGTTTCGAAAGAAAATAAGGAAATATGAAAAAATATTGCTTTTCTATTGTGACTTCCTTTAGATTATCCTAAGGTAAAAAAATCAAATATGGTATGTTCTCCCTATCCGGCCGGAAAATATTGGGTTGGTATTGGGTCTTGCTTCCCCGGTCTTTTCCTTTGTGAGATAATTAAAGTCAAAGAAGGATAATGATAGATTGCTGATGCAGCGTTCAAATGTCAACGGATGAGAGGGGGCGGAGAATTTATGTATGCTGTAATTATTGCAGGTGGAACCGGGGAGCGTTTCTGGCCTTTATCCCGCCGCGAAAAACCCAAGCAATTCCTGCCGCTTATGGACAGCCGCAGCATGCTGCAGCTTACCGTGGACAGACTGAAAGGAATAGTCCGGCCCGATGCTATCTATGTGGTCAGCGATATCATGTATCAGGAGCTGGTGGAAAAACAACTGCCTGGGCTTCCCCGGGAAAACTTAATATATGAGTACTGCGGAAGAGACACTGCGGCTGCCGTTGGCCTGGCGGCGGTATATATTAGGCGCCGTGATCCCCAGGGCGTTATGCTGGTTTTACCTGCTGATCACTATATCGCCGATGTAGAGGCTTTTCAGGGTACAGCCAGAGCAGCAGCGGAACGGGCCGCTTCGGGAGAATGGGTGCTGACTATTGGGATAAAACCTTCCCGCCCGGAAACCGGATACGGATATATACAACAGGGGGAGCCGGCCGGAGATATCAGGGGAATAAAGATTTATAAAACCCGGGCTTTTCATGAGAAACCTGACCTGGAGACCGCATTGACTTACCTGACCCAGGGTATATATTTATGGAACAGTGGAATGTTTGCGTGGCGCATAGACTTGCTGCTGGGATTGACAGCTCGGCATCTGCCCCAGCTGTATCGAGGGCTGGAACTAATAGCCGACAGCATTGGCAGTGATCGGGAAAGAGAGGTTATAAAGGAAGTATATGAGAATTTGCCCCGTATTTCCATAGACTATGGAATTATGGAGAAGTGCAGTCAGGTGCTGGTAATACCGGCTGACTTTGGTTGGGATGATGTGGGTAGCTGGACGGCTCTGGGCCGCTACCGCCAGTCTGATCCTAAAGGCAATATTCTGGAAAGCCAGGGGGTATTGGTTGATACCAGTGAATGTATGGTTTACGCGCCTGACAGAATTGTTGCCACCCTGGGGATAGAGGGACTGATAATTGTAGATAATCAGGAAAGCCTGCTGATATGCAGCAAAGATCGGGCTCAGGAGATCAAGAAAGTGGTGCAGGCCTTAAAAGAAGCCGGTTATAAAGACGTTATCTGATCCATCATCGGGAGGAAGCTTGAAGTAAAGGGGATAGGAGGTAGAGCAGTGCTTAAAGGGAATATTTTCAGACAATATGATATTCGAGGTGTGGTAGACAGGGAACTTACTGAGGATGCAGCCTATAGAATAGCCCGCGCCCTGGCTGCCCAGGCCGCTGAACGGGGGTGGCGCAAAATCGTCCTGGGCCGGGATAATCGTTTATCCTCCCCCCGCTTGAGGGAGATAAGCATTAAAGCCTTGCAGGATTCCGGCTGTGAAGTAATCGACCTGGGGGTGGTGATTACCCCGATTTTCTACTTTGCCGCCCGTCATCTGGATATACACGCCGGACTGATGATTACCGCCAGCCACAATGGGGCGGAATATAATGGATTTAAGATGCTGCTGGGGGAGACCACTATCTATGGGGAAGAAATTCAGGAAATCAGGCGACGGGCCGAGGAAGAAGACTTTATTTCTGGCTCATTGGGAAGTCTGACCGAGTTTAATATAGTCGATGATTATGTGGCTATGATCAAAGAGAAAATCCGGCTGGGTCCCAGGAACCTGAAGGTGGTGGTGGATTGCGGCAGCGGTACCGCATCACTTTTTGCCCCCCACCTGTTCAGAGAACTGGGCTGCCAGGTGGTGGAATTATACTGCGATTCAGATCCCACCTTTCCCTATCATCATCCTGATCCGGTAGCGGTGGAGAATTGCCAGGATCTAATCCGGGAGGTAAAAAAGCATCAGGCTGATTTGGGAATTGGCCTGGATGGAGATGGCGACCGGCTGGGGGTGGTGGACCGGGAAGGTAATATCATCTGGGGTGACATGTTGATGATCCTGTTCTGGCGCGAGATTCTGCCTCATAATCCAGGGGTAGAATGTATCGTGGAAGTGAAATGTTCCCAGAGCCTGATCGATGAGATCAACCGTCTGGGAGGAAAGCCGCTGATGTATAAGACCGGGCATTCCTTGATTAAAGGCAAAATGAAGGAAATCGGAGCAGTATTTACCGGAGAGATGTCAGGCCATATGTTTTTTGCCGATGAATATTATGGTTATGATGACGCCCTATATGCAGCCGGTCGGCTCTTGCGTATACTATCCCATAGTGAAAAGGATCTGACCCGGCTTCTGGCGGATGTGAACCAATATTATACTACGCCGGAAATCAGGGTGAAGAGCACTGACGAGGAAAAATTCCGGGTGGTAGAGGAGGTATTGCAGCACTTCCGATCTGTCTACCAGGTCCTCGATGTAGATGGAGCGCGGATACTCTTTCCTGGAGGATGGGGTTTGGTCCGAGCATCCAACACCGGTCCGGAATTGATAGTGCGATGTGAAGGAAATACTCCGGAGGCTATGAATAGAATAACTTCCGAACTGTTCGAGTTCCTGGCCAGTCTGGGGATAACGGCCCGGGAATAGCTAGTGTTATGGCCAAGAATTTATCCCCTCATCTGATCTGCTGACGGGATTTTATTTTTGTGGTAATATTAGACATATGAATGTTAACTCTTGTTGACCGAGATATTCAATCCTCATTATTTGCTTCAGTATTCATCCTAAAAAGTTGCCAGGAAGAAGTCGCAGGAAACTGATGGTATTACACCTGGATGGTGTCAATGCTAAAAGGAGGTGCGTCAGGCATGAGCGCGTGCTTGATAGTAAGTACTTATCCTCCCAGGAAATGCGGTATTGCTACCTTCGCACGGGACTTAAGGGATAATCTGATAAAACATCCGCCCCAGGTGCTGGTGGCGGCCATGGAAGATCCCTATCAGTCCCACAACTACCCTGGCGAGGTAATATTAACCATCCAACAGGAAAATATAGGCGATTATACCGCCTGTGCTGCCTGGGCCAACCGTGAACCGGACCTGGATATAGTGATTATACAACACGAATATGGTATTTTTGGAGGTCCGAACGGAGAATATATTCTGAAGTTGGTTCAGCACTTAAGAAAACCTTATCTGCTGGTCACTCATACGGTGCTGCCGCACCCATCCGCCAACCAGCACCGGGTACTCAGCACCATGGCCAGTAGTGCAGCCGGGGTGATATGTATGACCAGGAGAGCTCGAAAGTTACTATCCGCTGTCTACGGGGTTTCCAGGGAACGTACGGTAGTTGTTCCTCATGGGGTGCCGGTATTTGTCAAAAAGAACCGGAATACCATTAAAGAGAGGCACCTTTTGAGCCATCGGACTATTATTACCACCTTCGGGCTGATCGGACCCGGCAAGGGTTTGGAAATAGGAATCAAAGCATTGTCCCGGTTAGTGGAGGAACACCCCCAGGTACTGTACCTTATCGCAGGTGCCACTCACCCGGTGCTGCTCAGGAGCGAGGGCGAGCGCTATCGGGAAAGCATAGAGCAACTGGTACGGGATCTGAAGCTGGAGGAACATGTCTGGTTTGACAACCGATTCCTTACGGACGAGGAATTGGGAGAATACCTATATATGACTGATATTTATCTAAGCCCCTATCCCAATATGGATCAAGCGGTATCAGGCACCCTGGCTTTTGCAGTGGGCAGTGGCCGGGCTATTGTTTCCACTCCTTATGAGTACGCCCAGGAGGTTCTGTCTGGGGGAAGAGGATTGCTGGCCCGGGAAGCCAGCGCCCAGGGTCTGGCGGAACTAATGGATTTAATACTAAGGAATCCCGCCCTTAAGCAGGAATTGGAAGCCAGTGCTTCAGCTCTGGGGAGGTCACTTACCTGGCCCAGCGTAGCCGCACTTTATCACAAGATAACCAGTGAAATACTTGAGGATAGAGTAGATCTATCATGTCGGCCATAGCAGGCCAACTCTCTGACGAATAGAAGCACAACATTTGGAAAAGCCCGCCACAGGCAGGATAAATGCCTTGA
>CAZCTN010000026.1:33602-47887 GCA_964501655.1 uncultured Syntrophomonas sp.
CGAATAGAAGCACAACATTTGGAAAAGCCCGCCACAGGCAGGATAAATGCCTTGAGGCGGGCTTTCGTCATTGGATAGGGTTCAGCTTATTGCATTGCTTTTCCGTGGGGCAAGGGCGAAATATAATCCTAGTAATACAGAGGAACAGAAAATTTTTGATTACCGGTTTTGCGGTACTCCTCCGGTATAAGATCGGCCAGGGTGGCGGTGGCTACACCGATGTGGGTATCTGCCGCACCATAATAAACCAATATCTTATCATTATCTTCCAGAATATCCTTATCCGAGGCCCCCACTGCCCCACAGGTGAAGACTACATTGGGCACCCATGATTCGGTGCCGGAACCTATCTCATAAGTCTCTTCCGGCTGCAGTATGGGATTGGGAGATCGGTAAATAAGGAGTTCGGGATTATTCAGATCTACCAGTATCACTCCCAGCCTATAGACCAACTGACGGTCTACACCATGATAAATCATTAACCAGCCATAGCGAGTCTTGAGAGGCTGGGTTCCGGCTCCAATTTTCAATGAATCCCACATCCGCCCGGAACGAGGCCCCATGATAATGGAGTGTCTTTCCCGCGGCACCGGGAATTCCAGTTTATCCAGATAGGACACCCATATGCTGGGTTCGATCCGATGGTAAATCACATATTTACCCCTTATTTTTTCCGGGAACAGGATAGCGTCTTTATTCCATACATCCTTGAAAGCCAATCCCTTCCGTACCCATTGAACAAACCGGCCTTCCAGGAAGTCGGTTACCTTTATGGCCGCAGCTGCTATCTGAGCGATGACCCCATCATAAGCTGTGTACATCATATATATATGATCATCTATTACCACCGCCCGCGGGTCTTCGCATCCTCGGCGTTCCTTTTCGTTAGCCGGTGCGAAAATGGGATGCGGCAGCCTTTTTATTACTCGATATCCATCAGTAATGGCCAGCCCGATGCGGGATATCTGGTCATCTCCGTAGGCCCGGTAAAGGATATATACCAGGTCGTTGAATCTTAGGGTCGCTGCATTGAGGACGTATTTACTTTCCCAGGGATGTTCTTTTATGGGACTCAATATAGGGTTGCCCTCATATCTGCGCAGTGGCCGGGCGGGTGGATAAGGGATTGCTTCCTGAGCCACTACGGTCACATCTTTATAGCGGATGCCCAGCAGGGCATCCAGGACGTTTTCACTGGCTCGCCCTTCGCCGATTAACTGCTGTACCCCGGATTCAATGCCGGAGATATTATAACCCAGCTCCTGGTAAATTTCTTCCAGCAAATCCTGGTTGAACCATTTCTCTTCAACGTGACTGGACAGAGGTGTAGGTACCCCTTTGCCTCCTTTGTAATTATAACTGGCCCAGCTCCAGGCCGAGAGAGGCACAAAAGTTCCATCATCCAGCTGCTGGCTTAATCCATAACTATCACACATTATTCTGATGATACCAGCTTGATCGGTGCGGCCCTCTTTCTCCAGTTTTTCTGCCAGTCTTCTGAAGTTGTTCACCAGGGTACGGTGATGCAGGTTCTCAAAAATGTTATGAGCAGAAAAAGCAGTAGTTTCATAACGGCCGATCAATGAATTTCGTATCTTGGTTCCCAGATTCTTGCGCTCGCGAGCAAACAACTTCCACAGCAAAGCGTAGTTTTCGGCTATAGTTATATGTCGGGCAATGAACAAACAGAAGCGAATGCGGGGAAAATCTCCCCCCATACTTTTGTTAAAGGGTCGGGTTACTATCCTGGTAGTTATCTTATTTAGATTCGATATATTGCCTAGGCGTGCTATCTGATCAAATTTAGGGTCCAGGACCAGAAACCGAATATCAAGTTCTTTCAACCCTTCCGGGCGAAGATTATCCAGTATCCAAAGCAAAGCCCGATCAGCATACTTACGGGTCTCAATCAGGTTAGCCAGGCTTACTGCATCCCGTATATCCATTTGCTCGATCAAGTCGCGGGTACTATGGCATCCAGCCGGTATCATTACATTAACCGGAGGGAATCTGACTACCATTTCTTTGAATATTTCATCCTTGACGGAATACATTTTCTGGTGTGGGAGCTGGGCGAAAAGCCCCTGCAGTACCTGCTTGACTCCTTCCTCGCTATACAGATCGCCGGGAAAGAGAGATTCCATAGTTTCTTCCAATTGGAACATGAAGTCTCTGACCCGGTTCACAACAGCATCGGTCCCTGCGTCGAGAGGAAGTTTCAAGGAATGGTAAAGTATTCCTTCAAAGGCTTCCTGATAACGTTTTTGCAGACGGTTGAATACTTCCTCGGTATATACAATTTTGGCTGCCTTGCCGGTTAAGGTGTTGGGCAATACCACAGGTATTCCGGGTACATACTCCAGGTAGCGGGAGGGAGTAAGAGGAGGAGTAACCTCCAGGACCTTTTTATCCCACTTGTCGTTGAACCTCTCCCGCATGCTTAAAAAACACTGGCGTTGTTCGGATTTTAACGCCTCAGCCTCCATTGCCAGAATATGGCTAAGGTAAATACCTTCCACCGACTCCAGCTGTTCCTGCAACAGCCGGATCTGCATGACATAACTGGCTACTCTTCCATTAAAAGCCGAGGTAAGGGTATTTAATATATCATCTCGATTTAATTCCCGGGCAAAACAATACTCAAACATCAAGGATAAAACCAGTTCGGCCCATATATCCGATCTGAGATTGAACTCTTTGCTGGGGGAGAGGACCATTTCCCGAATATCCTGGAATACGTATTGCGGTACCGAGGATTCATAAATAGTGGCATATTGATTAAAATTACGCTTGAAAAACAGTACCATTTCCTCCGGACAGAATATTATCTCATCAGGTTTTTCCTCACTTGTGGCCCCATAAATATCCGGAGCTCTGGATATTATCAGGTTTTTCAGCCAGTAATCTTCATCTCTGCGAATACATTCAAAAAGAGTTCCAGCTATTTCCTTGAAGACATAATTCACCTTTTCCAGGGAAAAGCTTTCCAGCTTAGCTCCCAGGGCAACTTCGCATATATCTTTGTTCCAGGTAATAGCCCTAGTTATCATCCAGGGATCAATCCCGTAGCTCCGGGTGATTTCAGGCCAAAATTTAAATTCCAGACATAAGTCTTCAACCAGGTTATGGGAAAGAGCATATATTCCGCTCAAAGCCTCGCCTATTCTTAATCCATAGAAGGATTCAAGCAGCGGTGCTGACAAAAAGCTGTGGATAATATTATCAAAATAATGCTGGCGAAAGGAGGTTAATACCAGGTCATATTTGGCCCCCAGGGGTTCCAGCATCCGGTTTATCCAACCGGCTTTAAGGCCGCGGTTTCTCTCCGTGCCCAGGTCTGCGGCAAAAATTAACATATCGGCGGTCAAGTGATCAGCTATCTCCAGCATAGCCCTGATACTGGCTCCCCTGCCGTTGCTGCCCGGCAGCATGAGGAATTCGTAATGGGGAAAACTGAACTCCATCATACGAATGGTTTCCAGAGCTTCGGCTCCCTCTGGATCACCCACGCATAGAATCAAAGGGTTCTTATAATTTTCTATATTGAATAGAGCTTCCTCGATAATTTTTAGAATGATGGGCAGGGTTTCTTTTTCATTGTAGAAAGGAACCCCGATAATAAGATCAGCCTGGTAAGACCCCAATTCCTGCCAGGCTTTTTGCAGACTTTCACTGAACCAGCTGTCACTTTGACTTGGATGTTCAGAATCAGCTTTGAATTCCATATTCACACCCCTCCCTGTGATTATAATTATACGTTGGGAGCAGGCATTATTCCAGTTAAAATGAGGGAGACAGCCTCACCTCACACAGCTAACATTTCTCCGGGGGCACGCCGATAAAACTGTCTGGGAACTCATTGATCAGGACATGTATTCTCCATTATAACTGACCAGAACCACGCTGTTTACCCCAATCAGATTACTGATTTCATTTACGAACCTGGCCGAAGCGTCCCTAAGTCTTATTTCCACGGTCAGCTCAATAGCACTTCCGCCGGTTATGGTCTTGGACTTAATCATATAGCTTTTAAAGTTGTGCTTGATATATTCCATAACCCGGTTTTCGCCTTCATCGCTGCTGCAGTTCAATACCAATATGTAAGGGTTGTCCAGGTTCTTATAGTTGACGAAGACCAGCAGGATAATACCAATAAAAAGGGAACCGAAAACAGCCAGGGGCAGAAGACCGGCTCCCAGAACTATACCGACTGTAATAGCCCAGAATACAAAACATATATCAATAGGCTCTTTTACCGCAGTGCGAAATCTTACGATGGATAGGGCTCCCACCATACCCAGAGAGAGTATTACGTTGGAACTTATAGCCATAATAATCAGAGTTGTGATCAGGGTCATGGCCATAAGGGAAACTCCAAAACTAAATGAATACATTACCCCTCGAAAGGTTTTCTTATAGATAAAATGGATAAAAAGTCCCAGGGCAAAAGCCAGAACCAGGGCAATCAGGGTATCCAGCATAGAAAAGGTTGTCATTTGATTCAAGAAATTAGATTTGAAAATATCATTGAAATTCAACTGGCTGGTAATGTCCAATTCTTTCGACCTCCTTAAACCTAACCGTATATGCGGCAGGCGGCATATTTTGATATAGATGTACTGCGTCTCTCATTAGTCTGAATTATGTCCCGAATAAGAGCTGGAAGAAATTCATCGTATTTTACTTCCAGTATTATCTGCCCGCGTGAAGTAATGCTTAGAGATGGCAGTTCTGGATTGAAAAAATCACGGGATAACAGGCCGCTGCGCAGGTTGCTGTCGAAGGTAATCCTAACATTACCGGCCGGGTAACAGTATGCTTCCCGAGTGTATTCCACAATGGTCCTGGGACGCAAGAGCTGATAACGCATTTTAGCATATAACTCTTGCAGCAGCGGATGGTCAGATGCAAGCAAGCTGCGGATGTCGCCCCTGATTATCTGCTGGCATTGTTCCCGGGTCATTAATACAGAATCTTTGGAACAAAGGCTGTTCAGCTTGCTTTTCTTTTCCAGTCTTATATAGGAAGGGTCATGGTTGTACAGACGAATCCTGAATTTTTCACGCTGGTTGACCCCGTTGATTTTTTCCAGCAGGGCCTTGTTGTTCAGATTATCAAAATACAGGCTTCTGATCGTGTAACTACCGTCATTAACCGCAAAACGATCCGGATAGGCGATATGTTTTAAGCGGCTCCTTATAGCTAGGTAATCGCTGGAATTGATATAGTGTTTGATCTCATGTCTGAATTTTTGGGATTTCATGGTGTCACCTCCAGAATAGTATTATTAAACTTTACACAAATAAAATAAAATATTTACCTTAAATTAATCTTAAAGCTAAAGGGTATTTTAAGCTTTCTCTGTTAAAATGATATTGTGAAAACTGAATACCCGGAGGTGAAAGGAAAATGAAGCTGCTGCTGGTGGAGGATGAACAACAGTTATCCGAGGCCTTGACCCAGCTGCTGAACCAGAATCATTACCTGGTGGATGCGGTGCTGGACGGAGAATCAGGTTTAGATTGCGCTCTGACCGGAATATATGATCTTATTGTACTGGATATAATGCTTCCCCGGGTGAGCGGGTTGGAAATATTAAAGGAACTGCGTGCCCAGAGGATAGCCGTGCCGGTAATTTTGCTGACTGCCAAAGGGGAAACCAGCGACAAAGTACAAGGACTGGACGGAGGGGCGGATGATTACCTTGCCAAGCCTTTTGCTTCGGATGAATTGCTGGCTAGAATCAGAGCTCTGTTAAGGAGAAAAGGGGAGTTGATCACTGACAACACCTTGGCTTTTGCTGATTTTCGGCTCAATCTGGGTACCTATGAACTGGAAGGAAGGCAAGGACGGGTCAGGCTTACCTTGAAAGAATTTGAGATATTAAAGTATCTCATGGATCGGCCCCATCACGCCGTATCCAAAGACGACCTGATTCTGAAGGTATGGGGCTATGATTCGGAGGCAGAGTACAATAACCTGGAGGTCTATATTTCCTTCTTAAGAAAGAAACTATCCCACGTTGGCGCTCGGGCGGCGATTAGCACTTTAAGGGGTGTAGGCTACAAATTGGAGGAGTAACCTTGTTCGACCAGCTAAAACGTGAATTCGTTAAGATAAATATGACTCTGCTTACAGTGGTTTTTGTACTTATTTTCTCGGTTATTTATCTATTGACTGCTGTAAGCGGGGAACACCAAACGGAATTAGCCCTGGAGGGTGCAATGTATTCTCCTGCTCATCAGCGTCCCAATAAACCAGCCATGGCCAGCAGCATAACAGTGGAGCTGGATAGCCAGGGAAGGATAACAAGAATCAATACCGCCGTTGCTTTTGGGGAGGAAATTATAGAAGCCGCCGCCCTGGACGCCTATGCCCATGATAAGATGTCGGCTCATATTACTATAGGTGACAGCAACTATGCCTTTCTCAAGCAGACAGAGGACTTCGGAACTAAAATAGTCTTTATAGACCGCACACCACAGCAGAAAGCCCTTAACAATCTGTTGATCATCTTCTTTGGAGTGGGAGGCTTAAGCCTGGGGGTACTATATCTGATCAGCCTTTATTTTGCCAACCGGGCTATTGCTCCGATCAGGGAGATGTTTGAGAAACAGAAGCAATTCATTGCCGATGCTTCTCATGAATTGAGAACCCCGCTGACAGTGATCAAGACCAACACCTCTCTGATTATGTCCAACCGGGATGAGAGGGTAGCCAGCCAGCTTAAATGGCTGGAGTACATTTCTTTCCAGGTCGACCGCATGTCTGAGCTGGTAAACGACATGCTTTCCCTGGCCAGGTATGATTATGTGGGCGAACCTAGTGTTACAGCCGATTTGGATCTGAGCAAAACCCTGGGCGGAAACCTGCTTTCCTTTGAGGCAGTGTTATATGAAAATAACGTGGAATTGGAGACTGAGATCCAGTCGGATGTCATCATGAGGGGGAACCTGGAGAGTATTAAGAGACTGATAAATATACTAATGGACAACGCAGTCAAGAATACCCCGGCAAGAGGGAAAATATCGGTTGCTCTAAGGGAGGATAAACATGGGATCGTACTTCTGGTCAACAATAGCGGAGCCGGTATTCAGGAGGAACATATTGAAAAGATATTTGAGCGTTTTTATCGGGTGGACGATTCCCGCTCCAGGGCCAGCGGCGGTTATGGTTTGGGATTAGCCATTGCCAAATCCATAGTTGAACAGCACCGGGGAAGAATTCTTGCTCAGAGTCGGACAGGAATAGACACCACCTTCATAGTGGAACTGCCCCATACTAATAAGTAAGTACGCAGTGTCCCCGGAAGTTGCCTATAGCATTTAAACCAAAAGCAATCAGCCTTAATCGTGCTGAGCATCATGCAGGAGCATTTTTTTGGAAAACCCTAAGGAAATATCTTGACAATCATAAAAATAATAAGTAACATAAATTAACAACGATAATGATAATCGTTATCATAAATGCCCCCCGAAGAGGGGCCTGTTTTTTAAACACAAAGTTAGGCAAAGCTAACAAAAGAACTAAGGGGGAAGTGCTGGTGGAGGGTTTAGTAATTGTTATTCTGGCTTTCTCACTTCTGCTTTTCATATTATTCATACGCATACGCCGATTTTTGAAATAATTGGTTTCAGAGTGGGATGGATTATGTTGGTGAAATGAGGGTTAAGAATTGCTGTCATTAGGTTCAAAAAAAATAAGGAGTTGACAGTTAGAAATGAAAACGGAGACTAATATTTACCAAGGGAAAAACGGGGGTATAAATGAAGCTCTTAAACGCAAAAAAATATGGGAAACTGCGTCTAATTTGCATTGCTCAATATGTGGCACTTGCTTGAGCATGAAAGAGCAGAGAGACATGTTGAAAAAGCTTAAAGTTCATAAAAACGATTACCGGGATTATGAAATACACTCCATATTTTGCAATAGCCTCAGCAAGCGTAATAAATTATCGGAAATGGTTAATGAATATTTGGATCGAAAATACAGATGGGATATTGACCAATATGGCAATATGTCTGACCGAGAGATCTTAACGGCTTGGGAAGGGAAATCCAAGGAGGGAGATGTCTGTGGATTTTTTTGGGTAGCGGTAGGCAAAGCGGATTTATCCCAGAGGGTTTTAAACCATATTGTTGGTGAGGTGCATATGATGTCCCATCTTAATGGGGGCACGTGCAGATGCGAACGGGTGAAAATAAAAAACATGCAAGAAGAAAAGAATAAATTAAGCAGACGATTGCGAGAAAATAAGGAACAAGAAAAACAATGGAAGGCGGACCTGGAAGCGGCTCAAGTCTGTATTGAAAGACTGGAAAAGCAGGTTGAACTGCTGCAATTGAGTAATACTAATAAATCGGAACCCGATGCTGACCGGCAAATCCTGGATAGGTTAAAGGAAGAGAATCATAAGCTTCAAAACAAAATACAGGAAATGGAAGCTGAAGGCGTGGATTACCGGCGGCAGTACCGACAAGGCGAGAAGGAAAAGGTCCGATTGGCCAGGGAGGTTTTCCAACAAAAAGAGACAATTATGCAGTTATGTCAAGAGATCAAAGCTCTGGCAGGATTCCAGGCTTGTTGTGTCAATAGAGCTTTACGGGAAGCGAAATCAAACAAAGGGCGACTGCTGATGGTGGGCGGCAATCACAGCTTAAATCCATATTATCGTGAAATAGTTGAATCAATGGGTTGGCAATACCGTTATCATGATGGATGCCTTCAGGGGGGGCAGCAAAGCCTGATAGAAAGATTGAAATGGTCCGATTTAATACTGTGTTCCCTGGATGTGAACAGCCATGGTGCCGTCAAATGCGTTAAAGAGTACGCAGGCAAACTTCAAAAGGATTACCGACTTCTGCCTAATAGCAGTTTGAGCGGCATTGCCCGAATGTTGACAGAACAGGCCGGTTAATGGGCAGCCAGGAGAAGGGAGCGGTAATAGTTGTTGGGATTAAAACGGGTAGAATATGTGTTTGACTATCTCATTGACCTGAATAGAAAGTGCTCGATTGAGAAAATGAGTCAGTGGGAAATAGAGCAGGTGTTAAAGGCACTGGGCTGGAGAGTTGACAAAGATTATGAACGAGGCCGTAATAAGCTATTGAGCATGGTGAAGTATTTTAATTTGATGCAGGAGAAGAGCGGCTAGGGAATCATAAGTGAGTTTAGGCCTAAATATAAGGGGAGGTGTATAGGTGGCTATCATCGGCGTTAACTGCCTGATATGGGTCCTGAATGGAATGAAGGAAGAATACGCAGATATAAGCCGGCTGTCGGTAGAGGAGGTGGAGAAGATTTTTAACAGTTATGTGACGGCAGCCAGCACCAACAACAAATATGGGAAGGTAATGCGCATAACTGAAGCAGGGAATGGAGGGCGATAGGCAAAAACTATGGATAAAAAGTTAGTATACCCTAACATATTGCGGATGAAATGGGGATAGACAGTTTTGAATCGGCCCGGAAAGCACATAGGCTATTACAAGCCAAAGAAATGAGTGTACAGGAGGTTTGACATGTTATTTAAGCAGAGTTCATTGATTAAGAAATCTTCTTGGATGGTATTATTGATAATGATAATGGCTTTATTCAGTCCATTATCGGTATTGGCCCAGAACGAAGAAATAACTTCTCCAGCCGTTGGTGTTCTGGTAGTGGCCCATGGATCATCAGATGATAGTTGGAACCAGCCGGTGCGGGATGCGATAGATGATGTTGATATCCCATATCCAGTGGAGCTGGGTTTCCTGGAATCGGTGCCTGGGGAAGATATTCCGGCGGCAGTTGCGAGTCTGGAGGATCAGGGTGTAGAACACATTATTGCCGTCCCGATTTTTGTTGCCTCTGCCTCCGGTCATATCGAGGAAATTAAGTATATGCTGGGAATAGACAATTCCATAAGCCAGGAAGAAGCAGACGAAGAAGGCCTGGAAGTAGTGGATTTTAACGGTGAAATTGAAATGACTGGTGCTCTGGATGATCATCTATTAGTGGCAGAAATCCTTAATGACCGTATTGCAACGGTCAGCCAGCAGGCAGATCAGGAAATTGTGGTGCTGGCTGCCCATGGTACTTCCGCAGCGTCAGATCTGGCCGTTTGGGAAAGAAATTTAGACTCCTTGGGGGAACAACTGCAAGAGCTTAATGGCTTTTTGGATGTGGTGTATGGTTTTGCGGCGGTAGGAACGCCAAAACTTCGGAATGTGGTGGAAGAGCAGCAAGCTGCTCATCCAGAGTCTGCAATTATCGTGATGCCGGTGATGTTATCGGAAGGCACCTTTACCAGCACCAAGATTCCCAGTGTTTTAGAGGGCTTGACTTACATATATCCTGCAGAGGGACAGCGTTCTTTGCTGCCCCATGATAACATTGCTCATTTGATTGCTGCCCGGGTTAATGATGCTGTATTGGGACCGCTGCAAGTGTTGGAGAACGGTGACCTGAAATCCATATACTACTCCGACGTAGCGGTGGAAGAGGGCGGAAAAATCTGTGTTTGCGGATCATTTGCCTTCCGAGCTATGAAAACCGCCATATCAACCCTTTGGCCGGGTCAGGCACCGGATCAGGAAGATATTTTGGCGGAAGGTCCCTATTCCGACGGTATAGAACATGCGCTGCAAACCATTGCCGGTCAGGGCCGCTACAGCCTGGAACAGCGGGAACAAACTCCGGACTTTTATGATTTTCGGGTTACCAATACAGAAAGGGGAGAAACGGTTAAGCTGACTGTCAATAGAGATGTATATCCGGAAAACTTCTTTGAATTAAAAGCTAAAGTCAAAGCCGGAACTGCTAACGCAGAAGAAAGAAAAAGTTTTCAATCCAAACGGGCCGTACTGGTGGAAAAAGTACGCTGGAATAGCGATGCCAGTTTGTTCTCTTTAGAAATAGTGGAAGGCAACGAGGAATCTCCAGCTATTGGAATTTTGGTAGTGGCCCATGGATCATCAGATGATAGTTGGAACCAGCCGGTGCGGGATGCGATAGATGATGTTGATATCCCATATCCAGTGGAGCTGGGTTTCCTGGAATCGGTGCCTGGGGAAGATATTCCGGCGGCAGTTGCGAGTCTGGAGGATCAGGGTGTAGAACACATTATTGCCGTCCCGATTTTTGTTGCCTCTGCCTCCGGTCATATCGAGGAAATTAAGTATATGCTGGGAATAGACAATTCCATAAGCCAGGAAGAAGCAGACGAAGAAGGCCTGGAAGTAGTGGATTTTAACGGTGAAATTGAAATGACTGGTGCTCTGGATGATCATCTATTAGTGGCAGAAATCCTTAATGACCGTATTGCAACGGTCAGCCAGCAGGCAGATCAGGAAATTGTGGTGCTGGCTGCCCATGGTACTTCCGCAGCGTCAGATCTGGCCGTTTGGGAAAGAAATTTAGACTCCTTGGGGGAACAACTGCAAGAGCTTAATGGCTTTTTGGATGTGGTGTATGGTTTTGCGGCGGTAGGAACGCCAAAACTTCGGAATGTGGTGGAAGAGCAGCAAGCTGCTCATCCAGAGTCTGCAATTATCGTGATGCCGGTGATGTTATCGGAAGGCACCTTTACCAGCACCAAGATTCCCAGTGTTTTAGAGGGCTTGACTTACATATATCCTGCAGAGGGACAGCGTTCTTTGCTGCCCCATGATAACATTGCTCATTTGATTGCTGCCCGGGTTAATGATGCTGTATTGGGACCGCTGCAAGTGTTGGAGAACGGTGACCTGAAATCCATATACTACTCCGACGTAGCGGTGGAAGAGGGCGGAAAAATCTGTGTTTGCGGATCATTTGCCTTCCGAGCTATGAAAACCGCCATATCAACCCTTTGGCCGGGTCAGGCACCGGATCAGGAAGATATTTTGGCGGAAGGTCCCTATTCCGACGGTATAGAACATGCGCTGCAAACCATTGCCGGTCAGGGCCGCTACAGCCTGGAACAGCGGGAACAAACTCCGGACTTTTATGATTTTCGGGTTACCAATACAGAAAGGGGAGAAACGGTTAAGCTGACTGTCAATAGAGATGTATATCCGGAAAACTTCTTTGAATTAAAAGCTAAAGTCAAAGCCGGAACTGCTAACGCAGAAGAAAGAAAAAGTTTTCAATCCAAACGGGCCGTACTGGTGGAAAAAGTACGCTGGAATAGCGATGCCAGTTTGTTCTCTTTAGAAATAGTGGAAGGCAATGAGGAACCGGGTACCAATGCCGATTTAAGCGGATTAACCATTAGTTCGGGAACTCTGGTGCCTTCCTTTGACCCTGCGGTTTTAGAATACTCCGTTCAGCTAGCCAACAGTGTGCGGAGCATTGTCATAACACCGACCGCCAACCATCCAGGATCTTCGATTAAGATTAACGGCAGTGAAACCGACAGTGGCGCCACTTCAAGCCCGATTGCTTTGAAGGTGGGAACCAACCGGATTGATATTGTTGTAACCGCCGAGGATACAATTGCTGCCAGGAATTACACCATATCGGTGACACGAAAAGGGAGTGCCGGCGACGCTGGGGGATCCTCCACCGTTTCTGCCTCTGATCCCGTTATCGCTGATGTGGAAGTTCCGGCGGCGGTAGCACCAGAAGCTTCAAACCAACCGCTGCGGATTGAACTGACTCTTGGAAGCCTGACTGCTTATGTCAACAAGCAGGCCAAGATCATGGACACGGCTCCTTATTTAACTAACAATCGCACTATGGTTCCATTGCGCTTTGTCGCTGAAGCTATGGGTGCTGAGGTGAAATGGGATGGAGAAAAACAGATGGTTACTGTGCTCAGGGCGGATAAAGAAATTAGCCTGGTGATTGGAGAAAGCAAACCAGGATTGGAAACACCGCCGGTAATTGTCAATGGCCGCACCATGGTTCCGGTGCGCTATATTTCTGAAGCATTGGGAGCTAAGGTTACCTGGCATGCAGAAACCCGAAAGATAGAAATCGAATATATGGAGTCGACAGATGATTAACAGTGGTTGCCCCCGACTGCCTTTGTTCCGTCTGTTATTTAGGACTAATAACTGACCGGGGAAAAGGCTCCCCGAGGGTGCCATATTACTGTGATCCAGGACCAGGGAAAATATAGGATGAGTTTTATCCTGTATTTTCCTCTTGCCTGGGACTGAATCATTACAGATCAAAGTTATGCAAATATTATAAATCAACAGAAAGCAAATGAATATATTAGGCGGGAAAATTAGAAGAGGACGGCAGGTTTATGGACAAATGCATTGAGAACAAGTTCAAAATAAAAAACATCGATGATTATTATCAGCTAATGAAATCGGAAGTGGGATTATTTGAGCAAATTGGCTCAAGCAGCTGTTATCATATTCAGCCCAATTACGGAAAGGGATTCGTGGAGAGAATTAATCTTCGTAATGGGGTAGATATAAACATTTGTACTATGGAATTGATAAAGGATATGGATTTCGTTTGCCAGATGGAAGAGAGCTGTTTTGAAATATTTTACTGTGCCCAGGGTCAGATTACATATGGTAATTGCCAAAAAGCAATCGAAAAAACTATTAAAGCCAATGAATGTGACTGCTGGTTGAATGATAGCACCCAGAGCTGGATGAACTATCCGGGCCAACTGCCCTGGAAGACCATTTCTGTCCACTACCAGGAGCAGTTCATTAATTCATTTCAGGAATTGGGTTCTACTCCAGCTGAGGTGGAAGCGCTGCGCTCTGTTTTAGGCAGATGCAGCCAGGGCAGTGACTGCTATTGCCCTTCACCGGATATGGAAATGGCTTTTCATCAGATAATTAATTGCTCTCACCAAGGGGTGGCCAGGTTGTTATATCTGGAAAGCAAAGCGGCAGAGATATTTTCCCTGTTTGTTTGCAATCAATCGATTTTGTCTGAGCAGAAGAACTACAAAATATATTTAAGCCAGGAAGATCGGACTAAGCTTGACCTGGCTAAGAAAATTATTGTTAATAATATGCAGGAGCCTTTAAGCATTGTTGAACTTGCCAGGGAAATAGAGCTGAATACCTATAAATTAAAAGTGGGTTTTAAGGAAATGTGGGGCACCACCATTTTTGGCTACCTGCGGGATATGCGTATGGAAAAAGCCCGCTTTTTGCTGGGCGGTGCCCGAAAAAGTGTAATAGAGGCTGCCCAGGAAGTAGGATATTCCAATCCCAGCCATTTTACTTCCGCTTTTAGAAAAAAATACGGGATAAATCCGAATGAATATGCCAAAGCCAACCGGGGGACGTTCTTGGCCAGATGAGACACCAGGGCTTGGAAGCAATATCTACACCTAGTTTTGTTAA
>CAZCTN010000027.1:0-47211 GCA_964501655.1 uncultured Syntrophomonas sp.
ATTAAAAGAACTACATAGATCTTTTTCCATGTTATCTCAAGAAGAACAACGCTACGCTGAACGATTTGTACATGCTGTAGAGAATGGAAAAGCAGATTTAGTTCCTGGAAAAACTTTCAGGCAGTATATTACAGATTACATGAAGGCAGACGAATATGCCAGAATTAATCGTGTTGTTAGGCGACTTGGTTGTAGCTTTAATCTTCTTCGTGAACTGTTGGAGAGAAAAGTTAATAGTAGCACTCTTGATAATTATGGTAAATTTACAGAACTTAAAAATTCGGTAAATAAGATTAAAGCTAGAGAGTTTTTTAACCTTGTTCTCCGAAACGAGTATGTTGAACTTAGATTAACATTATATAGTGAAGAGTATCTCCGTTTCTTCTTGTTAAGTGGAGGACAAGATCCATACCTAAATGTGAGTGACGAAGAAATGCCTGCGCAGCCAAAGGATAAAGGATCAGAATCGGATGCACCAAATGTTGGAGTTGTTCTTACAGAAAATGATTATGTTGGAAAAAAGATAGTTTCAACGGTAAAAAGTAAAACGCTGACCAACTGGTACTCTGAAAGTAAAGCAGTAGCAAGCACAGTAAAAACTGATTGTTTCGCCTATGTGGACAATAAGGTTTGTCTTGCATCTTCTCAATATATTCAACGAACTGACGAAGGGAACCTTGAATTAACTGAATATGCAAAATCTCATGAGGAAGAATGTTTCCTACAATTCATAGTAGATGAAAATGACGGGAAATTGCACTATGTGAAACTTCCCGCAGCAAAAGCAGATGTGACATTCAATTATTATGATGAGATAAGTGAAGAATTACTTACGCAATATGGACTAGTAAATGAAATGTCTAAAGAAATGCTGAATGCTATTGGGGAGGCAGAGTTTGGAGATGCATTGACAAAACTTATGGATAAACATATTTGCAATTACTCGGGTAGATTGTTGAAAAGTGTAACCGGATTGGACATCAGAACCATCAGTAATATGAAAAAGGGCGAAAATCTTACTAAGCCAAATGTTATTTCTGCTTGTCTAGGAATTCATATTCCATATAGGGTAAGTGACCGAATGCTGCAATTAGCAGATTTAAGTTTAAATATGACTTCTCCTGGTAAAATAGGTGCGGATAATGAAACTTATGATATGTTGCTACATCTTAAATGGGCTACTGATTACGGGGACGTGTATGATGAACTTAAAGAACAAAGTTTAGATTATCTAATTCATCAGCCACCATTATAAGGCGATATCTTACTGTTTAGGCCGGATTGTATGTCCGGTCTAAATTTTTTTGAAATTTTTTTGATGAACTTAATTCATCAGATATTATTTGTCGTTAGTTATAAAAGCGACTTTTATTTTTAAATAAGGAACAGTGCATATGAAAATATGTACTGTTCCTTATTTTTTTGTCTCAAAAAAACTATTTGCATGAAAGTGATTGCAAAATTAGTGGATTTTCAAAGTTAAGAAATAAAGATTGTCCGTTATTAAGGCTTTTTGATGTTGAACTTTATTCAACGGGCAAAAAAGCTA
This sequence comes from uncultured Syntrophomonas sp., assembly GCA_964501655.1. GTDB lineage: Bacteria > Bacillota > Syntrophomonadia > Syntrophomonadales > Syntrophomonadaceae > JAAYJK01. Next base: position 1,550 of record CAZCTN010000027.1, read on the forward strand.
GAAATTATAAAATGAAATTACAAAAAAATATTTCAATGCCTGATTTGCAATAAGGCAAAGGATACATATTGTCTCGCACCAGTCCGTAAGGACTGTGGCGGTGCAATAGAAGTACCCCTCCCCTTATTGCGCTCATTTTCAGGACAAAAGGGTCTGTGTACTTCTGCACAGACCAATTTTTGTATCCTTTGCCGCCAATGCAGTCCGGCGGAAAAGGATGCAAAACTATGAAAATCGATTACAAAAATGCTGACGGGAAAATTATTGAACTTGAGGTATCCGAAGATGTCGGAACCTACTATCTGGAATCAACGGAAGAAGAGAAAAAGAATGATCGAAAAAATTCACGAAGAGATCGCCATACCCCACTTGAAAAAGTCGAAGGATTTTTGTTTCAAGACACTGATGGTCATACGGTACTTATTTATAACAAACCAGAACAGCCAAAGCACTCATTCAATCACGAAGCTCAATTTGAAGCAAAGATTGCTGGTGATGACAATATCGACAATCTACTTTCCTGCCTGAATGAACGCCAGCAGTACCTAATCCGCAAATGCTTGCTGGAAGGATGGTCATACACGGATCTTGCTATCGCTGAAGGAAAAGATGAATCTGCGATTCGCCACGCCGTAGATCGTGCCAAAAAGAAGCTTAGAAAATATCTGGAGTAATACCGTCCGATTCGGTCCTTTCTCCTGGCTTACATCAGAAGGTACAAACAAAACCAGCCTTCAGAAAGGCAAGGTGTTTCACATGAGACACACACTCAGAATTAGTGTTTCAAAAGAACCGCCGGGCGGAGGTATCTTCGGCTGTAAGCATGTCACCGTTCGTGAGAGACTGCTGCGTCTCCTGTTGGGTGACAAGCGAAGGCTGACGGTCATTGTCCCCGGCGACAGTGTGAAAGTGCTGTCTATTATCGAGGAGGGAGGTGAGGACCTTGAACAAAACCAAGTTGCTGCTGGATGTAGCGGCTAACCTGAGTAATCTGGCAGATAGCATTTGGGCTGTGGCAGAAGAGATGGCGGGTAACGAACCTGCCGAAGAGGTTCAAACTGAAAGGCAGGTAACAGCAAAGGAAGTAAAGCCTACGACAAAGACGGTAACGCTGGAGCAAGTCAGAGCGGCGCTGGCTGACAAGAGCCAGCAAGGATTTACGGCTGATATTAGGACTTTGCTGGAAAAGTACGGCGCGCCGAAACTAAGCCAAATTGACCCTACAAAATATGCGGCACTATTGGCAGACGCGGAGGGTCTGAAATGAGGGGAGATAAACAACACGCCCTGCTGTCGGCATCTGGCGCGTATCGCTGGATGAACTGCACTCCATCGGCACGGTTGGAACAGGAGTTCGAAGACAGCAGCGGGGAATCCGCCGCGGAAGGGACTGCCGCACACGCCCTTGCGGAACATAAGCTGCGACGGGTGCTAAAGATGCGTTCTAAGAAGCCCATTTCTAAATACGATTCTGACGAAATGGACAGCTACACGAACGGCTATGTGGAATTTATCCAGGAACTCATCACCCAGGCAAAGCAGGAATGCAGTGACCCGGTCGTGCTGATCGAGCAGCGCCTGGACTTCTCTAAATACGTGCAGAGCGGTTTCGGTACTGGGGACTGCCTGATTATCGCGGATGGGACGCTCCACATAATTGACCTTAAGTATGGCCAGGGCGTTTTAGTGGAAGCAGAGGACAATCCCCAGATGAAGTTGTATGCACTCGGGGCCTTGGAACTATTTGACGGCATATACGACATCAACACGGTATCCATGACCATTTATCAGCCCCGGCGTGAAAACGTTAGCACCCATACGGTGTTCAAGGAATCGTTATACGAGTGGGCAGAGGAAACCCTCAAACCAACAGCAGAGCTGGCTTTTAAAGGTGAAGGTGAGTACGCTCCCGGTGAACATTGCCAGTTTTGCCGGGCGGCAGTGAAGTGCCGCGCACGTGCTGAGGAGAAATTGAACCTCGCCCGATTCGAATTCGCCTTGCCACCATTGCTTACGGACGAGGAGATCGAGGAAATTCTCGCTCTGCTGGATGATCTTACCTCATGGGCTAACGAAATCAAGGCTTATGCTTTGGAGGCGGCGGTCAGCCACGGTAAGGAGTGGCACGGTTTCAAACTGGTAGAGGGACGCTCTAACCGCAGATATGCCAACGAGGAAGCTGTTGCAGAAGCGGCCAAGGCGGCGGGATATCGCGACATCTACCGCCAGAGCCTTATTACTCTCACCGAGATGGAAGCGTTGCTTGGTAAAAAGCGGTTTGTTGAGGTTCTTGGGGAGTTAGTTATCAAGCCGCAGGGTAAGCCCACTCTTGTACCTATTTCAGACAAGCGCCCGGCGATTGCATCCTCTGCAAAAGCTGATTTCGGAGAGGTGGCACAGTGAAAGATGTCTGTCTCACAAAAGGTTAATTTGAATAAATTATAGGAGGAAAAGAAATGTCAAATAAAGCTAATCGTTATTCTAACCCATGTAAAGTTGTAACTGGTGTTGTGCGTCTGAGTTATGCGAATTTATGGGAACCAAAATCAATTCAAGGCGGAACCCCAAAGTACAGCGTTTCTCTTATCATACCCAAAAGTGACATAAAGACGCTCACAGCCATTAATAAGGCTGTTGATGCAGCTATTGAAGAAGGCAAAGGCAAGTTTGGTGGCAAGATTCCGAACAAAGCTGCGCTGAAACTACCACTCCGCGACGGGGATATTGATCGCCCAGATGATGAGGCATATGAAAACAGCTATTTCGTCAATGCAAATTCCACTACTGCGCCCCAGATTGTTGACTTGGAAGTGGAACCTGTAATCGACCACTCGAGGATATACTCCGGTGTTTATGCCCGGGTCAGCATTAATTTTTATGCCTTTAACTCTAACGGCAATAAAGGCATTGCCTGTGGTCTTGGAAATGTGCAATTGGTGCGCGATGGCGAACCACTGGGTGGTAGAACAAATGCCGCTGATGATTTTGCCACCGATGTGAACGACGATTTCTTGTCATGAATACGTTAAATATTGACCTGGAAACATTCAGTAGTGTGGACCTCGCCAAAAGCGGGGTCTATCGCTATGCTGAGTCACCAGATTTTGAAATTCTTTTTTTCGGATACAGCATTAACGGCGGAGCAGTCAAAGTTATTGATCTGGCCAGAGGAGATAATTTGCCGGATGAGATCTGTAGCGCCCTTTTAGATGAATCTGTTGTCAAATGGGCTTATAATGCGCAGTTTGAACGCGTATGTCTATCTAGATATCTTAGTCAATGGTTAAAGCCGGATTCCTGGCGCTGTACGATGGTGTGGGCGGCATACATGGGACTTCCGCTTTCTCTGGAGGATGCGGGTGCGGTACTTGGACTGGAGAAGCAGAAGCTGAAAGAAGGAAAAGACCTCATCCGATATTTCTCTGTTCCCTGCAAACCTACCAAGGCAAACGGGGGCCGTACACGCAATCTTCCCATCGATGCACCAGACAAGTGGGATCAATTCAAAGCTTATAACTTCCGGGATGTGGAAACCGAAATAGCGATTCAGGCACGGCTCCAGAAGTTCCCCGTACCGGAGGACGAGTGGCAGAACTACATTCTTGATCAGCATATCAACGACCGGGGCATCCAGCTGGACATGGATCTGGTCATAGAAGCAATCCAATGCGATGAGCGGTCGAGGGATGAACTTACCCGGCTGATGAAGGAAATAACCGCGCTGGACAATCCCAACTCGGTCACCCAGATGAAGGAATGGCTGGCTGACCACGGTATGGAAACCGATACGCTTGGGAAGGCGGCAGTGAAGGAACTCTTGAAAACAGCGCCGGAACCCCTCGGACAGGTTCTGGAACTGCGGCAGTCACTTGCCAAGTCCAGCCTGAAGAAATATACGGCGATGGAGAACGCCGTCTGCAAAGACGGAAGAGCAAGAGGGCTTTTGCAGTTTTATGGCGCAAACCGAACTGGGCGCTGGGCGGGAAGGTTGATTCAGGTGCAAAACCTGCCCCAAAACCATCTACCTGATTTAGCACAGGCTCGAAGTCTTGTTAAAAGCGGCGATTTTGAAATGCTGGAAGCCCTCTACGATTACGTTCCCAGCATCCTATCTGAACTAATCCGCACAGCCTTCGTGCCCAAGCCGGGCTTCGAGTTCATCGTGGCCGACTTCTCTGCGATTGAAGCCAGGGTTATTGCATGGCTCGCAGGTGAGACATGGCGTAATGAGGTATTTGCTACCCATGGCAAGATTTATGAAGCGTCGGCAAGCCAAATGTTCCATGTCCCCATTGAAGAAATCACAAAGGGCAGCCCACTTAGGCAGAAGGGTAAGATTGCGGAACTTGCCCTCGGGTATGGCGGCTCTGCAGGGGCACTGAAGGCGATGGGCGCGCTCGAGATGGGTGTTTTCGAGGAGGAACTCCAGCCACTGGTTAATGCTTGGAGAAACGCCAATCCAAAAATCGTGCAGCTCTGGTGGAAAGTGGATAAGGCGGCCATGACAGCAGTCATAGAGCGAACCACAACCGAGACCAATGGCATCCGCTTTAAATATAAAAGCGGGATGCTGTTTATAACCCTACCATCTGGTAGACAGCTTGCCTACGTGAAACCGAGAATCGGGCAGAACCGCTTCGGCGGAGAGGCGGTCACCTATGAGGGCATCGGGGCTGCAAAGAAGTGGGAGCGCATCGAATCCTACGGTCCCAAGTTCGTAGAGAACATAGTGCAGGCAATTTCCCGCGACATCCTCTGCTACGCAATGCGGCGGCTGGATGCTCTGTGCTGGCCCATCGTGATGCACGTTCATGATGAGGTTGTGATTGAAGCACCTGCTCAAGCATCCGTAGATGAAATCTGTACCGTCATGGGCGAAACCCCGCCCTGGGCAGAGGGACTTCTGCTCCGTGCCGATGGCTTCATGTGCCCATTTTATAAAAAAGATTAAAAAATATTTCATGATACCGTCCGATTTGTCGTCCGCAGGTGGATTATACCGAAGGCCATAAAAATTGAGCCTTCGGAAAGGACGAAATCCATATGAACAAACTGCAGGTATTCTCCTACGAAGGGAAAGAGGTCAGAACCATCCAGAGGGACGGCGAAACCTGGTGGGTTCTGAAGGACGTATGCGATGTGTTGGGACTCAGCAATGCTCGCATGATTGCCGACCGGCTTGACGAGGATGATGTAAGTCTGGCTTACGTCACCGACAGCATGGGTAGGCAGCAGCAAACCAACATCGTCAACGAGAGCGGGCTTTATAATGTTATCCTGCGCTCTGACAAACCCGAAGCCAAGAAGTTCAAACGCTGGGTTACCCATGAGGTGCTTCCTCAAATCCGCAGGCATGGTGCTTACATTACTACCTCCAAACTGGAGGAAATCATGAACGACCCTGACTCCTGGATTAAGCTTTTAACCGCCCTCAAAGAGGAACGCCAGGAAAAGGAGCGGCTTAAGCTTCAGGCCACCCAGGATAAGCCCAAGGTGGTATTTGCCGATGCTGTATCCGTATCGGAAGGTACCATCCTTATTGGCGAACTGGCAAAAATCCTCAAGGGGAACGGCATTGAAATTGGTCAGAACCGTCTGTTTGAAAGGCTCCGTCAGGATGGCTTCCTTATCAAGCGCAAAGGCACCGATTATAACGCGCCGACCCAGAAGGCGATGGAACTGGGGCTGTTTAGAGTCAAGGAAACCGCCATCACCCATTCGGACGGCCATGTCACCATTTCCAAGACCACCAAGGTGACCGGCAAAGGCCAGCAATATTTTATAAACTATTTTCTCGGCGGAGGTATGAATGACAATGGACAGGTGTAAAAGTGAAGGTTATCCCGGCTCCACCGGTGCCGAAGCCCTAACCAATGTGGCGCGGGATGAAAAAGCAGAAGTAAAGCCGTACCGCCCCCTGGTTTACATTTGCTCTCCTTTTGCAGGGGACATCGAATACAACATTATCCGTGCGCGGGGTTATTGCCGGTTTGCGGTCAGCGAGGGGTATATCCCCCTTGCACCGCATCTTCACTATCCGCAGTTCATGGATGACTTTGATAAGGAAAGCCGTGAACTTGGGTTGTCTTTTGCCCTAATTCTACTTGCTAAATGCGAGGCGGTTTGGGTATTCGGCGACCGAATATCAGATGGGATGGCAAGGGAAATCGCCAAAGCCAAAAAACTAACGATTCCTATACGATTCTTCAACGAAAAATGCGAGGAGGTAATGCGGCATGAAAATAGCGGTCGGTAACAGCCGCATGGATAAGAGGTGGAAAAACAAAGATCTCTCATGGGAGGAATTTAAAAACACCGTCCGTACGACAAAGCGCACGACAGAGACAGTGTCCGAGTTTCGCAAGATGAGTAAGGCGCAGCAGGATTCCGTCAAGGATGTGGGCGGCTTTGTGGGTGGCGCTCTTCGGGAAGGCAAACGCAGAAACGGCTATGTACTATGCCGTTCTCTGCTGACTCTGGATATGGACTATGCCACCCCCGACATCTGGGAACAGATAGAAGCGTTGTATGACTGGTCGTGCTGTGTCTACTCCACCCACAAAAGTACATCCGAAGCCCCACGATTACGATTGGTCATTCCGCTGGCTTGTGAGGTCAGCGAGGATGAATATCCCGCATTGGGACGCATGGTTGCAAAGGAAATTGGTATCGACCTGTTTGATGATACGACATATGAACCTTCGCGGCTTATGTACTGGCCCTCCACGCCTTCTAACGGCGAGTTTGTTTTCCGTGAAAAGGATGGCCGTCTGCTCGACCCTGACGTGTACCTTGCCAAATATGCTGACTGGCGGGATACCTCCATGTGGCCCACATCAAAACGGCAATCGGAGGTGCTTGAGCGCAGACTAACACAGCAACAGGACCCGCATACCAAAAGCGGGGTTATTGGAGCACTTTGTAGGGCTTACTCCATTGAAGATGTAATCGAAGCGTTCCTTTCTAACGTGTATGAGCCTTCAGCAATGGCCGGCCGGTACGATTATATTCCCGCCGACAGCTCGGCGGGTCTGATGATCTATGACGGTAAGTTCGCCTTCAGTCACCACGCAACCGATCCGGTCTGCGGGAAGCTGCTCAATTCCTTTGACCTGGTGCGGCTGCATAAATTCAGTGACCTCGACGAAAAGGCTTCTTTTAAAGCCATGTCCGATTTTGCTGTAAAAGATGAGAGGGTAAAGGCACAGCTTGCCGAGGAACGCCGGGTGCAGGCAGAAACCGACTTTGCCGATGAAGACAACTGGCAGAGCCAGCTTGAACTAGAGAAATCGGGTGCAGTGAAAGACACGCTCACCAACATCTCTATTATCCTGCGTTTTGACCCAAACCTTAAGCCTATTGTGTTCAACCAGTTCAAGAACATGATCGACGTTATTGGCGAGCTCCCATGGCCGCAGGTAAAAGCAGGCTGGAGCGACACTGACGTTGCCTGTGCAAAGTTATACTTCGAGCGCACTTACGGCATTTGGTCGCCAACCAAGTTCAAAGACGCGCTGCTGGGAGTGGTTTCTGTAGAGCGACTGTATCACCCCGTTAAGGAGTATCTCGCCAGGCTTTCCTGGGACGGTACTGAGCGGCTGGATACCCTGCTTATCGACTACCTTGGTGCAGACGACACACCCTATGTCCGGGCAGTGACGAGGAAAACGCTGGTGGCAGCAGTTGCCCGCATTTACCAGCCGGGAGTGAAGTTCGATTCCATTCTTGTACTGAACGGTGCCCAAGGAATCGGTAAATCCACCCTCTTTGCCCGCCTGGGAGCTAAGTGGTACTCCGATTCGCTCTCCATTTCCGACATGAAGGACAAAACCGCAGCTGAGAAGCTGCAGGGCTACTGGATACTGGAACTGGGAGAACTGGCTGGCATCAAGAAAATGGACGTGGAGACGGTAAAATCCTTTATCACCCGCGTAGATGATAAATATCGTCAGTCCTACGGCATAACCGTGGAAAGTCACCCGCGTTCCTGCATAATTGTTGGCTCCACTAATAGTGACGGCGGTTTCTTAAGGGACATCACAGGCAACCGCCGGTTCTGGCCGGTTCGCGTTATGGGTAGTGGCAAATACCATGCCTGGGACCTTACCGACGTGGATCAAATTTGGGCCGAGGCAATGGAACGCTATAAGGCTGGCGAGGAGCTTTTCCTCAAAGGCGCGCTGGCTGAAGAAGCCGTTACCCAGCAGCGGGATGCTATGGAGGGAGACGACCGGGAAGGTCTGGTAGCTGAATACCTTGAGACATTACTTCCCGAGGGTTGGGATAAGATGGACCTTTATCAGCGTCGTAATCATCTTAATGGAGGAGAATTTGGTGAACCATTGAGCCCTGTAACTATGAAACGCAACCAGGTCTGCGTTATGGAGATTTGGTGCGAGTGCTTTTGCAAAGCCCGTGAATCAATCAGAAAGGGTGACTCGTATGAGATCGAAGGAATCTTAAATAAAATTGGCGGATGGAAAAAGTTTGATGGTAATAAGACCGGCAAAAAATATGTGCCGTTATATGGACCCCAGCGCGTGTTCGTTCGTTTAGAAAGTGAGGTTTAGGGTATGCCTATACAGATCATATCCAATAAAGCACATAAGATGGGCAAAGTCGCAAGCCCTTCATCTACCGGGTTTCTTGCCTTGTCTATTCCCATTGTGCCTATAACTCATCTATTTAATGTTGTAGTTATAGGTAATAAGGGATATATGGGTACGGATAGGCGCGTATACGCGCGTAATAGTTTAAAACGCTTGGGCATGGACATGGGCACAAGGAGGTTTTTATGAAAGAGACACAGATTGAACAGAAGCTTGTGCGAGCGGTTAAAGCTGCTGGTGGAATCGCATTGAAGTTCGTATCACCTGGTTATAGTGGAATGCCCGACCGCCTTGTGCTTTTACTAGGTGGCAAAGCGGCCTTTGTTGAGGTTAAGGCGATGGGCTGTCAACCACGCCCTTTGCAGATTAGAAGGCATGTGTTGCTCAGGCGGTTGGGGTTTTTAGTATATGTATTGGATGATGAAGAGCAGATTGGAGGGATACTCGATGAAATACGAACCACATGAATATCAGATTTTTGCTACGGAGTATATCCTCCAGAACCCCGTTACTGCCATCTTGCTTGATATGGGTCTTGGCAAGTCAGTGATCACACTGACCGCTATATTCGATATGACGCTTGACAGCTTCCTAGTCAGAAAGGTTCTGGTCATTGCCCCACTGCGAGTCGCCAGGGATACATGGCCTGCCGAGATTGAGAAGTGGGATCATCTTCGGGGGTTGAGATACACCGTAGCTGTCGGGGGCGAGCGCGAGAGGAAGGCGGCGCTGATGCAGAAGGTCCAGGTCTACCTCATCAACCGTGAAAATGTGGAATGGCTGGTCACCAAAAGCGGCCTTCCCTTTGACTATGACATGGTAGTAGTCGATGAGCTGTCATCTTTTAAGTCCCATCAGGCCAAGCGATTCAAGAGTCTAATGAAAGTCCGGCCCAAAGTTAAAAGGATTGTGGGGCTAACGGGAACGCCCTCCAGCAATGGGTTGATAGATCTTTGGGCCGAGTTCAGGCTATTGGACATGGGACAGCGGCTTGGTAGATTTATCGGGAACTACCGCTCCACATTCTTCGTTCCCGATAAGCGCAACGCCCAGGTGGTGTTTTCCTATAAACCGAAGCCCGGTGCAGAGGATGCCATCTATCGCTTGATTTCCGACATCACCATCAGCATGAAGGGTTCTGATTACTTGAAGCTGCCCGAACTGGTGATGAACGAGGCGCCGGTGCGGATGTCGACCGCCGAGGAGCAGCATTACCAGACCATGAAAGACGAAATGGTCTTATCCCTTAAAGGCCAGGAAATTGATGCTGTTAATGCTGCCGCGCTATCCGGGAAATTGCTGCAGATGGCTAACGGCGCGGTCTATGATGAGGGTGGTGGAGTGGTACATATACACGACCGCAAGCTGGATGCACTTGAGGACCTTATCGAAGCAGCAAATGGCAAGCCGGTTCTGGTGGCTTACTGGTTTAAGCATGACCTGGAGCGGATACTTCATCGGTTTCCCGCTGAGAAACTGGACAGTGCCGATTCCATTAGGAGCTGGAATAATGGCGAAATACAGCTGGCCGTAATTCATCCGGCATCTGCCGGGCATGGGCTCAATCTGCAGGCTGGTGGCTCTACCTTGGTATGGTTTGGATTAACCTGGAGCCTGGAACTCTACCAGCAGACTAATGCCCGGCTCTGGCGCCAGGGGCAGAAGAACGCGGTTGTTATTCATCATGTTATAAGCAAAGATACAATCGATGAGGATGTAATACGTGCCCTTAAAAGAAAAGACCAAACTCAGACTGCTCTGATTAATGCGGTTAAAGCCAGGATAGGAGGTGTAAGACTTTATGACTGATAGATGTTTTGCTTTAAGCAGCAATAACCGCTGCAGGATACTAACCGTATTGAAGTGCCCCGGCAGCAGTTGTACTTTCTTTAAAACCCGGGAGCAGGCAGAAGAGTCTCACAGAAAAGCCAATGCCAGACTGGCCAGTCTGGATAAGGAATACCAGAAGCACATTGCCGATACTTATTACCATGGCAAAATGCCCTGGCTGGAAGGTGGTGCTTACTTTGACGATTAAGGAATATCTATCGCAGGCTTACCGCATCGACCAGCGCATCAACAGTAAGCTGGAACAGGTCGCCTCACTGCGAGACTTGGCTTCGAAAGTTACTGCGAGTTATAAAGTCGAACCAATAATTAAAACCAAGCCAGGAAGTTCAAAGGAAAATGCTATAATTAAAATCATTCATTTAGAGAATCAGATTGATGAGGACATCGACAGACTTGTAGATATAAAACGAGATATTATGAAAGCTATCAACTCAGTAGAACAACCGGAGTATAACCTTCTCTTGGAACTCAGGTACCTAAACTATAAGACCTGGGAAGAAATCGCAGAGATGATGAACTATAGCTGGCGTAATGTTCATTATGTTCATGGGAGGGCACTCGCAGCGGTTAAACTTGACAGTGATTTGCGTAGTATTAAGCATATACCAGGGGATAAGATATAAGTGTAAATCAAATCATTTTGAACGTAATATTTGCATATGATTGCATGGTTTTGCACAGTGGATATAAGGTATTATATAAACTGAAAAGAAACTGGAAATAAGCCCTTGGAGGTTAAAACCTTCCGGGGCTTTCTTTATGCCCGAATAGAGGTGATGAGTTTTGCCAAGGAAACCCAAACGACCCTGCAGCTATCCCGGCTGTCCTAAGCTTACGGAAGGGCAGTTTTGCGAGGAGCACCAAAAACTGACCGACAGACATTATGAAAAGTATCAGCGGGACCCAGCTGTAAAGAAACGCTACGGCAGGAGTTGGAAGCGTATTCGTGATAGATACATCGCTGAGCACCCCCTCTGCGAGCAGTGCGAGAAGAACGGACGGATCACGCCAGCGCAGGAAGTACACCATGTTCAGCCGCTCTCTCAGGGTGGGACAAACGAGTATAGCAACCTTATGGCTCTGTGTACTTCCTGTCACTCAGAGATTACCGCTAGAGAAGGTGGGCGTTGGGGACGGTAGGGGGGTCTAAATCTCTACAACCCTGGCCCTGAAGAACGGGCGGCCCCCTTCGTGCACAAAAATTACGGTTCAAACGGGGGATTAAACCCCGCCACGGCAAGGAGGTGCAAGCTTGTGGCAAAAGACGGAACGAATAGAGGCGGCCGCCGGGTTCGCGCTGGTGACAAGCCGCAGCCCCTGGCTGACAAAATCACAGCAGGAAAGGCCGCGAAAGTTTTGGAAGCCCCGGAACTGCATCCCGAGTCTATGCTCGAAGCGGAGGAACTTGAGGATGCGGCAGATTTATACGGAGAAGATATGCCTGCGCCCAGCGATTACCTCAGCACTAGACAGAAAGACGGTAAGCCGTTGGGTGCAGACGCTCTATTCATAGAAACATGGAAATGGCTCAAGGAGCGAGGGTGTGAGAAGTTCGTCAATCCGCGGCTGATCGAAGCCTACGCCCAGGCATTTACTCGCTACATCCAGTGTGAGGAAGCCATCAGCATATACGGATTTTTAGGGAAGCACCCAACCACGGGCGGCGTGATAACCAGCCCGTTCGTTCAGATGAGCCAATCGTTTCAGAAACAGGCGAACCTCATCTGGTACGAGATTTTTGACATCGTAAAACAGAATTGCACCACGGCTTTCGTCAGCAATCCGCAGGATGACATTATGGAAGCCCTGCTCTCAGGAAGGAAAGGACGATAGGATTCGATGAACACAACCGAGCGTTTTGAAAAAGTAAATATCGACAAGCTGGTACCGTATGCACGCAATGCTCGAACTCACAGCAAGGAGCAGATACTCCAGCTTCGGGCGTCATTACGGGAGTTCGGCTTTGTCAACCCGGTTATTGTTGATAAAGATCTTAATGTTATCGCCGGTCATGGGCGCATCCTCGCTGCCAAGGAAGAAGGTATAGCCGAGGTGCCCTGCGTGTTCGCGGAACACCTGACCGAAGCTCAGAAGCGAGCATATATACTGGCTGACAACCGCCTGGCTTTAAACGCTGGCTGGGACGCTGAAATGCTTTCGGTAGAGATTGCTGATTTGCAGGCTGCTGAGTTTGACATATCATTACTTGGCTTTGACGATGCGGAACTGAACAAGCTAATGGGCAGTGTTGATGATGTTAAAGATGACGATTTTGATGTGGAGCGCGAACTTGCAAAGCCGGCTGTTACGCAGTCAGGCGATCTGTGGCTGTTGGGGCAGCACCGCCTGGTATGCGGCGACAGCACCAAAGAGGAGACCTTCGCCCTGCTTATGGATGGCAAAGTAGCCAACTTGGTGGTAACCGACCCTCCGTACAACGTCAACTATGAAGGCACGGCAGGCAAAATTAAAAACGATAATATGGCGGACCAAAAATTCTACCAGTTCCTGCTGGACGCTTTCACGCTGTCTGAAAAGGTAATGGCGAAGGATGCCAGTATTTATGTGTTTCACGCCGATACCGAGGGATTTAATTTCCGCAAAGCGTTCTCCGACGCGGGATTCTATCAATCAGGAACATGCATCTGGAAAAAGCAGTCATTGGTGCTGGGGCGTTCACCTTACCAATGGCAGCATGAGCCTATCCTCTTCGGTTGGAAGAAAGCAGGCAAACATGCATGGTACTCCGACCGCAAGCAGTCTACCATCTGGGAGTTTGACAAGCCCAGGAAGAATGCTGATCATCCCACAATGAAGCCCGTGCCGCTGGTAGCATACCCAATACTCAACTCCAGCATGACGGGATGTATAGTTCTAGATCCGTTCGGCGGTTCGGGCAGCACCTTGATCGCCTGTGAGCAGACCGGCAGGATTTGTCACACCGTGGAACTGGACGAGAAGTTCTGCGATGTTATCGTGAATAGGTACATTGAATTTAAAGATTCTGACGCTGATGTTTTCCTTTTGCGTGGTGGTAAGAAAATACCCTTTAAAAAGGCTGAAAAAACTATGTAAAGACTTGCTATTATACAGGTTCTAAGTGATGTATATGACTACCAAAACAGAAAGGTGGTCGATCCCATGGAATTTAAGTTTAACGTTACCGGCGCTAGGCGCAAAGAACTAGTTCAGGTGATTAGTGAAATCCTGAATACTGCGCCGGAATACAAAGGCGCACCGACCTTTGCTTATGTCATAGGTGGATTTACTGTTAACAAAGAAGGCACCCTCACCACCAGTGAAATCAACAGCGGCGAGGAGCTTGAACAACTATTAAATAAGCTTGACCGACGCGGATTTCAGTTTGAGGCACCGGACGAGCTGGTTATTGAGATGCCCAAGGAAAGTTTTACCGAAGCCGCCATTGTCAATCTGGAGCGGCTGGTTAAGAGCAAAGAAACCCTTATAAAGAAAGCTCTTAGTGCAGACCAGCTGCCGATTGAACAGACCGAGGACCGGCTACGCTTCCCCTGGTTTTCTGGCACGCTTGCAGCGGAAGAAGTTAACGCTTATGCCCGCTTCATCGGGGCGCTCTGCGCGATGGCCAAAACCCAGCAGCGGGTTACGGCCACGGAAAGGCCTGTAGATAACGAGAAGTACGCTTTTCGTTGCTTCCTGCTGCGACTGGGATTTATTGGGCCGGAATATAAAGAGGAGCGAAAAATCCTGCTCTCCAAGCTAACCGGTAGCGCCGCTTTCAAAAACGGCCAGCGCAATTCGGAGGAGGCGACTGAAGCATGAAACAGATCCATCCCGAAATGCTAAGGTCGCTCAGGGCATATTATACTCCGGGTAAGCGGGTAGAACTGGTGAGCATGGAGGACCCGTATACCAGGCTGAAGCCCGGCGACCGGGGTACCGTATCGTTTATCGACGATACCGGCACCGTCTTTGTTGACTGGGACTCAGGCAGCAGGCTGGGGGTAGTGTTTAGCGAGGATAAAATTAGAAAGATTGACTAATACCAATAATACAGGAACTCCGCGAGGGGTTCCTTTTGTTTGCCATTTTTGTGAAGGAGGCGGCTATCATACGAAAACTAAAGAAATACAAGCCGACCGCCTTTATGAATTCGGATTCAACATACCGTAAGGATGCCGCCGATTATGCAGTTGCGTTTATAGAAGCCCTGTGCCATACCAAAGGCTCCTGGGCGGGGCAGCCCTTTGAACTGATTGACTGGCAGGAACAAATTATACGTGACGTATTCGGTATATTAAAGCCCAACGGTTATCGCCAGTTCAATACTGCGTATGTGGAGATACCGAAAAAGATGGGTAAGTCGGAATTGGCCGCTGCCATTGCTCTGCTCTTAACCTGCGGTGATAATGAGGAACGCGCCGAGGTTTACGGCTGCGCCGCCGACCGCCAACAGGCATCCATTGTGTTCGAGGTAGCTGCCGATATGGTGCGGATGTGCCCGGCTTTAAACCGCCGAGTTAAGCTCCTGGCTTCCACCAAGCGGCTTGTGTACCTGCCGACCAACAGTTTCTACCAGGTGCTGTCAGCTGAAGCATATTCGAAGCATGGTTTTAACATACACGGGGTAGTATTCGATGAGCTGCATACCCAGCCGAACCGGAAACTATTTGATGTTATGACCAAAGGCTCCGGTGACGCTAGAATGCAACCGCTCTACTTTCTTATTACGACAGCGGGCGATAACGTCAATAGCATCTGCTATGAGGTGCATCAAAAAGCCAAAGACTTGTTAGCGGGGCGAAAGCATGATGCGACGTTTTATCCTGTAATCTACGGAGCGGAGGAAGATGACGACTGGACTGACCCTAAAGTGTGGAAAAAAGTCAATCCGTCATTAGGCATAACCGTGGGCAACGATAAGATTAAAGCCGCCTGTGAGAGCGCGAAACAAAACCCCGCCGAGGAAAACAGCTTTCGGCAGCTTAGGCTTAACCAATGGGTCAAACAGGCTGTTCGCTGGATGCCTATGGAGAAATGGGATAAATGCGCTTTTAAGGTTGAGCCGGAAAGACTAAAAGGCCGGGTCTGCTATGGCGGGCTGGACTTATCCAGTACAACCGATATAACAGCTTTTGTGCTGGTTTTTCCTCCGGCTGACGAGGACGATAAGTATCATGTTCTTCCCTTCTTCTGGATACCGGAAGAAAACCTCGACCTGCGGGTGCGGCGTGATCACGTTAACTATGACCTGTGGAAGAAGCAGGGATTTCTAAAAACAACAAAAGGTAATGTAGTGCATTACGGATTCATTGAAAGCTTTATTGAGGAACTTGGCACCCAGTACAACATACGGGAAATTGCCTTTGACCGCTGGGGAGCAGTGCAGATGACCCAGAACTTGGAGGGACTTGGTTTTACAGTGGTACCGTTTGGCCAGGGTTTCAAGGATATGTCGCCACCAACCAAGGAACTGATGAAGTTAACTCTGGAAGAAAAGATTGCTCATGGCGGGCAGCCGGTTCTGCGCTGGATGATGGACAATATTTTTATAAGAACAGATCCTGCTGGGAACATCAAGCCGGACAAGGAGAAATCAACCGAGCGGATTGATGGAGCGGTGGCAACAATCATGGCGCTTGATAGGGCTTTAAGGAATGAGAATAGAAACAGTGTATACGATGGGAGGGGGATATTGATATTATAGTTATTGAAAGACAGGAACTATTTTCTATGTTATAATAATAAACTAAAATAAAAATGTAAAATACAATTGTGGGGTGCTCATAATGCCTTTTCCACCAGTTGAAAGAGTAAAGTACAATAATACTCCTTTGGAAAACGTAATTTGTCAATTAAGGTTTCCGCCTATTTTAGCTATTGATTCGGAAACCCCATCAGAATTTCAAAGCTTAATTAGGAATGAATTTCCATATTATGATGAGAAGATCGAATTTCAGCAAGAGATAAGTACGGCACTCAATATTAATTCACCCGATCAAATTGTAAACCCAGTTACAAAGGTTTCATCAAACAAGAATCACGAATTTAAATCAGAAGAATCTGACTGGACAATTAATTTGACGCGAACGTTTATTTCAATTAGTACAACTAATTATTCTACGTGGGAAGAATTTTTAGATAAATTCAAGACACCATTACTTTCCATAATCAAAGTATATGAACCGATTCATTTTACTAGAATAGGATTACGGTATGTTGATATATTTTGCAGATCGAAAATTGGATTAGAGGGGCATGATTGGAGTGATTTGATTCAACCTTATTTCTTAGGACTATTGGGAAGTGAGGTATCATCAAGTGTACGAGAATATAAAAGTGTCAGTGAAATCGAAAGTGAAGATAAGTCCAGTATTATTCGGATAACTAATAGTCTTATTAAAAGAATAGACAACAACGAAACATGTTTTTTAATGGACACTGATGTATTTACCAACCAAAAAACTAAGGTGGAAGAAGCTTTTCCAAGATTAAATTATTTACATGATAGATCAAGCAGGTTAATTAGATATTCGATCACAGATCTACTCCATAAAAGTCTGGAGCCGGTGAAAATATGAAAGAGAATAAGTATAGATTTAACAATGTAATTAGTCAGGATTCAACATCCTCACAAGGGTATAGAAAAATTATATACAACAACCAATGGATTAATCCGGTGAATAATGGTTTGTATTTAAGCTCTTTATCGAAAGGCACGGACATATTTGTTAAAGTTATACCTGAGGTTAACAGAATAACTAATAGAGATTTAAAACGTAGACTTCTTATACTCATTAACGTATTTACAGAAATTTTAAGTAAAATACAGACTATAACAAATTATCTTCCCCCCATGAACATGGAACTAGAAGAGGATTCAATTTTCTTGGAATGGATTTTTAAAGATATTCGGGTTGGATTTACTCTTGATAAAGAAGAGTCAGAATCAATGTGGTTTATGATTACAAATAGAAATTTAGAAGAGTTCAGTGTTACTGGCAATTTAGGGATAGAGGATTATCGATCAGTAATTGCAAAAATACTTAAATATATATTGGAGAACACATAATGTGTTATCCTAATGAGCTTATCAGGGGAATACCAAATACATCTTACCTAGAAAATGACTATCCTAATGCCAGATTGTTTAATGAATTTGGTGAGAATCCTGATAGAGACGATGATAATGATGAGGCTTCTATTAATTGGCAAGATGACCAAGGCGCTTTAGACCTAATTTTCGATCAGAAGAAGGATAATGGAGAATTTCAGTTTAAAATTGGTGGTGCAATTCTATCAAGAAGTGAATTAGATAGATTGTGTAAGAAACCTCAAACTAAAGGACTATTGTCTTATGAACGAAGGGACATACCAGGAAATAAATATCACGGAAATATTTTGCTGAAAAAGGGTACTTCAAAAAGTATGAAAAATATGATTGCATCTGCAATAGCGTTTTGTGTAATTGATGTTAGTTTCAGGGAAGAATAATAAATATTGAGCATCTCCTTTGAGGTGCTTTTTTCATGCCCATTTTTAGGAGGATGAACAATGAGAATACCGTTTTTGGCGAGATTTTTTCAGTCAAGGGCTAGCCCCAAAAATACTTTTTGGTCAAGCCCATACAGTTTTTTATTTGGTACCACCTCAAGTGGTAAAACGGTCAATGAAAGAACGGCAATGCAGACTACAGCGGTCTATGCCTGTGTAAGAATACTGGCTGAGACTATTGCCAGCCTGCCGCTTCATACATATAAGTACACAGCTAGCGGTAAAGAGAAGGATACGAGCCACCAACTGTATTATCTGCTCCATGACGAGCCCAACCCGGAGATGACTTCATTTGTGTTCAGAGAGACACTGATGAGTCATCTTTTATTATGGGGAAATGCTTATGCTCAGATAATCCGGGACGGACGGGGGAAGGTAATTGCGCTATATCCTCTGCTGCCCGATCGGGTGACAGTGAACAGGACAACTGACGGGCAGCTCTACTATGAATATAGAAAGGATACTGGATATGTTATCTTAAGGCCGGAAGATGTTCTGCATATTCCCGGCCTAGGCTTCGATGGCCTTATTGGTTACTCTCCTATCGCTATGGCCAAGAACGCAATCGGCATGGCAATTGCCACCGAGGAATACGGGGCTAAGTTCTTTTCTAATGGGGCCAGTCCGGGCGGAGTACTGGAACATCCCGGAGTAGTAAAAGATCCGGCTAGGATCAGAGAAAGCTGGAACGCGGTCTACCAGGGCAGCAGCAATGCCCACCGGGTAGCAGTGCTTGAAGAAGGGATGAAGTTTCAGCCTATCGGCATACCGCCTGAGCAGGCCCAGTTTTTAGAGACCCGCAAATTCCAAATCAATGAGATAGCCAGGATTTTTAGGATACCGCCGCACATGATTGGCGACCTGGAGAAGTCCAGCTTTTCTAATATAGAACAGCAGAGCCTGGAGTTTGTGAAATATACTCTTGACCCTTGGGTGGTTCGCTGGGAGCAGGCTATGCAGAGAGCCCTCTTATTACCGGTTGAAAAGAAAGATTATTTTATAAAATTTAATGTGGACGGGCTCTTGCGGGGCGACTACCAGAGCAGGATGAACGGCTATGCGGTTGGCCGGCAAAATGGCTGGATGTCTGCCAATGATATCCGGGAACTGGAGAATTTAAACCGTATACCAGAAGAACTGGGAGGCGATCTGTATCTCATTAACGGCAATATGACCAAGTTGGCCGATGCCGGAATATTTGCCAATAAGAACAACAATGAAACGGGGGTGGAAAACCTTGAAGAGGAAATTTTGGAACTGGGTCAGGAACGAAGAAGGCCGAACGTTATATCTTGATGGAGCCATTGCGGAAGAGACCTGGTTCGGTGATGAGATAACACCAAAACAATTTAAAAACGAACTCTTGAGTGAAAGAGACGACATCACCATCTGGATTAACTCCCCGGGTGGTGATGTTTTTTGTGCCAGTCAGATTTACAACATGCTAATGGACTACCCGGGCAAGGTCACAGTAAAGATTGACGGCATAGCAGCTAGTGCTGCCTCGGTTATTGCCATGGCGGGTGGTGAAGTGTTGATGTCGCCTGTATCTATGATGATGATTCACAACCCCATGACCATAGCTTTCGGCGACAGCGGGGAGATGGAAAAGGCCATGGCCATGTTGGATGAGGTAAAAGAAAGCATCATCAATGCCTATGAACTAAAAACCGGTCTTTCCAGAATAAAGCTGTCGCACCTTATGGATGCGGAGAGCTGGTTTAATGCCAAAAAAGCTGTAGAACTGGGCTTTGCTGATCAAATCATGTTTCAGAAGGATAATGAACCGCAACCAGCCACCGAGGGAGCTATCTTCAGCAAAATGGCAGTAGTCAACTCGCTTTTAAACAAGTTACCACATGAGGAGAAAAGAACAGGAACAGATATTGCCGCATTGGACAAGAGGCTTGACCTCTTGAAACTTTAAGGAGGGGTTATTAATGAGCAAGATTTTGGAACTGCGTGATAAAAGAGCTAAGGCCTGGGAGACAGCTAAAGCGTTTTTGGATAGCAAAAGGGGCACCGACGGTTTGATCTCGGCCGAGGATACTGCCGTTTATGAAAAGATGGAAGAAGAGGTTGTTAGCCTGGGTAGAGAGATTGACCGACTGGAGAGACAGCAGGCCATTGACCTGGAACTGGCAAAACCTCTGAACACACCGATTTTATCCAAACCTAGCGTGAACGGAGAACAGAAAACCGGCAGGGCAAGTGATGAATACGGACAGGCTTTTTGGAAAGCCATGCGCAGCAAAAACAGCTTCGAGGTACAGAATGCTTTGCAGATCGGTACTGACAGCGAAGGTGGCTACCTGGTGCCGGATGAGTTTGAAAGGACTTTGATTGAAGCCCTTGAAGAGGAAAATATCTTCCGCCAGCTGGCCAAGGTAATCACTACTTCATCCGGGGATAAGAAAATCCCGGTTGTGGCCAGCAAGGGTACTGCGTCTTGGGTAGATGAAGAAGGTGTTATACCCGAATCCGACGATGCCTTTGGGCAGGTCACCATTGGGGCTTACAAGCTGGCCACCATGATCAAGGTATCTGAGGAGCTCTTAAATGACAGTATCTTTAATTTAGAAACCTATATTGCACGGGAATTCGCCAGAAGAATCGGGGCCAAAGAAGAAGAAGCTTTCTTTACTGGGGACGGAAGCGGTAAACCAACTGGTATATTTAATGCCACCGGTGGGGCCGGGCTGGGGGTAACCACTTCATCGGCTACTGCCATTACTTTAGACGAGATTATGGACCTGTTCTATTCGCTGAAAGCGCCCTATCGTAAAAAGGCTGTTTTTACCATGAATGACGCTACCGTAAAACTGATAAGAAAACTTAAAGATGGCAGCGGCCAGTATTTATGGCAGCCTTCGGTACAAGCCGGGCAGCCGGATACTATTCTAAACCGGCCGGTAAAAACCTCGACCTATGTACCAACGGTAGCGGCAGGAGCCAAGGCCATTGCTTTTGGTGATTTCAGTTACTATTGGGTAACCGACAGACAGGGCCGAGCGTTTCAAAGACTGAACGAGCTTTATGCTGTGACCGGACAGGTTGGCTTTAAGGCTACTCAAAGGGTAGACGGCAAGCTGATTCTGGCGGAAGCAATTAAAGTACTGCAGATGAAAGCGTAGGTGAAGCATAAATGAGCAACGTTAAAAACTATACCGAGCAGGGCGGAGAAAAAACCGTCATTGGCGGAGAGCTTGAGATTACTGCCAGCGGCAAGCTGACTATTGTTGAAGGGGCAAGTGTGGAAGGGGTTGTCTCTGCTCCGGTAGTCGATGCCCTGGATTCAACATCAGCTACAAGCGCATTGTCGGCTAATCAGGGAAAAGTATTAAACGATGCTCTGACTGCCAAGACAGCTGCCAGTCAGGAAGATAGTACGGCTGCAGACGTAGCAGGTCTGGTAACCGATTTCAATGCCCTCCTGGCAAAGCTTAAAGCTGCAGGGCTGATGGCAGCCGAGTAGTGAGAGGAGGTGAGCGTATTGGTGGTCACATTGGAGGAAGCCAAGCTGTATTTAAAGGTAGAAGGTAATGAGGACAATACGCTCATCGCCGATCTTATCAACGCGGCTGAGGAGCTTTGTCAAGACATCTTGCGCTTTCCCCTGACCGAATTTACAGAAGTGCCGGAAACGGTAAAACAGGCAGTTTTCTATGCAATCGGCAACCTTTATGAGCAGCGGGAAACTATGGATATGAAAGCGATGATCGAACTGATGAAGCGGCTTTTATTTGCTTATCGAAGGGATGGGTGGTAGATATGAGCATCGGCGAGATGAAGCATCGAATCACCTTTCTGAGGATTACTCAGGTATTAAACGAAAACGGTTTTGAGAGTGAGATTTCTCAGGAATACAAAACTGTATGGGCGGCCGTTTCAAATCCCAATGGCCGGGAGTTTTTTGCCGCTGCGCAAGTGAATGCGCAAAATACGGTCAAGTTCAAGGTGCGCTATTTGGCTGGACTGGACCAAAGCATGAAAATACTGTTCCAGGGAAAAACCTACGACATCACCGCCATCGACAATATCAAATACAAGAACCGCTATATTGAGATTCAAGCAATGGAGGTGGCAGCGGATGGCTAAGATTGAGCTTGAAGGTATGCAGGAGCTGATTGATCGGGTTAACAAGTTGGGCAACAAGGGTGAAGAAATTAAAAGGAAAGCTCTAAACAAAGCTGGTGCCATGGTCAAAAGCAGTATGGAGCAAAAGGCTCCCCGGTCACAGGAGAATAAAAGACATATGGCAGACAATATTCAGGTATCTGATATTGAACAGGAAGATGGCCTGGATTTTATAAAGATCGGCCCCAACAAAGGTGATAATTCTGAATTCTTCTATAGCAAGTTTACCGAATGGGGTACCTCTAAAATCCCTGCACAGCACTGGGCAGAGAAATCGGTTTTGGAGAATAGGAGGAGTATCAATGCCTTAATAAAAGAGGAATTGGAGAGGGGGCTGCTGGAAGAACTTGATTAATAAACTGGTTATAGATACATTGGAACCGCTTCAGGTGCCGGTCAGCTTTCAGAAACATTCCGGACCCGAAAACCCCTATATTACTTTTCATGAGTACTTCCAATCGGGTGAGGAGTATGAAGAAGATGCAGAAGCTTTCACCGGTCACTACCTGCAGGTAGATATATGGTCAACCAGCGATTACACAGCCCTGGTTGATAATGTGAAAACATTACTTGCGGGGGTAGGATTCAAAAGACTTGATGAAGTCGACTTATACGAAAAGGATATCGGACTCTATCACAAAGGGCTCCGGTTTTTCTATCTGGAACCGAAGGAGGGCGATTAAATGGCAAGGCAAATAGGCTTAAAGGACATACATGTGGCAGTTCTTACTGCAGATGATTCAACCGCAGTAACTTACCAGACTCCAAGCAAACTGGAAAGGGCTATAAGCGCGAAGCTTACCCCCAAGACCAACTCGGAGAACATCTATTCAGATGATATTGTGGAGGATGTGATAACATCATTTGATAGCGTGGAAGTAGAGGTTGAACTGAACCAGCTGTCATTAACCAGCAGAGCAACACTGCAAGGAGCCAAGGTAGTTAAAGGGGTGCTGATTGAAAGCAAGGAAGATATCCCGCCTACTCTGGCTTTGGGATTCAAATCTAAAAAGCATAACGGGATGTACCGTTATGTCTGGCTCTTAAAAGGCAAATTCGAGCTGACAGCAGATGAATACGATACTGAGGCCGAAAAACCAGCTCCCAAGAGTGCCAAATTAAAAGGCACCTTCTTTTCCCGCGATTATGATGGAAACTTTCGCTTCATTGCCGATGAAGATGAAACTGGGATTGATCCAACCATTATCGCTGCCTGGTTTACAGCCGTACCGGATGAACCAACTATTGTTTAGAAATTTGTCAAATAACAGCATTTTCTTGCTTAACTAAAATATACCAATTAAAATAAATAGTAAAGAAACCGGAGAATATTTGTGGTTGGCTAGTTGTTGGTTATATGGATGTTAAAAAGCAGGGAGGGGCGCCATGAAGAAGTTACTTTCTATTGTTGTAATCACAGTTATAATGCTGTCTCTTATCGGATGTGGCACAGCAAAACCAGAAGACACTGTCGAAAAATATCTCAAAGCATCTCAGAATTTTGATGTAGAAACAATGGCAGAGACGATAGTGCCTTCAAATACCGAAGATATTGGGGAAACAAATGATATTTTGGAAGAAGAGCAAGATGATTACACTAAATATTTCTTAGACTATTTGAAGACCAACGCCGGAAAGATGACCTATAAAATTACCGGGAGCGAAATAGACGGAGACAAGGCTGTCGTAACCGTAGACTGCAAATATGTGAACGGCGGTCCGCTTCTAAAGGCTACTATAGGTGAGGCATTTTCAAAGATGATGGGGCTGGCCTTCAGCGGTATTGAAATGACCGAAGAAGAAAACAACCAGATATTTATGAGCATTATGAAGGAGCAAGCCAAGATAATTGAAGAAACTTATAAAGAAGCTACAATCAAAATTAACTGCATCAAAGAGCAAGACACATGGTACATTGCAGAAACAAACGATGAATTGCTTGACGTTGTGATGTCTGGTTTCATGACCGCTGGAAAAGAAATAGCGGATTCTTTTGGTGGAGATGGATCTATTTCAGAAGATGATGACCCTGCAAGTGTATTAGCAGGGATAGATAATTATGTAACAGGAGACTTATGGAACGACGGTTTCTGTGAAATAAGTCATTATTTAGCTGATGGGAAAGGATCTTATGGCCAGGAAATCGATATTGATTTTACCAAGAGTCAACTAAGTAAAGCCATGGAAAAGAAAGCAGGTTATGATGAATATATTGCGGGGTTGGATAGCAACTATGCTGACATCAAAGAAGTTTGGAATAAATTATCGCCGCAAATAGATATGATGTATCAACAGGTTCAATCCGGTGCAGCAACGCTTAATACAGACCTTTTTACGCAGTATCATGATGCCTTTTCAGATTTAGTATATGACTTATAGTCAGAAACTCAATTGATTCTTAAAACAAGAAACTTAATTCAAAGGCCTACAGCAGTAGGTCTTTTTTCTTTGGAGGTGATTGATTGAAAGCAGCAGAGCTAAAAAATAAGGGAATCAAGTTTACCTTGGGGTCTAAAGAATATGAGCTCAAGCTCAATATGAACACCTTTTGTGAACTGGAAGAAATCTACGGGGAATTAAGCACTGCCTTTGAGGATTTGCAGAAGATGAAAATGAAGGCGGTAAGAGCGTTAATCTATGCCGCGGTAAAGACTGAAGATGAGACCCTAACCTTAAAGCAGGTGGGAGAACAGTTGGAGCTGAAGGACCTGGAAAGGCTAGGGACAGCTATTAACGAAGCCTTAAACCAGGCTATGCCGGAGGCGGATGAAAACCTGGGGGAATAGAGAGCCACTTAAGTTCTGATACATGGGACTGGGAGTGGCTTTTTTATTTGGGTACCAATCTTCTGAAAATGACCGAGGAGCAGTTCTGGAACAGCAGCCCTAAAAAGCTACAGGCCCTATTCAGAGTATATAAAGTGATTCACGGCATTCAGGATACGGACTTGGACAACACCATCGACAACATCCTGTTCTAGAGGAGGTGAGAATAAATATGGCCAGTGGCAGCAACACCGTGGTAGCCAGGATAGGGCTCGACGATCGAGGCTTTCAAGCAGGAATAAGTAAAATACAAAGAAGCCTGAAGATAGTGCAGAGCGAGTTTGCCCACGCCAGCTCCAAGCTGGGCGACTTTGGCAAGTCTGCGGAAGGGCTTAAGTTGAAAACCGATACTCTAAACCGGCAAATAGAACTGCAGAGACAAAAGGTAGAAGCCCTGGCTCGGTCTTACCAGGAAAGCGTTGATAAGAAGGGCCTGGACGCCAAAGCAACGGAGAATCTAAAGATTAAGCTCAACTATGCCAACGCTGAGCTTAATAAAATGCAGCGGGAGTTACAAGCAACCACCCGGGAACTAAAAGAAAAAAGCTCAGCCTGGTATAAGCTGTCGGAGAGTATGGATAAAGCCGGGGAAAAGATGAAGGCCGTAGGCGATAAGATGGTCTCAGCCGGCACCAGGCTATCGACTGCCGTTACTCTGCCTCTGGTTGGTATCGGCACTGCCGCCACAAAGATGGCCATGGATGCGGTGGAGTCTGAAAACCTTTTCGAAGTGGCCATGGGTTCTATAGCCGGGGAAGCCAGGAAGTGGTCAGAAGAAACCTCTAAAGCCCTGGGGCTTAATGCGTACAATGTCAGAAACAATATGGCTACATATAATGCCATGCTCACCTCCATGGGACTGGCAACGGATGAATCCTTGCAGATGTCCGAAGGCTTAACCCAGCTCTCCTATGATATGGCCTCCTTTTACAACCTAAAACCAGAGGAAGCCTTCGATAAATTAAAATCTGGTATCTCCGGTGAAGCTGAACCATTAAAAGCCTTGGGCATCCTGGTTAATGATACCACCATCAAGACTTATGCATATACCCATGGCATCGCCAAGCAGGGGGAGCAATTGACTGAAGCCCAAAAAGTGCAAGCTCGCTACGGGGCTATCATGGAAGCCACCAAGAATGCCCAGGGGGACCTGGCCAGAACCATGGACAGCCCCACCAACAAACTGAGGATTATGAAGGAGCAAGCCCAGCAAATAGGTATACAGTTTGGACAAATATTAATACCCGTTCTGGAACAACTGATAGCTATCATAAAACCTTTATTGGATAAATTTCAGGGGCTTTCCAAAGAGCAGCAGAATCTAATTGTTAAAATAGCCATATTTGCCGCAGCTATTGGACCTGTTGTTATGGTTATAGGAAAAATAGTAGCTGTTGCCGGAAGCCTATCATCAGCCTTTGCAGCTGTTTCGGGTGCTATAGCTGCAGCAGGAGGAGTATCTGCTGCATTAGGCTCTGCTTTGGCAGTAATAACTGGCCCGATAGGAATAGTCATAGCCGCCGTAGCCGGATTTATTGCGATTTTTGTCATGCTCTTTAAGAATAATGAAGAATTTAGAGAAAGCGTAATTGCTGTATGGAATCAAATAAAAGCAGTTATGAACGGGGTATTTGAAGCGATCAAGACCCTTATTCAGGCTTTTGTTGCTGTTGCCAGCGCTATATGGAAAAAGTATGGAGACGATATAGTCGCAGTTATTTCAGCTGCATTTAAAATCATAGCTTCCGTTATATCTACAGTATTGAATGTTATAAAAAACATAATAAAGATCGTTGCCAGCCTGATCAAAGGAGACTGGCAGGGAGTCTGGGAAGGTATTAAGAGTCTAACTCAAGACTTATGGAATGGAATCAAAAACATAATAGGCGGCGCACTGGAGTTAATTCAAGGCGTTATTTCTCTTGTCCTAAATCTTATTAAAAACACCGTAACCGGGGTTTGGAATACAGTCAAAAATGTGACGGGTACTATTTGGCAGGGAATAAAAAATGCTATTGAAACACCTATCAATGCTGCCAAAAATACGGTCAAAACTGTAGTGGATGCCATATATAACTTTTTTGCCAACCTAAAGCTCCCGGAAATTAATATACCTAAAATCAAGCTGCCGCATTTTAAGCTGACCGGCAGCTTTAGCTTAAGTCCGCCAGAGGTACCCAAGTTAGCTGTCAACTGGTATGCCAGCGGAGGTATATTCACCAGCCCCAGCATCATTGGGATAGGTGAGTCAGGACCCGAAGCAGTAGTGCCGGTAGACAAACTGGATGAAATTATAGCCAGAGCCCTTATAAAGGCGGGGATAAAAAAAGACGGTACAGAGACATCCTTACCAGGTGGCAGCGTAACTAACAACTATGACATAACCATTAATAATCCCAAGCAGGAGGCATCGGCAGACAGCACCCGCCGGGTACTTCTAAGGCAGTCCTATGGACTTCTTTAAGGAGGTGAACAATACATGGAAGGTCAAACCTGGCAATTTGGCGGGGTAGAACTTAATACTAAAGCCTGGTCAGTGATTGGAATTCCGGATGGCATAGGAAAACCGGGGCTCAGAGGAAGTAATATTCAAGTGCCTTTTCAGAACGGAAGGCGCTGGATTAAAAAGCGCTATGAAGAAAGAATTATTATGCTGGCCATGTGGGTAAGAGGAGTAGATTTTCTAACCGGAAAGATCCCCAGCGGCCTGAGTCAAGCACAGACCCTATATCAAAACATTGAGTTTTTAAGCAGTGTCTTTGGTATACGGGGCCAGCAAACCCTAAAAAGAATACTTCCTGATGGTACTGAAAGAGAAGCCCTGGCAGAGATATATGCTCCGGTCAGTTTTGTTAAAAAGCAGGCTGGTTACGCTTTGTTTACTGTAGAGTTCCTTCTGGCCGAGCCTTGTTTTTATGGTGTTCTGAAAACCCAGGAGACGAAAACGATAAATACCGATTTATACGAATGGAACCATCATAATCCCGGTACTGCCCTGGTAACCAGTGCAATCATAACTTTAACCGGACCCCTGGAGTATCCCAAGCTGGAATGCCTGGATAGTGGAGTGTGGGTTCAATATCAAGGAATTATCAGTGGCGGAGAAAGCGTTGTAATTGATAGCGGGGATTTTAGCTGTGAAAAAGGCGGCTCCAATATGCTATCAGCCATAAAGCATGGAGGAGATGCATACTGGTTAATACTTGAATCCGGATATAACCAGTTACGTCTTAGCTGTGATGGGACAGCAGATGGAAGTATCAAGCTTGAATATTACCCGGCATATTTTTAGGAGATGAGGTGAAAGGATGTACCCAGCAATACTAGAACATAGAATTCCATTTGACATAGATGGGACAGAAGTGGGCTATCGCTATCAATCCTGGGTTGATTTAGCCACTATATTTGGAAATGGCGTTAGCAGCTGGTTAGATGGGCAAAGCAAACAAAACCTAAACCGAGAGGACCGGGCGCAGACATGGGGTGCCACCGACAATAAACCGGGGTTTGGATTCTGGTTCTTTTTCCCCGAGCTCAGAGAGATAAACAAGATTGGGGTGCAATATCCAGCCAGTGGAATAAGTGGTCTGGATGAAAGAGTTATACAAGGCTCCGTAGATACTACCAACGGTATGGATGGCAGCTGGGAAACAGCAGTCTATTCTTATCCAACCCCAAGTGCCAATCTGGACAATTGGAGAGATAAAATATTTACCGTGTCCTTTTCAAGCCCGATAAAAGCATTGCGCTTTGGGATAAGAACCTCGTCATATAACTCAACGGTTAAACTTTGTGGTATTCATATATACGGCAGGAAAGCAGCTGGAGAACAGGTAGATGATATCGTGTTTTGCGATACCTCAGGAAATGAATTGACCTCATTAATAGACTGGGAGGACAGGCCTGAGGGTACAACCCAGATCACATCTATTAAGGTCAAAAATGCCAGTACTGAAAAAATAGCCAATAATGTCAACCTGCAATTAAACCATGATGACTTCATGCTGGCCTGGTCACAGGACGGTCCCTGGCAAAGCGTCTTAGACATCGCCAGCATAGGCCCAAACAGTCTGAGCAGCACAGTGTACATAAGGAATGCACTTGCACCACCTCTCTTAACTTTAGGGCCAAAAGCAGCAAGGATTATTGCTACAGTCGGAAGCTGGACTTAGGCAGGTGAAGTAGATGGGATTACCTGGAATAAATCTAGTTTCACCTGATGATCTTTATGAAGCTAATGTACTGCAGCTGCATTTTGATGCTACTTATACGGATACAGAGGACAACCTGGTGGCATCAACTGTAGTTATCGAGGTAGATACCGTTAACACCTTCGACAGTGAGAACAAGAGAAGCAGCACCTTTTATAATGTTAGCTCAGGAACTACCTGCAGAATGGCTGTTACCCTTTTCGATGGCACCTGGTATTGGAGGGTGCAGGCCACTAATGACAGCGGTACTAGTATATCAAATACGCGTTCCTTTACCATAACTCATATCTTAAAACGCTGTCTATACAGCATAGAGAATGTGGCTAAGTATGGGCCTGACTGGCCTAATAAACGAATCATTTATTTATATGAGAACATAGCCAAATATGGCCCGGATTGGAGCAATAAAAGAGCCCTTTACGATTATGAAAACATCACTGATGATCCACCCTTTCCAACTATAGAGAGACTATCTACTACCAGGGCAGCTAAAGGAAGTGTCATTACTATATACGGCAGCGGCTTTGGAGCCAAAGCTGAAGCAGATCCGGATAATATTGACAGGGCAGCCAGAGGATATGGCGGGTCGGTCTATTTAGGGGAACAACTCTGCAATTTAATCGCATGGAGCTGGCAGCAGATTATTATTCAAATTCCTAATGATGCTGAAAGCGGTGCGGTAAAGGTAGCACTAACTGTTCCAGATCCACCTGGAGTAAGGTACAGCAATATTATCGGTCTTGAGGTATATGAGGCAGAATCAGCTGATGATATTGGCATAGAGCTATTTGTCTGCGATAAGAATAACCCTAATACCATCCTTTGCCAGCTTGAGGGCGCAAAAAATAAATCGTTTCAGGTTCTATTAAATAACGCGGGCAGCGGTAAATTTAGTATCAGCAGATATGATGTGAAAGGAGGCAACCGGGAATACATAGCTGATGAAAATCTGATACTGTGCAGACTGGATGGGATTGACCTGTTTAAGTGGATCATTGAGTCCAGAAAGCCTGCTTATGTAGATGACAATGAGCAGCAGATGATTGAAGTTAGCGGCAGAGGGGTTCTGGCACTTTTGGAACGGGCGGTAGTATATCCGGAAGGAATGCCATATCCATCGTCTCTGGAAAGATCCTGGAGCAATGTTCATGGAGCTGCAATATTTAAGCAGCTTGTGTTGGAAGCCCAGCAAAGAGGTTGCCTGCCCGGTGTAGTATTAGATTGGACTGCAGATACCGATTCTTTGGGTAATCCCTTTGAGGATATGACTAACATATCCTTTCATGCCGGAACACCGCTTTCCAAAGTAGCAAACAAGCTGAGTGACGGGATGGGACTGTTTGATTTTGAGATGACGTCCAGCCTGCATCTTAAACTCTATAAATCAAAAGGAACCGATAAATATGACACTGTAAAATACCGGCCAGGCCAGGCTATTTTAGAGCACCAGAATCAAAGTGACAGCACCAAAGTAACCAATGCTCTGCTGGTAGAAGGGGAAGGCGGAAGCTTAATAGAAACCTCGCATCCCACCAGCCAGACGGACTGGGGACGAAGGGAAGGTTATCTGCAGGCAAGAAATATCCCTAACGACTGGGCCAGGCTGCAGGATTACGGCCAGATGTTTCTAAGAAGCGCAGCAATGGTTAGCTGGGGTATACAGGGGACGGTAATTAAGTATATTGACTCTACTGGCAATAAGCTTAAGCCTTTTGAAACATTTATACCTGGGGATTGGATAGGCTGGTATATTCCACCAGAAGGGAGTGATATTGCCGGGTTTGATGGTAAGGTTCGGGTGAAAGGCATAACCTGCGAGGAAGATAATGAAACCGGATTAATAACCTATGTGCTGGAACTAAACAATATTATGCTGGAACATGATATCAGGCTGGCACAGCTAGTTGAACGCATATCCATGTACACTAGTGACAGCGTTTTATCTAATCCAGCTACAGAAAGCCCGGTGGGTATAAGCCATAACCATACCCATGGACTGATTCTTGGCTTAGATCAAGATGATCATCCCCAGTATCTAAACGAAGCCCGACATGCGAACAGTCCTCACGATTTCTTACCCAGAGTGAGTGGTCTAAAGAAATCGGGTGCCAATGTTCTAACAGGAGAGGTAACCCTGGCTGCGGGCAGTAATGTAGCCTTAACCCAAAATGATGAAACCAAGGTTATTACTATTGGAGCCAGTGGGGAAGGCGGAGGGTCTGCTTATCCTTCGCCGGATGACGTGCCTGGCAGTCCTTCAGAATATGATTATGAATTTGCCAATGATGGATCGACCGAATTCCCTGCGAATTGGGAATGGGTAAATCAGGTGGGACAAACCTATTTGGAGCAGTATAAATCAGGAACAATATCTTTATCAACCAGCGATACCGTACAATTCACTGGTATAGAACAGTCTCTTACTGCAGATACTACCTGGATTTATGCGGCTAAATTAAGGATGCTATCGCAACAAATAAATTACTATGAAACTTCGTTGTTTCTAAGGGATTCAAGTAGTGGACGTGCCATGTCATTTGGACTGGATGGACGTGGTGCTTGTTGGAAGAAGTGGAACAGTCCTACATCCTGGGCCTCGGAAGAAGGCTTTACCGCTATAGCCGGATGGCCGACAGGCAATTGGATTTATTTGAAATTGCAGAGGAAATCTGCAACTCAGTATGATTTCTTTGTATCACATGACGGCAAATCGTGGATAAAATTTAAATCTGATGTCAATGTATCATCCTGGCTGAGCGCACCGGATAGAATTGGTTTTATGGGTTCTATCTCAACCAATAACACATATGGCGGGTTTGCATCTTGTGAATGGTGGCGTAAACTGGCTTAACTCAGGGGAATTTAGAATTTAATTATTTTGTCAAAAGCCGAAAGGCTTTTTTTTATTTAACGAAATAAAAGGGGGTTTATTATGAAAGACATTATTAATGCAATTCAAATCGTTACAACTGCCATAGGCGGTTATTTAGGCTGGTTGTTGGGAGGATGGGATGGGTTTCTCTTTGCTCTACTGGCTTTTGTCATAATCGACTACCTAACTGGAGTCATGGTAGCTATTGCAGAAAAACAACTTTCCAGTGAAGTTGGTGCTACGGGCATTATGAAGAAGATATTAATATTTATGCTGGTGGCTGTGGCCAATGTTATTGATACGGAGTTTATTAAAAGCGGCGGGGCTATACGAACAGCAGTTATTTTCTTCTACTTATCCAATGAAGGTATCAGTATTCTGGAAAACACCGCTAAGATTGGCCTGCCCATACCTGAGAAATTAAAGGCTGTTTTAGCCCAACTGAGCAAGGAGGATTCTGCCCATGATTAAGCTGTGTTTTGATTATGGCCATGGCGGGACTGATCCGGGGGCAGTATATAACGGACGTAAGGAAGCGGCAGACGTACTGAGCCTGGGTCGGGAAGTAGCTGAAGAAATTAGAAGGCATGGTATTAACGTTGATGAAACTCGAACCGCTGATGTGACTGTGGGTCTAACTCAAAGAAGTGCTTTTGCCAATCAGCAAAATTATAATTACTTTATATCATTTCACAGGAATGCATTTAAACCGGAAACAGGCACAGGTGCTGAAACCTATACTTATATGAATGCATCAGAAAAGACTATAAGTTTAGCAACAAAAATACAAAAAGCATTAGTAGAAGCTGGCTTTAAAGATCGTGGAGTTAAAACCGGTAACTTTCATGTTTTAAGAAAAACCAAAGCACCGGCGGTTTTAATTGAGATAGGATTTATCGATAACAGCCAGGATAATGTCTTGTTTGATATTCACAAGAAAGCTATTGTTACAGGGATATCAAAGGCGATATTATCCCATTTAGGAATTAAATATATTGAAGAAACAGAGTGTGAAAAGGATGATCTAACAGAAGCGCTGGACCTGCTGATCAGTAAAGGTATAATCAATTCCCCGGACTACTGGCAGAAAAATGCCCGGTCAGGCAAGGTTGTAAAGGGCGAATATGCCGGATTACTAATTGAAAGAATGGCAGAATACATCTCACCCCAGAAATCTTAGCACCATAACCCAAGACTCGCCCGTGGAGCAAATCAACACGCTCTGCGGGCTGTTTCTTTTTTGGGGGGGCGAGTTCCGCTGATTTTTTGCATATCAGTGGGAGGTATTAGGGTGTTTTTATTTTTGATACCGTCCGATTCTTCTTCCGCCTGTGGCTTATACCGAAGGCTTTTTGAGGTTTGCCTTCGGAGGAGGTATCACAATGACGAAACAGCAAAAAGAGCAAATCATTAAAATGCGCCGGCAAGGCTTTAGCTATTCAAGAATATCGAAGGCTCTCGGTATTTCGGAAAACACAGTGAAGTCATTCTGTCGCAGGAACAACCTTGGTAGTGCTTATACTGGAACCGGTGTTCAGAAGGAAGGGATATTCTGCCGACAGTGCGGAACACCTCTTGCTCAGACCGCTGGTGTGAAGCCTAAACGGTTCTGTTCGGATAAATGCCGCATGGCCTGGTGGAACGACCATCCGGAAGCCGTCAACCGGAAAGCCATCTATACTTTTACCTGCCCTGTATGTGGTCGTGAGTTTGAAAGCTATGGAAATAAGAACCGTAAATACTGCTCTCGAGCCTGCTACGGCAGGTCAAAGGTGGTGCGGTATGAGTAAGGCGTTAGCAGTTATCTACTATACAGCCACGATAGCGGTATTTAAAAAATGGCTTGCAGCAGGAATTATAAGTGAAGATGAACTGATAAAAATTGAGACATCTATCGCTGAAAAATATGGGCTTTCTAAACGCAGTATATATCGCCAAAACGCTTGATAATATGGGCGTTTCGAGCGAATATGTTATAGCGAAAGGAGGTCATTATGGATAGAATAGTTACGAAGATATCACCTTCGGTGCTCCCGCTCCCGATGAGATTACGGGTTGCCGCATATGCACGTGTTTCATCCGGAAAAGATGCGATGTTACAATCTCTAGCGGCCCAAGTCAGCTATTACAGCAACCTCATTCAGCAACGCCCGGATTGGGAATACGCTGGTGTATACGCCGACGAGGCACTGACAGGAACCAAAGACGCTCGCCCGGAGTTTCAGCGTCTGATTGCCGACTGCAAGGTTGGCCAGATTGACATGGTCATTACAAAATCTATATCACGTTTTGCCCGCAACACGGTAACACTCCTGGAAACCGTGCGGAAACTGAAAATGCTTGGTGTTGACGTGTATTTTGAGGAACAGAATATTCACTCCATGAACGGGGACGGTGAACTAATGTTGACCATCCTGGCATCCTATGCCCAGGAAGAAAGCCGCTCGGTTAGTGAGAACTGCAAATGGCGGATTCGCAAGCGTTTTCAGCAAGGTGAGATCGTAAACATGCGTTTCATGTACGGGTACCGAATCAACAATGGTCAAATTGAAATCGATCAGGAACAGGCTGAAATCGTTCGAAAGATCTATACTTATTACATAAACGGCCTGGGGTGCGATCGGATTGCTGGCAAGCTGCGGGAAAC
This sequence comes from uncultured Syntrophomonas sp., assembly GCA_964501655.1. Lineage (GTDB taxonomy): Bacteria > Bacillota > Syntrophomonadia > Syntrophomonadales > Syntrophomonadaceae > JAAYJK01. Next base: position 36,235 of record CAZCTN010000027.1, read on the forward strand.
GGGTGCGTTAACCTATCGCGGCAGACAGTGGACAGCAAAACGGGTTCTGGCCATCCTTAATAACGAAAAGTATTCTGGTAACGCACTGCTTCAGAAAAAGTATGTTGCTGACCATTTGTCAAAAAAGCTGGTTTATAACGGGGGAACCCTGCCAAAGTACTATGTTGAAGGAACCCATGAGCCAATCATTGATCCTCTAACATTTCAAAAGGCGCAGGAAATAATGGCTGAACGCCGGGAGAACAGAAATGTGAAGGAAAACCCGGCCAACAATTACCCGTTTTCCGGTTTAATCCTCTGCCCCCGCTGCGGAAAAAACTACCGACGGGTAACCTACAAGGGGCATGCAGCGTGGAACTGTGCTACCTTCGTCCAATCCGGCAAAAACGCCTGTCCAGCTAAACAGATTCCGGAGCCAATCTTATTTTCGATGACCGCTGAAGTGCTGGGCCTAGCGGAATTCGACGAGGAGGTTTTCAAGGCACAGATTAAACAGATGCGGGTGCCGGAAGCCAGCAAGGTCATCTATATATTTCAGGATGGTCGTGAAGTTGAAGCCCTCTGGCAAGACCGGTCGCGCAAATCGAGCTGGGACGATGAAAAGAAACAGCAGGCGCGGGAAAGGGCGCTTGCATACCAAAGGGGGGATTTGAAGTGAAGCCCGCCCGAGCCGTTACTGTCATACCACCAACCATAAACCGTCTTGTACCGGAAACGCCTGGGGTAGCAAGAAAAAGAGTAGCCGCATACGCCCGCGTTTCAACAGATTCTGAGGAACAGCTTACCAGCTATGAAGCCCAGGTAGACTACTATACGAAATACATTAACGAACGTGCTGATTGGGTTTTTGCCGGAATCTACACCGATGAAGGCATCAGCGCTACCAACACCAAAAAACGCGATGGGTTCAAACAAATGGTTGCAGATGCCCTGGATGGGATGATGGATTTAATAATCACCAAGTCAGTCAGCCGCTTTGCGAGAAACACGGTTGATTCTCTGGTTACGGTGCGCAAGTTAAAGGAAAAAGATGTTGAGGTCTATTTTGAGAAGGAGAATATTTACACGCTGGACAGCAAGGGTGAGTTGCTTATCACCATTATGTCCAGTTTGGCGCAAGAGGAAAGCCGTTCAATTTCCGAAAATGTAACCTGGGGCCAACGTAAGCGTATGGCTGATGGTAAAGTCAGCATGCCTTACCCCCACTTCCTTGGCTATGAAAAGGGCGAGGATGGGTCGCCCAAAATCGTAGAAAAGGAAGCGGAAACAGTGAGACTGATTTACAGGATGTTTCTTGAGGGTAAAACGCCATCAGCCATCGCTAAGCATCTTGTCAATCAGGGTATCCTCTCGCCATGCGGTAAGAAAACCTGGCAAGTGGCTACAGTAATAAGCATTCTGACCAATGAAAAATATAAGGGTGACGCACTTCTGCAAAAACGCTTCACGGTGGATTTTCTTACCAAGACCACCAAATTAAACGAGGGCGAGGTGCCGCAATACTATGTACAAAACAGCCATCCCGCCATTATTGAGCCTGACGAATTCGACATGGTGCAGATTGAGATGAAACGGCGTAAAAAGCTTGGCAGACCAATTAGCTGCCACAGCCCGTTCGCTGCAAAAATCATCTGCGGAGAGTGTGGTGGTTTTTACGGCTCCAAGGTCTGGGGTTCAAATACTAAATACCGGCGCACGGTATGGCGGTGTAATGAGAAGTACAAAAACGATAAACCTTGTCTAACACCCCATCTCACAGAAGATGAAGTTAAGCAGCGGTTTCTGACGGCATTTAATATATTAATGGGTGGTCGGGATGAGCTGCTCGCCAACTGCCAGCTAGCCCAAGAAGTCTTATGCGACTGTTCAGCAATTGATACGGAACTTAAGGAACTGCACCGCGAAATTGAGATTGTTTCCGAACTCACGAGAAAATCCATTTATGATAATGCCCGCTTTTCGGTTAATCAGGATGAATTTAACGAACGGCACCAGGGATACATGGAGCGTCACCGGATAGCAACAGAGCGGGTTGCCGAACTGGAGGATAAGCAGCGAAACCGTCAAAACAAATCATTGACACTGGAAAGGTTTATTCGGGAAATCGAAACCCGACCGCTTCTAGTCGATGATTTTGATGAAAGATTATGGTTAGCAGCCATTGATAAAGTAATAGTTTATGGTGCTGATAACATCCAGTTTATTTTTAGAGACGGTACGGTAATTACAGTTTAATATTAAACTATACGGAACACAGGCAAAAATAGCTTAAATGTTAGTTTGCGGGTCTTTTATTATCCGGGAGGGTCTTTTTTACTTATCAAGAAAAAGAGTTGCCCACAGAAACCATCACAGTCCTGTGGAGCATCACTAGTGGGGGGTGAGTGAAATAATACGGAATCATATCCCGTATTATTAAGTTCTGATTAGCAATTTTTCCTAACGAACGAATCTTCCAAAAGACATTCTCAATAAGATAAGCAAAATCAGTATCTAGGCTATAAATAGGATTCTTTGGCTGATTTTTAAACGAACCCCCTCTGTTTTGATCCACTTTCGGTAGCTGTCCTCTCCTAAACAGGTAATTATGACTCGGGTATCGAGTTCTTCAATTATCACTATCGAGATCCCTTTGTACTTAATTTCAAAGCAGTTTTCAGCAAAATTTGGTTTAGGCTGAATCATTTTCCCCATCGTGGAAATATTCTGGAGAATTTTGGCCACCTGTTCATTAGAGGAAGAAAAATCAAACAACCTCTCTCGATATCTTCTTATGGCATGTTTTGTTACTTTTATATTCATAATTGATAATACCCCTTTTAAAACCGGTCTTAAGATAAATGAAATATGACCGACTAATCACTCTTGAGTAAAAGTCTTTTTTGTTAACCTTCTAATCTTTTAAGGGGGAGAGAGGGGGCCTTGAAAACCTCGTTCAAGGTACCCCCTTAAAAAGGAGAAAGTGGTTATTTTATTATAGGTTTCCCAACGGGTAGAATAGTTTTTCCAAAAGCCGCATTCAAAATGATTGCACTAGACATATAAATGCCACATACTCCAGTTATCAATAATGCATAAGCTGCAAAAGGCTTAAAAGCGGGATTCATCCAACCAATATCGATAAATGTGACAAAGAAAACTCCAATATCTAAGAAGATTAAAAGGAGATTCATAACAAAGGCTGATTGTTTGAAATATGCAAAAGAATAAAATATGAGGATAATAAACAATACCAACCATGCCCAGCCATCAATGGTTGTGTCAATTTGCCATTGGTAGATTCCCGCAAAGAACTTGACAAACATTTCCATGCCACCTACAAGCATAAAAAAGGCGGAAAAGAATAGAAATACATTACCACCGGTTAAGGCTCCTTCTTTAAGTTCCAGTAACCCTGTAATCAATTGAACCACAAAACCGCCTATTAACCAACAACCTAACAGTGGCATAGCACCTGGTTTTACCGTACCTGATAAGATTGCATAAAAAATGAAACAAGCAACAGCTAATGCTACGAGACCTGCGGGGGCTGGATTTGCCCATTCTTTCGATTCTGACATTAAAATCCTCTCCTTATTTTCATTTTTTTCTCTTTAATTTTTCAATTAGAGATGTTAAACTTTCTTACAAAGCTTTAAAAAAGGGCGCATTACATTAATTCAGCTAGTGTATAGCTGGGTTTAAACTTAAACTAATCAACCTTGTCCATCAAGAACGGCGAACCATCCACCGTTCTTGACTAGACGGGTTATTGTTTCATTGTATTTTTCTTGGACAAAATGCTTCCCTGTATTACTATAGTCGGTATTCGCATACATCGGGAGCAACGGTGAATTCAGCTTCGGTAATCTTTTCAATATCTTCCGCGGTCATTCCGGCAATGATTTCTTTAAGAACAAGACCGTTAGGTGTAACATCAAAAACTGCCTTGTCCGTTATGATCACATCGAGAACGCTTGCGCCGGTGAGTGGAAGGGAGCAACATTTCTTAACTTTGGAATTTCCATTTTTATCAACATGCTGGAGCATCGCAACTACTTTACGAGCACCAGTAACCAAATCCATAGCGCCACCCGGCCCGGGTTGATATCGACCAGGAGCAATAGGCCTAGCCCAATTGGCAATGTTGCCCGCCTGATCAACTTCTAAAGCACCCAAACAGGTGGCGTCAACATGCCCCCCTCTTATGATGCAAAAAGAAGTAGCCGAATCAAATATGGATGCTCCGGGTAGTAACGTAATTGGCTGACCCCCGGCATTTCCAACATCGGCGTCTTGCTGACCTAATTCCGGTGTCGGGCCAAAAAGCAGACAACCATTCTCAGTTTGTAGTATCACTTCCACACCATCGGGGATGTAATTGGGCACAGCAGTAGGGATACCAAACCCCAGGTTTACGACTTCGCCATCGTTAAGTTCAAGTGCGGCCCGCCGCGCGATCATTTCCCTGAAATTCATACTTCTTGCCTCCTTACAATTCAATTACAATTAAGCTTTTAGCATTCCGCTACGTACCCAGAACTTCTCATAAATTTCCTGATGTTCTTGATAACTATAGCCTTGAACTACAGCGTCGACAAAAATACCGGGAGTTCCAACCCGGATGGGTTCTATTTCACCAACATTAACGATTTCATCGACTTCAGTGACAACATAGTCGGCTGCTGTTGCCATAATCGGATTGCAGTTGATTGATACTCCGCGGTATTCTATATTACCCATAGTGTCTGCTCGGTGGCCCTTAATAAAAGCATATTCTGCCCTAATAGGCTCTTCTAAAAAATAGTCTCTACCATTAATAATAAATTTCTGTTTACCTTTCTCCGTAAAGGTTCCAACCCCTGTAGGAGTAAGGATTCCACCCAGGCCAGCTCCTCCAGCTCGTATTTTTTCAATCCAGTTACCCATTGGGTAATACTCTATATCAATTTCTCCATTCTTGTATTGTTCGATCGCCAAAGGGTTAGTTCCAGTATGGGAGGTGATAAACTTTTTTACCTGATGGTTCTCAAACAACAAAGCCGTTTCGAATCCACCACCGGGGTTCGCGTTGGCAATAGCAATAAGGGTAAGATCCTTTACTCCTTTTTCAACTAGTTTCTCGATACATTTGAGGGGTACTCCCACCGCAAAGAATCCACCAATCATGATGGTTGCACCATCATGAATTCTATCAATTACCTGATCGAGAGACGTTACCTTACTTTTCATAAACACTCCGCCTTTCTTAGGAAATAGAGCATACTCAACTAGAGGGTTAACGATCTAATGATCAAGACCCCTATTTTTAGCTTCATTATTACTATCTTATCCGGGTATAATAAAGACTTCCTGGCTCTCCGTCAGGAGAACCAGGTATAATGGCGTAGTTGTTCCTACTTCTTTATACCAGCCATTCTCATAGCGCTTCCCTTTAAGTAATTAAGGTTGTTGTTCATGCGCATTCCTAATCTCTGAACTGCAGCCGGTCCGCCACCATGGGATGTTTCAGTGGGAACAATGGAGCCCTGTCCACAGAGGTACTCAATTAAGCGGGTAATGCGCACCCGATCCTCCGTGGAAACATCGGCTTTGCCTTTAAAGTATTTATCAACATATTTTGAAATTTCCGGGTTGTCAAAATCTTTTTGCGTCGGGGCTGTAGAAACAATGCCACCAACGATTTCAGTTGCTAATTTTGATGCGTTCCATACTGCATCAACTGCCTGAAGTTTGGCAGCATTAACGAGTAGGTCATCAGGAATATAGCCACCAGATGGATGAGCTTTAGCTTTATAAGCTGAAGCAATAGCGGTACCATAAGCTAATGCTGACTGGAATGACATTTCCACGATTTTGTCCTTAATGTGACTTATTTTGTCGATGCCGTTATAGTCTGCTGCCACGGCCGCTGCACCATAGGTCAAATCGCAATGTCCGGACTTACAACTAGCCGTTGCCAGACGCTGGAAGGTGCCAAAAACAGCTGCCATCACACCGGCAAATTCGTTTTCACCGCACATAAACACCATTTCATTGGGAATAAATACATCGTTAAATACTACGAGAGTTGAACCATGCACACCATACTCAGCATTACCGAAATCCATTTCATCGGTGTCATATAATCGGCGGGCATTAGGCGCAGGTCCTTCGGCAACATGAACAATCCCAGGGGCATTTGGGGGTACCGCAAAAGCTACAGCGAATTCCTTTTCATTTTCTTTCATGGATGTAGTCGGAACTACCACATTAAAATGAGCTAGGGCAGCACCGGATTGATGAGCTTTGGCTCCTCTAACCACGATTCCGTCTTCCCGTTTTTCTACCACATGCAGGTAGACATCAGGATCGGCTTGTTGACTGGGACTTAACGACCTATCCCCTTTGGCGTCAGTTACCATACCACTGGTTACCAAGTCTTCTTCTTGTACATATTTCAAAAAATTAAGGAATCTATCGTGATATTCAGTACCATATTTTTTATCAATATCACCTGTAATCATATACAGTGTATTAAGGGCCGCTGTACCAACACAGCGAGCACCTACGCATGCGCCGTGAAATGGAGTAAGGAATTTACTCAGTTCAGCTCTCTTAATCAACTCCTCGGGCGACTGGCAAATGTGTAGGAAACGATTGATCGGCTTACCAGTAAAAGGCGATTTAACCGTCATTAAAGTTTCGTTTTCTGTTTTTTTAGCCATCTTATAGGTTAGGGCAATAGAATTAAAAGTAGGAGCAAATGCTGGATGATCTACAACCTGCTCAACTTTTTCGCCAAATGCGTAAACGACGGGTTTCATAGCTCTAATGCTATCTCTGTACTCCTGTTCTGATTTCATAATCTTTCCTTCCTTTCTGGATAATGTAAGTTTACTACCTGATTACTAAAGTTCTTTTTTCCTCACCCCCCTAAATTTGATTTTACTTACGCTATTGCGAATGAAGCCAATAGAATACTAAGGGGCTATTTACATCCTAATAGTCCAATTAGTTTTGCATATTACCTTTTAAGTACTGGAAACGCCTAGAACAATATCTAATTGTGCGGCTTCATTATATCTGCGGCCCTTAAAATCTTCAGCGACTTTGATAATAAGGATAGCTCTTTTTGGCAGCTGGAACATTTGCTTAAATGATGTTCTAGCTGTTTTTGGGTCAATTTATCAAGATCACCATCAAGCCATTCACTTAACAGAGAGACTACTTTAGTGCAATTCATAATTCCATTACCCCCTCACAATAACAGGTATAATCCTTCATTAATTTAGCGCATCCTGATATTACTAGATGGTTCCTAAAAGCCATTCTAGCCCTGTGTAGTCTTGACTTAACAGCACTGACAGAAATATCTAACACTTCGGCTATTTCTTCGTAACTCATTTCGTTTAAGTCCCTAAGAACAAGGATTGTTTTTTGTTCTTTGCTGACATGATGCTGCAGAACATGATGAATGCACCACTGTAGTTCCTTCCTGATAATGAGTCTTTCTGGATCATAATAAGTATCTGCCAGGGGACTTATGACCTCAAGACAAATAGACTGGTGCCTAGCTTGTTTTCTCTGCTTGGAATTATAGGCATTAATGGTTATACGAGAAAGCCAGGTTCGCAAACTTGATTCTCCCCTAAAGTCATCAAGATGTTCAAATGCTTTAAGAAATGTCTCCTGGGTTAAGTCATCAGCCTCATAGGAATCACGACATAAATAATACGCTAGGTTATACACATAATCTTTATGTGTTTCAACGATATTTTCCAACTCAACTGACTTAGCCATACTTATTTCTCCTTTGCAGTTCTGTAATATCTTGTTCCTGTAGGAAAGTAACACTTCACAATAAATATTTTTTATTACTCTGCAATTCACTAATCACTAACTAATAAATAGATTCCTCTGATCAAAAAAAGTTTCAGGTATTTTATGTTATTTGTTTCTCCTTAATACCATTATTAACTATATAGATTCACAAAAGCGTAAAAAGTTTCAGAAAAAAATTGGTATTTTCATCACAAGCTTTTTTATCATAAATGTAAGCGTCAAATATTTCGCACGTGGGAATTATCGAACAAACATGAGAAAATAACCTGAACCCAAAAACAGGAGGTGTTCAGGAATGCCCGAAAAAGATTTGCCCAGCCTGTGGGAACAGCGTCTGGCAGAGTTTGAAAGCAGTGGAGATAGGATTAAGGCCTGGTGCCAGGAGCAAGGAATCAGAGAAAGCCAGTTTTATTACTGGCGCAGGAAATTGAGAACCAAACCGGTGGAAAAAGAAGAGCCTGTTAAATGGATTTCCCTAGCTTTGGATAATGGGAAGCAAGGAAGTAATCTTGATTCAATAGCAGTCCATATTGGCCAGGTAACTATTGAGGTTAATAAAGGTTTCGATCATCATCTTCTCCGGGAGATTGTACAGGTTCTGCAAACAATATGATAAGCGAAATATCAGGCAGACAAGTTTATTTAGCTTGCGGCAGCACTGATCTAAGAAAATCCATTGATGGATTAGCGGTACTAGTCAAAGAAGTCTTTAACTTGGATCCATTCAGCCCCTGCCTGTTTGTATTTTGCAACCGTAAGCGGGATAAGATAAAGATTTTGCAGTGGGATCATAACGGGTTCTGGCTACACTATCGGCGTTTGGAACGGGGTAAGTTTAATTGGCCTACAGATAATACCGATGTAGTTAGGGTCAGCTACCGTCAATTTCGTTGGCTGTTAGATGGATTACCATTAAAACAAAAGCAGGCTCATAAAGCAGTAAAACAACGAGTTATTCTTTAACGAAAAAACAGCTCAAAGCCCGGATATTTAGGCATTTTTAGGCTGCAAAGACACCGATTTTATGGTATAATAATAGTATGAAAATGCAAGAAAATACGGCTGAAATTATAGTAGAACTAAATGATAAAATCCTTGTGCAGGAACAGCAAATTGCCGAGCTTAATGCCAAACTTAAATGGTATGAAGAGCAATTTCGCTTGAGTCGCGAAAGACAGTTTGGGCCATCTAGTGAGAAAACTGATCCCGAACAACTTAACTTGTTTAATGAAGCTGAGGATATTGCTAATCCTGAACTGGAAGAGCCCACCATGGAGACTATTAACTATCAGCGGAAGAAAAAGCAAGCCGGGCAAAGAGCAAAGCAACTTGAGGACCTGCCGGTTGAAGTAATCGAATACCGTTTAGAAGATGATGAACTAATCTGCTCCCGCTGCAATGCAATTATTCATGAAATGAGCGTCCAGATAAGGCAGGAGTTAAAGTTAATACCACCCCAGGTAAAGCTGGTCAAGCATGTTCAATTAATATATGCATGCCGCCAGTGTGAAAAAGAAGAATATAAGACGACAATAATCAAGGCCCCAATGCCTAATCCGATATTACCGGGCAGTCTAGCTTCTCCCTCTATACTGGCTTACATAATGGACCAAAAGTATACCAACAGCATGCCGCTGTATAGACAGGAAAAGCAATTATCGCGGTTAGGAATTGAACTGTCACGTCAGACCATGGCCAATTGGCTACTAGCAGTAGCAGATCCATGGCTCAAGATACTATATGATCGGATGCATGAGCAGCTAATTAAGCGAGATATCCTGCATGCCGACGAGACTACTCTGCAGGTACTGAAAGAACCAGGGCGTAATGCCGAATCCAAATCATATATGTGGCTATATCGGACTGGAAGAGATGGTCCGCCTATAGTACTTTATGATTATCAGACCACCAGAGCCAGCAAACATCCGGTAAGTTTTCTTACTGGCTTTAAAGGCTATTTACATACTGATGGATATAGTGCTTATGGGCAACTTAAGGAAGTTACCCTTATTGGGTGCTGGTCTCATGCGCGTCGTAAATTTAACGAGGCACTTAAAGCCTTGCCTGCAGACCAGAAAGACAAGCCGGTGGCAGCCAAGGTGGGGTTTGAATATTGTAATAAATTGTTTGCCATTGAGAGGCAACTGACCGATGTATCAGCTGAAGAACGCTACCAGCAACGCTTGCAAAAAAGCAAACCAATACTTGATGAATTTCATACCTGGCTGAAGAGACAAAGGCAGCTAACCATACCCAAAAGTGCTTTCGGTCAGGCTATCACCTATTGCCTGAATCAATGGGATAAACTAAGCAATTTCCTGCTGAATGGCAGATTGGAAATGAATAATAACCGAGCTGAGCGCTCGATTAAACCCTTTGTAATTAGCAGAAAGAACTTTCTGTTTTCCAATACTCCCCGGGGTGCCAGGGGTACTGCAATCATGTACAGCATGATTGAAACGGCCAAAGAGAATGGTTTAAAGCCATATAATTACCTGGTATATCTATTTGAGCAGTTGCCTAATGTGGATACCAGAGACGTAGCAGTTATTGATAGCTTGATGCCCTGGTCGGAGACACTGCCCGAGGACTGCAGAATGCCTATAACAGGGAACACATCCGAGGGTAAATAGTCAAGGTGTTGGATGTTTTACGCTTACTCATAAATGAAGTTGGAACTTTGATGATAGGTGCAAAGGTCAGAGATGAGTGGAAGGGTATACTTCTTGAAAAAAGATAGATATGAAGACTTAATAAGTTAATTTGAGTTCGCGTAGTAACAGAGCAAATGGTATGGGAACTTAAGTACATGCTGTATGCGTATATGAATAGGAATCCTTCTAAAATTTTGCACCCCCCTTCACGATAAATGCACACCCCCGTCTTGAAATCGTTGAAAGATTGACCAGGGGTGTGCATTTGTATCATTTTATAGTAGGGTAGCCAAATGAAACCAGGTCTATGTAGAGATGGAAGACTACTTTGACATAGTCTCCATAAACTAGGACTTTTTCAACATATTGATCGATGAAGGGCTTGCATTCGGAGATATTTCTGTTAATAACAGCGTCCCAATGATTTGCCAGAACATTCTTAAGAGTTTGTTCATCGACGTGTACTTGGGAGTGTAAATCCTTCTGTGTAAATGGAATAACCCACCATTTATTTGGTAAT
>CAZCTN010000028.1:0-44694 GCA_964501655.1 uncultured Syntrophomonas sp.
CAATATCTACACCTAGTTTTGTTAACTAGGAATCTGCAGCGATGCGCTGCCCGTGGCTTTTTTGTGTCTGTTGAATATTCCCGTTTAAAGTATTTTGCTATGATTCCAGACAGCTAATGGGTACATAATACTTGATATAACGGTTGCCCTGCTGGTCGACGTAGTTTCCTTTTTTGTCTTGAACCATTACCGTGGCTCTCTGGTTAATTCTGTACAATGTGCCCTTCTGCCTGTGATTATCAAAATTAAAGCTTACTGTATCACCTATTTTTAAACCATATTTCTCCTGGGCTATTTGTCCGGGAGTGGGTAGCTGGTGCGTGCTTTGCGTATGCCCGAATAGATTTTTGGCCAGGGTTTTGAATCTTTCCTTACTGCAGTTGGAGGCCTTAAACATAATAAACTCAATTACATGACAAAGCTCATGCTCGAAAACCAGCTGCAAGGCTTCCAGGGCGCTGCTGCATACAATTCCCGCCACGCTTTTTTCACTTTCTATTTCATCATACCGGAAGAAAAAATAGCTTCCTATTCTTATCTCCAATGCCACTTTTTCTGGTTTTAACTGGCTTATGTTTTTGAGACTAATAGTCTTTCCTGCTGTCTTAATCAAACGGGTGGAAAGAGAAAAGTTTATTTTGCCCTGGTACTCTTTGGCAAATTGTTGCTCGAAGAATAATTCATCATATAAGTCAAAAAGCAGCTTCAGATCCGAACTGCCTATTTGGCGAATGCTCATATCTTTTATATTGGGCGAAATTAAGGTTAAACGCCGGGCTGCTTCCTTCCTTCGGGTCAGTATTTCCTCATGGGTATAGCTCAAGGTGCTTAAATATAACATCAGTCTATTCTTTCCTTGTTCAAAGATATACTTGATTATCTTCTATATAATTTAACATTTTCCTGTTTCACATAAATATTACTGTAACGGGGAGAGAGAAATACCTCTTGGGGCAATCGAGATACCTCCAGGAGTTGAAAACGATAATCAATATCAACCATTATTATAGTATAGATGATCCCAGGCTTAAGGCACGTCCCCCTGGAGACGCAATACGAGCAGTTGCTGTTTCTCATGGGGAGTATTGGGGGCCGGAGCTTTCATGCATCCAGGCCAGCACATTATTATTTATAATATTTGGCAGTAAAATCAAGGTGGAAATAAGCTGAGATGAAAGGGGATACGATAAATGCTAAGTTTAACCGCTTTAAAGGCTGGAGAAACAGGGATAGTTGAAAAAATAACCGGGGGCAGAAATTTTATTAGCCGGGTGTCGGCCATGGGTTTTACCGGCAATGTGGAATTTACCATGCTGCAAAACTTTTCCCGGGGGCCATTGCTGGTGTTTCTGCGAGATAGTCAAATAGCTTTGGGACGGGGAGAAGCCGAGAAGATTAAGGTGAGGAGGAAATAGCATGGCGGTTCCAGGACAGACAGCAGCAGCCGATAAATCCTTTGTCATAGCACTGGCGGGTCAGCCCAATACTGGAAAGTCAACAGTCTTTAACAGATTAACGGGTTCCCGGCAGCATGTGGGGAATTGGCCTGGTAAAACAGTAGAACAAAAGACCGGGAATTTTAGATATGCCGGGAGAGAATATTTATTAGTAGACCTGCCCGGAACTTACAGCCTTACGGCTAATTCTTTGGAAGAAAGGATCAGCCGCAACTATATTATAGAAGAACAGCCTGACCTGGTAATCGCTATGGTAGATGCTTCCCAGTTGGAACGCTCCCTTTACATTTTATCAGAACTGGTTATGCTGCCGGCGCCAGTTATCCTGGCCCTAAATATGATGGATGTGGCCAAAGGACAGGAGCGCGAAATTGATGTTGGAGCTCTGGAAAAAGCATTGGGAATTAAAGTCGTGCCCATGAGCGCTGCCCGCAACCAGGGCGTTAAGGAACTGCAGGAAGCAGTGGCAGAAATGCGTCTGGGACGGATGCAATATAATCCTCAAAAACCGGAATTTAAAGAGGAATATGCTTTGTTATTCAAGGATATCAAGAAGAAAATTGCCGGTATAATACCAGCTTCCTATCCGGCCGACTGGGCGGCAGTGAAATTGCTGGAAGGGGACAGTGAGGTTGTGAAAATCGTAAAAGAAAGTATGCAGCCGGCAGAATGGACGAAAATGGAAGAGACCTTGAGCCGCTATCCGGAAGGGGTCTTGCTGGCGGCGGAGAGTCGCTATAATTGGATAAAAGAAATAAGCGGAAAAGTTGTCAGCTGGCCGGAGGGAAGCAAAGTACCGCTGCAAGGCAAGTTTGACCGGGCGGCTACTCATCCGCTATGGGGCAATTTTATTGCTCTGGGGATTATGATGGCAGCCCTGATGGCAGCATTGGTGATAGGGATGCCGGTTGCATCCCTTGCTATGGGCGGAATATCCGTACTTGCTGGATTACTGCCCAGTACTATGGCCGGCTTGCCTGCCTGGCTGACTGCACTTGTCGTAGATGGATTGGTTCCGGGATTAGGCATGGCTCTAGCGATGCTGTTTTTCGTGCTGGCAGTATTTCTGGTTATAGCTGTTCTGGAGGATGTGGGCTATATGGCCCGTTTAAGCTATGTGACCGATCGTTTTATGCAGCGTCTTGGTTTGCAGGGAAAAGCATTCATGCCGCTGTTTATGAGCTTTTGCTGTAATGTTAGCGGGGTTATGGGAACCAGAGTAATTGACTCAGGAAAACAGCGTCTTATCGCCATGGTGCTTGCTCCGATTATCCCCTGTGCGGCTGTATGGGGCGTAACTGCCTTTATAAGCGGTTTGTTTTTCAGTTCCGGCGCGGCAATTATTGTGGCAGCTATGCTGGCAGCGGTTGTTTTGCAGCTTATATTGACTTCATTTTTGCTGCGGCGTTTTGTGGTGCGCGCTGAAAGTGGTGGTATGATCATGGAACTGCCCCCATATCATAAACCTGATTGGAGAAATGTTGCTGCTTATGTATGGGTGCATGGCAAAGAATTCCTTAAACGGGCAGGCAGCCTGATTGTCCTGGTAACCATGCTCATATGGATTTTATCATATTTGCCTAACGCATCTATTGAAAGCAGCTATCTGGCTTCCTTCGGCCGGTTGCTGGAACCCGTGGGCGGATTGATGGGTATGGACTGGCGACTGATTATTTGTCTCATTGCCGGTTTTGTATCCAAGGAAGCGGCTCTGGCAAGTATGGCGGTAGTACTGGGATTGGGAGAAGCTGCTTCATCCCTGACTGTACTTCTGGGAGCTACTGTTGAGCATGCCAGCCTGGGAGCTTATCTTATGACGCTAATCTCGCCTGCTACAGCCCTGGCTTTTATCTTCGCCATGTTGTTTTCCGTACCCTGCATAGGCACAGTAGGAGCCATATATTCGGAAAGCAGATCATTAAGATGGACTCTGGGTGCTGTGCTTTATTATACCTTGACTTCGATTGTGGCAGGAATTATTGCCTATCATATAGGTTTGATAATCTTTTAGATCAAAACGGCTTAAACTGCCGGGTGTGGTGTTCAACGGGTAGAATGCAGAATTTCCGTTAAGAGCAGTCGCGCTCGCAAGTATTAAATCTGATAAGAAAATCAGAAAGGAGTAGATTCATTGTTACATGGATTACTTATGAAACTAATGGATGAGAAGGTTCAAACCAACAGTATATTGGCTTCTAAGCTAGGAGTTAGCAATGCCTTGCTGGCAGATATGCTTAATAATCTGGAAAAAATGGGATATTTACAAACATTGGATTCAGGATGCAATAAACAGGGTTGCAGCGGCTGCAGCAAGAAAGCTGCGTGTAATCAGACCCTGCCTATGCGGATTATTACCGAAAAAGGCATGAACCTGATAAAGCAATAATAATAGCTGGCTGATTATCCTAATACCATTGCTGCAATAAACAATTTGCATATATTCGTTGTTAAACAAGGTAATGTGATATTAAGAGAGCAGGATGCCGGAATAGTATTCGCAATAATATTGAAGCAGGGGAAAGAATGCCTCCCAGGGAGAATTGAATGGGAGGCGCATTCTTCTGTTTTAGAGCGGTTCATTTTTGTTTGATACATATGGCAGTTGATGTCCAGCCGGTATAAAAAAGCCTGAAAAATAGCTGCTTTTTCTGGAGTTTCATTTTCTAACCCTTCATTAATCAAATCCTCAGATTGTTTTGCAAATATCTGTGATAAAAATTGGCTGTTTCACCTTTAGCTGTTAGTTTTAATACTAGTTGACAGCAAGGCAAAAGAAAGGTATATTATGATAATGATAATCAATATCATAATATACTATTCTTTTTGGATTAATAGGATAAACTTAATCTGTACATAATTCTGTGGAAGGAATGTTGTTATATGGGATTTAATGATTTGCAGCTTGCTTTTCTTTTAACCCTGTTAGCCGGCTTATCAACCGGGATTGGCAGCTTATTGGCCTTTACGGCCCGCAGAACCAATACTGCATTTTTATCTTTTGCCTTGGGATTTTCCGCCGGAGTTATGATATATGTTTCTATGGTAGAAATTTATGCCCAAGCCCATCAAGCAGCCTTAAATGCATGGGGGCTCAGTGGCGGCTGGTATGCCATAGGTGCATTTTTTGCCGGGATGCTTTCTATTGCATTTATTGATATGTTGGTTCCTTCCTGGGAAAATCCACATGAAGCCAGGATAATAGAAGATTTGCATAAAGATAGATCCCAGCTAAATAATAATAAGCTTATGCGTACCGGGATTATGTCTGCTATGGCTATCGCCATTCATAATTTCCCCGAAGGACTGGCTACTTTTATATCGGTACTGCATGATCCGGCTCTGGGAATTACTATTGCTGCAGCCATTGCTATACACAATATACCGGAAGGTATTGCGGTTTCAGTGCCGGTGTATTATGCCACCGGAGATAGAAAAAAGGCCTTTATTTATTCAGCCCTATCGGGTCTGTCGGAACCATTAGGCGCATTTATTGCCTATTTGATCTTAATGCCCTTTATAAGTGAAGCCCTGTTTGCTCTGTTGTTTGCATCAATAGCAGGTATAATGGTTTTTATCTCCCTCGATGAACTTCTGCCGGCTGCCAGGGAATATGGAGAAGCCCATCATTCGGTTTATGGGATTATCGCCGGTATGATGGTTATGGCGGTAAGCCTGCAGATGATGGCTTAAAGTTTTTGAATAAAAACATAATTTCCCTTCAACTTCTATGAAAGCATTAAGTATCAATATGGGCTGCAAGCAATAAGTATTCTATAGGGGGATAGCTCGTTTTACATTGACAATAAGTAAATGCAAAAGTATAATATGTAACAATAATGATAATCAATATCACAAACGAAAGCCTTAAAGGGGGCTTTAAATTTACTGCAAAAAGTTAGGTAAAGCTAACAAATAAATTTACCATTTAAACTCAATGATCTTATACTTGGATAGGTTGAGATGAGCTTTTTTACGAGGAGAACCGTATTGAAAAGGAGATTGAGCTGTGTATAAAATTGCGATTTATGGAAAGGGCGGAATAGGCAAATCAACAACTACATCAAATTTGGCAGTTGCCATGACTAAAGTTGGGTATAAAGTAATGCAGATTGGCTGCGATCCCAAGTCAGATTCTACCAGCAGTTTGAACGGGGGAGCAGCAATTCCTACGGTGCTTGATGTTATTCGTTCCAAAAGCGATGAAATACATTTGGATGACATTGTTTTCGCAGGATCAAGCGGTGTTTTGTGCGTAGAAGCTGGAGGACCTACTCCAGGCATAGGCTGTGCTGGGCGAGGCATTATCACGGCTCTGGAAAAACTGGAAGAACTTAATGCCTACAAAGTATATGAACCGGATGTTGTTCTTTATGATGTGCTTGGAGATGTAGTGTGCGGAGGGTTTGCGATGCCCATTCGCGGAGGCTATGCCCGTGATGTATTTATTGTGACTTCTGGAGAAAAAATGGCGCTTTATGCAGCGGCTAATATAGCTGCCGCCATAAATAATTTTAAGGATCGAGGTTATGCGCGTCTTGCGGGACTTATCCTTAACTCCAGGAATATAGAAAAGGAACAAGAGCTGGTTTTGGACCTGGCGAGTGAAATTGGGAGTGATGTTGTCAGTGTTCTTAGCCGAAGTGCATATGTACAGCAGGCTGAAAAGCTGAATAGGACAGTTGTAGATGTATTCCCCGAGAGCGATATGGCTGAGGAATATATGAATTTGGCCAATATAATTTTGGAGGTATGTGCCTGATGCAGCTTGCTAAACGAATAGAAAATGAGTTGGGTTGTGGTTTTGCTGATACGGTGAGGTATTGTTCGCCCTCGCATGGCGGGTGGGGGGTAGTCCGAATGGGCATGCTGGTTCCTGAAAGCTATCAGCTTTTTGTGTGCCCTTTTGCCTGCGGCCGACACGGTGCTATTGGCGCTATTATGCAGGGCTATAAAAACAGGCTGTCTTATCTGTGCATAGATGAAAGCGACATAGTGTCAGGAGGGTATGAACAGCTTATATGTGAAGCGGTTGAAGAGCTTTTTAAGCAATTAATACGTAGGCCTAAAGTGCTTATGATTTTTGTAAGCTGTCTTGATGACCTTCTGGGGACCGACCATGAGTCTTTTCTGCGGGTATTGAGACAACGTCATTCGGATGTAAGATTTACTGTGTGTCATATGAATCCGATAACGCTTGACAGCAAGATTCCTCCTCAGGTTAATATACAATGCAAAATGTATGGCCTTTTGGAGCCAGCTAAATCGAAGCAGAAAAATGCCGCCGCCTTTTACGGTAACAATGTAGGTATCGATAAAAATAGTGAAATATACGAAATTTTAAGTGCTGCCGGATATACCGATATTTTACATATTTCGGATTATGATACTTTCAGCGATTACCAAAAGATGGCAGGAGTGAGTGTAAATATTGTGCCATCGCCGATTGGACTTGCGGCGGCTTCGGAAACCAAAGATAGACTTGGCATAGACTATGTGTACGTGCCATTGAGCTACGATTTTGAAGAGATTGAAGCAAGCTATGAAACAATTCTTTCCCGGGCTGACTTGAGCATAAACTTCGAAACCTATAAACAGAAAGCAACTGATGCAATTTCTTCTGCTCGATCTCAACTCGGGGGTCTTCCTCTTGTTATTGATTCTTCGGCCACGGTTAGACCATTTACCCTGGCTAAGCTACTGTATTCTTACGGATTTAATGTTGAGGCGGTCTATTCCCAACAGTGCATTGCGCTTGAATGTGAAAGTTACCGCTGGATTCGTGAAAATGCTCCGACTATTAAGATAGTCCAACCCGAACATCCTCGTTCTCCGCTCATGCGCAGGCATGATAGGGAATGTTTGGCTATAGGATTTGAAGGCGCTTATTTGACGGGAGCCAAATATGTGACCAATCTTGTGAACGATGAAACACTTTATGGCTATCATGGCATAGAAAAGTTAATGGATATGCTTGTTGCGTCTTCTAGAAGAAGTGTTGACTTGCTCGCATTGATTGAGGAATATGGACTCGTTGTTTAATTATATGGATGATAAAAAATATTTTTGAGGTGTAGCTTATGTATAAACTGACGGTTAGGCTGCCGCCTTTTGCGCCTGACTATTCGGGCGCATGCTCGGCATTATTTGAACTGGGGGGGATGATAGTAATTCACGATGCATCTGGTTGTACCGGAAATTATACAGCTTATGACGAGCCGCGCTGGTATGATTCAAGGTCATTGATTTATTGCTCAGGCCTTCGTGAAATGGATGCGATTTTCGGAAATGACAATAAATTTATTGATGAAATTGCAAACGCTGCGGCTGAGGTCAAACCGAACTTTATTTGCATGCTGGGAAGCCCGGTACCTATGGTGATAGGGAGTGATTTTAAAGGAATCGCAGTCGAAATTGAGAACCGAACGGGTATACCGGCTTTTGGATTTGCTACAACTGGCCTGCAATACTATGACAAAGGTGCGGCAGATGCATTTTTGGCTATTGCCAAGCGGTTTACAACCCGTGCATATAAAAAAGAGAAGAATACCATTAATTTGCTGGGAGCAACGCCTTTGGATTTTGGAACGGGCAGCAATGTTAAAGATTATCGCCATGAATTTGAAGTGCGTGGTTTTAAGGTGCTTGCGACATATGCTATGGATTGCGATATGGAGCAAATAAAAAAGAGCAGTGCTTCGTCTGTAAATGTAGTAATTTCAGCAAGCGCTTTACCGCTGGCTGAATATTTCAGCCAAATATTTAATACTCCTTATGTTATAGGTCAACCGATAGGGAAAAGGCATAGCGACAAGCTTTGCCAGCTTATTGAAGAAGCGCAGCAAAGAGGGGAAAACCAAGTGTTTCATGTTCCGCGAGACCATGATGCAAATGTATTGCTGATAGGAGAGCAAGTAACCATGCATTCTTTACGATCCTGTTTGTATGAGGATCTTGATATTGCAACAGATATTGGCTGCCCATTTAAACTAATATCACATATTGCATCTTCATCAGATTTTGCTTTGCCTTCCGAAAAGTCAATTATTAACGCCGTAAATAGCAATAAATACACCCATGTTATTGCTGATCCGCTTATTCAGGAATTGATTAAGAAACCTTTGCGCTTTGTTCCGCTGCCCCATGTGGCAGTATCCAGCAAGGTGCACTGGAATAATCCGCCTGAGCTGGCAGGTGAAAAAGTTAAAACTATATTGAGAGGGGTTTTGTAAATGAAAAAAATATTGGTGCTTATTCTTATGGTTAGTATATTCATGCTGCCCATTTCGGGTTGTGCTCAAAAGGAAACGGAGCAGGCAGACCCAGGCAGTCAAAGCAATACTCGTACAATAGTCGATCAGGCCGGCAACCAAGTGGAGTTGCCTGAGAAAATTGAACGCGTTGTTATCACCTCCCTGTGGCCATTGCCTTCAGTATACGTTCTCTTCCAGGGCTCCGCCGATAAGCTGGTAGGCATGCACCCCGCATCTCTAAGTGCAGCAAAATATTCTATGCTGACCATCGTAGCTCCAGAAATTCAAGATGTGGAAACCGGATTTATTCAGAACGGTGAACTGAATGTGGAAGAACTTCTTAAGCTTAAGCCCGACGTCGTTCTCTATAGTGCTACCAACACCAGTGAAAAGGAAATCCTGGAAAAAGCGGGCATCCCTGCGATAGGATTTAGCACCACTATTGCAGACTACAATACTATTGAGACTATAAACAGCTGGGTTACATTACTGGGAGAAGTGTTCCAGCAAGAAGATAAAGCATCAGGCATTACTGAATATGGACGTGAAGTTTACGATGAGGTCCAGGCGCGGGTAAAGGACCTGCCTGAAGAAGAAAAGCCTCGGGTTCTTATTCTGTTTAAATACAGCGATACTCAATTTCAGACTTCGGGAAGCAATTTTTTCGGGCAATTCTGGTGTGAGGCTACGGGTGCCATTAATGTAGCATCTGAACTCAAGGGAATGGCCGATATCAATATGGAGCAGGTGTATGAATGGAACCCGGATATAATATACATAACTAATTTCTCCCAGTATATGCCGGAAGATTTTTATAAAAATGAAACGCTGGATGGCCATGATTGGAGCGGGGTCAAGGCTGTAAAAGAACAGCGGGTTTATAAATATCCATTGGGCATGTACAGATGGTATCCGCCTTCATCTGACTCCGCCCTTAGCCTGTGGTTCCAGGCCAAAAACAATCATCCGGAACTATTTAACGATATTGATCTTGAGAAAACGGTAAAAGAGTATTATAAAAAGTTCTATAATATGGAACTTACCGATCAAGAGGTAAACAAAATCTTCAATCCGGCGAGAGAAGCGGCTGATGGGGTATAATTAATGCCACTGCTGAAGAATAACAGGTTGCTTTTTATCCTGTTGCTTATTTTGCTTCCGATATTTACAGCTTTGATATGTATAGGTATAGGAAGATATTCACTTAGCATAGGAGAATCCTTTACAGTGCTTTGGAAAGCTTTGCTGTATGGCAGCAAAGCCGTTGACCCGCAGAACTACAGTGTTATTATCGGCATTCGCCTGCCGCGCATCATACTTGCATTGTTGAGCGGGGCAGGGTTGGCAGTGGCTGGTGCGTCATTTCAGGCTCTATTTACTAATCCGCTTGCAACTCCTGATACTTTAGGAGTTGCAGCGGGGGCATCTTTTGGTGCTGTGCTGGCATTACTGGTATGGGATAATTTACTGTGGATCCAGACCATAGCCATGTTTATGGGACTTCTGGCGGTTTTTCTAACCTATACCATAAGCAAGGTGCGCGGGCAAGCGACAGTTGTCATGATGGTACTTTCGGGAATAGTGATAGCATCAATGTTCCAGGCATTTGTATCGTTAATCAAATATCTGGCAGATCCGGAAGACAAGCTGCCTTCCATCACCTACTGGTTGATGGGAAGTCTGGCTAGTATAAACTACAAAAGCTTATTAATAGGAGCTCCTTTTATTATTGTCGGTATTGCACTGATTTTTGCATTGCGTTGGAAGCTCAATGTACTTTCGCTTAGTGAAGATGAAGCACATTCCATGGGGATAAATGTTAAAAAATTGCGTTTGCTAATTGTAGTTGCGGCAACAATGACAACTGTTTCAACCGTTTCCATGTGTGGGCAGGTTGGATGGATTGGTCTTCTCATTCCGCATATTGCACGTATGTTATTTGGAAGCAATAACCGTTTGATAGTTCCTGCCAGCATCAGCTTGGGAGCTGTGTTTATGCTGGTGATCGATACTTTTGCACGGAGTGCAACTGCAGCAGAAATACCAGTTTCAATATTGACGGCGACGATAGGAGCTCCCTTTTTCATTTTCTTGCTCAGACGAACAGGAGGTGCTTGGATGTGATTTTTGAAGTTAGAAATGGAAGTTTCGGGTATAACTTTAGGGCAGAAATCTTGAAAAACATATACTTTTCAATTAATGATGGAGATGTTCTTGCCATTCTAGGCCCTAACGGAGTGGGAAAAACAACTCTGCTTAAATGTATGATGGGTCTCTTAAAATGGGATCGGGGCGGGAGCTACATGGATGGGGAGAACATAGCGGATGCAGATTATCGAAGACTATGGCAAAAAATTGCTTATGTACCGCAAGCAAAAAGCTCGGTTTTTGCATACACGGTAGAGGAGATGATTTTATTAGGACGCAGTGCTCACATTGGGATGGTGAGCCAGCCTGCTAAAGAAGATTATGAGAAGGCAGAAATAGCAATGGAAATTGTTGGAATAAAACATTTGAGGAAAAAAGATTGTAATCGTATTAGCGGGGGGGAATTGCAAATGGTTTTGATAGCCAGGGCCTTGACGGTCGAACCTTCAGTACTCGTGCTGGATGAACCAGAATCCAATTTGGATTTTAAGAACCAGCTTATAATATTGGATACCATCAAAGAACTTGCAGATAAAAAAGGAATTGCTTCAATATTTAATACCCATTACCCAGCTCATGCCTTAAAAATATCCAACAAATCTCTTATCCTGAATAAGCAAAGAAGCAGCATTTTCGGAGAAACTCAAGCGGTAGTGAATTGTGATAATATGCGTGACAGTTTTTCAGTCAATGTGCATATAAGCACTTTACAGATAAGCGATAAAAGACATAAACTGGTTATTCCTTTAAATATTGAATAAACTTCAATGAAACCTTTTTCAACTCTTTTTTATATTCTTGGCAAAAAAGGTTGGGATTATGAAATTTGTTGACAGAAACTGGCAGGTCTGCTATCCTAATAACGATAATGATAATCGCTATCGTTATTGGCAAGTTGATTTTGAGTGATAATTTTACATAATAGCAAAATGTTTTAATAAAGATATAGTAATAAAATCAGAGATTTTCATTGCTTATATGGTTCTGGCTCAGTGCAAAGTCATTTATGACTGGTGGAGGTGGCATTATGACAGCCAAAACAGTGGATTTTGAAAACACGCTGGTGAAAAATGGATACAGGCTTACATCCCAGCGACGAGCAGTCCTGGAAGTAATCTTAAAAAACAATGACCAGCATTTAAGTACAGAAGAAATATGTGAACAGGTTAAAGAAAAATATCCTAGTGTTGGGATAGCTACCGTTTATCGAAGCGTACAGTTATTGGAAAAATTAGGCCTGATTCAGCATATTTCATTGGAAGATGGGTGCTTGCGATATCAACCGGCTGATCCAAAAGGACAGCATGAACATCATCACCTGGTTTGTGAGATATGCGGGGATATAATCGATTTTCATGAAGATATGCTGGAGCTTTTTGAAAAGGAAATTTACTTGAAAAAGGGTTTTAGAGTAAGTAATCACCGGGTAATTGTTTTCGGTATCTGTGAGAAATGCGCCAAGGCGTGCGGGTAATAATATCGAGTAAAAGCCACGGAGGAGCATATTTGTAATGCTTGCTTCATTGAAAATAATCTGCAAAAAAAATACAGTCCATTATCAACTATGTGGCGTGTAAATGATTATAAAAATTGATGCATGCGACGGCTTGGTGGCAGGAAGAGTAATATAACTGCGGCAACTGTATAAATCAAAGGCCCGCTGCGTATTTTGCGCAACGGGCCTTTGAGGTGCAACGGCATGGGTGTGGCCTAATGGCTGAAAGTCCCTGGTGAGGTTTGATGGTGCCAAGGCCTCGTTTTTGTTAGGCTGGTTAATACCAGAATTGGATGACAATTTAACTGAGGTGATGATTTATTGATTAATGTTAGCTATAATAAGTAAATAAAATTAACAATAAGGGGGATAACAGTTGGTCCAAAATAGTCATCACTTTCTCCTTGCCGGCCGTGTCAAGGGAAGAAGTGGCTTGCGATCCAAGGGTTAAATTGCTGGCGGTCCTGGCATTTAGCATCATAATATTGCGCCTCGACTCCACAGGATTAATTGTCACCACCGGGATTGTTTTGGCTTTCTCGTTGCTTGCAAACATCGGTATAATTACACTCCTTGAAAGCACTCGCCCGGTCTGGGCTTTATTCGTAATGCTTTTTTTGTCTATGCGCTTTTTTCTCCCGGGAATTCCATACTGCCGTTCTCTTTCGGTCCTATTGTGCTTAGTCATGAAGGACTGTACCTGGGAGCGTTTAAGGTTGGGAAATTCACTTCTAACTATGACCACATCGCCATCGGAACTTACTATAGCTGTAGAGCGTTTGCTCAGACCGCTGCAAATAATCGGAATTTCTTCTCACAATATAGCTTTAATGGTAGTATGGCTCTTCGTTTTATCTCTAACCTTCAGCAAGAGATGAATAACATACGAGAAGCGCAATTAGCGAGGGGCGCCAATTTTCAATCGGGCAGACTGAGTGGAAAGATGCGCTCAATTATTAGTATTGCTGCTCCTTTGACCATAAGCATCCTGCGCCGTTCGGATGAACTCGTAGAAGCCATGGAAGCGAGAGGGTACCAGCCTGGAAAACGAACCTGCCTGCGCGAACTTGCATTCAGTTATTGAGTATAGTCTGAAATTACCGAATTACATGGGCAAATTGCGCAGTTATGCAAAAATATATCTTAAAAAAGGACCAATATCCTATATTGATCTTTCGATCTATGCATTATAATAGCTACATGATAATAATTATCAATATCACATATTGATAAAACAGACTTGGGATGTGTTTTACATGACAAAATTGGCTGGCATGAGAATAAAAACGATACTGGCAATATCCTTGCTGCTGGCAGCTCTAAGCCCGCTGGTATTAATGGCGGTATTGGCGCCTGCAAGCGTTGATAATGCCAAATTCAACTATCTGCTAACCATAGGAGTGCTGACCGCTATGGGGATTAGCGCACTGCTATCCTATGGGGTAGGGCAATTTTTATTTGAGACTGCGATTAAGAATATTCGGGATTTTTGCAATCAGGTTAAGCGAGGCAAATATGATGGTTTTGATAATCTGCCCAATCAGGGCTGGGAAAATGCCGATGAAAATGAATTTGTAGCGCTTATGCGCGACATGAATTGGATGGCACACTTAATTGAGGTGCGGGAAAGGGAGCTGCATGAAGCTGTGGACAAGCTGAAGTCTGCAAAAAACAAGTTGAGGGAAACTAATGAAATCTTAAGCGAAATGGCTATAACTGATTCCCTCACCAGCTTATATAACCGGCGGCACTTTTTTCATAACCTTGAACTGGAATGCAGCAAGGTCAATGATAATCAAGGACCAATATCCTTAATTATGGTAGATATTGACCATTTTAAATTGGTTAATGATACTTACGGTCATCAAACAGGAGATGCAGTGTTAATCGAAATATCCCATATTATGAAAAAGCTTGTACGGGAAGGAGATCTGCTGGCTCGCATAGGAGGGGAGGAATTTGCTATAGTGCTGCCGGGGACGGGAAAGAGCGAAATGATACTGGTAGCCAACCGAATCAGAGAAATGGTGGAAAGTTACACATTTCATGATGCCGAAGGGAACAAATTTAAGGTTACCTGTTCTCTGGGCGGGGTTGCGATGGATACTTATTGTGATGAGGCTGTTGATAAAATATGCAAGATTGCTGATATGGCCCTATATGCCGCTAAAAGACAGGGCCGAAACAGAGTTTGCTATTACGAAAGGATAGGAAGAGAGGACGCGGACGCGGAGCCGGACGAGGACCCTCTGCTGGAATGCCTTTAGAGCAAAGCAAAAAGACGAATGGAATTATCATTTACAATGAGGAAGTGAGTTTTAATAATGTTAATAAATGATATTGAACCTTTTTACCTTAATCCTGGTTTTCATGACACTATAGAACGGCTTGCTCTAAGCCTGGAGGAAAAAGATACGTATACCGGAGGGCACAGTGTAAGAGTCGGGGATATGGCTTATTATATGGCCAGAGAAATTGGTCTCAGGGGGTTGGAACTGGAAAAGGTTCATATTGCTGCTCATTTACATGATATAGGTAAAATATGTATTCCGGAATACATATTGAATAAGAAGGAGCCTCTGAGCAAAGCCGAATGGGAGTTGATTAAGCAGCACCCGGTAACAGGCTATAATATTTTGAAGAACTATAATGAGTTAGCGATATTTGCTGATATTATCCTGCATCATCACGAACGATGGGATGGTAAAGGCTATCCTTCCAAACTGGAAGGGGCAGAAATACCATTAGGATCTAGAATAATAGCGGTATGCGACACAATTGATGCTATGACCTCTGATCGGCCTTACCGGCAGGCATTCAGCTTTGAGGAAACAAAAAATGAGATAAAAATTAACAAAAGCAGGCAGTTCGATCCAGATATAGTTGATGCTTTAGAGGATTTATGGGGATTTTTTAAAAACCAAATTTTCAGCCATAGCAAGAAAGCAGTTGGCTTTGGATCTTAAAATATTTCAGCCATGAATATACTCCTTAAGAGATTTAAACCTTTTAATATAACCTGAGCGGATGCTGCAAGAATAAGGAAAGCGAAAATATTACTCTGCACAGTGCCAGTACAGCATAAAAATAAATATTATCAGTAATAGTCGGAACGATATCGTCCAAATAGTGTACCTGCTGCTATAGAGGTAATGGGAACGGCTATGATTAAACCTATGCTGCCGGTTAATGCTCTAATTATTTCAGTCGCTATCATTTCAAGGTTTACTACTCTGCTTAAGGGCGTATGATAAGCCATAAAAACCAGCATAAGCGGAATGGCTCCGCCCGTATAAGCGAAAATGAGAGTGTTGGACATAGTGCCCATAATATCACGCCCAACATTCATGCCGGCTCGAAATAAAGCCATGGTTCCCAATGAGGAATTAGCCTGTTTTATTTCTTCAATTGATGATGCAATCGACATGCCAACATCCATAACTGCACCCAGGGCACCGATAATCATGCCTGAAAACAATATACCACTATAATCATAGCTTATTTGCTGGGGGATAAATAGTAAAGATTGCATTTCTTCGTCACTGAGGCCGGTTAACTGTGCTGCTGAACCTACAATGATAGCAAGAACTCCAGCTATCATAACTCCCCCTGTGGTTCCTATGATGGCCGCCAAGGTTTTGGTATTCCTTCCGGATATAATAATAAGGGACAAAATGGATACGACGGTAGAAATAATAATAGTAGTAATAATCGGATCATACCCTTGAAAAAACATGGGAAGCATTATGAAATAAATTGCTATGCCGCTTATAATGAGAGACATGATAGACTTAAAGCCTTTTTTGCCTCCAATAATAATTAAAATGATGGCAAAAGCAGCCGCCAGCTTCAATAGCTTCTGATCACGTATATAAGAGGATATATATGCGTTGCTTATACTCCCCTTGTTGCTTTCCAGTTGTACGAGCATTTTATCACCGGGAAGAATAGTAATACTGCTGCCTGGATGCTCCTGTATATAAGGAAGTTCAAGTACTTGTCCCGCATAAAGACCGCTTTCGATTTCTAAGGTTAAAATATAATTTTGCCTATCTTGCTGAGCTTCCAGCACCTGGGTCCTGACTATTTGAACAGTATCAGGCTCATGAATATCCAGGTTTTCCTGACCATATACTGGAGTTGCTCCATGAAGAAAAAAGAGTCCCAGTAATATATAAAATATACTTTGAACCTTCATATGTTACCTCCCTGCAATTCATTACTTCAAAGACCCGTGTTTATGTGGAACAGCTAAAGTTTTTTGGAAAACTTAAAGCAGCTGTCTGTTATTCTTATGACTATTGATCTGGCAGTATGCCTGACTTAATGGAAAGATTAACCATATTTCAAATTAGAGAGAAACTAGCCTGGGATTTATGTATCTCTTCCGGCAAACCTTGAAATTTTGAGGTTGACAAATACAGAAGGGTAGTTATAACATATGCATATATAATAATGATAATCAATATTAATAACAATAAGCTGCCCGAAGGTTTATTTTTGTAGCTTAAATTGTTAGGCATGCATAACAATTCATTTTCAACCGCTGTAATGTTGAAAATGAATAAATATCATTTACGTAATTGACAGCCAAGGATTTGCTGATATAATAATAGATGATAATGATAGTCACTATCATCAGGCCCGCAAGGGCTAAACTTTTATTGAAAATGTTAGTTAAACCTAACAAAATTGGAGCAAACTGCTGGAAAGCAATTATCAGAATGTTGGGGTTGAGGAATGAAGGCATTTCGAAAGGGCAGATTTTAATAGGGGAGGGATAGCATGTTGGAAGTCACTGCCAGCAGTTTTTGCTATGGAGAGAAACAAGTTTTGCAGGATGTGAGTTTAAGTCTGGCTAAAGGTGAAATATTGGCCTTGATAGGACCTAATGGGTCAGGCAAGTCAACTCTGTTAAGGTGTATGGCCGGGATTTATTCCCCCAGCAAGGGCGCAATTAAGCTGGATGGAAAGGAGCTTGGCAGTTATTCCCGGAGAGCAATATCCAAACGTATTGCCTTTTTACCGCAGAATTTGGAATTTATAAGCCATATTACCGTGCGTGAATTGGTAGCCAGGGGGAGAAGCCCCCATCAGGCTATGGGCTGGATGGAATCCGGGGAAGACCGGCAAAAAGTTGATTGGGCTTTGGCTTATATGAATTTGGAAGAAATGGAGGATCGCTGCCTGGATAAACTTTCGGGAGGTGAAAGGCAAAGAGCCTGGATTGCCATGATTATTGCTCAGGATACTGAATTTATATTTTTGGATGAACCTGTAAACCACCTGGATATTAAGTATCAGTGGGGTTTGCTGAAAACAGTAGACCAAATCCGACAGGAAATGAAGAAAAGTTTTGTGCTGGTATTGCATGATATAAACCATGCGCTTAATATTGCTGACCGGGTAATTGTTTTAAAAGATGGGCAGGTATATCGTTCTGGAGATACCAAAGAAATTGTTACCCCTCATCTTATCAAAGAAGTTTATGGGGTTTGCGCCCATGTCTGCCGATTTGCTAATTGTTCCTCGCCAGTTATTGTTCCCGCCAGTTAGAATCAGGCTGCGTATTAATCTATTATGCTGAGATATGATATCTTGCGTTGTCTGGCAAACTGCAGCTTCCTCAAGGGTATATTTGATGTGGTTAAAATTATTTGGAAGGAGATTTATAAAATGAAATTAAAATCTAAAATCATCCCTTTGGTATTGTGCGTATTCTTGCTGAATGTTTTATCAGGCTGCGCAGGGCAAACGGATCAGGCGCAAGAAACTGAGGATAAAGCCCCTGCCGAAACTGCCATAATATTAACGGATCATATGGGCAGAGAAGTGAAAATTCCTGATAAACCTCAAAGAATACTGGCTTTGAATCCATTTATGATGGAAAACTTGTTTGTGTTAGGGGTTACGCCGGTTGGTAAAATAGATGATTACACTTATAGGGAAGAAGGAGTGGCATTACCCAGTGTAGGCATGCAGAAAAACGTTAACTTGGAAGCTATTTATGAGCTTAATCCAGATCTTATCTTCGCTCAGGTAACTTTTCACGGGGATATGCTGGAAAGTTTGGAGGCCACTGGGGCCTGTGTTTTCTATATAGACTCCAAAGAAACTGAGGGTGCCGCTTTCGGAGTATTGGAAGCTATGGGGGAGGTGCTGGATAAACAGGAAACAGTGGTAGCTTATATTAAGAAAATAGAAGCCTTATCCGCTGAAATTCAGGAAAAAACCAGCGGTTCTGAACTCAAAACGGCAATCATTTTGTTGGGGGGAACTGACAGCGTCTATGCTTTCCATCCAAACAGCTTTCCTGCTGATATTGTCACCAAAGTAGGGCTGAAAAATGTAGTATCACCTGATCTGCCTCTGGTTTCCAAGGAAAGCAGCGGAGTAGGTTCGGCCGTTAGCTATGATATAGAAACCATTATTCTTCAGGATCCGGATGTAATACTGATACGTAGTGGATCCGTTAAAGGTGATGGCAGTAAAGCTGCCAAGGGTGAGGATGCCCAAAAAATATTAGAAAAATACTACAAAGATCCTCTGTATAAGGATTTGCGGGCAGTGAAAAATGGCAATGTATATTTGCTTCCTGGAACCATCAATCCTGGAACAATAAGTATAGAAGAAGCCATGCAGATTACAGCGGAAATAATCTACCCGGAAATATTCAAACAGTAAGGGCTGAATAATGCAATTGTTGCTGCAAAACGTTCGGATTCGATACATTATTATTTTTACCATCGCCCTTATATGCGCTGCTTTAATCAGTATTAGAGTCGGCACAATATCCTTCGCTTTAAGGGAAGTAGTAGTATCGCTTATAAAGTGCTCCGACAATGCTCTAGCTGAACAGGTGATTTATAATATACGTCTGCCTCGCACTATTATTGCCGGTTTAGTCGGCTGCAATCTGGCGGTTGCCGGGGCTTTGCTGCAGGGAGTGCTGCGCAACCCTCTGGCATCCCCGCAAATAATTGGGGTTAATTCGGGAGCCGGATTAGGCGCAGTAGCTATAATGATACTGCTACCTAACCATCCCGCGCTGGTTCCGCCGACGGCATTTCTGGGTGCTATGCTGGCGGCTCTGACAGTATATTTTCTTGCCAGGAGCGAAAGAGTGAGTACCGAAGTTACTATTGTTCTGGCGGGAGTAGCCATATCGGCTATGCTATCAGCTTTCACATCAGGGCTTATGACCATATACAGCGATAGCCTGGAAGTTACCTACGCCTGGTTGCTGGGGGGGTTATCAGGGCGCAGCTGGACCTATTTCCAGCAAATTTGGCCTTATACTGTTTTTGGCTTCATGGCTGCGCTGTATCTCAGTCCCAAGATGAATTTATTCTTATTAGGTGATGAAGTAGGTAGGAGTCTGGGTCTTTCCATAGAGTCCCATAGAGTTATAATACTGTTATGTGCTGCTCTTTTGGCAGGCAGTGCA
Organism: uncultured Syntrophomonas sp.; assembly: GCA_964501655.1. Classification (GTDB taxonomy): domain Bacteria; phylum Bacillota; class Syntrophomonadia; order Syntrophomonadales; family Syntrophomonadaceae; genus JAAYJK01. The sequence continues at coordinate 19,798 of CAZCTN010000028.1, forward strand.
GTTGCTGTGGCCGGGACAATTGGGTTTGTGGGTTTGGTTGCTCCTCATACCGCCCGATTGATGGTTGGCAATGATTACCGCTATCTGACGGCATTTTCAGCAATATTAGGAGCATTATTGCTGATATCGGCGGATATGGTGGCCAGAATAGCCTTTCAGCCCATGGAGCTTCCGGTAGGGATTATAACTTCATTAATTGGTGCTCCATTTTTTATTTACTTGTTATTGCGCAAAAAAAATCAGTAAGGAAGATATTGGAGCTGATCCGTAAAGGTAATGACTTTATTGAAATAAATAATCAAGGAGATGATTAAATTGCTTAATAAAACAGAAGGGACAGGCAAATATTCATACCGAAGCCTGCTTCCGATTTATCCGTTGCTGGCTCAGCAATGTGCAGATGATTATGGCCTGGAAGAAGGTATATGTTTGGACATCGGAACCGGTAATGGTTATGTAGGTACTGAACTGGCCAAGATTACCGCTATGAACATATATTACCTCGATATAGATCCGGCGGCTCTTGATTTTGCCCGCCAAAGCCATAAGGAAGCTGACGTGGACAATAAAGCTTGGTTTGTAGAGGCTGATGTATGCAAAGAACTGTCTTTCCCGGATGAATTCGCTGATTTTATTATCAGCCGTGGGTCATTCTGGTTTTGGGAAGATAAAATTAAAGGTCTGAGCGAGATATACCGGGTGTTAAAAGTTGGGGGCAATGCTTTGATCGGGGGAGGATTGGGACGTTATATTCCCAATTCCATGCGCAAAAGGCTTATGGCTGAGCGTAAAAACATGCTGGAAAAACAAGGGGTAAAAAGACCTTCCGGTAAAGACATGAAAGATCTGGCTGTCAAAGCCGGAATACCAAGTTTTAGGATTATTAAGGAAGCTGAACAGGATTCCGGAGGGTGGATTGAAATACATAAACATATCTAGGGATTCTGTGTAAATCAGCTATGAAGTGAAAAGGAGAGAAAATAATTTGGAAAATATTATATTGCATTGTCCAATGAATATCAGCCGCACCTTTTTTAATATGATCAGGGAATTTATAAAAAGAGAAGGGCTGGAAGGGGAATTTGAGCTTCAGGATGAACCGCATCGCCTGGACCATGAGAGCAAACTGTTAAAAAGTATACGTGAAGGAATCACTCCTGCTTTGTATATCGGCCATGCTACTGATTTTGGCAGGTTAGGAGAAAATGATATTCTGGAGCATTTCGAGAAATTGACGGAATTGCCTTTGGCAGACAATTTGAAAAGCCTGGGCTTTGAAGATAAGCAACAGCGTTTTCATCCATTTACAGTCATACCTTTCGGTGTTATTTATAATAAAAACACTAGTTCGGAAGATGATCTGCCCAAACATTGGCAGGATTTTCATGATAAGAAATATAGGGGGAAAATAAGGATACCTGATCGTGAACGCACCATATCAAAAGTTATAGAGGGAACTATGAAAGTGAATTACCCGCAAAGCTATGAGCACTTTATTGATAATTGCTCTTTCCTGGGCAGTCCTATTGATGTAGTTAATGCGGTCGATGAGGGGGAATACCCGTATGGTATGGTGAATATTGCTTTTTCGCGTTTTTCCCGGCTTAAGAATACCGGGATATTATGGATGGAAGAAGGAGCGTTCTGTATGCCGCAGGTGGTTGCTGTGGGCAAGGGCAAGTATGAGATGGTAAGGAGTGTAGTTGAATTCATTTTTTCTCAGACTGTACAGGAATTTTTAGATATGCAGGGATTTATCCCGGCTGTGTCCGGAGAGGTTCCGGATGTGCTGCAGCGGGAGGAAATAAAGCTGATCTGGAATGGCTGGGAAGACTTCCTTAAAGCAACGGCTGATTAAGGGGTTATTATATTGGCAGGAGACAAAGCTGAATCGCAAGTGATGTGCTTAAAAAAATGTGGAAGTAGGTGTCAATTTTGCACTTTGTTGTTGTTACCGGACCGCCTTCAGCAGGCAAAACCACGGTTATGCTGCATGTTATCCGGCAGCTCCTGGTAGAAAATATCAAGACCGCCGCCTGTAAAATCGATTGTTTGGAAACAAGCGATGACAAGCGCTATGAAACTCTGGGCATACCCGTAGCGGTAGGATTAAGTGATTATCTATGTCCAGATCATTACTATGCCGCCAATTTGGAGGAGATTTACAGCTGGGCCCAAGACCATGAGGCGGAAGTGCTGATCTTGGAAACAGCAGGACTTTGCCACCGATGTGCGCCGGCGGTGGAGGGGTGTTTGTCTATTTGTGTTATCGATAATCTAAGCGGTATCGATACTCCCGCTAAAGTAGGACCGATGTTGAGCACGGCCGATCTGGTCGTGATAACCAAGGGGGATATCGTTTCCCAGGCGGAACGCGAGGTATTCTGGCAGAGGGTGGAAATGGTAAACCCGGCTGCTAAAATTATTGCGGTCAACGGGCTTAACGGTCAAGGGAGTCTGCATTTGAAAAAAGAGATTATCCGGAGTTTGACGGTAGACAAGATCGAGGGTAAGGAATTGCGATGTTCCATGCCGGCCGCAATCTGTTCTTATTGTACCGGTGAAACCATGATTGGCAGCCATTATCAGATGGGGAATGTTAAAAAAGTGGATTTTGGGAAGGTGGGCTAATGATTAAAACAATTACCATTACAGGTGGTAAAGATAAGTCGGGCCAGCCGGAGCCGGTGCAGAACCTGGAGATTAAAGCCGGCGAGGTGCTGGCGGTTGTAGGGGCTACAGGATCAGGCAAGAGCCAGCTTATCGCCGATATCGAACAATATGCCCAGGGCGATACGCCGTCCCAAAGACATATTATATTCGATAATATGTCTGAATTTGAGCATGACCAGCCCAGTTCTCTGCGCAGTCAGGTGGCTGAGGTGTCGCAGAACATGAATTTTGTTATCGATATGGCGGTGGAAGAATTTTTGTGCATGCACGGTCACAGCAGAAAAGCAGTCAACCCGGAAGCGATTGCGCGAGAAGTAATAAGCTATGCCAACCAGCTGACAGGCGAGCCTATCGAACCCCAAAGCAAGCTTACGGTTCTGAGCGGCGGACAATCGAGAGCCCTGATGATTGCTGATGTAGCTTTAATCAGCGATGCCCCGGTGGTCTTGATTGACGAGATAGAAAATGCCGGCATTGACCGTTTGCAGGCCATGAAAAGATTGGCGGTTGAAGGCAAACTAGTGGTGCTGGTAACCCATGATCCGATGCTGGCCCTAATTGCCCATCACCGGGTGGTTATGAAAAATGGAGGAATCTATAAATTGCATACCACTACCCCGAATGAAAAGAAGGTATTGGAGAAGCTGCTGCAAATGGATGAGAGCATCTCCGTTTTACGGGAGCAGCTGCGCAACGGTTGGGAAGTAGGGGAGAAGAGATCCGGCGCCAATGCCGGCCCGGGGTCATATTTTATAAAGCCTGGTGAAAAGTCAGTGCTTAACGCTAAATAGGCATTCTATAGCTTGGGAAAGGGGGGGATAATAAATGTGTTGTAATAACTGCAACTGCCAACATCCGGATAAGCGCGAAGGAAAAGTTGGGGACTGTTCTGCGGAACAGATTAAGGAATGTCATGGCACCGAGGAAGAACATGCTTGCATCCGGGAAGAAAAACCGGAGGCCTGACCGGTATGAGAGCATATAAGCAGGCAGCCATATTAACTAATTCAGGCATCCTGCTTTGCTTTCGCTTGACAAAAATTAGAAGCTTAATTAGAGTTTTTTTATCAGGAACCTTGTTCTGGAAAGGAGGCGGAATTTGAAAATTCTGCAGGTAGATAATCTCAGTAAAAAATATGGTGATTTTACCGCCGTAAAGGGAGTTTCCTTTTCAGTGGAGAGGGGAGAAATATTTGGTTTTCTGGGACCCAATGGAGCAGGCAAAACGACCACCATCAACATGTTGACAGGATTGGCCAGGATTAGCGGTGGTTCAATTGAAATTGCCGGGGTGGACGGCAGGCAGATAAAGAAAGCTCAAAAATTTATGGGAATAGTATCGGATGAGAGCAATCTCTATGATGAAATGAATGGATTTCAAAACCTGTGTTTTTGCGGAGCCCTTTATGGAATGGAAAAAAAAGCTCGGGAGAAGCGAGCTCGTGAACTTTTGGAACAATTTGATCTGCTTGAAGCAGCCGAAAAACCCTTTAAACAATACTCCAAGGGCATGAAAAGAAAGCTGACTATAGCGGCCGGGATTATTCACAATCCCCAACTGCTATTTCTGGATGAACCAACCACGGGTATAGATGTAAGCAGTGCCAGGCAGATTCGCAAATTGATACTAGACTTGAACCAGCAGGGTACCACCATTTTCCTTACTACCCACTATATCGAAGAAGCGGAACGCCTGTGCCAGCGCATAGCCTTTATCGTAAACGGGCAGATAGTCCGGACGGGTACGATTGAGGAGCTTATGCGGGAGACCCAGAACCTGCAGGTGGTTCACTTCAGCCTGGGGAATAGTGTTCCCGGCATAAAGGAGCTTATAGCGGAAGAATTTGCAGATTACCAGGTTGAGCTGATTGATAATAATTCGATGCGGATTTACTCGCCATCAACCATTCAGCTTATGCCGTTCATGAAGTTTTTTGAGCAAAACCATATCGTGGTTTACGAAGCCAGAATAATCAAGCCATCGCTGGAGGATGTGTTTGTCGATATTACCGGTATTGAACTGGATAAAATGAAGAAGGAAAAGGAAAAAGGAGGACCTGGTAAATGAAATCAGGGATTGCTTTCGGCAACATTTTTATGAAAGACATGAGAAATTACTACCTTAAACCACCTAATATAAGTTGGGGGATTATTTTCCCTTTGGCCTGGACGCTCATGTTTTTCCTAAAAACGCCTGGAAATGTCAACATCGAAGCAGTATTGCCGGGAGTCATTGCCATGTCGATTCTGTTTGGTACTACCTCCATGCTGTCGGTTACCATTACCTTTGAGAGAAGCAGTCGTTCTTTTGAACGCCTGCTGCTAGCACCCATAGAGTTGAGTCAACTGATGCTGGCGAAAACCTCCGGGGCTATTGTATTTGGGATAATAAATGCTTTTGTCCCGATAATAATGGCCGGCTTTTTAATGGATTTATCGCCGATTAACTGGGGGACAATGCTGCTGGGTATAGTTCTGATAGCGATTACTTCAACCTTTCTGGGTTTATTTATTTCCGTATCCGCCAATCAGGTATTCGAAGCCCAGACTTTCTCCAATTTCTTCCGCTTCCCCATGGTTTTCCTCTGTGGTTTATTTATCCCGGTAGGGGACCTGCCCTTGATTTTGCAGCCCTTATCATATATCGCTCCTCTGACCTATGGGGTTGATGTCTTGAAGTTCGCTATCACCGGCCACAATTTTATACTGACTCCGCTGTTGAATATCCTAGTGCTGGCCGGATTTACTATTTTCTTATTTGCAATTAGTATTCGCAACATAAAAGTTAAGTGGATATATTAAGCGTTGCAATCGACAATGACAGGGGGACATTTTATCCCCCTGTTTCTTTTTGGGGATTTGCCTAAATCTTCAGAAAATTGGGAAGAGCGAATATTCTCATTATCATAAAAGATCATCGATTTACAACATTCAACCAGAGCAACCCCAAGTAAAGTTAAAACCTGGATTTGTCCAGCTATGAATTATGGCAATGTGAAGAGGCTGTTGATAAAACTATGCAAGGAAAACCTTTGAACTTTGGGGTTGACAAAGATGCAAGGTAGTTATACTATAATAATAATGATAATCAATATCAGATAGCTGGAGAGCTATTTTTTATTTCACTAATTGTTAGTATATACTAACAATTAGTGCTTAGTTGTTTGATATTACTGTAGTACTAATTACAAAATCAAATCTGATTTTTCTATTTTACTGTCTGTATGTGGTATAGGTGGATATAATGAGTGATCAGGCCGAAAAATCTTAAAATGCTCAGATTTTGGTCAAAGATCTGGAGGTGGCCTTAATGGATGAAACATTTTGCTTGTCTATAGGTGAAATAAACGGGATTAACGGTTTGGAGCGAAAAGGGGTGATGTCTTCAGGTAGCCTTCATGACTATCTTCCAGGGGCAGGAGGATGGGACATAATCAGATTTGGTTTGCTGCTGCCCGAATCGGTAATGCTCATCGCAGCACCTGCCGGCTGTGGCAGGCACGATGCTATAAACGGACTTCACCCAGGCTTTAAAGAACGTTTGTTTTTTATTCATAATAATGATGATCTAGCGACCGGCCAGCACCTGGAAAAAGTATACCAGGCGGCAGCTGAAATACTCTATACTGTAGAGCCTAAACCGAAAGCTATGCTTATTTATGCCATTGATGATCTCCTTGCACCTGATTATGAACAGATAGCAGGGGAGTTGGAAAAGAATCATGGGATACCTGTGCGTGCATGTCATATGAATCCTTTTACCGTGGCTGCGAGTACCCTGCCGAATCTGATTATGCAGCAGTCGATTTATGATTTTATTCCTGCTGCGGCAGAGAAGGACGGAGGAATAAATATCATTGGCAGCTATGCCCCATTGGATTTTAATAGCGAATTCTATCAGGTTGTTCTGAGCTCCAAAAGATCTTATGTGCGTCATATTGCTGCATGTTCGAGTCTCGAAGAATTATACCTTATGGGGAGATCGTCCCTTAATATCCTGGTTAAGCCCGGAGGCATACTTGCAGGAAAATCTATGTATGATAAACTTGGGATTTCTTACTGTTATGTGCCGGTTGAATATGGGATAGAGTCAATTAATAATAATTATCGGCGATTGGAGGTATTCCTGGATACTGACCTTAAAACTGATTGTTTTCGCACAGAGGCCGAGAATGCGGTTAGGTTGTATCGAAATATGTTGGGGAATATTTCGGTGGCTGTCGGGGAAACGGCATACTCAAGCCCTTTTGAACTGGCCCGGGCTTTAAATGAATATGGATTTAGTGTGCCTTGCATTTTTACTGATCACATACTAAATGCCGATCGGGAACATATTAATTGGCTTGGCCGAAACAAACCGCGAACAAAAGTTTTTGCCAATATACATCCAACTATGGCGGAATTAAAGGGAAGAGTTAACGTTGATTTAGCAATCGGTTTTGATACCGGGAGCTTCGGGTCAGGAGTTAAAACAGTTCCCTTCAATATTGCTCAACAGCCATACGGGTATCAGGGGGTTGTGGCATTGCTTCGCCAAATGCTGCAGGTCATGCAGAGTCCTCACGGACCCAGGAAACAAATGCATGCTTCCGGCATGGTAGTTTAAGGAGGGGCTGGTATTAAAGGATTATTAATCAGTTCAATCTTATGAATATGAGCATTATTATGAACTAACATGTATATGCACAACTCGAGTATATAAAATTCAACATAGGGGGCAGTTAAAATGAAGCAGGGTGCTGATAACAATTATTACCTGGATATGCAGGCAAAAATGATAAAAGATTTTGCCAGGATGTTCAAGTGTACGCGACGATCGTTAAAAAGGCATTTTGACGAAGCCAAAATAGCTGAAATCCATGAAACTTGTGAACGTGAATATTCCGGCCTTATTCCCCAAATACCTTATATTGGTGGTAAACAAAACAGCGGCACATACAATCTGGTTGGAGGAGCCGCGCTATTGGCGATAATACGTTCCCTGGAAGGGGAAGGATTAGGGAAACATGAAATTGGCCGAGTTGTATACGAAACCATGGAGACATTGTTCAACTCCAAGCCACGCCTGCTGTGCCGGCTGACAGGAAAATATATGCTGTCAAGTTATTTCATAAAGAAGAGAAGAAAACAAACAGAAAGATCTCTATTGCGTGAATATCCAGAGGGCTTTGTCACCAGGTTTGTTGAGGCTGATGGTGCGAACCATGATTTCGGTTTGGATACGATGGAGTGTGCAATCTGCAAGTTTTATAAAAAACAGGGTGCCGAAAAATACCTGCCTTATTTGTGCCTGGGAGATTATCCGATGTTTCAGGCGTTGGGGATTGGTTTTACCAGAACCCAAACCATCGGAAATGGTGCCGATAAGTGTGATTTTAGATTTAAAAAGGGTGGAAAAACCGCAAAAGGATGGCCGCCGGAAGAATTGGAAGAGTGGACAGGGAATGATTAGCTTTATTTTTTGCTAAAGGAGTTTTAAAAATGGAGAAGAATGAAAAGAAGGATGTAAAAGCAAAAAGTGGTATGGCCAGGCTCATAGAGCTTACTGCTGCCAAAAGGACTCTGGTGATCAGTTCGGCAATATTGTCAGCCCTTGCTTCCATCGCTGCTTTCGTGCCTTTTATTGCTATTTACTATATCATAAGTGAAATTATCAGCATTTATCCAGACTTTCATAATCTTGATGTACATAAGACTCTTGTGTACGGATGGATAGCCCTGGGCGGAGTCATCGGTAATGTTTTGCTATATTTTGCCGCTTTAATGTGCTCCCACCTGGCGGCATTCGGTACTTTGTATATTTTAAAACTCAACTTTGCCGCCCATATTGCCCGATTGCCGCTGGGTTTTCATTTAAGCTTTGGCAGCGGGAAGCTGCGCAAGGTGATGGATGAGAACATAGAGAAGCTGGAAGGATTCATTGCCCATCAGCTCCCGGATATTGTAGCCTCTATGGTGGCGCCGGTAGTCATGCTGGTTATTTTGCTGGCGGTTGACTGGCGCTTCGGCTTGGCGGCTGCAGTTGGCATAGTCATGGCCTTTGCGATTCAGATCAAGGCTTATGGAAATGAGGGAGCCAAGGCTATGGCGGATAAGTATCAGGCGACCCTGGAGGATATGAACAACGCTTCGGTGGAATATATTCGGGGTATCTCGGTGGTAAAAGCCTTTAACCAGACCGTCTATTCCTTCCGCCAGCTGCATGAAACCATTAAAGCCTACACTGGTTTTGTTCTCCCTTTTACCTTGAGCTGGGAAAATTATATGTCGGCCTTTTCCACTGTTATAAACAATATATATCTGTTTATAATACCGGTTGGGATTCTGATTGGGTTGAACACTGATGATTACAGGGCTTATGCCATGACCTTTATTTTCTATCTGGTGTTTGTTCCTTCAATTGCTTCGGTTATGATGAAGATTTTGTACGTTACCAGCGGGGGAATGCATATCTATGGCGGTATCGAACGCATGGATTATGTTTTGCAGCAAAATATAATGCCGGAAACAGACGATCCCAGGACTTGCGAGGGTTCTGATATTGAGTTTATAAACGTATCGTTTTCCTATAATCAAAATAGTGATGCGGAGGCATTGTCCAACCTCTCTTTTAAAGCCAGGCAGGGAGAGATTACGGCTGTGGTTGGTCCTTCCGGCGGAGGGAAGAGCACCATCGCTCATCTCATACCCAGATTTTTTGATGTTGACGAAGGAAGCATACGAATCGGCGGCGTGGATATCAAAGATATGAAGCTGGATTATTTGATGGGGCAGGTTAGTTTTGTATTCCAGGATGTATTCCTGTTTAAACAGAGCATCATGGAAAATATCCGCATCGGCAATAAACAGGCCAGTGATGAACAGGTTATTGCTGCTGCCAAAGCAGCCCAATGCCAGGAGTTTGTTGAAAAGCTGCCTGATGGCTATAACACGGTTATCGGCACGAAAGGAGTACACCTCTCAGGCGGAGAGAAGCAGCGTATCGCTATTGCCAGGGCTATCGTAAAAGATGCACCGGTTATAGTGCTGGATGAGGCCACTGCTTTTGCCGACCCGGAAAATGAACACTTGATACAAAAGGCTTTTGAAAAACTAATGCAGGATAAGACGGTGGTCATTATTGCTCATCGTTTGTCCAGTATACGCAGCGCCCATAAAATTATAGTTATGGATAAAGGACAGCTGGTAGAACAGGGTACTCACCAGGAGCTGCTGGAGCAAAACGGGAAATACAGGGAAATGTGGGATATGTATACTGAGACCCTGGAATGGAAAATTGCCAGCAGGAAGGGGACAGCGAAAAAATGTATAGTCTAAAAAACACATTAATGTTAAGCGATAAAGGTTACTCGGATCTGAAGAAAGCCATTGCAGCCTGTACCCTTACTAATTTATCTTTAATGATTCCATTTATAATTACTATTCAAATATTTGCAGAGCTGTTAAAGCCAATGATGGGAGAGGAAATCTCCTGGACAAATATGTGGATGTTATTTGGATTGGGGATCATAGGGGCTATTCTGGTGTTTAAGGCCCTTAAATATGATTACAGAAAAACCTATGTTGCTTCCTACATGGAATCGGAAACAATGAGAATCAATGTTGCTGAACATCTTAGGAAGCTTCCCATGAGCTTTTTTAACAGCAAAGATTTATCAGAGCTTACAACCAACATAATGGGCGACTGCACCACCAGTGAACATGTCCTGAGCCATATAATCCCGCAGCTTATAGCCCATGCTATTTCGATAACCTTCATTTGTGCTCTCTTGGCCGTTTTTGATTGGAGACTGGCCTTGACGGTATTTATTACCGTGCCAATTGCCTTTTTGATTATAGTTTGGAGCCGGAAGATTCAGAAAAGACTCAGCGAAAAGCATGTGGAATCGAAACTGCAGGCCTCGGACCAGGTGCAGGAGTACCTGGAGGGCATCAAGGTGATCAAATCCTGCCGGTTGGAGGGGAGCAGCTTTTCCGCCCTTGATAAAGCCCTGCGTTTGATGATGAAAATGTCCATAAAAATGGAGTTCATTTTCGGCATTTTTATTACCGGGGCTCAGCTCGTGGTTCAGGCCGGGATTGGCCTAACGGTTTTTGCAGGAACTTTCCTGCTGACCGGGGGGGAAATTGAATTTGTTCCCTTACTTATGTTCTTTTTAATCGTAGTAAGAATATATGGGCCGATACTTACAGAGCTTACCCTGCTGCCTGAGCTTCTGTACATGCAAACATCAACCAGGCGTATGAGAACCCTGTTTACAACGCCGGTAATGGAAGGAGATACAGAAAAGGCAATAAAGAGATACAATATTGAATTCCAGAATGTCTCCTTCAGCTACAGTGGAGAGCTTTCTCCTGAGGAAGCAGTGATAAAGAACGTAAATATTTCTATTCCGGCCGCCGGGGTTACCGCTCTGGTAGGGCCGTCAGGCAGCGGCAAAAGTACCATTTCCAGGCTTATTGCGAGGTTTTGGGATGTTGACCGGGGAGCGGTAAAGATTGGCGGTATTGATGTCAGGACCCTGGACCCGGAACATCTGATGAGCTATATGTCCTTTGTATTTCAGGATGTGGTGCTGTTTAGCGATACCGTTTACAACAATATCCGCATCGGCAATTTAAATGCCACCAGGGAACAGGTAATGGAGGCGGTGGAGGCTGCCTGCTGTGATGAATTTATAGAACGGCTGCCGAATGGCTACCAGACCATATTGGGAGAAAACGGGAGCACCCTTTCCGGGGGCGAGAGACAAAGAATTTCCATTGCCAGGGCCCTCTTGAAAAATGCGCCCATTGTGCTCCTGGATGAAGCCACCGCTTCTCTGGACCCGGAAAATGAGGTATTCATACAGCATGCAATTTCAAAACTTATTGAAGGAAAAACCGTTATTGTAATTGCCCATCGCCTGAGAACCGTGGCGGGCGCCGATAAAATCATTGTTCTGGATCAGGGTCGGGCTGTGGAGCAAGGCACTCATGAAGAGCTCATGGCAAATAAAGGATTGTATGAGAGACTCTACACCCTCCAGCAGCAAAGTCTGGGGTGGAGTGTGTAAAATAATGGGTTCAGAGAATATGATTTCAATACAAGGCGGTTATCCTGATAGCTTTGATGCGGTCATTATTGCTAACACCCTGCATATCATGCTGGAGCCGGAAAAGGCCCTTCCAGAGATAAAAAGGGTTCTTTAATATAGTCATTATCAGTGGCGCAGGCTGCAAGGTTTTCCTTGCGTCTGCGTATTTGCATTGTCGTTTCTGACCTAATATTGGTAGTTGCCCGGAATCTCGTTGATTGGAGCGGGGGCCTATTTGCTAAAAGAAAAGGGCGACAGAGACGCCGAAGGATTTGGGTTGGGTTAAGGATAAGGATGAGTTGGCTAATTGGTTGACGGTCAACTGGAGACCAGAGATGCTTGCTATCGCATTATCTTGAGAAAACTTTATTAGAATAAAGACGTAAAGTAAGTTGAAGACCAAGTGCAACAAGCAAGTAAGCTATTGACTCAACTTTCTTTACGCCCTATGATGCATTCGGTGCTATCCTCTTGCCACTCTGGCCGGGTACCATTTGGAAAACCATGCGGTGAATATACCCATTAGTATTGGGGCTATTTGGTTAATAAGACCACTGTATAAGAATAACGGCGTATACCAGAGATAATAAGTCCATATTGTGGTTAATACATATAATAAGCCCCATAATACCGTTAGTATCCGATTGGTTTCGATAAACAGGCTATTTGCCAGGGCCTTATCTCCCATCATATAACGTGAATACCAGGCAGTAAGTGGAATATTTACAAAAAATGAAGCCAACCATATAAGGCCAAATAATAAATATGAGACCGCAATAAGAATCTGTAGACTGGCCAAATCAAATATAACCAGGGTGAGAACGGCGGTCAGGATAATTGGATTAATACGTTCATATATGGTTAAATCCCATTTTAATTCCCCAGCAGCTCCAATAAGGCAGGATGCAGCTAGGGCTGCCATCGCAGCATTAAGCGTATTAAAGGGCAGTATAACCCAGAGAATAATCCAGGGCAACAGAAACAAGATCATTTTTGATTTTTTATTAGTATTTTCTGCTGCTTTTATTGACTGCTTGTTGTTAGTTCTTCTACCCCCAAAAATATCGTTCATTACCATCATAAAATTAAAATCACCTGATACCCGCATTTTCTTTTGCATCATAGCCTGTGGCCCATCCAGGCTGCCTTCTGATATCTTCATCCAGGTATCAAAGTCGGTATCTATAATAGTTTTAGGACTATGTTCGGTTCCCGCAGCTAGTTCGCATGCCTGGTCTTTAATAATAAACTGATAGCTTTCATTCAAATCTGTATAGTTTATTTGTAATATCGCTTCGATACCCTTACTGGCTTCAGAATTAAAAGAAGCTCGCATCTGCCGCATAAAATTATAGGCCTTTAGATTGTTGGTATTTTGAGTTGTAGTTTTCTTGGCTTCTATGCCCCAACTGGCATTGGCCATTTCAATAAAAGCTTCTTCTTCAACCATGGGCGTATCCAAGATTGCATGTGTTTCTTGGCTTATACTGCCGGAGCGTGCATATTCTATCCCCGCCTGCTTTATTGCCTCCAAGTATGGCTGGGTTATATTTGCAAGCTGAGGCACCCGTAATAATTCACCCTCCACACAATAGATCTTTTCATAGTTGCTGCCATGCAGCCTATCCAGATGCCTCGTCAGGGCTTCATAATTATTTTTAGCAGAGCAGAAACCGCAGGTACTGATTATTAAATGCTTTTTTTCATGATATCGTTGGTCACGCAGCGGGTGGGTGCAAGATCCATCCGCATACCGCTCAATAAAAGGCAGCATTACCGGCAGAGTTCTTTCATGGAAGGCTTTGACTATAGAAGGCATCCCGAAATGATAAAGCGGGAAGCTCCAGATAACAAGATCGGCGGCCAAAAATTTCTCCAAAAGACCCGGCATATCATCTTTTAAAGCACATTTACCTTGTTCATTATTCCAACAGTTGAAGCACCCCTTACATGTTTGAATATTCTGATCTTTAAGAGTTATTGTCTCTACATTTATATTCTTATTAACATCGAGAAACCCGGCTAGAAAGCTGTTGCTTAGCTGTAAAGTGTTGCTTTTTCCGCCTCTAGGGCTTCCATTGATCAATAAAATATTCTTAATCATTTCCTTCTTCCTCCTTTTTATTTAGAATATCAATACATTCCTGAGCCCACCGGGCACAAAAATCATAAGTACCCAACCCAAAAGTAATCGTCATTTTCCAGTACAATGATTCATCAGAATTATCTGCCATATTTTCGTAAGCAGAGATATCGCTGGTATTAACAGCCAGTTGCCTGGCCTCTGATTCACATCTGTCCTTGTAGCTTGCAAGCATGCTTATTACCCTGTTTACAGGTACCTTGGAACTGAAAAATAGCTTTAGTAAAAGAGGGTTTCTAAAAATAAAAGAATCATCAATATTCTTATCGCTTAGCCATTCTATTAAGCGCTCGCGGCCCTGATCGTTTAGTCGGTACAGTTTTTTGTTAGGTTTATCACTCTGAATAACCAGTTCATATTTTACCAACCCCTCCTTTTCCAGAGCAGTCAGTTCTCGATAAATCTGGCTCTGTTGTGCATTCCAGAAATAGCCCACCGATTCTTTGAAGTACTTGCTAATATCATAGCCGGTCATAGTTCCATAGCTTAATAAACCAAGAATTCCATATTTCAGTGACATAAATAACACCTTCTTATATTATATATGTTTCTTATTATACTTGTATAATATCATACATATATAATATGTCAAATAATTTCTGTTTATCATCAAAAATGGATTCAGAGAGTCCCCGCTGTGTTTTCAACAGGTTCTTGTTTGAAACGCTTTTCCAATATCTATTTTCCAGGTGCTGTTTACGGCGTTCCCTTTACCATTCCGACGGTAAATTCATTGCTATTCTGCTCTTGATGGAGCTTACTCTGTTGCATATAATCATATTATCTAATATAGCTAAATTAGCTAATAAGGTTATTTAGGAGGCTGAGCCATGAAAGTTAATTCAACAGAACTCCAGAACAATTTCGGAAAATACCTGATGCTTGCGGGTAAGGAAGATATCATCATCACCAGAAACGGCATGGAAATAGCAATATTATCTTCCATAAGTGATTCAGCTTCTAAATCTAGTTAAGGGCTCGGTATATTAATGGAAGAAGCAGAAGCTTACCGTTACGGTGGCAGAAAGGCCACCTACGAGGAATTATTAAAATTATCCCAAAATTCGGAGGACAGATACAATTATATTGATGCTGAAATATACCTCTTGGCCTCACCTAAAACCAAACACCAAAAAGCTTTAACCGAACTGTTTGTTATTTTCTACACCTGGTTTAAGGGTAAAAAATGTGCTCCTTTCGCAGCTCCGTATGACATCACTCTTAAGCGTTGTAACTGTAATTAGAACGTACCCACGCTTTTCGGCCGCTTAAGGCGGCCGCAGCGGTACATGGGCCTTTATTTTAGGATTAAAAAAGGATACAATATTATTGTTAGAACAATATAACCAGGCGAAAAGATGCCCCCCGCCTCTTTGAGGGGCGGGTTACCAAAACAGGCGGCGGGTTATGGAAAAACTCCAGCGCTAAAAAGAATATTTGACCGCCTCAAGGAGGAAAACCAATGGAAAAGCTGTCATTTACCATGGAAAATTATTTGGAAGCAGTATACGAGCTTTCAGAGGAAGGGCGCGGCGCAAGGGTGTCCGATATCGCTGAGCGGTTGGGCGTTACCAAAGCCAGCACCAACAGCGCCATGGCGACGCTTTCCAACAAAGGGTTAATCACCAACGAAAAATACGGAGAAATTTTCCTGACGCCGGTGGGAAGAAAACTGGCTGAATTCACTGCAAATAAGCATCATACAATCCGGGAGTTTTTTACGGACATTTTGAAATTGGACTATGGCACGGCAGATAAGGACGCCTGCGCCATTGAGCATGTGATCAGCAGCGATTCCATTCAAGCCATGCAGGAGTTTATGCAGGCATATAAGAATCTCAGCGATTACGCGTCAGCTACGGAGTAAATAAATTAGGGCTCCAGCTTTTTCCCGCCGGACATGGTACCCCGCCTTTTCTCACAACGATATTTTATTGCCGCTAATACCTCCCGGGTTAAAAACAATACCCCTGGGAGTTGATAATGCTTATCATTTTCGTAAATAATTAATATACAATCAAAGGGGCCATGGTATGGGGACATACAACAGAAAAACCAGAGAAGAACGCTTACAGGAGATACGCCAGGCAGCCCTGAAGGTCTTTTTGGATAAAGGCTATAGAAACACCACAATGGAAGACATAGTAGCAGGAACAAGTCTCTCCAAAGGTGGTTTATATCACTATTATGGCAGTACCAAAGAAATAATCTTCGATATAATGAGATATGGAAATAAGCGTTATTTTGATGAAATTGAGCTTACTGGAAATGGGTCAAAGGAAGAAATATGTGCACTTTTAAGTGAAACAGCTATTAACCGTATTGTACAGAAAACAGATGAAAGAAAGCTGTATCTCATGTTTTCCTACGAGATACTTTATGATCATGATTTTGAAAAGCTATTTCTTGAATTGCAAGCAGAAAGCCTGAATTTATTAAACAGGCAGATCAGAACCATGTCAGGTTTTAGTATCTCTGATCAAGGAAAGCAGTTGTTTATCAGCAGAATAATCAATGCACTATTATTTGCGCAGAACCTCTATTCAGACTCAAGCGTTTTTTCTGAACAAAGAACTGCGCTATTTAACATTCTATATAAGCTCTTCCTGGACTCGCTTGAATAATGTGAAAATATTGCAATGCTATTATATTTTTTTTGCAATTAAACCGACGCAAGCGTCGGAATAATAAAAGGAGGAAAAGAAATGACTCAAATGAGAACAGAACTACTGCAGGAAACTCCATTTAAACTCATGCTTAAACTTAGCATACCTGCCATTATAGGCATGCTGGTAATCGGTCTTTATTCATTTATGGATGCCGTATATGCAGGACAGCTTATCGGCCCTGAAGCTATGGGTGCGATTTCGGTGGCCTATCCCTTTACGCTTTTTAACTCCGGCATAGCAACACTCATAGGAATCGGCTCTGCATCACTGTTATCAAGAGCAATCGGGAAAAAAGACAGTGAAACAATAAATAAAATTATGGGTAATCTTCTAGTGCTAATTCTTATTCTTTCATCAATAGTAACTCTATTGGGTTTTGTTTTTACACGGGAACTGTTATTAATAAGCGGTGCGGAAGGAGAAATATTGGAGCTGGGTGTCAGGTATCTTCGCATAGTCTTTTTAAGTTCAATTTTTGTGAACTTTGCCCAAAGCGCCAACATGATTATACGGGCAGAAGGACTCATGAAAAAAGCGATGACGTTTATGGGCATAGGCGCTGTTCTTAATATTGTACTTGATCCGATATTTATTTTATCATTTGGAGAATATGCAATTGAAGGTGCCGCGGTTGCTACGGTAACATCACAAATTATTCAGGCTGCCATTACATTATTCTACTTTATTAAAGAAAGCCAAAATGTCCGCTTTAACGGCATTAAGATCCATACTGATCTTTTACCGCAGATATTCTCGGTCGGTCTCTCTGCCATGCTGATGCAGGTCATGGCTTTTATTCAGCAAACCGTTCTGTATAATATGGCAGCGCAATACGGCGGAAATTCTCAAATCATCTTAATGGGTGCATCCCTTAGAATAATGATGTTTTCATTTATCCCCTTATGGGGAATAAGTCAGGCATTTCAACCGGCAGTAGGAACTAACTATGGGGCCGGATTGAATGAGAGGGTAAAAAAGATAACCAACACTTTTACAATTGGAGCTACTGCGCTGGCCCTATGCTTCTGGATTCCATTCCAGCTGGTCCCTTCAGTTATGCTTTCAATGTTTATTAAAGATGCCGCTATTGTAGCTGAAGGTGTCGATTTCTTCAGATTAATGTTTAGCCTTTTCCCTGTAGCGGGGGTTTTTATTATCGGTCTTACCTTCTTCCAGGCGCTCGGGAAAGGCTCACTGGCAAGTATTATAGTCCTTTTACGGCAGATTATTTTATTCGTTCCTCTGACAGTACTGCTGCCGAAATTCATGGATATTAAGGGCGTTTGGCTATCTACGCCCCTAACAGATTCCATTGTATTCCTATTGTGTATCATAATGCTTGCTGTTTCATACAAACAAATGGCTCAAGACAGAGTTTTAATAGATTATAGGAAAGATGAACTTACGGCGGATATAAAATAGCAGTTCTGATTCATGTATATGAATAGCCTTAGGGAATTCTATTCAGCTGGCTGGTTCAATTATGGGGCTTTCTAATACTTGAGCCTCTTTATTTTTTGCCATATAGCTAACCAAAGGAGAATAGTATGTAAGAAAAAAACAGTTCCGGCCCTGCTGCAAAGATGAATTGAGCAGCTAATTTTACTCCGTTAAAGCGGTGCAAATACCCAAGAAAAACGGGGGAAAAAGAATACTCGGAGTGCTCACTGTGGCAGACTGAATTTTCGGGAATGATATGGGATTGCAGCAAGGATAAGGATGTAACTTCAATAGATTAAAAAGGATTGATATTGTCACAAAAAGGAATTAAGCTTATGAATAGTTAGTAAAGCCTAACCATTCATAAGCTTTATTTCTTTATAAATCTACTTTGCGAAAGACGGTGATTGCCATGCTTCCTTATATGGTAAAAATAAAATCAAAAGACGATGAAAAAACGATTTTAACCTGTGATCCCAAATATGGAGACGGTGAAATCATATCATACACACCGGTTGAAGGAATCGGCGTATTCTATTCGGATTATCTAATGAAAGCTCCCTATGGGTATTGCGGTGAATATGACCGGACGAACATCCTTGAATTCAATTACTGCGTGAGCGGTAAATACGAAACCGAGTACAGCGATCAAACCGTGAATTACCTGACGGACGGGGACTTTTCCGTGTGGAGCGGCAAGGGCGAGGTGGTGGCCTCCGACTCCAGTTTTAAGAGATACAAGGGCATCACCATTTATATTGATGTAGTAAAAGCGGAAGCATCCATTCGGCAGATGATCCGGGATGAACATATCGACCTTCGCACTTGCATTAATGAGACGTTAAGCGGAAAAACCATTATTATCTTCAAACCAGGTGTAAAAGTCCTGCATATCTTCAATGAGCTTTATGATCTCCCGTTGAAATATATACTGGATTATCTTCGAATCAAGGTGGCGGAGCTGCTTCTGCTGGTATATACAGGTGACTTCAAATATGATGAAAGTGAAGCAAGGCGGTACCCCCGCATGCTGGTGCAAAGCGTGAAAGGGGCCAAAGCATATATTGAAAATTATTTTTTTGAGCACATTACCATTGCGGATTTAGCTCAGCGCAGTTGTGTTAATAGCAGAAAACTGATGGAGTGCTTTAAGTATATTTACGGTATGACGATTAACGAATGTATACAGAAAACCAGAATGACGAAAGCCGGCGAACTGCTGCTTACTACAGATTTCAAGGTTGGTGATATATCCGCTTTGGTTGGGTATGAGAATGCCAGCAAGTTTGCGGAAATGTTCCGACGGCATTATGAGATTTCACCAGCAAGATATCGTAAAGAACATGAAATGAAAAAATAAAAACGGGGTTGGAGCATTTCTCCGCGCGAATAGAGCCAAAACAGAGTGTCCCTTTTGTTACACTAGGGTAGCGGCGCAAGCTGCCTTGTGATAACAGGAGGGATTTTTTGCGATGTTTGAACCAGGAGTGTGATCAAGATGACAGAAACAAAAATACGCTTTAAGGATTTTCTGAGGCCAAAGGCTTTTATGTATGTTGCGTCTGTTTTTCTGGCAGTCTGCGGTGTTTTTTTTGGCATTGTTCCTTATCTTGCCGTGTACAGGCTGATTCTTTGTTTGGCGGGGGGACAATGTTCGTTAAACAATGTGATGATTTATAGCTTGGCCGCTATCCTCGCTTTTTCTTTGCAGATACTGTGCCACTATTTGTCCACGTCCATATCGCATAAAACCGCTTTTTCCATATTGGAAAATATCCGAATTGCCATTACGAAAAAAATGATGAAAATGCCGCTTGGATATATGCAGATTAAGGGAAGCGGCTACTTCAAGAACCTGACTATTGACGAAATTGAACGGTTGGAATACCCACTTGCACACGCCATTCCCGAAACAACGTCCAATGTGCTGTTGCCTGTCACGGTTATGGGAATTCTCTTTTTTATGGATTGGCGAATGGCCCTGGCTACCACAATCCCTGCTGTGGTTACGCTTTTGTTCTACCTGCCCATGTACCTGGGGATTATGAACGAGTTTGCCAATACTTATTACAGCGCCCTTGCCAATATGGACGGTAAGGTAATCGAGTATATCAGCGGCATCAAGGAAATTAAAATCTTTGGCCGTGCCCAAGACGCATACTCACAATATGAAGCGTCCATCGACAAGTATAAAAACTCCACTCTAAAGCTCTACAATAAAATGTATTTTGCAGTTTCTCCGGCTTTTGTTTTGCTATCGTCTATTTTGGTAAGCGTTCTATGCGTGGGAGGCCTGTTGTACTGCGGAGGCTCGCTTTCCCTCTCCCTTTACCTTTTTACCATTGTTATATCCCTGGGAATCGGCGCTCCAATACTCAAATTCACGGAATTTATGGATAACTTCTTTCATATCAAGAATGGCAAACGCCTGATTAACGAAATCCTGTCCGCGCCGGAGCTGCCTCAAACCGAGCGCGTGCACGTTGATGTTCCGGGGCACGAGATTGTCTTTCACAAGGTGTCCTTTGCCTATGACGAAAAAACAATATTGGACGATATCGTCCTGACATTTCGTGAAAATCAAAAGACCGCATTGGTCGGCCCATCCGGTTCAGGAAAAACCACTTTGGCAAATCTCATTGCCCGGTTTTGGGATGTGAGCGGCGGCAGCATTACCATGGGCGGCGTCGATTACCGGGATATTCCGCTTACGCAGCTGATGGAGAATATCAATTATATAACCCAGGACACCTTCTTGTTTAACATGTCCATTCGTGAGAATATTTTCGTTGGCAATCCAAACGCTTCGGAGGAGGATATCATTAACGCGGCGAGGGCGGCGCAATGCGAGGAGTTTATTTCAGAACTGGAAAATGGTTACGACACGATTGTGGGCGATGGGGGAGCGAAGCTCTCCGGCGGACAGCGGCAGAGGATTGTCATTGCCCGCGCGATCCTAAAAAACGCGCCTGTACTGATCCTTGACGAGGCGACCGCTTATGCGGATATGGAAAATCAGCATAAAATTCAGGCATCTTTGCAGGCTCTATGCAAAGATAAAACGCTCATCATTATTGCGCATAGACTGTCCACCGTAATTGATTGCGATCAGATTATCGTCATCGAAGATGGAAAGGTCGATGCCTGCGGAACACATGAAAGCCTGCTTGAAACGTCAAAACTGTACCGGCACATGTGGAGCATTCACAGTGCAAGCATAGGCTGGGGCGTAAACACGGATATGGAGGTGGAACCATGCTAAAAACGCTGAATGAACTATTAGAAATAATGCAAAGCCGCAAAAAGCAACTTTACACCTCGCTGGTGCTCAGTTTTTTGGAGAGCTGCTTGCTTGTCGTCCCCATTATTGTGGCATTCCAAATTATCGGTTCAATTCCTGAACTATTCCCCGCCGCAAAAACGCCGCTGACGGCCGGCATGGTAATTCAGTATACAGCAGTCATGCTGATCTGCGTTATGGCAAGAATGATACTCCGCTATACTACCCTTCGTTTGCGCTCCGGGGCAGGTTACGAGGTTATGTGCGAACAGAGGAAGCTGCTGGGGCAGGAACTGCGCAAAGTATCTATGGGTTACTTTAATCAGAAGAATCTTGGAGATCTGGTGTCCACCATTACCTCTGACGCCAGCTTTATTGAACTGGACGGCATGGGCGTGGTTGAAAAAGCCGCAATCGGTGTGCCGTCAGTTATCATTGGTCTGGCACTCCTGTTTTACTTTGATTACAGAGCTGGCCTTGCTACAGCGCTTCTCCTTATTCCCGCTTATTTTGCATACCGCCACCTGGCGGCAACGCAGGATAGACTTGATCTGAACAGACAGGAACAGGTAGGCGCAGTTACCGAGGATGCGGTGGAGTTTGTCAAAGGTCTTTCTGTGCTGAAAACCTATAATATGGCGGAAAAGCAATTTTTCAAAACGAAGGTCGCCTTTGCAAAACTAAGGGCGCTTTCCGTAAAGATTGAACTTTCCCACATCCCGCCCGCCGCTGTATTTCAGCTTTGCTTTCGGATCATTACGGTTGCAATTATACTGCTTTCCGGAATATCCGCCGTCCGTGGGGAGATCACATTTCAATCAGCATTTTTCTTGATGCTTGGAGCTTTCAGCCTGTTCTCCGGCGTTGAGCTGATGGGCATATACAGCGTTTTCAGCAGATTGACGCAGTTATCCATCGACAGGATCAACCAAATCAAAAACATTCCGAAGATGGATGACTTTGAGGGACATGAATCCTTTGATCACTTTGATGTGGCGTTTGAAAACGTGACCTTCGCCTATGAGAGCAAACCCGTTCTTGAAAACATCAGCTTTGCTGTGCCGGAGAAAACCACCACCGCACTGGTCGGGCTGTCCGGAAGCGGGAAAACCACCGTCACCAATCTGATCGCCCGATTTTGGGATGTGACCCAGGGAAGGGTATTGATTGGCGGCAAGGATGTCAAATCTGTCCCCTACGAAACCCTGCTGAAAAACCTGAGCTTTGTGTTCCAGGATGTCTTTCTCTTTGATGATACGGTGCTGAACAACATTCGTATTGGCAGACCGGACGCCAGTTGGGAGGAGGTCGCGGATGCTGCCCGCAGAGCAGGATGTCATGAATTCATTTGTCAGATGGAAAACGGCTATGATACCTTAATTGGAGAAGCAGGGGCAAGGCTGTCAGGCGGAGAGCGGCAGCGTATTTCCATTGCAAGAGCACTGATTAAAAATGCGCCCATCGTACTGCTGGATGAGGTTACGGCAAATGTGGATGTGGAAAATGAACAGCAAATTCAGGCAGCGTTACAGGAGCTTTTGAAGGACAGAACCGTTGTTATGATCGCACACAAGCTTTCCACACTTCAGCATGTCGATCAGATTCTGGTGATCGAAGATGGAATAATCAGACAAAAAGGCACCCATAAAGAGCTTTCCTGCCAGGACGGACTATATAAAAGGCTTTGGGATATGCAATTCCAGACCAGCCATTGGAAGCTTTAGCAGCAGTATCAAGTGAAATAAAAATCAGATTGGAGCATTCTTAAGCGCGATCAGAGCAAAAGGGGATAAGCCTCTTTGCTATAATAAGTTAGATTATTCTAACCAATGTATCTTTTCTCAAAAGAGAAAACAGATACGAAACGAAAAGAGGGTATCAAATGAAAACAAAACTGGTTTTTGCGCTGATGCTTTCACTATTGCTTGCGGTTTTTTTTACCGGCTGCAATAGCAATACGCCGTCATCGGGTGAAGCTGAAACCAAAAAAAATGAACTGACCACTTGTGAAAGCACAGATTTTGTGTGCTTTACTTCCTGCGGACACAGCGGCGGATTTCAAAACTATTCGGCAAACATCTATGAAACGCTGGTTGAATATGAGGATGGCAAAATTAAGCCTCTGCTGGCCGAATCATGGGACGTGAATGGCAGCGAGATTACGTTGAAGCTCCGGCAAGGCGTTAAATTCTCCGATGGCAAGGATTTTAACGCCGGTGCTGTGAAGTTGAATATTGACAGCCTTTACAAGTATCAATATGATTCCGTGTCATGGTTTCAGGTCATAGGTCTTCTGGATCATGTGGAAGTTGTAGATGAATACACGGTTAAAATCGTGCTGACACAGCCTTACTACGCAGCGCTTTATGACCTTGCCTCGCGCTTTTCGCTGGGTATGATGTCACCGGCGGCATTTGAAGTGGATGGCAACCCTTATGAAAATGTTTTCAGTACTGCAGGCACCGGCCCCTATACCATCACCGATTATAAGCAGGGATCGTACTATGTCTTTGCGCGCAATGAAAACTATTGGGGTGAGGCTCCCGTTGCGGAAAAGCTTACGGTGAAAATCGTCCCGGATGTGGACTCCCGGCTGGTGGCTCTGCGCTCAGGCGAAGCTGATTTTCTGTTCGGCATTAGCAATCTTTCCTATAACGCCTTTAACGAGCTGAAAAACGCGGACGGGATCAAAGGTGTGATATCGGATAATCATTCCAGGTCCGATTATATCCTGTTTAATTCCGCAAATCCCGCATTGCAGGACATCCATATGCGGCGGGCCATCGCAGAATCGATTGACAAAGAGACGCTGATAAAAGGAGTTTTACTCGGACTGCAGGATAATGCGGATTATATGTTTGACCCCGCATTGGAATATTGTGATGCCGAATCGTCTCTTTCACCTTACTTATATAATCCGGAAAACGTCCGAACCCTTCTTGAAGCGGCAGGATGGAAGCTTGACGGAGCCGCAGGGATTCGAGAAAAAGACGGCCAGGCATTGACCTTTAAGCTTACCTATGTAGCCGGGTACGGTTCCAATGATGAGCTTACGCAGGTTATCAAGTCCCAGTTGGCAAAGGCCGGAATCAATGTAACCCTGGAATCCTTTGAAACGGCAACCTGGGCTTCGAAAATTTATAAAGGGGATTATGACCTTACGCTTGCGTTCTCCTACGGTGTCCCTTACGATCCGCATATTACGCTAAACGGTATAATAGGCCAGGATCTGGCGGATGTCGCGATGCATAGTTTTGCGTTCAAGGAGGAACTGAATACATCGATCACTGAGCTGATGAAAACCAACGAGCCAGCGCGGGTGGAAGAATTGATCGGTCAGGCGATCAAGGCCATACATACCAATTATGGTGCTATACCACTAACTTACGAGAATGAACTGGCGGTGTATAACAGTAATAGCATAAGCAAAATTAAATTCTTTGGGCAGCCGGGACTGACTGTGATTAAGAATATAACCCCGGCCGAATAACGGCTGCTCGAAATGATCAAAACGAAGCAGGGTGATTTGAGGCTTACGCCGTCTGTCACCCTGTTTTAAAGGAGGGTATGGTTTGCTGAGATATATTGCTAAGAGGCTTCTTGGGCTGGTCGTTG
>CAZCTN010000029.1:0-42958 GCA_964501655.1 uncultured Syntrophomonas sp.
ATTTTCTGGGGAACTTGTCGCAGAAAACAAGGGGACGGTTCTTTTGTTTGCTGGTATGCCAGAAAACAAAAGAACCGTCCCCTTGTTTGGTATATAATCTTGTCAAGGATTGATGTATGATTAAATATCATAACTAATAGCAGAAATAATAGCATTGGAGGAGGGGAATAAGGATATGGAGGATTTACCCCGCTGGTATTATGATGAATTTCAGCAAATCGGAACCGATTATGAATCGGTAGAAGAGGTAGAAAAGTACGATCAGAGAATGGGCCAGTTTAGAGATATTAAACAAGAAGTTGATTTAATCGTAAATATGAGCAGCCTGAAAGAGGATGATGTGGTGCTGGAATACGGGTGCGGGACCGGCGAGTTCCTGATTGCCGCGGCTGCCAAATGCAGGATGGCATATGGTTTGGACATATCGGGAGTTATGCTTGATTATCTGCAAAGAAAACTGACTGCTGCCCAGGTAAGCCATAAGGTGAAGTTGATTCATGCCGGCTTTTTAAGCTATAAACACCAGGGAGAACCCATAGATGCAGCGGTTAGTCAGCTGGCTCTGCATCATCTGCCGGATTTCTGGAAACATATGGCGTTAAAAAAAGTATATGAGATTTTAAAGCCCGGGGGCTGCTTCTTCCTGAGAGACGTGGTATTTCCCTCCCCACATGACGACTATTATAGTTATTTTGATAATTTGATAGATAAGATGAGGAAAGATTCCGGGGATGAGATGGCCGGAAGTTTAGTAAGACACATCAAGGGTGAGTACTCTACTTGTGACTGGATAATGGAAGGTCTGTTAAGAAGCAGTGGGTTCAGCATAGAGAAAAACATCAGGGATGGAATAGCCGTAATCTACCTTTGCCGAAAGACAGCCTTCAGGTAATATATGGATATAATCAAAATTCTATGGTTAAGGAATCAGAGAATGGTGCGAGTGGGGGACAAGGCAGAGAGGAGAATACCTGATCTTGTCCTGGAGAAGGGTTCTGGGAAGGAGGTTGGAAACCTTGGCAGGAAAACATGGAAAATATGCGGGCGGATTAAGTCTGCTGGCTGCTATCATAATATTGTGGGGAATGATGTTTGATGCCAGCCTGGAATATGCCGCTCTTTATACCTATGCTCTGGCGGGAATTCTCTTGGCTGCGGCTATGGTACTGGCGCTGAAAAATCTCCGGTGATAATTGATTAAATTGTTGACAATGGCATGCCATAGGTGTAAATTAACTATAATAATGCTTAACGCATACAATATAATATTCTGAGATGAGACGAGACGAGATTAGATGAGGAGAGAACGACGAGATGAGCAGGTATAATTACCATGCCGGCACATTTGAGCGTGCTGGTTTTTATTTGCCCTTTTCCGGGGCTACTGACCTTCCCGACCCGGAAAACTTTGCTGCCATGGGCAGGATTTACGATTATGTTCCTGTATACAGCCAGAAGAAGCTGGACCATTTTGACCTGGTCAAATACTTTGAATCCAGCGAATCCAGCAATAACGGGGAAATTTGTTGTTTGCTGGAAAGTCTGAGCGGCCAGGAAAATGGTCGTTATTCCATTCTGGCTCGTAAACCCCTTCGAATTATTACTTCCAATTTAAACCATCCCCAGGGTTATACTCCTATGAAAAATTTTATTGATTCACTGCGGACTCCCCGCCTGGGTTTCCCTTTCTTTAGCGGTGGACTTATTGGCTATTGGAGTTATGAAACCGGCTTGTTTTACCAGGGTCTGGAGATTGGTGAAAATACCGGGCCCGAACAGTTTTTCTTTATGCCGGGGGAGATTCTGGTCTATGACCGGCACACCGGTGTCTTAAGGGTATTTATCTGGATGGCTGCCGGGCAGGCTGGGAAAAACGATTATGACCAGGCCAGTTCGCAAATAGCAGAGATCTTCTTTCAGGCTTCCCAATATGCCGAAAAAAGCAGGGTGCAGGAGAAAGAAGCCAGCCTGGACAGCGGTTTCCTGGACCAGGAATTCAGGGTTAATATCGACCGGGAAGAGTATTGCCGTATGGTAAGGGCCGCCAAAGAACACATCCGGCAGGGAGACATCTTTCAGGTGGTTCTGTCCCGGCGCTGGTCCAAAAGCAGCAGAGCTGAACCCTGGACGGTCTATCTCAAACTGCGGGAATTAAATCCTTCACCATATATGTTTTACCTGCAGCTGGCAGATTCGGTTCTGATGGGTGCTTCTCCGGAAATGCAGGTCAAGGTGCAAGGGGAGCGGATGAAAAGCCGGCCCATTGCGGGAACCCGCAAAGTAACGGGAAATTACGACCATGACCGGCTTATGCAGGAAGAATTGCTGGAAGACGAAAAAGAGAGAGCGGAACACCTGATGCTGGTTGATTTGAGCCGCAATGATGTGGGGCGGGTCTGTAAAGCAGGTACGGTGCATTTAAGCGAGTATATGCAGCCGGAAAAGTATTCCCATGTTATGCACCTGGTATCCACGGTTGAGGGGGATCTGAAAGAAGAGGTGACCCCTCTGGAAGCCTTCCGGGCTTGCTTTCCGGCTGGCACCCTCAGCGGGGCGCCCAAGCGCAAGGCCATGGAAATCATCCAGAACCTGGAACGGGAACCACGAGGCCCTTATGGGGGGGCGGTAGGGTATCTTTCCTTTGATGGCGGATTGGATTCCTGTATAACCATAAGATCTGTCCTGCACCGGCAGGGAAAATACTATCTCCAGAGCGGGGCTGGGATAGTGGCTGATTCAGACCCGGAACTGGAACACCGGGAAACCCTGAACAAAGCCCGGGCCTTGATGCTGGCGATTAAGGAAGCGGAGGAAGAACAGTGATTTTAATGATAGATAACTACGATTCATTTACCTACAACCTGGTTCAGTACCTGGAGGAAATGGGAGAGGAGGTACTGGTGTATAAAAATGATGAACTCAGCAGCCAGGAAATTATCGAACTCCAGCCGGAGGCCATAGTCATTTCTCCCGGTCCCTGCAGTCCCCGGGAAGCCGGAATATCAGTGGCGGCCATACAGGATTGTTATGATAAAATTCCTATTCTGGGCATCTGCCTGGGGCATCAGTCCATAGGCTATGCTTTTGGAGCCGAGATAAAAATAAATTATCGCCTTATGCACGGCAAAATATCGGCCATATATCATGATCAGCGCAGCATCTACCAGGGGCTCAGCGAACCCTTCCAGGCTGCCCGCTATCACTCGCTGGTGGTGGAAAAAAGCTCCCTGCCGCCCTGTCTGGAGATAACAGCCTGCAGTGAAGAAGGCGAGATCATGGGAATAAGACACAAATATTTCCCGGTGGAGGGAGTACAGTTTCATCCGGAATCTATAATGACTCCGGAAGGGAAAAAGCTCTTAAGCAATTTCCTGGGATGGATCAGGGAAGCACCACCGCTACGAGTATTACCCCCCGGGCAGGATCAAGGCATCCTGCCGGAAGCGGCGGAGCCAGTTCCCCCGACCAAACAATGCATAGGCTGTTAGCCCGGACCCTCCCCGGTCTCAGACCCTGTCACTGCCCAAGGGGATGGAGAGTATGAAATCAGATTAGTCCAGATGAGAAGAGAGGAGAATAGTCAAATGTTTAACCAGTATCTCAAGAGTGTAGTTGGAGGAGAATACCTTAATACCGATCAGGCATACAGCAGTGCCAAAATGCTTTTGCACGATAATATCCCGGTAGTTCAAGCGGCCGCCTTTCTATCTGCCCTGCGTACCCGTAAAGAACAGGCTTTGGAAATAGGGGGGTTTGTTCAGGCCATTTATGAAGAAGCGGTGAGGATTGAGGTGGACAGGGAACTGTTGGATACCTGCGGAACCGGTGGTGATGGAATGGGGACTTTTAATATATCTACCCTGGCTGCCCTGGTGGCAGCTGCGGCAGGAATCCCGATAGCCAAACATGGAAACAAAGCCATGACCAGTCAAGTAGGAAGCGCTGATATACTTGAGGCTTTGGGGGTTAATATAATGCTGAGTCCGGAGCAGGCCCGCAGAATGCTGGATGAAGTGGGAATAACATTTCTGTTTGCCCCGCATTATCATCCCATCTTGAAGGAAGTAGCTCCTCTGAGAAGGGAGATGGGAGTGGCGACCATATTCAATTTCCTGGGCCCCCTGCTCAATCCATGCCATTTAAGCTACCAGGTAATGGGCATCGCCGACCACAGCATGCAGGAGTCGATAGCCCTGACCATGAGCAAGCTGGAACGGAAACGGGCCCTGGTTGTACACGCTGATAACGGGATGGACGAAATCAGTCCCAGCGGCAGAACCCGGGTATTTGATATTGAACCCGGCGCCATGAAGAGCTATGACATAGATCCGCTGAAATTAGGTTTTGATTCCATCTCGCTGGAATCCATAGTAGGCGGAGACATATCGGTCAATACCCGTATCGCCCGGGAGGTATTGGAAGGAAACAGCGGTCCCTTTAGAGATACCGTGGTACTGAACGCCGCGGCAGCCATAATGACCGCAGGTCAAGCCGCGGACATGGCGGAGGGAAAACAGACAGCCGAGGAGATGATAGATTCAGGTAAAGCCAGGGCTGTGTTGATGAGGATGATCCAATACAGCCGGGACGGGGTGAGGGCATGCTGAATCGTATAGCAGCCGCCAAGAAAGTGGAGGTGGAACGCCTCAAATCAATGCTGGATATCGATGCTATTGCGGTAAGGACCAGAAGCTTCGATCCTTTTAAAGTCTTTAAGCAGGAAAAGGGCGGACCGGAGATAATCGCCGAAGTTAAGAAGGCTTCTCCGGTAAAAGGGGTAATCTGCCGGGACTTCGATCATCTGGATATGGCTAGAAAATACCGGGAAAATGGGGCTGCGGCTATATCTGTAATCAGTGACAGCCAGTTCTTTGGCGGCAAATCCGACTATTTAAGGGACATCCGGGAAGAAATGGACCTGCCCATCCTGCGCAAGGATTTTATTATAGATAAACTGCAGCTTTTTGAAACCGCAGAAATGGGGGCGGATATGGTTTTGCTGATTGCCGCCCTGCATGACTACCCAAGTCTGCTGCGGCTGTGTGAAAAGAGCTTGGAAATAGGACTGGAACCGCTATTGGAAGTTCATAATGCCCAGGAGGCAGTCATGAGTCTTGATTTGCCGGTAAACATCATCGGAGTCAACAACCGGGATCTAAAAAGTTTTACTATTGATATCAATACCAGCCTGGAATTAAGCTCATTGATTCCGGATTCACTGGTCAAGGTGAGCGAGAGTGGGATCAAAAGCCGGCAGGATTTGAGACTGCTGCAGGACAGCGGTTTTGATGCGGCCTTGATCGGAGAGGGTCTGGCGGCTTTCCCTGATCCTGGAGCCAGGCTCCATGAGCTGCTCCAGTACCGAGAGGTGAAGGGCTATGACCAGAGTTAAAATTTGTGGGATCAAATCCCTGTTGGAGGCCAGAATGGCCATAAAAAATGGAGCCTGGGCCATTGGCCAGGTTTTTGCTGAATCAAAACGGCGGATATCGGTAGAACAGGCGGAAAAGATCAACCGGCAGTTGGGTCGCGAAATCATCAAAATAGGGGTTTTTGTCAATGAAGAGTTCGAAGCGCTCCAAGATATCATTAAGGCCTGTTCTCTGGATATGGTACAGCTGCATGGGGAGGAAGCACCGGAGTATGCGGGAGAGCTAAACCTGCCGGTGATCAAGTCTTTTACCGTTACTGGACCGGTTCAGAGGAGTTTTATCGATCAGTGGCCGGTATGGGCCTGTCTTTTCGACACCTATTCGCCGGCCGTCAGAGGCGGGAGCGGAAAAATATTTAACTGGTCATGGCTGGAGGAGCTAAAGGGCGAAAGCAGAATAATACTGGCCGGAGGCCTTAATCCCGCCAATGTAGGCAGTGCCATTGATGCTGTTCATCCTCTGGCGGTAGATGTTTCCAGCGGGGTGGAATTCCCCGGCGGGGGAAAGAGCGAGGAAAAGATAGAACAATTTATGGCGGCGGTACGGCAAGCGGATAAGAATATTAGCATATCCGGGCCGGGAAGACCGGGTTCGGACTCCGGATTAGGACCCATTGGTGAAGGAGGAGCATACAGTGGATTACAAACTGGCAGTAAGGGATAATCACCCTGAAGATACCATAATTGAGATTCCGGGCCAAGCTGGGATTACTCGTATCGGCAAGGGATACTGCACGATTATAGCCGGACCATGCGCAGTAGAATCCCGGGAAAAATATCTGGAGATCGCAGTGCAGGTCAAAAATATGGGGGCGCATATTCTCCGGGGGGGAGCATTTAAACCCCGCACCTCTCCCTATTCCTTTGCTGGTCTGGGCCGAGAGGGATTGAAGATTTTGGAGGAGGCCAGAGAAATAACCGGTCTGCCGGTTATTACAGAGCTTATGGACGTTCGGGAGCTGGATCAGATTTTAAGATACAGCGATATTATCCAGATTGGAAGCCGCAACATGCAGAACTACTCCCTGCTGCGGGAAGTGGGAAGGGTAAGGAAACCAGTTATGATCAAACGCGGGCTTTCCGCTACTATCGAGGAATGGCTTCTGGCAGCTGAATATGTGCTTTGTGAAGGTAATGGGGAAGTGATTTTGTGCGAACGGGGAATCCGCACCTTTGAAGTAATGACCCGCAATACAGTTGATATAGCCGCGGTAGCCCTGTTAAAGGATTTATCTCATCTGCCGGTAATAGTCGATCCCAGTCATGCTACCGGACAGCGAAACTTGGTGGGGCCGGTGGCCAGAGCGGCTATAGCAGCCGGAGCGGATGGTTTGATGATAGAGGTTCATCAAAATCCTCAGGAGGCTCTTTCCGATGGACCTCAATCATTAACCCCGGAATTATTCCTGGATGTTCTGGATCATCTTAAAGATTTGGCGGCCCTAAACCACCGTAAATGGGGTCAGGCGCAATAGTTCTACTTCGGGCCGACGCTGCTCATTGCCTGGTTTCTTAAAGTCAATTGGGAGGTGCCGGGCGCTATGTGGAACAACTTTGCTGCCTGATCCTCCTGAGTCTGTGCTATAATTTGGACAGGGTTTTCCTGATTTGGAAAGAAACTAGTAATCAGTATTGCTTTCCAATTTATCAGGCATATTAATACTAATTTGTTTAGAAGGGGTGGTTTTGAATGGAACACAAATTACCGGATTTACCTTATCCCTATGATGCCCTGGAACCATATTATGACCAACAGACAGTAAGAATTCACCACGATATGCATCATAAAGGATATGTGGATGGTTTAAACAAAGCGGAACAGGCCCTGGCCCAGGCCAGGCAGCAGGATGACTATGCCCTGATCAAGCACTGGGAGAAGGAACTGGCTTTCCACGGTTCCGGCCATATTTTACACGCACTTTTCTGGGACAATATGGCTTCGGCCGGACAGGCGGGCCCGGATGGGGAACTTCTGGCCAGGATTAACCAGGATTTCGGCAGTCTGGAAGCTTTTAAGAAGCAGTTCTCAGCGGCGGCAGCGGCAGTGGAAGGTTCGGGTTGGGCCATACTGGGTTGGAACCCTCTCTTTCAGCAGCTGCAAATACTGCAGGCCGAGAAGCACCAGAACCTTACCCTGTGGGGTATTGCCCCGGTACTGGTTCTGGATGTTTGGGAACATGCCTATTATCTCAAATATCAAAATCGCAGGGCAGAATTCATTTCAGCCTGGTGGAACATTGTCAACTGGCAGGAAGCTTCAAACCGTTTCAATAAGGCGATTAAATAAGCTGCTTAACCCACATGGGGAGCAGGCATGCCAGTCATGCCTGCTTTTCCACCTACAGGCAGGCAATCATTTCGATTTCCACTTTCACATCCCTGGGCAGTCTGGATGCTTCAATACAGCTGCGAGCCGGATAAGGAGATGTAAAGAACCCGGCATAGACTTCGTTCATGGCGGCAAAGTTTTCCATATCATCCAAATAAACCGTGGTCTTTACTACCTGATCCAGGCCGCTTCCGGCTGCTTCCAGAATGCTGCGGGCATTGATGATACACTGGGTAGTCTGCTCGGCAATTCCGGGTCCTGCCAGGCGTCCTTCCTGGTCCAGGGCTATCTGGCCGCTGGTATATATGAATGAACCGGTTCTGACCGCCTGAGAATAGGGTCCTATCGCCGCTGGCGCAGCATCGGTCTTTATAGCTTGTTTGGACATGAAAATAACCTCCTATCTCAATTTATTGAACCTATATGAATGGAATACTTTATTAATTAACAGGAGCTCCTCGGCCTTCTTTCGGCCACCGTCTTATTAACGGTATTCTCTCTTTCTCCACCCACTGCAGAGCGGGTTCGTCAGCATGAAATTAAGTAATAAATCTAATCTCTCCGCAGGGCTTCTATGGGGTCCAAACGGGAGGCTTTATTGGCCGGCAGCAAGCCAAAGAGAATGCCAATTAGGGCGGAAAACACAAAAGCTAAGAGCATGGTAGTCCAGGAAACCAGAGGAGGCCAGTGAGCCAGTTTGGCTATTAGGTAAGCACCTCCAACCCCCAATGTCATTCCGATTATTCCCCCAATTAAGCACAGCACGGTAGCCTCGATGAGAAATTGGGTGAGAATGTCCTTGCGGCGGGCTCCCAGGGCCATGCGCAGTCCGATTTCCCGGGTGCGCTCGGTAACCGATACCAGCATGATGTTCATTACCCCGATGCCCCCTACCAGCAAAGAGATACCGGCTATTGCTCCAATGATCATAGTCATTATTCCGGTAATGTTCCCTACTATTTCCATTTGCTGATCAAGGGTCTCCGACATATATTCCGTACCCTGGTGGCGGCGTTCCAGTATAGTCACTACTTTTCCCGTAGCTGCCTGCACATCTTCCCGATTATGGGTTGTACCCTCCATTTGACTTATATAATTCCAGGGAAAGATATCCATCCATACCCTGATGGGCATATAAACATATTGACTGCCCCCCATACTAAAGATGGAACCTTCCTGTTTTACTACTCCAACAATAGTAAGAGAAGTGCCGGCCACAACTATCTGCTCGCCTATGGCGCTCCTCTGGCTGAAGAGTTCCTCGGCCAGGCCCTCATCAATAGCTGCTAATCGTCGCCGGCCCTGCTCATCCGTACTGCTGAAGAAGCGTCCTTCTTTCATGGTAAGATTACGCATAGGAGCATAGTCGGAGGAAACTCCCATTATTTGCACTGCTTTTGTATTTTTTCCTCCTCTAACCTGATCATAGGCATAGGCAGAGGGTGAGAGGTATTTGATCTCGGGTATCTGCTCTTTGATGGCCTCCATATCTTTAAGGGTAAACTCATCCCCGGTACGAGGCTGATCGGAACGCCAGTCAATATATACCGCAAACAGGTTGCTGCCTATCTTCTCCATTTCGCCAATAACTGTTGCCCGGCCCCCCTGACCTATGGCTACCACAGCAATTACCGCTGCTATGCCGATAACTATTCCCAGGGTGGTGAGAGCCGACCGGAACAGGTTGGAACGGATAGAATCCAGAGCAACCATTATACTTTCGCCGATATTCATTGATTATGCCCCCCCTCTGGTTTTTTTGCTGCAGAGGAAAAGGGCTGCTCTTCCCTGGCAATAGCACCGTCATAGAAATGGATTATTCTCTGGCTGTGCCGGGCAATATCATATTCATGGGTTACCAGTACTATGGTGGTGCCTTCTTGATGCAGCTGGGAAAAAATAAACATTATTTCCTCGCTGGTTCTGCTGTCCAGATTCCCGGTAGGCTCATCGGCCAGTAATATTTTAGGCCGGTTCACCAGAGACCTGGCGATAGCCACCCTCTGATTTTGACCACCGGATAGTTCAGCTGGACGATGGTCAAGTCTGTCCTGCATACCTACTTTTTCCAGGGCTTCCCGAGCTTGTTCATGCCTTTGTATTTTGCTGATCCCGGCATAGAGCATAGGCAGTTCTACATTGCGCAGAGCTGTCATACGGGGGAGCAGGTTGAAATTCTGAAACACAAAGCCGATTTTCGCGTTCCGAATCAGGGCCAGGTCTTCTGCACTTACCCGGCTTATTTCCTCTCCGTCCAACCAGTAGGAACCGGAGGTAGGTTTATCCAGACACCCTAAAATGTTCATAAAAGTTGATTTGCCTGATCCGGATGGCCCCATAATGGCTGCATACTCTCCCGCTGCAATCGATACCGTGACCCCGTTGAGAGCCACTACCGGCAGGGTATCCGGACGATAAATTTTGCTTAGATTCTCTACTCTTATCATGATTCAGCCTCTTTTGCCGTAGGAGCAATTTTGCCTGGCTTTAGCGCTCGGCCCTCCTCCAGGGTGTCAAGCGGGTTTAAAACTATCAGCTCGTCCTTTTCCAGGCCGGAAAGGATTTCTATATACAAGTCTCCGGCCAGGCCGGTCTCAACGGCTTTCTTAACGGCTTTACCGTCTATAATGGTAAATGCCCATGAATGGCCGTCCTTTTCCTGCAGAGCTTCATAAGGTACTACCAGTCGGTTTTCCACTGGGGAAGTAATTATCTTAACATCCGCGGTAAAACCGGGCAGTAAACCGGGAGTAGCAGTGTCCACCGCTATTTTAACCGGGATTTCCACCTGCTGGGACTGGCTGCTTTGATTGATCCTGGCTTTTTGAGATACTTCCAGGACCTGGCCTCGAAACTCTTGATCAGGAAAAGCAGCCGCCTCTATTATTACCTCCTGCCCCTTCTTTACCCGGGCGGCATCATATTCTCCAATGCCCAGGTGCACTTCCAATTGCTGGGGATTGCCAATGGTTATCATATGCTGACCCGGAGTGGTTACGTCACCGGCTGCAATTTCCACCGCCATAACTTCTCCGGCAAGGCGAGCCGGAACGATAAACTGAGCCAGGTTTTCTTCAGCCAATCGCAGTGCTTCCTGGGCTCGGTAAAGATTCACTTCCAGGCTCTTGGCTTCTGCGCCCTGGGGTCCGCTTTCCATAGTGTCAAATTCTTTTTTGGACCGCAGATAAACTAATTGATCCGCGGCCAGGAGAGACTGAGCCTGTTCCAATTCTTGCAAAGAGACCGCCCCGACATTGTATAAGTCCTGAATTCGGTCCAGGTTATTCTTGCTGTTCTGGTAAGCTTGCCAGGCACTGTTATAGGATGCCTGGATAATGCTCTTTTCTGCCTCAGTAGGGGCGAAGGACTGCTGGTAGCTTACTTCTTCCTGAGCCAGGCGGGCTTGGGCATCAACCAGACTCAAGGCTTCACTGTCAGCTTCCAGTTCTGCCACTATCTGTCCCGGGCTGACCTTATCCCCCACTTTAACATTAACTTGGCGCACCAGGCGGTCAGATGGTGCATATATTTCTTGTTTTTCCACCAGTTCAATAGTACCGCTGGCATAAACCATAGCCCCCATTTCCTGCAGCTCAGCCTGTGCTGTTTCTACTTCCAAGGCAATTTCGTTTTGATTACGATAAAGATTTAACCCCAGGGCCGAAGCTATAAGAATTATCAAGAGCACCGCCCCGAGAGTTTTTGCCCCTCCGGGAATTTTTTCTATAAGAGCTGGCATTAATTAGTCCTCCTTTAGCAGGTTGAAAAATAAGCTGTATTCATTTACTTTAGCAGGCCAGCACTACTGAGCAGCAGCAGCTTGCCTTTTGGGGGTTCAAAGTTGGGTTGGCAGCTATGCGGCCAGTAAAGCGGAACCAACTGAAAATAAGGCCCAAACACCAAACATGAATATGGCATAGGATTTGACTTTGGCCTGGCTAAGCACCGCTCCGCCCAGGGACACGAGAAAAATACTCCACAAGTAAAAGGGATCAATCTGACGGGCTAAACTGGCAGCAAATCCTGTCGATCCAGGAGGAAAGAACAGATACAGACCGGTAGACACTTCGCCAAAATTAGCAGCCGGAGTTAAGCTGATAATAATACTGGTCAGCATTGAAGCTATCAGCATCGGGAGATAGGCATAAACGCTGATGGCAAAAAACTGCCGGTAAGGAATCTTTTCCCCCACAAAGGCATTGCATAATTTCAGCAGCAGTGCGGCCAGCAAGCAGAATATTATCGGTGATAAGGCTCCCCCCACAACAGCGGTAATAGTGACGGTTTTCAGCATCATGGCCGTAAGATCAGGAGACCCTGGAACGGTCTGCATTTGAGCTTCCATGGTAATCTGAAAAAACTCCTGGACTTTACCAATAGTCAACAAGGAAAATCCCAGAGTAATAATGCACATCAACACCAACAAAGGCAGCCAGGAAGTCCTGCTGGCTGCATCCTCAAAAACTGCCCGGGGGCTGAGGAAAGTCCCGGTAATCCTCTGGACAAAATTCAACTGTGCTTGCGTTTCCAAATTGATATTCATATAAACCCTCCTTGATTGTACCTCTCGCTATTGCCTGCTATTATATTAGAAAATTTATTCAACCGGTGTTTTTAAAGCCTGGCCAGTTTCATGGCTAACTCCAGGGTGGGGTTATATTTATTGTTTTCGATGGCATTAACAGTCTGACAACTAACGCACAACTCCCGGGCCAGATCCTCCTGCCGCAACCCCAATTCCTTGCGGAGTTCTTTAATTCTATTCTTCATCTTTACTTATATTCCTTTTCAGGATATCGTTTATTACCAGGTAGAGCAAGTTTTGCGAACCCAGTAAGAAAAAGGCTGGAGTATTAAAAATACCGTGGTTAAGATAATCATATATAGCCCAGGTGAATAGAAACGGTACCATATCAACCCATGCTCATCTTACCGCCTAAAAGCTAATAAACCTCCATCTCATCCATCTTTCTCATGAAAAAACCTCCCTATGACATATTTGACTGAGATTCAACAAATAAAGCCCCAATCCAGTACCTGCCTTTGATTAACAGTTTGCTTGGGGAAATGTAAAAAAGATTTTACATTTAAAGGATAAAACTTTATATGATAAATGTCAATATTTGCATTTTTGCGATAAGGGGCAGACAGGGGGATTTTTCGGAACATAAAATTCGAAGTGATAAAATAAAATATAAATGGTTGAATTGGAAGATGAAGAGGTCTTGGATATGTCTTACAGCATAATTTTATTGGACCGAGTCTGGCATATGGATAAGTTGATTCAAAACCGGGTGAATGAAATCCACACCCCGGGTTGGGATGTTTTTTTTCAGCTCATAACTCAGTTAGGGTCTTTCTATGCCTTTATATTACTGGGGAGCCTGGTTTTTCTTTACCTGTGGCTCAGGGGCCATATCAAATACGGAATTATGATTAATGGTGGGTTAGCCGCCGGCTGGTTCATAATGAAGATGATGAAGGATATGGTAGGACGGCAACGCCCGGCCGGTGAACAGCTGACTGTTGCTTCGGGAATGAGTTTCCCCAGCGGCCATGCTATGCTCTCCCTGGTATTTTACGGCTTTATTGCCTATCTGCTCTTCAGGAATACACGAAATTGGTATGGGAAACTGGCCGGATATATATTGATGATGATAATAGTGCTGATAGGCTTTAGCAGAATATACTTGAATGTACATTATGCCAGCGATGTTGCGGCCGGATTTTTCTTGGGCTCTGTCTTGCTGCTCCTGATGATTAAACTATCAGCAAAGAAAGCGCTGCCGGATAAAGGAAATGAAGCTTGAATTAGAGAGCATCACCAACCTGCGGGTTGAAACTTGCCCGCAGTTTCTTCCCTGGACTTATGAGTCGGGGAATCTCACTGGCAGTGCCGGCAGAGGGCGATGCTTAAATTCAATATCTGCTCAACCATACCTGCCGGATCCCAGCCCCAAGCAACAATCAAGCCTGATTATTAAGCTGTTTTTGATAAGCCTTCCAACCTGGACATATTTTGGTATGCCATCTCCACAGTATAGCTTTTAAACTGCGGGGGTTCTTTTCCGCTGCCTGGCGAATAGGGCAGTTTTCACAGTTGCTTTTCATAATCTCACCTACTCCTTATCTGGTTTTTCTTCTTTTCCGGGCATTTAGAGTTTTCTGTTCTTTGCGCTGTTTCCTGCCTTCAGTAGAATATATCTGCTGATTTTTTTCTTGCTGCTTTCTTCCTCCCAGGTACTCTTTTTCCCGCCCCCTTATTACCACCAGGGTATGCCCTTCATCGAAGGCCAGGGCCACGGGCAATTCTGATTCACCTGGTACTACCCGATATCCGGAGGCTTTGAGTACCGGATCTTCGTTCAGCATTTTTCTGATTTCCTGCTTTATCACTGAGAAATTCCTGCTGCTGTGATGTCCCTTACCATGGATTATGTCCAGTACCTCTACTTCATTCTTGATGCACCAATTAAGATTGGTCCGGGCTTTTTCCCGGGCTTCCTCCAGTGACAAACCGTGAAGGTCTACTTTTTCCAGCTTCACATGTCAATATCCTTTCTGAAAAAACTAACAATTGGCTATGGGAGCAGGGGCTCCATCTTTAATGAGGAAAACCTGCTGCAAGCCATTGGGCTGCCAGGGATTACTGAGATGGATAGCGATAATGGCCGGTGACTTCCCAGCGCAACAAGGCGTTTTCTTCCCGGCATACTCCGGCGTTATGTATTACCAGGGGGAGATTATCGGATCCGAGGCGATCACTTACTATACCGCAGTGTTCGTCGCCGTTGGCAAAGCGCCAGTATACTACGTCCCCCCATTTCCAGTCCTCCGGATATTGGACCGGGTCCAGGGAAAGCTTTTGTCCATAATGCTTCAGAAAGGTCACCTGGTTGGGAACCCGGCGATGATCAATATTGGGATCAGGGGCATTTAATCCCCAGTTCGTCGGATAATTGCTGAAATCCTGCTGCATATCTTCATGGATCAGCTGCTGCAGATCAATACCGGCGTTTCTGAATGCCCGTATCACTACGTCGGTGCAGGCGCCCCGGTCAGGGGAAACATCTCCTGCCGGATAAGCTATGACCTGATAGGAAGCATCATAAAGAGTGCGGTTTTTGGCTTCTTGCCGGGCTCCCAGCAGGATTAGGTCCGGGGTGGTGAGCTGATCAACTGGAATACTCTCCACTGGTGAAGGGATATTCTCCACCTTACTGGTGGTGAAATGATTTTGCGGTGATTTGCTGCCCGGCAGGGACAGCCCCTGCCGGTTAACGGCAATGAACAGCAGAACCAGTATTATTAATAGTATTATCAGCAGTCGGCGATGGTACTTCAAAGTAAAACCCTCCAGTTTCGACACCTGGCGTGCAGGGATATAAATCTATTATTACTTTACCATGCAGAGGAAAAAAATCAAACTGCTGTCCAGCGGTCCTTACCGCTATGATTCCTGCTATTTGTTCGCCCCCTGAAAAAGCAGGTAATTTTGCGCCTGGCCTTTCCTGGCTGTGATACAATAAAGTAGTTGGAAATGAAAATGAATGTTTTTATGTGACGATTTATTTGTTTAAGGTGGTTTAATTATGACTGACATTATGACTGGTTTAAACCAGGAACAGCAGGAGGCAGTTTTACATAGAGAGGGACCGTGTCTGGTCCTGGCTGGAGCCGGAAGCGGCAAGACCAGGGTGCTGACCAGCCGGATAGCCAATTTGATCCATGACGGTGCGGCTCCGGATTCCATACTGTCAATAACTTTTACCAACAAGGCAGCTCAGGAGATGCGCTCCCGGGTCTCCGGAATGATACCAAATTACACCGGGCAGTGGATACAGACCTTCCATGCCGCTTGCTATCGCATCTTGAGAATGGATATCACCCTGCTGGGCTTTGACAAGAACTTTTCTATTATGGATGACTCAGAGGGTAAAGTTCTGATCAAGGGCATACTGCGAGAAGAGGAAGATTATGAAACCAAGCCGGACGAGATTCTGTACCAGATAAAGCAGCTTAAGAATAAGAAACAGGATGCCCAGGAATACTTCCGGGAATTAAATCTTCCCTATCACAAAGCGGAGAAATTCTACCGGGTATACCGCATATACCAGCAGCGGATGCGGGAGTTGAATGCGGTGGATTTTGAGGATCTAATCCTGTTATGCATTGAGTTGTTTCAGCAGCACCCCCAGTGCCTGGAAAAATATCAAAACTGGTTTAAGTATGTGATGATCGATGAGTATCAGGATACCAATTATATTCAGTATCTTTGGGCCAGGCTGCTGTCCCTCAAACACCGCAACCTGTTTATTGTGGGCGACCCGGATCAGTCCATCTACAGCTGGAGAGGAGCGGAACCTTATAATATTACCCGTTTCTTCAATGATTATCCGGATGCTCGGGTTATCAAGCTGGAACAGAATTACCGTTCCACCGGTCATATCCTGGAAGCAGCCAATGCGGTTATTAAGAATAACAGCAGCCATGAGAAAAAAAGACTCTATACTAATCGAGGCGAGGGGGATAAACTGGTTCAGTACTGCGCCATTGATAGTTTCGGCGAGGCTGCCTTTATTGCTGACACCATTGCGGACCTGGTTGATCGGGAAGGCAGAAGTTACCAGGATTGCGCGGTGTTTTACCGGACTCATGCCCAGTCCCGTTTAATGGAGGAGGCTCTGGTGCGCAGGTATATACCCTACAGGATAATTGGAGCGCACCGATTCTATGATCGAAGAGAAGTAAAAGACATAATCGCCTATCTAAAGTTAAGCTGCAATAATAATGACCGTTTGAGTTTTGAACGCATCATTAACGTTCCCCGCAGGGGAATAGGGGACAAGACTATAGAGAAGATCAAGCAGATGGCCGAGGAGCGGGATATATCCCTCCTGGAGGTTCTGGCCGATTCAACGGAATTACCAGGGCTGAATCGCAAAAAAGTAGAACAACTGGAGCAGTTTTATGGTATGATCAGGTATTTCGGCAGCCTGGAGGAGTCTGGTTCTGCGGTGGTGGAGATTCTGGAGCAGGTCCTGGCCATGACCGCTTATGCGGAAGACCTGTTGAAAAACAGCCCGGTCGATGCTCAGACTCGCATCGAAAACCTGCATGAATTAAGGTCTCTGGCGATAGAGTTCAGCCAGGGGGGCGGAGGCGGGCTGGAAGATTTCCTGGCTGAGATTGCCCTGGTACAGGATACTGACGATACGGACCATTCCGATTCAGTTTGTTTGATGACTCTGCATGGAGCCAAGGGTTTGGAGTTCCCGGTAGTGTTTTTAACCGGGATGGAAGAGGGAGTTTTTCCTTCCTATCGCAGTGAGACTCCGGAAGAGATGGAAGAGGAACGGCGTTTATGCTACGTAGGAATAACCCGGGCCCGGGACCGCCTTTTCCTTACCAATGCCGTTTCGCGCCTGCTTTACGGCTATGAGCGCAATAACCCGGCTTCAAGGTTTTTGCAGGAAATACCCCGGGAATTGTTGGAGGTTCCTGAACAGGAGGTAGTTGAGTCTTACATCTTCTACCAGGGGGACAAGGTGAGGCACAAGAAATTTGGCATTGGAATAATTACCAGCCTGATTGAAGACGAACAAATAGCAGTAATAGATTTTGAACGGGCCGGGATAAGAATGCTGCGTTTAGATATAGCTCCTTTGGAGAAAATATCATAATAGAACCGGTGCCGTAATTTGCCAAACTATCAAGGGAGAGGAGGACCCGGGTGAGAGATCCGCATAACCACATAGAAGAATTGCGGGATGAGCTAAGAAAACATGAATATCGTTATTATGTCCTGGACGATCCGCTCATCAGTGATGCTGAATATGACCGGCTAATGCTGGAATTAAGACAACTGGAACAGGCTAACCCTCAGCTGCTGCGCAGTGATTCCCCTACTCAGAGGGTAGGGGGGCAGCCTCTGGATAAATTCGGCAGTGCAGCTCATCGCTTCCCCTTGTTGAGCCTGGATAATGCTTTTACTTACCAGGATTTGAAGGATTTTGACCACCGTCTGAAAAGGGAGCTGGACCAGGTTTCGTATATGGCCGAACTCAAGATAGATGGTGTATCCATTGCTCTGGTCTATGAACAGGGTATTTTGCTCAATGCAGCCACCCGCGGGGACGGGATGGTGGGAGAAGATGTGACCGCCAATATACGCACCATTAAAAGCATCCCCTTGAAATTACCCAACCCCCTTCCCCGCCTGGAAGTTCGGGGAGAAATATTTATGCCCAAGGCAGAATTTTTGCGTTTAAACATCGAAAAAGAGGAGAAGGGTGAAAAGGTTTTTGCCAATCCCCGTAATGCGGCGGCTGGTTCCCTCCGACAGCTGAATCCTGGCATCACCGCTCAACGTTCCCTGGATTCATTTATTTATGACATTTTATACCTGGAAGGCAAAGAGGTATCCAGCCAGGCTGAAGCCCTGCAGACCTTGCGTGAGTCGGGATTTAAGGTTAATTCCCAGGCCAGAAGCTGTGAGGATATGGAAGCAGTGATTCATTATATTCAGGAATTGGCTGATAAGCGGCATGAACTCCCCTATGAGATCGATGGGGTGGTAATTAAGCTGAATCTCTATGCCGGCCGAAGCCGGATGGGGCAAACCACCCGCAGCCCCCGCTGGGCTGTAGCCTACAAGTTCCCGGCGGAAGAAAAGGAAACGGATTTACTGAAGGTGGAAATCAATGTTGGCAGGACTGGGATTATAGCTCCTACCGCCATCCTGGAGCCGGTATTTATAGCGGGTACTACGGTGAGCCGGGCCAGCATGCATAATTTTGATCTGGTGGCCGAAAAGGATATCCGTATAGGAGACCGGGTCCTGATTCATAAAGCCGGGGATATCATCCCGGAAATAATTAAGTCTTTGCCCGAGCAGCGCAGCGGCAGGGAGCAAATCATCCTTCCGCCCGGCATCTGCCCGGCCTGCGGCAGTGGTGTGGTCAGGCTGGATGGGGAAGTAGCCCATCGCTGTGAAAACATAAACTGCCCGGCGCGTCTCAAGGAAAGTTTGATTTTCTTTGCATCCCGAGGGGCTATGGACATTGAGGGTCTGGGTCCGGCACTGGTGGAACAGCTGGTAAACAGCGGTTTGGTAGAACAGGTGGCTGATTTGTACGAGCTGGATGAGGAAAAAGTAGCGGCCCTGGATAGGATGGCCAGCAAATCAGCCCGGAATCTGTTGCAGGCAATTGAAAAGAGCAAAGCTCAGCCTCTGCACCGCCTGCTCACAGCCCTGGGAATCAGGCATATTGGGGCTAAAAGTGCCCGCATACTGGCCGGTCAGATATCTCACATGGACGGATTTTTCCAGGTTGGGGAAGAAGAACTGGCCCAAATACCGGAAATTGGACCGGTTATGGCCGACAGCATAGTAAAATTCTTTGCTGAACCCTTGAACCGGGAAACTATTGACCGGCTCAGGGAGCAGGGAGTTAACATGAGGGAAGAACGGCCTGCTGAGAGGGATCTGCCCCTGGTCGGGAAGACCTTCGTGCTGACCGGAAGTTTGCAGACCATGACCCGTATACAGGCCGGCGAAACCATCCAGGCTCTAGGAGGCAAAGTCAGTGGCAGTGTGAGCAAAAAAACTGATTATGTAATAGCCGGAGAATCACCTGGCAGCAAATATGAGCAGGCGGTTAAACTGGGCTTGAATATCCTGGATGAATCCCGGTTCCTGGAGAAGCTGGGTGAATGGCAGCCCGGAAGCTAATACTAGGCATAAGGGCTCCGGTAAACCCCTTGCTCTTGAACCCTGCAGTCAAGCTCATTTCCCCACCTATCAACCAGCGGCAGAGGGCGGATAATATTGCGGAAACAGTTCGGTTTTTGCCGCGAAATATGGTAAAATACTTAGTTAAGCCCCAGGCTTTTTGGTATAATATTTCACATGGGTTTAATATACAGGGA
This sequence comes from uncultured Syntrophomonas sp., assembly GCA_964501655.1. Lineage (GTDB taxonomy): Bacteria > Bacillota > Syntrophomonadia > Syntrophomonadales > Syntrophomonadaceae > JAAYJK01. The sequence goes on from CAZCTN010000029.1 coordinate 19,692, forward strand.
GGTAAGGATATGGCTCTAAGCATCGAGGAAGTCCAGCATGTAGCGCTTCTAGCCCGGTTGAATCTTAACCAGGCAGAACAGGAAAGATATGCAGATCAATTGGGTTCCATATTGCAATATGTCGACAAACTTAACCAGTTGGATAGCGAGGGAATAGAACCCCTGGATCATATACTGCCGGTTTTCAATGTTTTCCGGCCAGACCAGGTGAGCCCCAGTCCGGGGCGGGAGGAAATATTGGCCAATGCCCCTCTGGTTGAAGAAGGGCAATATAAAGTTCCAAAAATAATATGAGGGGTGCTTCCATTGGAATTGTATGAATTGACCCTGCATGAAATGCAGGCATTATTACATAAAAAAGAAGCTTCCGCCCAAGAGTTAGTCCAATCGGTGTGCGGACGCATCAATGCCGTTGAAGATAAAGTGAAGGCTTTCTTAACTCTGGATCAGGAGGGAGCTCTGGCTCAGGCGCAGCAGTGGGATGCCCGGGGCGAATTTTCCGGGTTGGCGGGGATACCCTATGGTTTAAAGGACATTATCTGCTCCCGGGGCATCAGGACCACTTGTGCTTCCAAAATATTGGAGAATTTTGTGCCATTTTATGATGCTACCGTGGCGGCTCGGCTCAAAGGGGCGGGAGGAGTACTGATGGGAAAACTTAATATGGATGAGTTTGCCATGGGTTCTTCAACTGAACAATCCGCATTTTTCCCTACCAGGAATCCCTGGGATCTGGAACGGGTACCGGGAGGTTCATCCGGGGGATCAGCAGCAGCGGTGGCAGCAGGAGAAGTTCCATTTGCCCTGGGCACCGATACCGGAGGGTCTATCCGGCAGCCGGCATCCTTTTGCGGGGTAGTGGGAATCAAGCCCACCTACGGAAGAGTGTCCCGTTATGGTGTGGTGGCCTACGCTTCATCCCTGGACCAAGTAGGGGTACTCGGCCGGGAAGTAAGAGATTGCGCCCTGGTCCTTAATATTATTGCCGGCCAAGACCCGCTGGACTCAACCTGTGTTGAGGTGGAAAAGCCGGATTTTACCTCTTATTTAAACCAGGACATAAAGGGTCTTAAGATAGCTTATCCCCGGGAATATTTCCAGGAGGGAATAGATAAGGGAATCAAGGAGATAGTGAAAAAGGCCCTGCTTAAGTATGAAGAGCTGGGGGCCATAATTGAGGAGGTATCCCTTCCCCACAGCGAATATGCCCTGCCCGCCTATTATCTGGTGGCTACTGCTGAGGCCAGTGCCAACCTGGCTCGCTTTGACGGGGTGAGATACGGGCTGCGGGATCTGGAAGCGGAAAATGTAATCCAGATGTTTTCGGCTACCCGGGCAGCGGGTTTTGGTGATGATGTAAAAATGAGAATAATGCTGGGCACCTATGCTTTGAGTTCAGGCTATTATGATGCCTACTATCTTAAAGCCTTGAAGGTAAGAAGATTGATCAAAAATGACTTTGACCAGGTATTCCAGGACTTCGATTTGATAGTATCCCCGACTACTCCCACTCCGGCCTTTAAAATAGGGGAACAGGTAGGGGACCCTCTTACCCTGTATATGAATGACATATTGACGGTGCCGATTAATATGGCCGGACTGCCGGGCATGTCCATACCCTGCGGTTTTCTGAATGGTCTGCCGGTAGGCATGCAGTTGGTCGGCAAAGCATTTGATGAGGGAACTTTGATCAGGGCTGCCTATGCCTTCGAAAACAATACCGACTATCACAAGGTCAAACCGGATCTGGGGGTGATGTAAGATGAGCAGCGGATTTGAAACCGTTATAGGTTTGGAAGTGCATGTGGAGCTGAAGACCAGGAGCAAGATCTTCTGTTCCTGCTCCAATGAATTCGGAGCTGAACCCAACACCAATGTGTGTCCGATATGTTCCGGTTTTCCGGGTATGCTGCCGGTGCTCAACCGGCAGGTGGTAGAGTATGCTATAAAAGCCGGGTTGGCCTTGAACTGCGAGATTGCCGACTCTTGCAAGTTTGACCGCAAGAATTATTTTTACCCGGATTTGCCCAAAGCTTATCAGATATCCCAGTACGATTTGCCCATATGCAAAAAAGGATACCTGGATATTGAAGCGGATGGGGGAAAAAAGCGCATAGGCATAACCCGGGCCCATTTGGAAGAGGATGCCGGCAAACTGGTACATCAGGGAAGCATAACTTCCACCCCCTTCTCCCTGGTGGATTTGAATCGTTCTGGTGTACCCCTGCTGGAGATAGTATCCGAACCTGACCTGCGCAATTCCGGGGAGGCCCGGGCCTACATGGAAAAACTGCGGTCGCTGCTGCTGTTTGCCGGGGTATCAGATTGTAAAATGGAGGAAGGTTCATTAAGATGTGATGCCAATGTCTCGGTACGTCCTTGCGGTGAGGAAAAGCTGGGCACCCGAGCTGAGATAAAGAACCTTAATTCCTTTAAGGCCATGGAAAAGGCAATTGACTATGAAGTGCGCCGACAGATTGAAGCCATTGAGGATGGAGAGGAGATAGTTCAGGAGACCCGAACCTGGGAGGAAGATCGTCAGATTACCCGGTCCATGCGCTCCAAGGAAGAAGCCCATGATTACCGGTATTTCCCTGAACCTGATCTGACCCCTCTGCGCATCAGCAGGGATTGGGTTAACCAGGTTATGGAGAGTATGCCGGAGATGCCGGAAGAGGCCCGGGAGAGGCTGATGGATGAATATGGCCTTTCCGCCTACGATGCCGGCCTGCTCACTCTAACTCCAGATACACTGGCTTTCTTCGATGAATGTACCCGTTACTATAAGGATGGCAAAATTATTTCCAATTGGATGATGGGAGAGATGAGCAAACTATTAAACCAGAAGAACATGGATATTGCCCAATGCCAGATAGAACCAGTCAAACTGGCCCATATGCTGAAGCTGATCGATAAGGGCAGTATCAGCGGTAAAATGGCCAAAGAGATCTTCGAAATCATGTTTGCCACTGGCCAAGCTGCAGAAGAGATTATTAAAGAAAAGGGAATGGAACAGATATCGGATACCGCTACCCTGGAAAAGATCATCCAGGAAGTAATTGACAGGAATCCAGGGGTGGTAGAAGACTATCGGAACGGAAAAAAGAAAGCAACCGGGTTTTTGGTAGGGCAGGTCATGCAAGCTACTAAAGGACAGGCAAATCCGGCCCTGGTTAACCAGATCCTGGCCCAAAAGCTGAACTAGATTTAGCAGATCAGCGGCTTGTTTAACAAGATTTACCACTGTGATAAAATAAAAAAGTTATTTCCCGGCCAATAGATGGCCCCCGCTTCTTTAAGCGGTCCGGTTTTTCATTAACCAAACCGGCGGCGGAGTCTAATCTCCCCCATGGTTGCAGCGGCAGGTTAAAACCGCTTTCTGGTACTTTTTAACATGCCAACCCAATAATTTATAATTGCCCTGAAGGGAAAAGGAGTTTGATATATGAATTCTATTTCATCAAACACTCCCTGGTTTAGTCGGGAGGGAGCCAAGATAAATATTGTGGATACTACTTTACGGGATGGAGAGCAGACGGCCGGAGTGGTATTTGCCAATGCGGAGAAAATTAGGATTGCCAAGTATTTGGATCAGATCGGGGTTGACCAGATAGAGGCTGGTATCCCGGTAATGGGCGGATTCGAGAAAGAATGCATCAAACAGATAGTTGACCTGGGACTAAAATCCAGTATCATGGCCTGGAACCGAGCGGCCATATCCGACATCAAAGAGTCTCTATGCTGTGGAGTGGATGCAGTAGCCATATCAATTTCCACCTCTGATATCCATATCCAGCATAAACTTCAGACTACTCATGAGGATGTTTTAAAGCGGATGTCTGATGCGGTAAAATATGCCAAGGACAACAACAAGTATGTTTCGGTTAACGCCGAGGATGCTTCTCGTTCCCGTATGGAGTTTTTAACTGAGTTTGCGCTGATTGCCAAGCATGCCGGGGCTGACCGGCTACGATTCTGTGATACTGTAGGCACCTTGACCCCCTTAAATACCTATCATTATATAAAGACATTGAAAGATGTCACCGGTCTGGATATTGAGATGCATACCCATAATGATTTCGGCATGGCTACTGCCAATGCCCTGGCCGGTATTTATGCCGGAGCCAATTACGTGGGAGTGACCGTCAACGGCTTGGGAGAGAGAGCCGGCAACACCTGTTTGCAGGAGATGATCATGGTAATTAAATACCTGCTCAATATGCCGGTAAAATATGATACCACTCTTTTTCGGGAAGTGGCAGAATACGTAGCTGCAGCCTCAGGCCGTGAATTACCGGTAAACAAACCGATAGTAGGCAGTAACATTTTTGCCCATGAATCGGGGATTCACGGAGACGGCGTTCTCAAGAATCCTCTGACCTATGAAGTGTTTAGTCCCGAAGAAGTGGGACTGGAAAGGCAGATCGTTATAGGCAAGCATTCGGGATCGGCGGCTATCCGGGCTAAATTTCTCCATGAATACGGAGTGGAACTGTCCCATGATTCATCCGAGCAAATTCTGGGCCGAGTTCGGCAGCTGGCTATTGATCTTAAGAGATCATTATTTGATAAGGAATTGGTTTATATTTTTGAAGAGTACAAGAGGGAGAGAGGAGATTAATAGGTGGGAAAGACAATGGCAGAAAAATACTCTCTCCGGGTTTAATCTGGACTGATGGATTATGGCTAATATCCAACCGCAGCCGGGCTGCTAAATCTGATAAAGGAGTTTATGCTGATGACTAACACCAATACTATCCAGGGAGAAAAAATTACTGTTAACAATGGGGTTTTGAATGTTCCGGACCATCCTATAATACCTTTTATTGAGGGTGATGGAACCGGACCGGATATCTGGGCCGCTGCCTCCCGGGTTCTGGATGCTGCGGCAGAAAAGGCCTACGGGGGCAAAAGGTCTATCGTATGGCGTGAGGTTCTGGCCGGAGAAAAGGCATTCAATCTTACGGGAGAATGGCTTCCAGCCGAGACCCTGGATACTATCCGCGAATACATCATTGCCATCAAGGGACCGCTGACTACTCCCATAGGCGGCGGGATTCGCTCCTTGAATGTTGCTTTGAGACAGGAGCTGGATCTCTACGTTTGTCTGAGACCGGTCAGATATTTTACCGGGGTACCCTCGCCGGTCAAGAGACCGGAAGATGTAGATATGGTTATTTTTAGGGAGAACACTGAGGATATTTATGCCGGGATAGAATATGCTTTTGACTCACCAGAGGCTCAAGAACTGATAGCCTTTTTACAGGACAGGCTGGGAGTCAGCAATATAAGATTCCCCGAAACTTCCGGGATAGGGATAAAACCTGTATCCGAAGCCGGAAGCAAACGCCTGATCCGGGCTGCTATTCAATATGCCATTGATGAAGGACGGAAGAGTGTTACTCTGGTGCACAAGGGCAATATCATGAAATTCACTGAAGGCGCCTTTAAGCAGTGGGGATACGATGTGGCTGAAAAAGAATTTGCCGGCCAGACTTTTACCTGGGATCAATATGATCGGATTAAAGAGATGGAAGGGGAGCAGGCGGCTAACGCAGCCCAGGCTAAGGCTGAAGCTGAAGGCAAGGTTATTATCAAGGATGCTATTGCCGATATATTCCTGCAGCAGGTTCTCACCCGGCCTACCGAGTTTGAAGTGGTAGCCACCCTTAATCTGAACGGTGATTATGCTTCTGACGCCTTGGCTGCTCAGGTTGGCGGAATAGGGATTGCGCCTGGAGCCAATATTAATTATCTTACCGGCCATGCCATATTCGAAGCTACCCATGGGACTGCGCCCAAATACGCCGGTCTGGACAAAGTCAATCCCTCCTCGGTGATATTATCCGGAGTGATGATGCTGCAGCATCTGCAATGGCATGAAGCCGCTGATTTAATCGTTTCGTCCATGGAAAAGACTATTTCCAGCAAAGTAGTTACCTACGATTTCGCCCGGCTCATGGAGGGAGCTGCCGAAGTCAAGTGTTCACAGTTCGCCGATGAACTGATAAAGAATATGCAGTAATAAATGCTGGCTTTAGCTATATATTTTTATTGAAGGGGGGAGGGAATTTCTATGAAGATAATAGAGTTTTACCAGACATCCCAAAAACCAGTGCTGTCACTGGAAATTTTTCCGCCCCAGGCCAGCTATCCAGTTGAATCCATATTCGAGACCATTGAGGAATTAAAAGATTTGCGAATGGATTATATCAGCGTCACCTACGGAGCCGGGGGCAGCACCAGAGACCGAACGGTAGAAATCGCCTCCGGCATAAAAAGGGACTTTGGAATTGAGACTCTGGCTCATTTGACCTGTATGGCCCACAGCCGGCAGGAAGTGGATAAGATACTGGAAACCCTATGGGAAGAAGGGATACGTAACATTATGGCTTTGAGGGGCGATCCTCCGGCAGATGACGAGAAACTGGATTCTGCCCACAGAGAATACCATTATGCCCGGGAATTGATAGAGGATGCCCGCCAAAAGGCTGACTTTGGCATTGCGGCAGCTGCTTATCCTGAAGGTCATCCGGAATGCCGAAGCCTTGGAGATGACCTGCTTTATCTCAAACAAAAGGTTGATGCGGGGGTGGATGTACTGATCACCCAATTCTTCTTTGATAACCGAAAGTTTCTCGATTTCGTTGACCGGGCGCTGAGGATCGGCCTTACCTGTCCCATAGTACCGGGTGTAATGCCGGTTCTCAATGCCAAACAAATCGGGCGGATGTTGTCTTTGTCAGGTGCTTCGGTAACTGCGGAGCTAAGGCGTTTGCTGGATAAATATGGAGATCAGCCTGAAGATATGAAGAAAGCTGGGATTGAATATGCCAGCCGGCAGTTGGAGGATCTCTTGATAAACCGGGTACCCGGAATTCACCTTTATACCATGAACAAATCCAGGGAAATTAAAGAAATCGCAGCTAATGCCGGATTGTAACCAGGCTAAGGCTGCCAGCCGGGATGTAATAGAAACCGGGAGGCGTTCCCCGAGGCTTGCCCAGGCGAGAACACGGGATTGTCTCCCGGTTGCCGCTTCCGGGAGAGACTTCCGCTATCTCATGCCCCCAGCTTTTTATACAGCTGGCAGAGATGGGAGAATGAGTTGTTGATAGCCTGAGCTTCATTCTGGCCTGCAGCCTGTTCAATCCTGGCTGCGGTGCGGGAAATCTCGTGGAAACCGTATAAACCGGCACTGCCCTTAATATCATGACTGATGCTCTTTACTTCCTGGATGTCATTGTTTTTCACCGCCGTGTCCAGTTCCTGAATAGATTCACACAAGGAGTCCAAAAATTCTGGCATTAGCTCAGCTATCAGGCCAGCTGCGCTTTTATCATCAGGCTTCTCTGCATCACCATAATTGATACAACGGTTTATCTCTGCGATTAAGTCCTCAGCCTTGAAGGGTTTGCCTATATAGGCGTTGCAGCCGCAGGCCAGGCATTTCTCACGAGCGTCGGGGGTAGTATCGGCGGTCATGGCTATAATGGGCAGAGCACGGCTGCTTTGCCGGATGCGAATTATCCGGGTGGCTTCGTAGCCATCCATCAAGGGCATTTGCATGTCCATCAGAACCATATCATATTCAGCTTTCTGCAACATTTCCTGAGCCTCCTGGCCATTGGCGGCCGCGCCGGTCTGGAAGCCATACTTGTGCAGTATCTGGCTGACTATGTTGCGGGTCAAGTTATTATCATCCACGACTAAAATATTGATGGGCTTAAATCCCAACAGCAGTTGATCCACCTGGTCATAGCGGTCGGGTTCTGGTTCTTTCTTTGCCGGCCGCTGCAAATAGTCTTCTGCCGGCAGCTTGATATAAACGGTTGAACCCTGCCCGACCAAGCTTTCAATCCACAATTCTCCGTTCATGACCTCCACCAGCTGTTTGCACAGGTATAAACCCAGTCCGGTTCCCTGGTATTGCCGGGAGGAAGAATTGTCCACCTGGGAGAAAGGAGAAAATAGCCGGGTCAATTGATCTGAGGCGATGCCGATCCCGGTGTCGCTTATGGATATCTTGATCCATGATGAGGTTAGGTTTTTACTGTACTCCATCCGGCAGATTATGCCGCCCTCATGGGTAAATTTCACCGCATTATACAGGATATTGATCAGCACCTGCTGCAGTTTAGCCTGATCCAGCAACAGATACTCGGGCAAATCCGGATCAATGAACACATCTATACTCAGGCCTTTTTCATGCAGGGAGGGATAAACTGAGCTTATGGTTTGGATAAAGATGTTTCTAAGATTGCATTCCCTGGCCTGGCAGGCAGAAGCTCCCAGTTCTACCCGGGATACATCTAAAATCCGATCGATTACTTCCAGCAGTTGCTCCCCGCACTCACTGATGATCTTAATGTTTTCCTGCTCAAAACTATCCCTGCTGGTGCGTTCCAGCAGTTCCACCGCTCCCAGTATTCCAATCAGGGGTGTTCTCAGTTCATGACTGATATTGGCCAGAAACTGATTTTTGGCCATTGCAGCTGTTTCTGCCTCCTGCTGACTTTGAATCAGCGAGGTGATGTCCTGGGAGTAAATGAAAACCCCGTAAATGGAACTGTTTTCAACGATGGGGCTGATGCGATGCAAATAGGTCCTGGAATCACCGTTTATATACAGAGTTTGATGGTTCTGCCACTGCCGGCCGGTGGCAAAGACCATCCGAATTCCTTCCAGCTGCTGGCTGTCAAAATGCGAATCTTTTTCCGCCACCCGATCAGTGTATATCTTGTTTTTATCTATGCCAAACAAATATTCCGCGCTGTGATTGTGATAAATCACCCGGCGGCGGTAATTTAAAATGATTACGCTTTCCGGGATGTCATCCAGGGCCTGAATATATATCTGCGGCAGCTTATCCGATCCTGCTTCCTGGGCCTCCCCCCCGGCTGTTAGCGGGTGGGAGCGTAATCGAAGTTCCTGCAGCTGCTGCTGATATAATAGAATAATAGCTGTTAGGATTATCAGGGCCAGAGCCGGGATATATATCAACTGCCAGCCACCCGGGTGGGATGAGTATATAAACAGATACATAATAAGCAAAGAAGCTAGGAGAAGAGTGAATATAACATAATTTATTCTTTTTAGTGACAAGGTCTTACACCTCCTCGAAACTTAAAGGATCATGGAAATATCTGTTGTGTATAAATAAGATACACTAAACCGGCGGAAAAACATGTCTTCTTATGAGAGCCAGACAGCGATATTTTTATATTTTCAGGCCGAATTGTGTAAAAATGAGGATGTTTTTATGACCTTATGGCGTAATCGTCATCGACAAAATAATTCATCCCCCGGAAGCGGGGGGCGACAGCAGGAATTTAAGCTGTACCTGGTGAACTTATTCTCTAGAGTATAAAAACTGGAGGTGCAGCATTTGACAAAGATGAGGAAAGCCACGGCAGGTTTGGTTATAGCAGCGGTGATGATGGTATTTATCGGGTTTAATTTTATAGGACCTGTATCAGCTGATGCCCAGCAAATAATCAAGATATTTATCAACGGCAGGGAAGTAGAATCAGATGTCCAACCGGTTATTATCAATAGCCGGACCATGGTACCCATCCGGGCCATAAGCGAAGGATTAGGCATGGATGTAGAGTGGGACGGAGTCAACCGCTATGTGCTGATTACCAATCCAGCCCTGGATCTAATCCAGGATAATTCGGGAGTGGATTCAACCCCCCTTAATGGTCAGATGTCGATAATGGGGGAATCTACTGTCAGTGCCGAAGCGCTAAGACAGCTGATGCTGGCCAACAATCCTCTGGCTCCCAGCGAGCTGCCGGAGTTATACCTGCAGATAGCCAGAGATTACGGAATCAGAGGAGATGTAGCCTTCTGCCAGGCGGCCAAGGAAACCGGCTGGTGGAAATATGGAGGACTGGTGCAGGCCTATCAGAATAATTACTGCGGATTAAGTGCTACCGGCAGCGCAGCTACCGGAAATGAAGATTTGCGGGGAGCTGATCCTTCCCGGGTATGGTTCGAAGCGGGAGTCCACGGAGCCATATTTAAAACTCCGGCCGATGGGGTTGAAGCTCATATCCAGCATCTCTATGCCTATGCCAGTAAATCAGCTCTGCCGGGGGGCAAGACCCTGGTAGACCCCAGGTTTGTCCTGATTAATCGAGGTGTTGCCGCTACCTGGAGCGATCTGGACGGCAGATGGGCGGTTCCCGGAGTAGGCTATGGGCAGAGCATAATAAATGACTACTATGCCCGGGCCGGCAACAGCACCAGCAGCAGTACCAGCAGCACCGGCAGCATGACCCAGGCGGAAAAAATTGCTCAGCTGGAAAAGGAAAACCAGCTATTAAAAATGGAGGTACTGCGTCTGCAGAAACTAACCCAATAGGCTGAATGGAATGACCGTACCCAAAAAAGAGCTCTGGCAGCTTATCACACAAGCTGCCAGAGCGAGCAAAAAGGCGAAGGTCAAGGATATACTCAAACGCCGCGATTGAGGTGGGCTATGGTATAGGGACACACCGTCACTTCGGCAAGGAATGTCCCCGTATAGTCGATTGAGCGGTGTTTAGGTTAAAGAAGCAGAGATTCACCTGTTATGGCAAGCTGAGAGGCTGTTCCCGCTAGGGATACAGCCTCTTTTTCGGGTTTAGGATTATTTTTAACTGGTATTATTTCATGGCCATAGCTTTTCTGTGCAGCGGTCCGAATGGGCTTCCTACCGGTAATACAGTATATCCATAGTGGCCATTCAGTACATTGGCAGCTGAACCATAGAAAGACATCATGGCTATACCGAATTCTGAGTAAGCAGCCAGTTCATGCCAGAACTCTCCGCCCCATCCCAGGGTGTTCATAAAGAGGCCCAGGAACAGTAAATCAATCAAGAAGAAAATGATAAACAGTACCTTGTTGGCACCCATGGCGCCAACAGTCATATACACGGTAAATATAAAATAACCCAGAAAAGCGAAGCCCAGCTGATGAATATCTCCGCTTACCCCGTCGGCGACGCCAATAGTTCCATTGCCCATCATCCAGGTGGTGGCTACGGCAAACCAGAAAAAACCATAACCGCAAAAGGCGGTAGCACCAAAAGTATTGTTGTGCTTGAAATCATAAATGCCGGCTACGAACTGGGCAGCCGCACCTAAAAACAAGGCCCAGGGTATGATGTAAAGGGTACCTTCAGTTATCCCTAATTTCTGTGATGAAGCCACCAGGGTAACCAGGGCTAAACCTAACAAACCAAGTGCGGAGGGGTTTCCCACCGTCTCCTGTATGTGTCCGGATATTTTTACTTCTTTTATATCTGCCATAATTTCCTCCCCCAAAATACTATATTCCCCCATAATAGAATTTAAACCGTTTCACTCCTTTCTAAAGGTATTTATGAGAGTCATTTAAACAATAGTGATTAATATTCAACATATTATTAAAAAATCCTGTTGCTTTGTGATATTTTTCCTTAAACCACCCGGAACACTGATGCTAGGGTAATGGCCCGAAATGGCAGAAATAATCAACGGATTTAGGCTGGTCAGCAGAACCAGGCAATTATCGGACCCCGGCACCCGATTAATTTAACTATTTTGAAAATTTAAACTTTAAGGGGCAAAAAGGATATATCAAACCATCTTTAGAATATAAGAAACAAGCAGAAATATGTTGTTTTACAGTGGTATAACGACGTATACCTGATAGGAACAGTAAGTGGAGTTCTGTTGCGGTATGGTAAATAGAATAAAAAAGATATCCTACTGACAACAGGACTTGCTCACATCGGGGGGTGGTTGGCAAAGAGTTTTATTGCACGCTTATTTTCAGGGGGAATTTTTTTAACGTAGTTTAATAAGAGGGGCATTCACTGATCTTTTGGTGCTTTTAAGGGGTAGTATTGAAAGGGAGGGGTTTGTCTTTATATTGGAGGGGGTTTAATAAAATGGCTGCTAATTTTGCGTATCTAAATACCAGAGATCTGGAGTTTATTCTGCAAGAATGGCTTCCTACCGAGGAAGTATTCGCTTATCCCAAGTTTGCTGATTATTATTCCAAAGATGATGTCAAATCAGTTCTGGCACCCATTCTCAAAATGTGTAAAGAGGTAATCGAGCCAAGCAATACGGATGGTGAAGAGAATCCGGTAAAATTTGAAAATGGCAAGGTAACCTGTTCGCCTTCCTTTGGACCTTTATTCCATCAACTTCAGGAAGAAGGATGGGGAACCAGCAACATAGACCATTCAGAAGATGCCATGGTTCTTCCGCATATTCTGCATTCTACCGTATGGGAACTGATTGGCGCTGCCAACCCGACTTTCTGTCCCACCATCATATTGACCAGCGGAGCTGCCGGTCTGATTCAGAGTTATGGCGATGATAAAGTGAAATCCATGTTCCTGCCCAATATGATGGACGGAACCTGGTCCGGCACCATGTGTTTGACTGAACCAAGTGCAGGCTCTGACGTTGGAGATATCCTGTCCAAAGCCTATCCTACCGATGACCCCAGGATTTTCAAGATAAAGGGTCAGAAAATATTTATAACCTTTGGTGACAATGATTTTACTGAGAATATCATTCATCTCTACCTGGCTCGGGTAGAAGGTGCAAAACCCGGGACCGGCGGCATCTCACTCTTTGTAGTGCCTAAATTCTGGGTTAATGATGATGGCAGCTTTGAGCCCAATGATGTAGAGACCACCGGGGTTGAACACAAGATGGGACAGCATGGTTCGGTTACTGCCTCCCTGAGCTTTGGGGATAACAACAACTGCCGCGGCTGGCTGCTGGGCAAGAATCCTCTGGAGAATGAAAGCAAAGGCGAGGGCATGGCCCAGATGTTCCAGATGATGAATGAAGCCAGGATGGAAACCGGTCATATGGCATTATCCTGTATTGCCAATGCTATGTATAATGCTCGTGATTACGCCAAGGATAGGATTCAGGGCCGTCTGCTGACCAATCCCAAGGCCGGTCGTACAGCCATAATCAATCATGAAGATATCCGCCGGACTCTGCTCCTGGGCAAAGCCCATGCCGAAGCTATCCGGGCTATGTTCTACAAGACCTATATGGCCTTTGACATTCGTCATCACGATCCCGATCCCGAAAGAAGAAAGGCTGCCAATGATCTGATAGAAATAACCACTCCCCTGTGCAAAGCTTATCCAACCGACGAAGGCTGGTGGCTGTGTGCCGAAGCCATTCAGGCTTATGGCGGATACGGCTATTGTGAAGAATATCCGGTGGCCCAGATCGCCAGGGACATAAAAATTTATTCCATCTGGGAGGGCACCAACTTTATCCAGTCCCTGGACCTTTGCGGCCGCAAGATGACTATGGGCAAAGGGGTACCTTTCCAGAGCTTTATGAAGGAAATGTACGATTTCCATGAAGCCAACAAGGACAACGAGACTCTGAAGAAGGAGTTCGAAGTTTTCATTAAGGCCTTTAAAGCCATGAGCAAGACTCTGCAGATCATGCAGGGGTATCTGGGCAAAGGCGATTTCAGCATGATGCCCTTGTATTCACGCCGTATTCTCACTGCTCTGTCCCAGCTTTATGCCGGCAGGTGCATACTTGACCAGGCTATACTGGCTGATAAGAAAGCCAAAGAAGTAGGACCGGAACATTTCGATTACAATTTCTACCTGGGCAAAGTATTGTCTGCTCGGTATTATCTCCTGAACGTAGTGCCCAATGTATGGCTTTTAACTGACATCGTTGCATTGGGAGATCGCTCCGCTCTGGAGATTCCTCTGGAATCCTTCGATTATTAGAAATCTATACCCAGCCTATGGTCTGGTTTTCCAAGAACCTCCTGCTAACCCGGGAGGTTCTTTGCTGACCTGGCACATAAAAAAAAGCCGACCTTCAGGACGGCTTTGCTCAAGATTGGTACTAATAACACAAACCCAAGCATATAGATTTGGAAGGGAAAGTCGCAGGTGAACAATAAAGTTAATTATCAAATTGATGATTTAGCTGCAGAACCTGGCATGGATTAAGGCTCTTAACAGTTGTTTGTAAGCTGCCAACTTTGAATTTATCTGGGTTTCAACTCTATTGATCTACCTGATAACAATTTATGAAATGAAAGCGGGAAGTGTTACCGGTGAGGGAGATATTTTATAAAATCGGTGAGGTGTCAGAGATGCTGCAGATAGAACAGCATACTTTGAGGTACCTGGAAAATACCCTCCGCTTAAAAATCCCGCGCGATGAGCGGGGAGACCGGATGTACAGCGAAAAGGACGTTGATACTCTGCGTCTGGTTTTGCAGCTGAAAGAGAAGGGATTAAATACTACCGCAATCAAAATGGCTTTGGAGAATACTGAAGAGCAAGGAGCCCGGGCCGATAATAATTTGCCCACCGTCCGCCCCCCTGGTCATCTGGAACTGGCTGAGATACTGTCCGCAGCTTCCAAAATAATAGAACAAAATGAGGCCCTGCTGGAACACAACCGCAAGATGGAACAACGATTGGAGCGGATGGAGAAAAAGCTGGATCAGCGCAACCAGGAAAGAGAAAAAACCATTTCCGAGTTCCTGAGTTTATGGAAAGCGGAACAGGAGGGAAAGCCAAAATCATGGTTTTCCCGTTTCCGCAGCAAGTAAGAGGTTTTCACTTGACAAATATTTATCAAATCAGTTATCAGCCAGACTACATGGATCGGAGCAGGTGCGGCAGAGTTTCCGTTTAATATTCCCGGGGGAGGTGCGCGAAGCCTGCTTGACCAGCTTGAGCAGTGCCTGAGCAGTTTCATCGTCCCGGCAGTCAGCGGCCAGTACTACTGCTCCTTCCATACCCCCGACTCCGCCGGCTGCTATCTGTACCGCGTCAATCCCCAGCAGTATCTTTAAGCTTTCCAGCTCGGTGATTATGGTGGCATTGGACAAAGATATGTAACCGGTTTTCATCCCGATTAGCCGGGAGCTTTTTTCCCTGCCCATTACCGCCTCCGCCGATGGACAGGAAGGGATCATTTTTTCCAATCCGGCCGGAACAATGAGCTTTATCCCCCGGGCCTTCAGAATACCAATGGATTTGCCGATGGTTCCACCCTGAGCATCGCCCAGCAGGATGCCGGCATTACCGCAAGGGTCTATGGCATTGGCTCCTTTGATAAAAACATCTTCAGGACCGAAAGAGTTTAGAAATTCCAGCCAGTCGATGTCCACAATCCGACCCTTTTCCAGGCACCATGGTTTATGGCGCAGACCAGCCTCGGTTGCGCATGCTGCCCGCTGGCTGATAACCCCTGCAACATAGCGTTCGGCTTGATCAATCTTAAGGTTTAGCAACTGCTCAGCCACGGCAATGTTGGTTGTTCCATGGCCGATAAAGATCCGGCCTTTTTCCCAGGCCTTTTGTACTTCCGGCAGCCGGCATACGGCTCGGGCTATGATGTATTTGGAGGCGGCCGGATGCAAGGCAAAGGTACTTATCATGCCTACTCAACTCCTTTGGGTAAATTATTTTTATCGACTGTCAAGTATCTGCAAGAGGCAGATCAGCTTGTAGAACAGGGTCTGAGCATGACCATCCCCGGGTGAAGATCTCCTGGCCTGTTCCTGCAGATGATGGGCAAAGTCTTTAATTAGATCGGGATGAATATATTTGTAGTCTTTAATCAGGTTCAGAGCATCTATCTGTCTTGAGACAAAATCGGGGAAGGCAGCAAAGCCATCTTCCGGGGCCATGAGGGAATAGCCTTCGGAAGTTTCCAGGCTGCTGAGAGACATATTCAAAAAAACACTGATTTGATCTGGTATTTGTTCTTCTTGCCAGGTCAGGTTCAGCACCGGTTCCATACCCTGGAATCGTTCCCGGGTTATATCCTCTTCTCCCTGGGCTACTTCATATATTTTCAGAGCAAGTTCTTTATCCTGTTCTTCCCGGAGTATTGAGGCGGTATCCAGGGATAGTATTTGATATCTGCCCCGTACCTCCAGTTCCAGGTTGGCAGTGTCAAAGGGTATCTTCGCAAGCAGGCTTTGCTTTTGCTCAGGGTCAGGAACTTCCTGGTAAAAATCGAAGGGATAAACGGTCTTCAAGCGGGTATTCCGATCCAGGTAATAAGCATTCCAGCAGCATAATCCGCGAGCGACCAGATTCATCTGCTGCGATTGGATCAGCGGTATATCCGGAAAACACCGTTTAATTATCTGCTCCACTCCCGGAGAAAGAGAGGCTCCGCCCTGAAGCAGAATACAGTCCAACTGCCATCTATCAGCTGATGCCAGACCCAATGAAACCGCCCGGTCTCTGAGGGTTCCCTGACAGTAAAGCCAGAGTCGTTCGTACACCGGTTCCAGGCGGTCCAAAAATGAATCCTGGTCGATGTATGAAGTGATGGAAGCTCCCTTATAGAAATCACTCAGATAAAGAGCAGAAAAACCCTGACAGCTAACTTCCAGCTTCAGTTGCTCAGCTTCGGTCAGCCATTGATAGTAAAGCTGCTTTTCTGACGGGAGCAGGGACGTGCCGGTGACAAAACTGTCCGGGATACTATACCCGGTTTGTATCTGATAGAGGGGTAGGAAGATATTTCTGATGATACCCAGGTCCAGCTCAGACCCGGAAAAGGCATCATAGCCAATCTGCAATTGGGTTTCCAGGATCAACTCCCGCATATGACCGGCAGCCTCCATAAAACTGAAATCAGTAGTGCCGCCACCCATGTCTATGCTTAGTACAGCTCCCTCCAGAGGACCGGACGGGTTAAGAGTATTGTAAGCCATCAGAGCCGCCAGGGGTTCAGGTATCAAATGGATATCGGTCAGACCGGATATTTTTCGGGCTGCATCCAGCAATATTCGCCGGGAATTTAGTCCGAAATAGTTGGGAACGGATAGGGATAGGGAAGTGATATCAGTAATTTCTTCCTTTATATATGTATTCCATAAAAAGGATAAAAATTCTTCCGTCAATTCCGCCAGTTTATAAGGTCCCAGCCGATACTGGGCACATCTTTTTAAGTCCAGCTTAAAAAAGCAAGCCTTATCTATCCCGGGTTCATCCAGGCGCAGGGCCAGATTGCCGAAGTACAGCTGACCGGCAGCTGGTGAATAGGCAGCGGCAGTAGGGATCAATGAATGCTCTGAAGTGATATCCAACCATTCCCCATCTGCTAAAGCTGCGATTTTGGTGTATGAAGTTCCCATATCGATGCCCAGATGCATAGCTATCCTTTCTTTCCTATAATGAAGTATGGTATTTCTTCCGTAAGGTCATCTTCCACCCGGATAAGAAAGATATCGCCCTCTTCATACAGGACGGTGTTATCGTCTTTTTCGGTAATCCTGGTATTAATGTGATATTTATCCAGGAGGTACAGATATTCATCAGGTAAAATCTGATTCCGGGCCAGGGGAATATGGGTAACCCGTATCTCGAAATCTCTCCAGATTCTGGACAAATTACGCGGAGTCAGGAGTCTTTCCAGGTCATGCTGGATGTTGTTCAGTATTTCAATTTGTGCCTCCAGATGTTTAAGAACTTCCTGGCTGTGACCTGTGATCTGGGAAACCTGCTGCTGTTGTCCGACCAGCATCTTAAGCCTGCTTTCTGCCGCCTGAAATGCATAGTTTATCTGCTGCAAACCGGATGCCAACCAACTGAGCTGATGCTCGGGACTCTCCTGGGCCATAGCTTTAAAGAGGGGCACTGAAAATTCCAGGATATTTTGCAGCTCCTGGCTGAAATAAACAAAATCCATGGCCGTGGTATTATCCATATCCTGGTTTAGCCGGTCAATGCTTTTTAAGGTGGAAGACAGGTCATAATACAGTTCTTCCAGGTAATCCGGATTTTCCAGTTGGAGCAGATATAAATTAGGCATCAATGCCAAGGCAGGATTGGAACGGCAAAAGGCCAGCAAATGCAGCAATTTCAGCCAGACTGAGAAAAGGTTCTGAAGTTTCAGGACAAGCTCCTGCACTCGCAGAGTATTCCCCAGAGAAAGATTCAAACTTATAAGTTCGGTATACTGAAGGGCAGGGGATTGAATCTGCAACTGGAAAAAATCCTTCAAAGCTTCCGGTCCCTCACTGTCCAGGAGCAGCTGGCCGATACGAGTCAGGCGCTGAGTCAGTATATTATCCTCCTGACTGCATTTTTTCAGCAGATCACCGATCAACTGCTGTTTTTCCAGCATCCGGTAATAGGCGGAAATATCTTCGCTGCAGGCCAGGCTAGGGGAGCAGAAAGGCCTCAAGGCCAGCATCAGCTGGTGGGAGTGCTGGTCGGAGGGCCAGCTTTCCAACTGGGCGCCAAGGCTTCGAAGGGATTGGAGGAACTGGTCCAGATCCCCCAGGCGGGTTCTTATTTCCTTAATGGCGTATAACAGTTCGATTACCTGCCGATCGGCTTCATCACTTATGGATAGAGTATTTTCCATAATTTGCTGTTTTAGCTGCTGCAAATGTCTGATCAAGGTCTTAACCTGGTTGAAAATATTGGCGTTACGTTTGATTACCGCTGAAATATATTTAATCAGCAGGCTTTCCTGCATCTTGATGCCCAGCAGGCCTTGTACCTGATCCTGGATGTCCTTCTGATAAGCCGGCCAAAACTTCTCGTGAAAGCTGCGATAATAAAAGGAGTTAATGGCCAGCAGGTAACGGTCCAGGTCATCCAGCGAAAGTGAGTCCGATTTGTATTCGCGGCTGATCATCTCCAACTCACCCCGCAGAATAAGCAGGAATTGCTCCATGTTTTCCTTGTAGGTATCTGCGTTTATTTCATTGCTGTTCATTCAATTACCCCCAGAAAATAGCCGGCCAGAACCTGGCGTTTTAATTCCGCGTCCTTCATCCTTACCAACTCAGGCCGGGAAGCCATCTCCCCCTGCAGGCCAGACCGGTCATAATTCGCATTAAGATTGCATATCTGTATAGCCCGCTGACGTTTGGATTCCCCGGCTATCGAAGCAAGCTGCCGGGATGTAGTCTCATTTATAAACATCGGGTGGGGCACCCATTCCCACAGCAGCAGATAATAGTCTATCAGAGCAGAGGCCAGATGCTGATTAAGGTCCAGCAGGCCCACGATATTACTCAGACGCAGATATTCCATGATCACAAAAGACTCATGGGGCAGGGAAGATATTTTCTGACTGGTCATTTTCAGCAGGGTTTCAACCCGATCCGGGTTTATCTTCGCCTGGACTTCGCTGTCATTCAGCAGGGAGGCCTCATAAGGCCGGTATTGTTTCAGGATGCTGCCTTTGCTGTGAATCTCATATCTGATAGCCGAATGGGGCTGGTTGAAAGCGGCGGCAATACTTTCCCCGATGGCCAGGTACTGCAGGCTGGCTCGATCCGGGTTGATAAGGGGGAAAAAATCGGCGTAAAGTTTATGAGCTGCTCTATAGGGATTCACTGGCTGGCTCAACAGAGCTTGCAGGGGAATCACCTGTCTTAGCAGGCGGGAAAAGCTACGATGGATTGTTTCGTCATCCAGCAGGCTAACCAGGCGGTTATTGCGTTGATAATCGCTGTATATGTCCATCAGCAGGGTCAAACAGTCTTCGATCATACCGCTGCGGAAAAGTGATTCAGCCGCTGCCAGCTGGGTGCTGAAACGCTTCATGGCATAAGGATCCCGGAAATGGGAGGCATTACTCTGCTCCAAAAGGTCCAGGGCTTCCAATATATTTTCCGTTTTATCTCCATATAAACCGGGATTGCTGGCACTCTTTAGCTGAGGATTATAGCCATATAAATCACGCTTTCGGGTGTTGATCAGCTCAGTTTCCCGTTCTTTGAACAGCTTGCGCAGTTCCGGATTTGCAGTTCGTGACGCCAGGTACTGGCAGGAGTCCAAATCCAGTGCGTTTATGACTCGGGTCATATGAAGATGATGCTCTGGATTATAGAGATTCACCAGAAATTGAAGCCGGAAAGGCCGGGGAGAACGCAGCATGATATACCAGGGCAGAAAATCCCAGAATTCCCGCAGGAGATGGTCAGGCCCTTCGGCCAGCCATTTCAGTATTTCAATATTATGCAGGTGGTCCAGCAGTAGATTAAAAAAGTCCAACCGGTGCCGGGAGAAATACCAGCTGCGATAATAATACTCCAACTCAAAGGCGTCGGAAACAGCTCCGGCCTCAGCAGGAAAAGCCCGCGCGGCATATCTTAAGCTCAGTTCTTCCTGCCACATATTGAACAGGTCGTCATTTTGTCGTAATTGTTCTAAATCTAATGGTACAGCTGGCATTATCTTACTCCTTAGCTAGATGTTCCGTAAAAGGCGGCGTTTAGAATTATACAGGCATTTTCAGCCTGAACCAGGTCACTCTGATGTAAAAATATATAGTAATAAATGGATTTTTCCTTATTGGTATAGATTCCCCCCAGTTTATCTTTTTCCAGCACCGTAATTTTATCCTGGCTGGCCTTGCCCCGCTGAAGATAGCGGTAAGACTGCAGGCGGGTGACAAACTGATAGCGGGCCAGGCGTTCAAAGTGAGTTTTCAGCCCTATTTCTTTGTAAGGATTACCCTCCTCATACTTAATAACTGCATCTGAGATCCGGGCCGGCGGCAGTTCCAGCAAATCTGCATCGGTCTGAAAGAGGGTACTGCTCAGTTTTCGCAGGATGGTCCAGTGGGTTTCCTGTTCCAGCAGATAACTGAGATAAGGATGCAAGTTAGCCGGGAACAGTTTCAACAGGTTAGCTTCCTCTTGCATCTGCGGCAACACATCCGGATGATACACCAGGTAATTTATCAGGTCATCTATCTGGTATTTAAAACGCGGAATATATAAGGAATAATCCAGCCATAAAACCGCAGAATATCTATCAAAAAACACTTTATAGGATTCGAGGGAGTTCTCAAAAAGTGCATCGATATATTGCAGCAGGTCTTTATATTCCTGTTCCGTCAAGGTTTTCCTTTTGTCCAGTTTTCTAAGTATAGCTCTCATGTAATGCACCGAATCAGTTTTTATTTATTTTAACCCAAGCAGCAGGCAGTAGAAAGGTTTGTGAATAAGAAAAAATGGTAATATAGTTTAAACAGGACGTAGTACAGGAAGAGATATTATGAATACTAATCAAAGAAGAAGGATGGATAGGTTCAGATTGTTGCTGTTTCCTCTTTTGACAGTATTGTTAGCCATGCTGCTGGTAAGCGGTAATCGGCCGGTATTTAATAATAGGGAAGCGGTCTTTTATACTTATATTGACAGTGCAGCCCGCGGGAATTTTGGTTATGGCACCAGTCTTAAATACGCCAATAATATTTCCTTTACCGGTTTGGAGAAAGGGGATATTATTCTGGGAGGCTATCCAGATTGTGCTTATGGGCGCTTTTCGCATGTGGCCATGTACATAGGCGAAGGAGAAGTTATCGAGGCTTTCGTTGACTATGGAGTTCACATTCGTCCCATCGAGCACTTCCGGGATTACAAGTATGTCTGCCTGCTGCGGGTTCAGGCCGATCCGGAAATAAAGCAGCAGGCCGTGGATTATGCCTGCAGATTCCAGGGTAATATGTTTTATGCCCTGGCCTTTAAACCCGGTGATAGAATATGGAATTGCAGTAAAGTAATATGGAAAGCTTACCAGGAACAGGGGCTTGAACTGGATGAAAGCGGAGATCTGTGGATATCTCCGGATATTTTTTATAACAGTTCGCAAACAAGCTTAATCCGGAAAAGAGGATACTAGATGCTGGTAAATACCATCAGACTGTATATTATTCATGTCAGTGCCATAGCTGCAGGTATTCTGGGCAGTTATTACTCCGGGCTGGATATTATGACCGCCCTGGTGTACCTGCTGATCATTGCCTGGGAAGCCAGAAGAGCCGGTTCAATTTCCTTCCGCAACAACATTATAACCGCCTGCGTATGGCAAGCACCGGGAATATTTTTTGCTGTTCTATGTATAAGCTCTTTTGATCCTATGGGTCTATATGAATATGCGATCTTCATCCTGCAGTTCTGGTTTACCCCCCTGCTGGGCCTGCTGTCTCTGGCCGGGATAAACTCCTATTTTGATAAACCATTGTATTACTATCTTTTGATCTGTCTGCCTTTTATCAGCGTTTTATATTACCTGGGAGCAGCCGGTACAAGCAGGAGATGATTTATCTGCCTAGTCAGAAACCGTGCGCTTGACTCACGTATAAAAGTCAGTGATACTGGTTCATGTGCTGCATTGGCAGCGCCTGTCTTCTAAAGTAAACAGATTACCTTAATTAAAAGGAACCTTTGAGCTTTAAAAGGTTGCAGTATCACCGACTGTAGCCTTATTATGCGCAGCCAGCCGCAAAATATTCTGGAAAATAATTACAGCAGCTACTGGTTCCTTTACAAATGCACTGAGGGTTTTCCCTTATGTTAAATAGTGGATACATATGCAGGGATATTTAATTCATTCCAGGCCTAAACGATGTTAGAATATATCTGGGAGTCTCAGCTAATATGGGGAGGTAAAGCAAGTTATGATCAAGATATCCATACCGGGGCGTCAGCTCACCCTGGTCCTAGACACTTTATTGCTGGATCTGAATGGAACTCTGGCGGTTGATGGGATATTGCTGGAGGGGGTCAAGGAAAGGATAGAAGTGCTCCGGGATAAAGTCAAAATATATCTGTTAACTGCGGATACTTTTGGAGCTGCCAGAGGTATTGCCGAGGAATTGGACATAGAGCTGCTGAAAGTTGGCCCGGAAGATGGCGGACAGGACAAACTCGATATGCTCAACACCTTGCAGGGAGAAAACTGCGCAGCAGTAGGGAATGGTTACAACGATCGATTGATGCTGGCAGCTGCTGGACTATCCATTGCCGTAATAGAGGGAGAGGGATGTTCTGTCAAAGCACTGCAGGCGTCCGACATCGCTGTAAGGAGTATAAATGATGCCCTGGATCTGTTGATTAATCCCCTGCGCACAATAGCAACCTTGAGGTCTTAACCCCGGCATAAAAAACTCTGGGTGCAGCCATCGAAACAGGGGTATTATTCTTTTCGGGGCGATATTGTATACAATAATGTATATAATGTTAGCGTATTCTATGCTTTTGGATTAAAAAGTATAGTAATTAACAGAGTTTTAACACTAATGTGAGTCATATTTATATTATAATGTAGTAACACATGGCTGATGTTAATCATAATTGCTGATTTATGAAGTGCTGTACAACATATTAACACGGTTGTGTTTTAAGATCGCCATTATCAGATATCGTTTTATATTTAAGATAATACGAAGGAAAGGAGAGAGAGCATGAAGCAAACCCTGAGCCTGGGAGCAAGAAGCGCAGAA
>CAZCTN010000030.1:0-42078 GCA_964501655.1 uncultured Syntrophomonas sp.
TGAACGCCCCGGCGGTCATGCTGGCCGACGAACCCACGGGCAGTTTGGACAGCCGTAATGGACATGAAATCATTAAACTGCTGAAAGCCAGCAATAAAAAATATGGGCAGACCCTACTCCTCGTCACCCATGACGAAAATATCGCCCTGCAAGCAGACCGCATTATCGGCATATCAGACGGCAAAGTAACGCGGGATGAGAGGATGGTGCGGCCATGAATATTTTTAACAAAGTCACCCTGCAAAGCTTGAAAAAAAGCCGCACCCGAACAATTGTTACCATCGTCGGAGTTATCCTGTCCGCCGCTATGATTACGGCAGTCGCTACCTTTGGCACTTCCCTGTTACATTTTCTGATAAACGGTTCTATTGCGAAATACGGCGGTTGGCATGTTGAGTTTTTGGATGTTGATTCCTCTTTCGTACAGGAGCGAACCCACGACAATGGAGTTGCAAGCACCGCAGCATTTAAAAATATCGGCTATGCAACGCTTAACGGCGGGAAAAGCCCTGAAAAGCCCTATCTTTTTATTGCCGGATTCAGCCAGGAAGCCTTTGACACCTTACCCATCAACCTGATTTCCGGCAGATTGCCTGAAAATAGCGGGGAGATTCTTATCCCGGCCCACGTGGCGATAAAGGGCGGCGTTCGATTCAAGGTGGGCGAAACACTTACCCTTCCTGTAGGAAACCGCATGGATGTCAATAATCATCTTGGTCAACACGATCCTTACATTTCTGAGAAAGAAACTCTTGTGCCAAAAAACGAGAGAACCTACACGGTTGTGGGCACCTGCGAAAGACCCGGTTTTGAGGAACATTCCGCACCGGGATACACCTTGATAACGAAAGCAGATACCAGGGACCATGCGGACAGCTTCAGCTTGTTTGTCACGCTAAATAATCCGCTTCAGGTTCATGCTTACGCCAGCAGCACAGCCGAAAGCCATAGTTATGTCCTTAACGATTATGTGCTGCGCTTCATGGGTCTTTCGGACAATAACTTATTCAACACGCTCCTGTACACGGTTGGCGGCATATTGCTTGCCATAATAATGGTCGGCTCGATTTTTCTGATCTATAATTCGTTTAACATTTCGCTGAACGAACGCACACGCCAGTTCGGGATTCTCTCGTCGGTGGGCGCTACGCCAAGGCAGCTGCGAAATTCGGTGCTGTTTGAGGGACTTTGCATTGGTGCGGTCGGCATCCCGATCGGCGTTATGGTCGGCATAGGCAGTATCGGGCTTGTAATTCCTATTGTTGCCGGGAAATTCGGGAACATTGCCCACAGCCCCGTACCTTTAACCTTGTCGGTGTCCGCCGCCGCCATTGTCGCAGCGGCGGCGGTCAGTTTGTTTACCATTCTGATTTCAGCCTATATCCCGGCCAGGAAGGCCGCAAATACTCCCGTGATGGAGAGCATTCGCCAGACCAACGAGGTCAAAACCGAACCGAAAGCCGTGAAAACGTCAAAACTCCCAGAGCGTATTTACGGTTTGGAGGGAATGCTTGCGCTTAAGAATTTTAAGAGAAACAAAAAACGCTATCGCAGCATTGTGCTATCCCTGGTTTTAAGCGTCGTGCTGTTTGTATCGGGAAGTGCTTTTGGAACCACTCTGGAACGGCTTTCAGACCGGTTGATAACGGACATTGACGGTGACATCCTGTTTACTGCTCAGGACATGAAAGTCCGCGAAATGTTGCCGCTTTACAACAAACTAAAAACCGCCGACGGGGTTTACGAAAGCTCATACCAAGTACTTATGAGGTATTCATGCGCTGTTAAGGCAAGCGATCTTTCAGACCGTTATCGGAAATACGCGGGTTATTCTGCCACAGACGAAACGGTTCACCTGCCAATGCACATCCAGTTTATTGAGGACAGGGAATATCTGTCTTTTATTAAAGAATTGGGCTTGCCGGAAAATGAATATACCGGGCAGGACGCGAAAATGATTGCCATTGCCAAACAACGGGTGGACAAGAAAGCCGGGCCGAGCCAGGTGTTTGATCTGTTCGAGAGTCGTTCCCAGACTTTAAGTGTCGCTCCCGAAACCAATGGCAATCCAATGATGGAACAGGGGCAAAGCATAAACATGACGTTTGTCGATACATACCCAATAGATCCGCCCCCACTTAAAAATTTTGAGCAGAGCCCAAATATTTTTATGGTGGTAGCCCCCCATTCGCTCTTTGAGAAATTTGAAACCCCGGATACCCATGTGACGATAGGCCTGTCCTTTATGTCAAAGAATCCTTCGCAATCGGGGGCTGAAATGGAAACGATTATTCAGAACGCGGGAATTACGTCTGCGTATACCCTGTACAATGTGAGCACATTGCTTGAACAATACCGCAGTTTAACATTTGTTGTTCATGTGTTCACCTATGTTTTTGTCATCATGATTTCGCTGATTGCGGTTGCTAATGTGTTCAATACCATTTCCACCAATATCAGGCTGCGCCGGCGGGAGCTTGCCATGCTCCGTTCGGTGGGGATGTCTGACCGTGATTTCCAAAAGATGATGAATTTTGAGTGCGCCTTTTATGGCATGAGGACGCTCTTCTTCGGGCTTCCAATAGCGGGAATCATCTCCTGGCTGATTTACAAAGGGTTGGTGTCCATAGAAAGGATGGACAACTTTGATTTTGTGTTCCCGTGGGTCAGTATGGCAATCAGCGTGTTCAGCGTGCTCTTTATCGTGTTCGTTTCAATGCTGTATGCCATTAGCAAGATAAAAAAAGAAAATATCATTGACGCGCTTCGGGATGATATGACTTAGTGTCACAGGGACGGGGGGGCTGACACATTCATTTAAGCCTTCCCTATTCAGGCTTCTTTCCTTTGAAATGGGCAGTTTTTCATCTCTTATATTGGGCTATTGTATTTTCGATGATAATATTCGTGTTCTTTTCACCTTGTTCATCACTCTGATCTTTTATCGCCTAATTCTCATATCATCCGCTTTGTTATTCACTCAATATGGCAGTAATGTCATTTGCGAATTCCAGAGTCATCGTTTCTATTCGTTTCCTTAGTTCTTCAGGATGATCAAAATCCGGCTTCTCAACCAGGATTGATTCAATGATGGAATCTACTCCGGGAAGAACCTGCGACAGTTTGTATTTGCCAATGTTTTTGTGTCTCATTAGATTGATATATTCAGCTTGAATCTTTCTGTTACTTCCTCCCAGCCAAACTTCGAATCTACCTTCTTCATGTAAATATACAACAGCAATCTTTAGTTTCTTATTCTTCAAATTAAATGGTGTAAAAGCAAAGTATGTCATATCCATATAGCCAAAGTACAAGGAGCTTACGATAAATTCCGGATACCTGCCCCCCAAATATTTGCTCAAACCAGACATGAATGTCATGATTCCTTTATAAGCTTTCTGAATCTGTCCTTTACTTAACTGATTTTTATATTCCTGAACATGATCATTTAACGATTCCATAAGTCTACTCCTCATTCCAACGATATTTTTTGTTCTGGAGCAACGTTTCCAGATTACAAGTCATACATAGCCCATTATGGCAGCATATTACACCATCGCATTCAGGACAGCGCCACATGTTCTCTTCTTTTTTCAAGAACATATCCATGCCATTTTCCTGTATGAATTTCAGGTTTTCTATCATGCTCATGTGGTATTTGGTGCGGTAGCGCTTATCAAGGGATTTCAGCCTTTTGCAGGGAAAAGCTTCACACTCATAGCAAAAACGCAAGATTCCTTTTCCAAGGAGTTCACACTGATCTCCCATATGAGTACAGTTTTTCCCTCTTGGAATACAACCCGGGCAATATTTTTTGTGAAATCCCTTTTTGTTTAACTCTTTTTCCCGAAACTGATAAGCAATGCATAAGCTGCAATTCATTCCGCAGGGAGCAATAAGCTGTTCTTTCATTTGGCACCTCTTCCCATTTGTGTCATGGGGACGTTGTGTCATGGGGACGGGGGTTTTGTCATACTATGCTTAATGGATAATTCCTGCCTATTCCCGTCAACTCCAGTTTGTATAATCCTTTCCTCTCTTGGCACAAAATCACCTACGATTATGCTATATACCATCATCGTGTCAATTCCCCCGTCCCCTTGACACGCCATTCTTGAGGCGTCTTGATCCTTTAGGGTGATCGTTAAAGATGGAGAGCAGAATATATCATGTTTCCATCGCTCACCAGATTGTTGTCAAAAGACAGCTCCTTGTTCTCAGCCGAGATAGGCGAGTCTTCCATCACCAAGAAGTTTTTCCCGTCCCATAAAATCGGGTGGGCGGCTGTCGGGGTTGCCGACTGATACAGCTCTTCATTCATCTTTACAGAGCATTTAGACAAATCCCCCCCCCCCCGAATATGTTGCCGTACCGCCATCCGCATTCGTATGCAGCAAAAGGGGGATACTGGCAGTGTCGCCCGTTTCATTTACGGAACATGCTGAAACCAGCAAGGATAAAGCAATACAAAAAATTATGAGTAATCTCAGTTTTATGGACATTCTCCCATCAAAAATAAAGTTTACTAAGGCGGGGGAAACCCCGCCTTAGGACACAGGGTATCTTGTTTCTTGGCTACCCCATAAGCAACTGAAGTTAAAATAGAATAAGCCGCAAATCCGGGAATAGCTAAGTTGTAAAGGTAGGTTTCCCCACTAAAAGCAATATAAGCGGGAACTCCAATAATGAAAAATTGCAGAGTAAAAGCCATCCAAAACCTTTCCCATTTTATGGTCCAACTTCCGAGCAGGCGCTTTTGCTGTAGTACATTATGAACTGAATAACATATAGGAATCAACATTATAAATAATCCCTTTAACCCGCGAGGACCGCCTAAAGTAAAATTTAAATAAACAATACCTATTATGAATAGAATAGCCATTATTATGCGCACTTACTTACGCTCCTCATTCTTATTGCTTTCATTATATAGAACAGTTAAAACCATGTCGAT
Source organism: uncultured Syntrophomonas sp. (assembly GCA_964501655.1). Classification (GTDB taxonomy): domain Bacteria; phylum Bacillota; class Syntrophomonadia; order Syntrophomonadales; family Syntrophomonadaceae; genus JAAYJK01. The sequence continues at coordinate 4,955 of CAZCTN010000030.1, forward strand.
CAGTTCCAAGTTAAATTAACGCTTGTAGGACACAGGGGGACGCTCGCCAGATGATGGAAGCAACTGGATATCAGATTGAACAAACTGGCGGTATCGCGAACGGAAAGCTTTTCAGACTAGCCCATATACCCTGTAGCTTTGCTGTCAAGATGACGTCAATGCACACGGCCTGCCGTGGGACCGTCCTCCTGTATCTACTGTTTCTATTTCTCATTTTGCAGATCAACTAGCTTATCTATTTTTTGTATAATTTCCTCAAGATGATTATCTATTGATTTAATAAGACGAATAAATGATATTAATCCATATATAACCAGGCCATACACCTCTCCTCCTTTATATTATTACTGCCATACTCCACAAATCTATCACTTTTGAATAAACAAAATAGCCTTATTGCAATTTTTTGTGATATCTACAGTTGCAGGATATTCCTTACAACCGAAGTAAACCACCATTAGGGGGACCGTTCGTTCCCCTGTGTCATCTATATCGGAACCACGGATAAAATGATATACTGAGACAGAAAAACACACAAATGCTTATCCATTAAAACGATAAGCTTTATAAAGGAGCTTAGCATGGTAGAGGTACAAATAATATCTGCCCGCAAAGAGGATTTTGAACAGGTATTTGAATTGCTTCCACAACTATGGCCGGAAAGAAATCTGGACCAGGAAAAAATATTTCAGGTTTATATGCAAGCCCTGGAATCTAAACAGCAGGAATATATCATCGCCAGAAATGACGAACATATTGTCGGTTTCATTTCTATGCGAATAATTACTAACCTGTGGGCTCAAGGAAATCTTTTGCAGATAGAAGAACTGGTTGTCGATGAAACCTATAGAAGTATGCAGATTGGAAGCAAACTTTTGCAGATAGCCATTGCAATAGCAAAACAAAACAACTGTAGGACAGTGGAAGTCACATCACATGTTAATCGAACTCGTGCCCACCACTTTTACGAAATTAATGGATTCAAAAAATTAGCAGTTCATTTTTTAAGAGAAATAGTTAATTAAAAAACTCATTCCACCGCAGGATTGCTTTCAATTATTGCTGTTTGAGCTTAAATCTTTGTCTTCAATAATAAGTAGGGTCTGTCAATCTTTTGTGCTGTCTCTCTTTCCATCTCATTCCTCACAGATGAGCTTTGACCTTGTCGGGGAAAAAATAGATAACCGTACTAGAAACCCTTCCCGTCCACTTTCTCAAAACATCCTGACATTAGCGGTGACGGTCTGGTTGATGCCGTATCCGCTTTTCATGGTCTTGCCGGATGCGGTCGGGGCCTTGTCATCCGGTTTCATGCTCATGGACGCCGAGAGGCTTGCCGAGTAGGAATTCCAGTCGAACTCCCACCAGCCATGGTCGCACCAATAGCCAGCGCCATCGCCGGTGGAGTGCCACACCCAATACGCATGCCACCAGGGACGCCACACACCCCATGTGGCAGAGGTTTTCTGCGCATTGCTCGGAACGCTCGGTTTGGAGTAGGCGTCATTGCGGTCATCGGCAACGGGATTGGGCGGTTCATGGCCCGACAGATCCATAATATTTGCGGTGATGGTTCCCTGGCTGGCTCTGCCTCTGCCTGCAACGGACACATTGATGGTCATGGTCTGCGGCGTGGATGGTGTCGTCCAGCGCACCCACGCAAGCTGGCTGTCGCCATCTGGATAATAGACGTTGTTCACCGTATAGGTTTGACCGCCGATGGTAAAGCGCACCGTCACGGGATGGTCGGGATCGGCCTGGCTTCCGCTGACCGTTACCGAGGTGATGACCTGGGTATTGACGCGATAGGTGTAGTCATAGCTGCTCATCTGGGGAGGCTCCGCCTCGCTGAACCGCACGATGCCAAGGCCAGATGATGTTCATGTTGGAGGCTGAGCTTGTCCGGGAGCCGGACCAGGCTGTATAGCCAAGATCGGGCGTTTCTAGGAACATCGCCAGCGGCAAGTTCTGGTGTGGAAGAGAACCCATTTTACTTCTTAAACCGCCGCCGAGCTGCTCGTCATAAAGAGCCGCCTCGGTTGCCGTCACAGCAATCCTTACGCCCTGGTAGGTCATGTAGGCAACCGGCTCTAACAGGATTTTGTAGTCGCCGTTTATAAGGGTGTTATAATTGAAGCCGGTAACATCGACAATCCTCATCAGTGTATATTCCGAGCAGGAATATCTCTTTATAACTTCTATGTTGGCATTTCCCCTGCCGGCGGTGATGATTCTTGGAACCGCTTGCCCCGGATTGACATAGGTGTATTGCTGCATATTGGGCGTCAGAGAAAAACCGTTAGTATTAGGATATTTTGCTGACTTTGCCGAAGTGCGCCTGGATGTTATCTGGACTTTGGTTGGTAAGGTCAATGGGGGTGGTGACCACCGCGTAATCGCTGGTGGTCACCACCGTAACCCGCACCCCCTCGTCGCCAGGGTTCCAGAAGTTTTCGCCGGTGCCGCCACCTAGGTCGCCGCTTCCATGGTCAATGTTCCCTTCACCCTCGGCTTAGGCGGTGAGCGGAAGCAGGGCGGTCAGCAGGGTCAGACCATAAAAATGCTAAGTATTCGTTTCATAAAGACCTCCTTAAACAGCAAAAAACACAGCATTTCTGCTGCGCTCCTTGAAATCTTTTGTTCTATTGTCGAGGGCTAATTCATCGTTCCAACCTGTTTGTTGATATCACCGTCACCGTCTACTGTTGTATCAGAACCGCCTGTTTCGTTTACCCATCCGAAACCGTGGAGATAAACTTGGCCGTCTCTTCTCTCGCCGACCTTAGGCTCACCGTTCTGCGGAACATCCGGTTTTTGTACGCTACCGTAATTCGTCGCTTGCACTTTGTCAACCTTTTCTCCGCTGGTTTTTTGGCTGGGATCGGTCTTTTGGCTTTCTGTCGGCTCTGCCGGTTTAGTCACTGCCGGTTGCAGGTTTTGTACCGGCTGATCGGTTTGTGCCGCCGTATTATCAGTCGGCGTTGTGGTCAGGATGGCCACTTCGTCGCCCGCATCGGCACTTGGGTTGACCTCGCCCGTGGCGGCGGACGTCGGAGCGTTCCTATCATCCGTCGACGTTTTTATTTTAAATTGAAAGGATATCGCTATAACCAGCGCCACGCATACAATGCCAAGTCCGGCAATGGAAAGCGATTTCTTTGTCTTGTCATTTATGTTCTTCATAAAAATTGCCTCCTTGTCCGTTTTGACGGCTCTTTGTAATCTACACCCTATCACAGGAGCTTTGAGAAGTCTATGGCCTTTGCAAAATCAGTTAAAACACCGGCATATATTTTGCCTGCACCCGGAGATTGATCCGCATGGGCGGCAGTATTTCGCCTCCGAAGGATACCGGAACCTCCAGCCGGATCACCACGTCGGCCAGAAAGCCCTGGATGCCGTCAGGATCGGAAGGGGCCAGCGGTGCGTTGCGGATGTCCACCGACAGGCCGGTTTTACGGCCAGGGCGATGACCAGCAGGGCGCAGAGCACCAGCACGGCCACATCAATGTATCCTTCCCCGCATTTATTGCGCAGCTTTTCTAACACATCCGCACCCCCTCGTCCGCCTCGGGGTTGAGGAAGTAAGCATCCAATTCATAGTCCTCATCAAAATCGTCATGATCATTCATCGTATAAAGGGTGGCATCCAGCTTGGCGGCAAATTCGGCTTCTATGCCGAAATCTTCAGCCATAAGCTGTTCATGCACCACGAGCAGCGGATTTTTAAACTTCATAAGGTGTCGCACATACCCGTTGTCCCTAAGCGTGTCATTTTTCATGCAGTGGTAGGCCCGCTGCATAAAGCCTATTTTTTCCGCATTCTTAATGATTGCACTTTTGTCCCTGGCCATCATGTCGGCGATGTACTGCTCATAGTCAGCCGATAATTTTTTCTGCAGTCTTACCCATAACTCGTTCATTCAAGCTGCCTCCTTTCCTAAAAAAGCCCGCCTAGGGATTTCATAATTTCAAGCGCGATGATGGCAAGATAAGTAAACAAAGAGCACATCAGCATCAGGAAAGAAAACACCCGAATCTTTGGCGGTATCTTCTGCGCTTCGGTCTTAAGGCGTTGCAGTTCGATTTGCTTTAAGTCATGGGCCAGCATCTGAAAATAGACCGCGCTGTCGTCCCCGCGCAGGACGCTGATCAGTCCCCTGACCACATCGGAGAGCATCGTTGAACTGAGCCTTGCCTCGAACCGGGTCAACGCCGCCTCATAGGATGAGGAGCGCATATCCGCCGTCACAATATCAAGCTCTGCGGCAAGGGCTGTGCCTGCGTTTTTCTTAAAGTTTTCGATGATGGACAGCACATCGCGGCTGTTTTTCGGCTCCTGCTCAATAGTTGCCACAAATCTTGGCAGCTCGCTTTCGATTTGCTCCCGTTTTTGCCGTAGTTGCTCGTCCGCTTTCCGGGTTTCCTAGAAATAGACCAGCACTGCCAGGAACACCATGAATAGAGCCAGCAGCGGTAACAAAAACAGGCAGGGAATCACACCGAGAAGAATTGCCCCTGCCTTGACCATGGCGTATGCGGCGTAGATCTCCGGGGTCATGCCGATGCCCGCCGCTTTGAGGACGCCCGTCATGCGGCTCTTTTTGTACTCATCCATGGGGATATATTTCGCGAGCTTAGCAGCAGCCGACATGAGCCATGCCTCTATGTTTTTGGCGGTCTTTTTGTCCTGCCTGCCTGCGCTGAGCATGGCTTTGGCGCGCCGAGGGTCGGCAGCTTCAGCGCATCGGCCAGGATAAGGACCAGCCCTGCTGCAAGCAGGACTGCGAATAAAAATAATAGAGATATCAAATTTGCTTCACCTCCATGAAATGCAAAAAACCGCCACATCTCTGTGACGGCTTCGATTTGGAATATCTTTGAGTTTGTCTGTCATTTCATATAGCGTTTCAGTTCGTTGTAGAAATTTTCCCTTGTTCCGGCAAGAATAACAACTACAATCTTATCATCTTCTTCATAGATTCGATAGGCAATTTCGTAATTGGTCTTGCTATAATTAACATCATAACCATAGACGCCTGCCAGATCCCCGGTTTTCAGCTCTCCGATATACGGATCACTGCTGAGCTTATTCAAACAGTTCGGTATGCTGTTTTTAACCCTTTTTCCCTGATTTTCTTAAAATATTTCTCAGCTGCTTTCGCAAAACGGAGTTCATACATCTACTGATCCTCCGCGCGAAGCATTTCGTCAAGCGATATTTTCCCCTCACCGTTCTTTGCTAGGGCATCTGCTTCCGCAATAAGCAACTTTACGGCAGGGCGTACCTTTTTACTCTGCTCCTTAAATCTTTCCAGCAACTCTTGGCCTGAAAACCCCTGAGAGATTAAATCAGCCAGTATCTGTTCGGAAAATTCTCCGCTGTTTGTATCCCGAATCGGCCTTATAAGGATACCGCCCTCTTGAAGAATGCATTCAGCCTCGTTATTAAAGCCGAGCGCTTCAAAATATTTTTGAGGAATCGTCACCTGACGTTTTACTGAAACACTTATGATTTTTCTTTCCATATTCGATTCACTCCTAACGGCTGCCTGTTCCATATGGCTTCCTCCTTTATAATATGCTTTCACTTGCAAAATTATTAAATTTTCTTTGTTTCCTTGTTTTCATCATAACAAGGATTTTGCGCATTGTAAACCAGCCAGAGTGAATTTGTGCTTTCAGCTACCTTCTGTACTCTATGGGCTTGGTCAGCTTGATGACGAAGGCCGTGGAAATAAAGATGGCCGCCGCGCAGACCGCCAGGATTGGAGTTGTCAATATTAGTTCAGTGAAAATTTGCAAGGAAATTTTGATAACCATAAATTAGCAGTTCCTAAGCAAAAAAACTCCATTCCACCGCAGGATGGCTTTCAATTATTGCTGTTTGAGCTTAAATCTTTGTCTTCAATAATAAGTAAGGTCTGTCAATCTTTTGTGCTGTCTCTCTTTCCATCTCATTCCTCACAGATGAGCTTTGACCTTGTCGGGGAAAAAATAGATAACCGTACTAGAAACCCTTCCCGTCCACTTTCTCAAAACATACAAACTGGAGTTGACGGGAATAGGCAGGAATTATCCATTGAACATAGTATGACAAAACCCCCGTCCCCATGACACATGACAAAACCCCCGTCCCCATGACACAGACCCATGACACAGATCAGAAAGCCGAAGCACAGATACAGAATATTAATACCTTGTTCCTCTATGGCAGTTTTCGATTTAGCTCTTAGGTTACTAAGCGTTTTCTGCTGTTCTTTGATATTCCGATCTGTCTCTATATCACCATAAGAAACAGCACCATATGATTCTTCATCATACTCATCATAATATTCATCTAGTGGTTGCGGAAAACTCAAAGCAATTTCCTTAGTAACAAGTGTTTCATAGAGATCAGCTAAATCAGGAGATATAATCTTAATGTTTGATCGTTTGGTTTCCTTGTAATTTATTAGTCTATTTCTTTTGCCTAGGTCAAGCAGACGTTTTTTCCAGTTCTCAATACGAACATCGATTTCAGCCATAAATGCACTCCATTTATATTAATTTGTTGTTATTTAAACACATTTCAAATTATTACTTCAAATTATCCCCTATATTATACCTCTATAGAAGCCGGTCAGTATACAATTTATACCATATATATGATTTTATTCGCTTTTCCATATATTTGCCCATATTAAAAAGCACCTACCTTCCAGCAGATGCCTTTGAATATAAGCAAATTACTTTTTCTGAACAAGTTTATTTTTTAATTCCTCACATGAAATGCCAGCCCGATGTAGCATTGCATGACAATTGGGGCAAACCGGTCGCAAATCGTTAATTGGGTCAACATGGTATTCCTTATCTATTTCATGCAAAGGTTTTAAATGATGTACTTCGATGAATTGAAATCCAAGATCACCATAAAACTCTTCAAAGTCAAAGTCACATATGCTGCATTTATAGCCATATGTATTTATACAAATCTGTCTGGCCTTAATATTTCGCTCATACGCATTTACTACAATTTGTTTTTTGGCTCCTTCAAATAGCTTCTCTGTTTGTTCTTCATCAAATTCCTGTGCCAGTTGAACTTCTCGATGTAATGCAAATATCTTTCGTTTTTGATTACTTCTTAGCATCTTCACTGCTTCTTTTAATTCAGGTCTTAATTGCCAATAGTAATGTCCCTTCTTTTCCCCATCTTCACCCCAAAAAGGTATATGCCAGTATCTAACCACGCCGTCTTCCCTCGTTGGAAATTTAATATCAGGATACCTGGCAATGATTCTTTTCCCCAATCTCCCAATTTGCAGATTTAGGACTGAGTGTGATGCTACACCTAAAGTATCTGCTAATACGGATGCGTACTCGCGAGAGTTATTGCATTTATAAAGTTCTAAAACTAATAAAATATCTTCATCTTTAAAAACAGTTTCATCCTGTAGCAATTCTAACCATTGTTCACTAGACAACTCCAGGGATTCTCTGTATAACGTTCTATTCTGGGGTTTATCCTTATTGTTCAATTTTTCTCCCCCCTCAATTAAGCAAATCACTTATTCATCCCAACCTCAACCGTAACCTTCTTACCCTTTTCCCCGATATAATCCTTGCGATATAGCAGTACACAGCACTCAACGTGGTGCGTATGCGGAAACATATCAATGGGCTGGACCTTGGTTACTATGTAATTTGCTTTCACCAAGTGAGCCAGATCGCGGGCCAGAGTAGCCGGATTGCAGGATACATAGATTATGCTGCGGGGGGATTGGTTAATTACCGCCTGGATCAATTGAGATTTACATCCGGCCCGGGGCGGGTCCAGGATGACCACGTCGAAATTCTCTTCCAGCTCCGGCACGATTTTCTCGCAGGCACCTTTGATGAACTTACAGTTGGTAACATTGTTTTGCCAGGCATTTCTTTTGGCATTCTTAATCGAGTCCTTAAAGCTTTCCACTCCCACTGCCCGGCGAACTGAGCTGGCCAAGGCCAGGGCGATGGTTCCGGTGCCGCAATAGGCATCAAGTATGGTATCATCCGGCTGCAGGCAGGCATAGTCCCTGATAATCTCCAGCATTTTCTCCATCTGCAGATGATTAACCTGCAAAAAGGCCAGCGGAGCTATCTCCAACTTCAGGCCTGCTACCGTCTCGGTCAGGGTCTGGTTGCCGTAATGCAACCGCAGCAACCCTTGATCAATACTGTATATCGATGCAGCTTCCTGATAATTAAGCATGCGGGCAAAGTCAATATCGCTGCTTGCGGAGCCTGAGAAAATTAACATTATTTCCCCATTGCCGGACGACTGGCGCACGGTTACTTTGCAATCCTCGGGAACCTTTAATTCTTGCAGATGATCTTTGATGTACCTGCTGTATTCCTGCATTTCTCTGCTGATCAGCAGGCACTTGTCTATACCGATCAAACGGTGGCTGTCCTGGCGGTAATAGCCCAGCCTGGGCTGCCCGGATTCCTTTCCGGTATGCCATTCCACTTTATTGCGATAATACCAGGGATGTTCCATACCTATCACCGGATTCACTTCCACATTCAAGGCGCCGATACGCTGCAGGCTATTCTGCACCACTTCCCTTTTCAGCTGCAATTGCCTGCCATAGCTGATGTGGTGATAGGCACAACCTCCGCATTCAGGAAAATACGGGCAAGCAGGAACAACTCGATCCGGGGAAGGGTCTATTACCTCTACCAGATGGGCTCGCTGATAATTTTTTTTTCTCTCAACTATTCTTATATCCACCGTCTCGCCTGGAATAGCCAGCGGAACAAAGGTAGCCTGGCCATCTAATCGGGCCACCCCTTCTCCATTATGAGTAATACCGGTTATTAAACACTCCAAAGACTTAATCCCCCTATTTTTAATTCTGCCAAGTGTCTATTGTTTTCCTTCATTCTATCTTAATATTATTATCACAACTATCGTAGTATAATTCCGGACGACCATATATTTTCACCGGAATTTCTATTTATTCTTCGTTGTATCACTCCACTTTGACTTCCTATTCAGAAAAATAACCATAAGCCTCACAGAACCAGCAAGAGACTTCTTCATCCGGCTCAATCCTTCCCGGAAAAATAAAATGATGTATCTCATGAAATTACCTGGTTATGATTAACTAGGAGTCGGCCAATTGCCAGGTTTCTTTTAGTTGGTTTATATTGTTTTTACTTGTGTTTTGCTTAAGTCATTATATATAATATAACCGGGAGGTGATCCTATGTCCAATGATAAGGAACTAGTAACTGCTCAAGTTGTGGCTGATGCTTTAGGTCTGTCGGTGGAAACCATCTGGCGATACACCAGAGAGAATAAAATACCTTATATAGTATTAGGAAGCAAGAATTATCGTTATAAGTTGTCTGATGTTATGCGTTCATTAACTGACCGAATTGTACAGGAGAACGCAGGAGAATATAAGGAGCAGGGCAGTAACCAAAAACTCACTTACCAGGATTATCTCTTAATACCTGATGAACCGGGCTATCGATTTGAAATCCTGGACGGAATATTAATCAAAGAACCTTCACCCAATGTTATGCATCAGCGGGTTTCCCGCAGACTCCAGAGAATCTTGGAAGATTATTTCTGGGAGGTTGATCCCGATGGGGAAGTTTTCGACGCACCCTTGGATGTTACTTTCCATGATGTTACCGTAGTCCAGCCAGACCTGTTTTATGTATCTGGGGAACAAAAACTTATCGTGAAGGATAACCGTATTGATGGCCCGCCAACACTGATAGTGGAGGTGCTGTCCCCTTCCAGCAGCCGCAAGGATCGTTTCCAGAAACTTGGAATTTACCAAAAAATGCAGGTGCAGCATTATTGGATCGTTAACCCCTGGGAAAAAACTCTCGAATGCTTTTCCCTGCATGATGGGGTATATGCTTTGGTGGCTGCCGGAATGGACGAAGAGCTGGTTGAACACCCAGAGTTTCTCGGATTATCGGTTGCCTTAAGTAATCTATGGCAGCTTTTGGCATAAGAATGATTCTAAGAAAACCACCATTTGGGTTCGCTGGCTCAACAGTTTAAGTTTGAAGTCAGGAGAGTTTAAACCCGCCGCCTCAATCAGGCGGGGGATTGCAACCCGCCGCCTGGTTTATCAATATAATACCACCGCTTGAAGAAGCGGGGGGGACACAGTATTGTACAGATAAATAAACTGTCCTGCCCTTAGTTAGCTGGCAATAACGCTCATGCCTTTTTCGAAGGCCTTCAGGTTTATATCTATAGCCCTGGCCGGCACCAATGCCCGGATAGCATCTTGTGTCTCCTGAACCGGCAGGCCGGCAACAGCGGCCAGCACTCCCACCAGCACCACATTGGCTGCCCGGGCGTTTCCACATTCTTCGGCAATCTCGGTGGCATTGATTAAGCGAGTATTGGGCACCATTCCCTTTATCTTTTCCACAATATCCAACGGATATTTGACTCTGCCGCTCATTACCGGCAGCGGGTCAACTCTCTCGTCATTGATTATGACCATCCCCTCCGGCTTCAGATAGTCCAGCCACCGGGCGGCTTCCAGCTTTTCAAAAGCCAGCAAGATATCGGCATCGCCCTTCTTGATGATGGGAGAATAAACCTTTTCTCCATACCTGACCTGGGTTACCACGCTCCCGCCTCGCTGGGCCATACCATGCACTTCGGACACCTTTACGTCGAAGCCCATATGTACTGCCACATCGGCCAGTATCCGGCTGGTCAGCAGGGTACCCTGTCCTCCGACTCCTACTATAAGAATATCAGTTACCTGCTTACTCATTTATTATACCTCCAATACCTTTATAGCATCGAACTTGCATACCTGGGGACAGAGCCCGCAGCCCACACAGCTGTTCAGGTTCATAACTGCCACCTTTTCTTCGTCCAGGAAGTTGATCCCGGTGCAGCCCAACCTGATGCAGATTTTGCAGCCGGTGCAGAGTTCGGGGTCTACCTGGTATTTTATCCCGCTGGGCTGGGTCTCTATCAGTGCACAGGCGCGTTTGGCAATGATGACAGAAGGCTCCCGCCGGGCCAGTTCCTCTTCCAGAGCCTCCTGCAGCTGGTCCAGCTTGAGGGGATCTACTATCCGTATATTTTCTATACCTATGGCTTTAACCAGGGCTGGCAGATCCAGTTTCCTGGTGGTTTGATTGCTAATGGTCTTGCCGGTAGCAGGATGTTCCTGATGCCCGGTCATAGCGGTGGTGTCATTATCCAGTATGAGTACGGTAGAGGTTCCCTGGTTATATACGATATCAATCAATGGAGTTATCCCGGAATGAACAAAAGTGGAATCTCCGATTACCGCTACCATTTTTTCGGCAAATTCCTGGCCTCGGGCCTTTTCCATTCCCATGGCGGTGCCAATACTGGCACCCATACAGATGGTGGTATCCATTCCATCCAGAGGGCTAAGAGCTCCCAGGGTATAGCATCCGATATCACCGGCCACCATCAAGCGCTTTCTCCGCAGGGTGTAAAACACTCCCCGGTGGGGACAGCCCGGACATAGCAAGGGAGGACGTCCCGGTATTTCTTTTACCAATCCGTACCGGTCTTCATTACTGTTGCCCTGGAATACGCTTTCTATCAACTCGGGGCTGTATTCTCCCAGCAGTGAGAACAGTTCTTTTCCCTCCACTTTCAGGCCCCAGGCTTTGATCTGTTCTTCTATTACCGGTTCCAGCTCTTCTATAACTACCAGGCGTTCTACCTTCTGGGCAAAATCTCTGATCATTTTCTCAGGCAGGGGATTGACCAGACCCAGTTTTAGCACCGATGCCCCCGGAAGGACCTCTTTCACGTACTGGTAAGGAACTCCACTGCTTATTATCCCGATACTGGTATCGCCCCATTCTATGCGGTTAAGTGGGCTGCTCTCCCCATACTCTTTAAGTTTTACCATCCGCTTTTCTACTTCCACATGCCGAGCCCGGGCATTGGCTGGCAGCATTACATATTTTGGGGCGTTTTTTTTATATTCTCGAAGCTGGTATTCCTCTTTGCTGCCTGTTTCCACCATGGTCTGGGAATGAGCCAGCCGGGTGGTTATTCTCAGCATTACCGGCGTATCAAATTCTTCACTGATTTGGAAGCCTATTCTACAGAAATCCAGTGCTTCCTGACTGTCGGATGGTTCAAGCACCGGCATCTTGGCAAATTTGCCGTAGCCCCGGTTGTCCTGCTCATTTTGCGAGGAATGCATCCCCGGGTCATCAGCCGAAACTAAAACCAATCCTCCATTCACTCCGGTATAGGCAAAGGTATATAAGGGATCAGCTGCCACATTGACTCCTACGTGTTTCATGGCCACCAGAGTACGGGCTCCTCCGATTGAGGCTCCGATCCCAACTTCCAGTGCCACCTTTTCATTGGGAGCCCATTCGGCATATACTCCTTCATGTTTGGCAAAGCTGCTTACTATCTCGGTACTGGGGGTCCCCGGATAAGCCGCGGCCACTGTCACTCCGGCTTCATAAGCTCCCCGGGCGATAGCTTCATTTCCTATCATCAGTTGTTTCATGCTATTCCTCCTTAGCCATTATCAAATAAAACCTCTCTTCCAGACGGAGGAGAGGTTCCCTGACCTTTTTCATTGCCTGGTCTATTTTGAATAATACCACAGCTCGGCCCATTCTTCATCATGATACATATTCTGGCAATCGATCCTGGTTCAAGCAGCAGAAGTGCAGCTGCACAGAATTCCCCCTGTCATACCCATTACTTGCAGTACCTGCTTATCCCGGCTGTCCTCTGCTCCCCCTGTGCCATTCAACTATAGCGTCACTTATTACCCGAGCCATACCGTATACATGGGCCAGACTGATTTTTTTTATACTGCCGCTGCTCGGTCTATAGTCCCGGTTCCCGACCAGAGCGGTTATCGAGTAATCACCCACTCCCGGCAGATTTTTCTGTACCGCCTTTCCTGGTTTTATGGGGCCATGTTTTAATTTGATCAGCCCCGGAGGATCATCCTCACCGATGGATGCATCTATAGCTACCACAGTTCTTGGGGGATAAGTGTTTCTGAATTCCCGGAGATTATAACCAATGTTGCCTGCATGCCAGGGGTGATCGAGGGTGCCCATAACCAAAACCCCAGGGGTTTTCTCCTCCAGCATGGTACCGGTCATGGGACCCAGACAGTCCAACAGGTGGCGGTCAGAACCAATACAAATAAATGCCGGCGGCATTTCCTCAATAGCAAATTGTTCCTTAAAAGCGCAGGCCAGGATGGACCTGGCTTGGGGCTGATTATAATGAACCGATACGATAAGCCTTGATTCCATTATGTCCGGAGAACCTCCTGCAAGGTTATAATATATCTGTGATCGCTGTTGTTGGATGGCCTGCTGCGACTCTGATATAGGGGGAATAACCGTCCAGCCGGTCCGTATATCTTCGGAAAGGCCCAACACTTTCCCGGTTTTTTTCGATAATCCAACCCGTCGTTAAATAAATATCGCTGCGGATATCTTTCTACTGGTTGCGCATATCTATTACTCTTTTGGCTTTGCCTGCGCTTCTTTCTATACTGAAGGGTTCCACAAATTTTAGCCGAGGATTAAGAGACAGGGTTTTGTATAACTGCTGACTGAGTTTGCGCTCGATAGCCTCGATATCAGCATAATTGTCAGAGAATATCTTCTCCGATACTTCCACCTGGATTTCTATATCTTCCAGGTAGCCCTTGTTGTAGCGAATAATCTGGTAGTGGGGGGATAAACCCTCTATGTTCATCAGCACACTCTCGATCTGGGACGGAAAAACATTTACTCCCCGTATCACCATCATATCGTCAGTCCTACCGGTTATTTTGCTGATTCTGGCAGTGGTACGACCGCAATCACATGGCTCATAAGTGATGGAACTGATGTCCTTGCTGCGATATCTTATAACCGGTATGGCTTCCCGGCACAGGGTGGTAATGACTACCTCCCCCGGTTCACCGGCTTTGACCGGTTTCAGAGTCTCCGGATTGATTATCTCGGTCAGATAATAATCCTCAGCAATATGCTGTCCGTTGATCAAATGACACTCTCCGGCAAATCCAGGCCCTCCAGCTTCGCTCAGGCCATAGTTATCGGTAGCCAGCATGCCCCATACTTCTTCGATCTGTTGGCGGTATTCTTCCGAAAAGGCTTCTCCCCCAAAAAGGCCAATTCTGACTTTCAGATCCCTTCGGGGATCGATCCCCATATTCATGGCCACTTCCCCCAAGTGCAAAGCATAGGTAGGGGTACTTACCAGAGCAGTGGTTCCAAAATCTTTCATTACCATCAACTGTTTTTCCGAGTTGCCCCCGGATATGGGAATTACAGTGGCCCCCACCCGCTCCATACCATACTGTAATCCATGCGCTCCGGTAAAAAGGCCATACCCAAAGGCTATCTGGGTCACATCTGAAGAATTCACTCCGGTCATGCTTATCATACGGGCCAGCAACTCGGTCCATATTTCCATATCATTCCTGGTCAATCCCACCACGGTAAGCTTTCCGGTAGTTCCGGATGAGGCATGCAGGCGTATGACTTGTTCCATGGGAGCGGCAAACATCCCGAAAGGATAGTTCTCCCTAAAATCCTCCTTGGTAGTAAATGGTAGTTTTTGAATATCCTCCAGCTTCTTGAAGTCTTGTGGCTGGAAGCCGGCAGCATCAAATTTTTTCTTGTACAATGGTGAATGCCGGTAAACATATTCCAGGGTGGTTTTCAATCTCTTAAGCTGCAATTCTTCCATCTTATCCCGAGGCATACTTTCTATTTCCTGATTCCATAAGGTCATCTTTTATCTCTCCTATTTACTTATATATTCTTAACAGCTCGGCCATCGACTTCCTTTCAGGCCACTGCCGAATCATCCCGGTTATACACCCGTTCAATATGCTCTTCCGGATAGGATTTGCTGATTAGGCTCACCAGCGGTACCACGGCCAAGGGGACTATCATGGCCAGGGAGCCAAAGAAGGGGGTCCCCCAGGTCACTAACAGTTCCATCATCTGGGCGCTGATAAATGCCGGAGCGGTATTTATTATCATATATCCGCCAACCGCTATCAACAAACCGGTTAGCATGCCGGCCCAGGCTCCGGCCCGGGTAGTATGGGGCCAGTACAGACCATAAATATAGGCTGCCAGGAAGGCACCTGCTACCGCTCCCCAGGACAAAGCCATCAGGGTGAGGATGATTCCAGGAGGATTCAGGGCCACATACAGACAAAAACCAATAAAAGCAATACACAGCAAACGCATCAGGTTCATGGTAGCTTTTTCACTGATATTCTTTGCCAGCGCTCCTTTTACCAGGTCAATGCTTACCGAAGAGCTGGCGGTTAAAACCAGTGAAGACAGGGTAGACATTGATGCTGACAGCACCAGGATCAGTATTAATACTCCGACCAGCGGCGGCAGGGTCTGCCCTATTATGGTGGGCATAATCAGATCCGGGGTTGCCTGGCCGTTAAATACCGGCAATTCGCGGAAGAACAGGTGTCCGGTTGATCCCACATAGTACGCTCCCATAGTAATAATAAATGCAAAAACCGTCGATACCCAGGTGGCCACCGGGATAACCTGCTCATTTTTTATCCCATAAAATTTGCCCACCATCTGCGGAAGTCCCCAGGTGCCCAGACTGGTCAGGATGATCAATGACAGCAAGCCAACCCAGCTGACCGCGGACGAGGGTATGATCAGGCCCGGGTCCATAGCTGCCAGGGTGTTGAATCCGTTGACAATGCCGTTCACCAGTTCATGGCCGGCCACAAAGCAGACCATTAGTACTACCCCGGCAATCATTATGATTCCCTGCACAAAATCCACCAGGGCTACAGCCATATAGCCTCCCAGCACCAGGTACAGGCCAGCCAGCAAAGCCATTGCCGCCAGGGCCAAAACATAGGGTATGCCGAATACCTGCTCGAATAGATAACTCAGCCCCATAAATACTGACGCTGCGTAGGGTACAAAGAAAATGAATATAATTAAACTGGAGAATATTCTCATATTGGGTGAATCATATCTTCTTTCCAGGAAAGACGGCATGGTAAGCACGTTCAGTCTGCCGGTCATCTCCCTGGTCTTCCGGCCCAGAATGCGCCAGGCCAGATAGGTTCCAATGATACTGTTGCCCAGGGCTATAAGCAGGGCCGACATTCCATAGCCCCAGCCCACTTTGCCGGCAAAGCCGATCAAAAGAACGGCAGAAAAATAGGTTGTCCCATAAGAGAATGCAGACATCCATGGACCAACCGCACGATTTCCTACCACAAAATCATTAATAGTATTGGTTTTACTGCGAGTGTATAAACTCAAGCCGATTATTACCGTAAAAAATCCTACCAGCATAGCAATCTTGGCCAAAAGCAAGTCTACCATCCTCCTGTACAAGCTATAGATAATTACCTATGGTTACAATACTACCGTACTACCTCAACATTTCTTCTATGAACTGAGGTAAGATAAATGCACCTTTGTGTATACGTTCGTTATAATATTTTAAACCATTGATTGTCATTTTGTCATCAGCTATTGTCTCCGGGTCCCATTTCTTGCTGCCTATGGTAAATGACCAGGGACCGGCAGTATAAGTCATGATTGGCGCCAGGGATACCTTAACGGTGGAGAATACTGAACTCAGGTTTTTATAAACACTGACAAATATGTCCTGGTAAAATACCGGCGATTCTGACTGGGCTACTATCATCCCGTCTTCCTGCAGCCGCCGATGCACATCCGTATAAAAATCAGCGCTGTACAGCTGCACAGCAGGGCCGATAGGATCTGATGAATCGACAATAACCAGATCATATAAGTCCTGGGAGTCCTGTACAAATTTGATTCCATCTTCAACATACAGTTTAAGCCGGGGATCGTCATATGAACAGGCCATGGAGGGAAGATAAACCTTGCTGTTTTCCACTACCCGCCCGTCTATCTCAACCAGATCCACCTGTTCTACCCTCTTATGTTTCAGAACCTCTCGCGCAGTTCCACCGTCTCCGCCTCCGATTATTAATACCTTCTCGGGGTTCGGATGAGAATTCATTGCAGTATGAGTGATCATTTCGTGATAAATAAACTCATCTGCTTCTGTAACCTGAATATTCCCATCCAGCACCAGAGTCTTTCCCCATTCCAACGTATCTATGATCGCCAGTTCCTGATACCGGGTTTTTTCCGAGTGCAGCACCTGGTTTACTCTCCAGTGCACTCCATAGCCCCGGGTGTGCTGCTCATAAAACCATAAGTGATCCATAATTAATCAGACCTCCTTTGAACCAAACGCTATATTAAACACCTTTTTCTTTTTCATTTATCAGATCTCGAATCATCTCCTGGTTTTCCTGTGATGACAGGAAATCACTAAGTTTATTATTCAGCAGGGTGGCCTTGATGATCTGGTCAATCTCGTTATCATCGTCCGGCCCGGGTTTCCATTGTTTCAACTTATCCACAAAATCCTGCTGATCTTTTTTTATCAATACCAATTCCAGCAAGTCCAGGAGGAAATTCATTTCCTCCACAGAAATACGTCTTCTTATCCCCAGATCCATTATCATACTGGCAGTTTCATCATATATTCTTAATAAGTCAAGATCAGCGGGCAGCATTAATTCGCCACCCTTTCAGCGTCCTTCATGGTCTGCTTCTGCAGATCAAAGATTATGGGTATCCTGACTCCACTGCGGCCGTCCCGGTTTTTTTCAATATCCAGATAGTAGTTGGGCTTGCGGGCATATTTGTTCAAAAGTTCGTTTTCTTCCAGCTCTTCCCGGGGAATAGGACCGAGTTTCAGCATCAGATCGCACTCGTTTTTCATTCTTTTGGCTCCCTGCAAGCTTCCGTCAGGGTTCAACTGCACCAGCACCATTACCGCAATCTTAAGGTTCTGGGCCAGTATTTTCTGGGTTTTTATAATCTGTTCCAGGATCTGCCACTCCTGCAATTTAGGATCATGCTTTTCCATTCGGCCCACATAGTCTATCACCATCATGTCGATGTTTTTTTGGGCCCGGAATTTACGGGCTATAGACACCGTCTTTTCCGGAGTCAGATTCGGACAGGGATAAGAGTAAAAACCGCTGCTTCTTAAACGGGAATACCCATTTAATACAATGGACAACTCACTCTGAGTGATGTCTCCCATACGGATTCGGTCATGATCAATCTCAGTCAATATGGAAGCCCAGCGCAGGGCAATTTGTTCCCTGCTCATCTCGGTGTTCAGGTAGAGAATATTCTTGGCATTTTCTACCGCTATTGCCCGGGCGGTGTGCAGGGCGAAGGCGGTCTTTCCATGTCCGGTCTGGGCTCCCAAAATTATCAGATCCCCTGCTTTGTAGCCCAGAGTGATATGGTCCAGGTTGTCAAAACCGGTGGGTAGACCATCCAGAGGTATAACCCCTTTGTGTTTCAGCTGTATCTCCTGATATCTGAGAAAACGCCGTTCTACTTCATCATAACCCAGGTTGGCCATTTCTTCGGGGGTATCTATCTTGTCGTCTATCTCCAGAGCAGTCAGGTTGGTCAGATGGTCTTCGGCTTTCATCAGCAGCTGCTCTACATCCTGTTCCGGTTTCTCTTTGAGTATCTGATAATTAAGCTTCAGAAATTCCGCAAATCTTCTAATCCTGGATTTATCCTTAACCCTCTTTATCCAGTACTTAATATTTTCATCGTCAATATAGTGTTCGGCTATGTACTTTATCTCATCAATATCCCGAGGGCTGTTAAGCATTCCCAAACCATGAGCTTCTTTTAACAACTCCACGTAGGTGGGCCTGATCTCCCGCTCAAACAGGGAGCAGAGCAGGTCAAATACCGCAGCATGTTTGGGCGAATAAAAGTCGGCGGTCTGCAAACTATGATAGGCTTCTATACAGGCATCCTCCGAGTGCATCATGGATGACAGAACCCTTCTCTCACTTTCTACGTCCATTAACAGATCCTCGGGCAATGCCGATTGCAGACTAATGTTCAATCCATTCACCATCCCCCGCTATGCTAATCTTGGCCTCGGCTGCGGAATATCTGCTCCAGTTACAACTAGATAGCGGAGAACATAATCCTCCGCTATTAATCAGCCGGTTAAAGCCCCTATTTTCTATTTTACTGTATAATCCCTGAAGATTGGACTATTTTTTTACCGGAGGCACAAATATTTCATACACCGGCTCTTGACCTGCAGCGGAATTCCTGGATGGAATGGCGGTTGGATTTCTTTTGCCGGCCCGATTTTTGTCCTTGAAGTCCTTCACTTCCTTTTCGGCTTCATCAACCTGCCGTATCTCTTTGCTCATCCAATTGTTCAGAACACTATCTATGTATTCCAGGCCCCCATTCTTGGTGCGCTGGCACATCAATTCCCCCGCTTTCATTATCATGGCATGGGAAAAACTCCAATCATATCTCCATTTATAATATACACGGCGCCTTGCTTCAGCATTCATATCGATGCCGGTATAATTACCGAATTCCATAATATCCGGATCAAATCGTCTGGCCCGCAGGGATATATTTTTGCCCGTATCCACATAGTTCTTAAAGTACATTTCCAGACCATCCAGGCTGTTTATCGAGTACTCTTTCAGATCCCGGGCGATTTTGGATATATCCGTGGGGTTGGTAATCTTGCGTTCGAAACACAGTTCCAGTAAAACCAGAAGAAACTCCGGTGAAAATGCCATTTCATCCAGCCATACCCTTAATTCGCCGGACATCTTGACGCTTAAGAGATTGCCGGTCTTGCGAGCCACAAAATCAGCTACTTTTCGATATTGATCATCATTTTTTATGACTGCGGGAAGCATTAGCTGCGGTTTCTGATGATTGTCTTCCAGCTGCAGTTCCAGCTGTTCAATCTTACCCCGATATTCATCCAGCATATTCTCCAAATTCTCTATCTGCTTGTTCTTGGCTTTGTCGCGATGATCTTTACTGGATAAACTGGGATGATCCCTTATGACCATAGCTTCAATCTTGAGCAACAATGGCTGCAGTGAAATAACCTTGTCGGTAAAGTTTTTGGTGTTGTTATCGATACTTATAATGCCAGCCTGCTCCAGTCGAGTAAGTTTACGCGACAGTTTCTGCCGGGTCAGGGAACTGCAGGCCTGCAATACCTGCCCAGCCTCAACCCCGCAATAAACCAGAGGTTTGGTATTTTCATAAGCATATATTATTGATGCCAGCACACCTATATCTTCCAGATCCAGATCCAATTCCCGGGCGTAGGCGAACAAAACGCCGGGTATATTGACATATCCCCAGCGAAAAACCTCTAGTATAGCTGAGCTTTGAATCATGTAAACTCCTCCTGCAAAATATGTATGCAAATTATAGCATTATAAATCTGTGAATAACAAGAAATGCCAGATCTAGATATCACACAAAAACTGCATAAATATGAATAAAAACCCTTTACACCGTTAATATAACCTATTCTTCCTTTATCCCCGGACTTGACGAACTTCTCTTAGCAGTATATCCAGACCGGAGGCACCAAGGCATTTATTTCCAACCACAGTGAATAATTATTTAACCCGAGCGCCCTATTGTTCCAGGGCTTTCCCGACCTTATCTATTACCCGCATAATCTGCCGGTAATTTGAATCTTTCATGTTATCCCGGTACATGTCATGCAGTCTCAGACACAATTCCAGATAAGCCTTTTCAGCCTGACCGGCCTGATCCCTGGATTTTTCCGCGATATATTGCAGCCGGGGATATGATTCCATCTCTTCCAGAATAAACTCATCACCTATTTCAGGGATAAAGACCGGAATACCCAGCTCGGAATCGATTACCTCGGCCAGAACATCCTGGGATTCTTCCTCGCCATGAACCAGGAATATCCCCTTGACATCTGAAACAAAATGCCTGAGCCAGTCCATAAGTCCTTCCTGGTCAGCATGAGCTGAATAGCTTTCAATATTCAAAATATCAGCCTTAACCGCAACTTTCTCGCCATGAATAGTAACCACTTTTTCTCCGTCCAGTATTCTCCTGCCCAGGGTACCCTGAGCCTGATATCCTACAAAGAGTACGGTAGCTTCAGGACGCCAGATATTATTCTTGAGATGATGCTTGATCCTGCCTGCCTCACACATACCGGAAGCGGATATAATTATCATATTGCCTGTCTTACAGTTAAGCCCCATAGACTCCATATGGGTATGAGAATATTTCAGCTGTTCCAGCATCAAGGGATGACTGTCGTCATCTTCCAGTATCTTTCTGGCATCATCATCGTATAAGTCTATATGCTTTTGGAAAATACGAGTAGCTGCAATTGCCAGGGGACTGTCAATGTAAATCTCTATCTTTGGGTCCAGCTTTCCTTCGGCACTAAGATGGTAGAGATCATACAGAAGATCCTGCGTTCTCTCCACTGCAAAAGCGGGGATAATTAGGTTTCCGCCTTTGGCCATAGCCCGATCTATCACCTCTTTCAATTCTTCTTTGCGTCCGGAGCTCTGAGGATGCAGGCGACTGCCATAGGTGGATTCCATAATAATATAATCAGCGTTTTCAATAATAGTAGGATTCTTAATTATGGGCTGTTCCTGGGTACCCAGATCACCGGTGAATACCAGTTTAAGTTTTTCTCCCTGTTCCTCTATCCACAGTTCAATAATACAGGCCCCCAGAATATGCCCGGCCGTCCGCATCCGCATATTTACTCCAGGAGCCAGTTCGATAGTTTCATCCATGTTAAGGGAACGGAACTGATCCAGACAATCAACTGCGTCCTTAGCGGTATAGATAGGCTGCAGCAAAGGCTTTCCCGCTCGTTTATTCTTGCGGTTTTTCCTTTCCACTTCAAATTCCTGGATATGGCCTGAATCCGGAAGCAATACCCCGGCCAGGTCCTCAGTGGCATGACTGCAGTATATTCTTCCCTTAAACCCGTGTTTGCATAATTTGGGCACCAGCCCAATATGATCGATATGAGCGTGAGTCAGAATCACAAAGTCAATGGAATCCGGCTCAACTGGAAATTCCCGGCAGTTTCTCTCCTGCAGCTGCCGCGGACCCTGAAACAAACCACAATCCACGGCAAATCTGCTGGTCTCGGTGTCAATAAGAAAAAAGGATCCGGTAACCGTCCTGGCAGCTCCCAGAAAACTAAGCTTCATTTAAATATTCCCCCATAACCTATTGCATATCTATAATATTATATCGCAACTAATCTTCTTGCGTCCTTTTTTCTTGATAGCCGGGAATATTGTTCATAAAAATCCAATACTTCAGCACTTATCACTTTTCTGTCCTCGGTATTCAGTGCCCTTAACAAGTTGTCAAAGCTAATGCGGCCAAAATCCTTCACCACTTCATTGCTGTCAAGATTCTCCACTACTTCACAATAGCGCCCATGAATCTGTTCAAACACCCCAAAATACAATTCCCGTATCTGCATTACTCTCCGTCTTATCTGTTCGATCTCGATCTCCTCGATATCCGCAGTAGATACCAGGTCATCTATAAGGTTGTTCAATAACCGGTTGTTGAATATAGCCGCCATTACCTCTTTGCGGTATTGTTTGGATAACAAGTAACGCATATAATCCAGGAAATCGCCCTGGGCTGAAGACCGGAGCAGCGAATACCCATTCAGCAGCTCCAGTTCTCTCAAGGACAACTCTCCTTTCACTGTACCTCTCCCCTTTTTTGATTATTTATCTAAGGAGTTCAACTAGGCACAGCTTTAATCCTCTTAGAAATTATCGTAATAATAGTGGCTTATTACAAGCTATTCGTTTACATTCGACACCCCAGTTTGCTTTATTTGGAAGATTATCCTTTTCTGTGTCGAGCTAAAAAGCTGTCAATACGATCCAGAGCCTGCTCAATATCCGTTACGCTGGCCGCATAACAGCACCTGACGTGTCCATTGCCCACCATCCCGAAGGCATCCCCGGGGACCACTGCCACCTTGGCCTCTATAAGCAATCTTTCGCTGAATTCTTCACTGCTCATACCGGTATTTTGGATAGAAGGAAAAGCATAAAATGCTCCCTGAGGCTCAAAACACTCCATCCCTATTTCCCTGAAGCCCGATACCATTATTTTTCTGCGATAATTGTAATTCTCCACCATCTTGCGCATTTCGCTCTCACCGTGGCGCAGAGCCTCCAAGGCTGCCTTTTGGGCCATGATAGGTGCACACATAATGGTGTACTGATGTATTTTGGTCATAGCTCCGATCAAATCCGGATGACCGCAGGCATAACCAATACGCCAGCCAGTCATGGCAAAAGCCTTGGAAAAGCCATTGAATACTATGGTGCGTTCTTTCATGCCGGGCAGGGAGGCTATGGAAACATGTTTGCCATTATATGTGAGTTCTGAATAAATCTCATCCGATATTACAATAAGGTCATTTTTGATAATCACATCTACCAGAGCTTCCAGGTCCTGCTGCCTCATAATGCCTCCGGTAGGATTGTTGGGATATGCCAGTATGAGCACTTTGCTGCGGGGAGTAATGCTTTTTTCCAGCAAATCAGCTCTTATCCGGTATTCATCTTCTGCCAGGGTCTCCACCGGTACCGGTACTCCGTAAGCCAGGGAGGCCCCGGGTGAATAGGACACATAGGAAGGTTCCGGCACCAGCACCTCATCCCCCGGTTCAATTATAGCCCTTAAGGCCAGATCCACTGCCTCACTGACCCCCACGGTAACCAGTATCTCGCGCTCCGGCGAGTAGGTTACTCCAATATGTTTGCGCATGTACAGGGCAATTTCCTCCCGCAGCTCAATTAAACCCTGGTTGGAAGTATACATGGTGAATCCGTGTTCCAGGCTGTAGAAGCAGGCTTCCCTTATATGCCAGGGGGTAACAAAGTCAGGTTCTCCCACCCCCAGGGATATGACTCCTTCAGTTTGGGATACCAGGTCAAAGAACTTCCTTATCCCGGAAGGAGGTATCTCCTGTACAGTTTTGGACAGGTATTTGGACATATTGCTCACGGACTAATCACCAGCCTTCTGTCTTCTTGCGGGTTTTCGAAAATAAAGTTGTCCTGTTTGTAGCGTTTTAGTATAAAATGGGTAACCGTACTCTGGACTTCGTCCAGAGTGGACAGCTTATGGGATACAAACAGGGCTATCTCTTTCATGGTTTCTGCGGTTACTACTATGGACAAATCATAGGTTCCGCTCATGAGATAAACCGACCTTACCTCGG
Organism: uncultured Syntrophomonas sp.; assembly: GCA_964501655.1. Lineage (GTDB taxonomy): Bacteria > Bacillota > Syntrophomonadia > Syntrophomonadales > Syntrophomonadaceae > JAAYJK01. The sequence goes on from CAZCTN010000030.1 coordinate 29,148, forward strand.
GAAATCTGCTGATTCTCTCTGCTACCCCGTTAAAGCCCACTTCGCGGGCCGGTGTAACTTTTACTTCGATCATGGCTTCAACCCCGTTTTCACCGTAACGGTCCCAGTTGACCACCGCATTGTAACCCAGTATATATTTCTCCTTTTCCAGACGCGCCAGCACCTCCTGGACCTGGGCTTCCTCGGCATCCAGCATGGTAGCTATAGTCCTGGGACTGATTTTAGCGTCGTGCTCCAGGATTTTCAGTATCTTTTTCTCCAGTTCCATTTTCTGATAAAGCCTCCTTAGCTGTTTATAAGTAATAAAATAAAAAACTCACATCCCTGTGTAAGGGACGAGAGTATTATTTCCCGCGGTACCACCCTAATTGCAAAGTACTTGCCGGCTCTACTGATGTTAACGGTGTCAGCAACCGTGCGGCTTAGTGCTGTGACAGCATTACACCGCAGCTCCCAGGTGGCTTTCCCGATCTGCCTGCTCCCGGTTCACAGCATTCCCGGTTCTCTGTCAGCAGGCTTTTCGGTACTTCTTCTGATCATTGCTTGCTAATATTATTTTTTGCTTTAAGCGGTTAAGCAAACAGACAATGAGCTTCAATCCCCCGCCTGCTTACCGCGCTAGGTTCAAGCTGACCGGCAGTTTGAACCGATGTTTAAATGCTATCATTGCCAGCAAACTACGTCAAGCCGAAAATATATGGATAAATGCTAGTTTGGGAAAAGTTTTCCTGAACTATTTTTCAGCCTTTAGCATATTTATAGTTCTATCGGAGGTGTTTATTATGGAGTATTTATCGGATTTAAGCTCGAAAGAGCTTGATGTAGCACGGAAGGTGGACCAGTATTTTAAACTCGATCACATGAGCTTCCAGGAAAAGGCCTTCAATGCCCTATTAATAGCCCAGTACGAATTGGAAGCTCAGCATTACGGCAATGAGTCGGAGAGGACCCGTATAATGGAATTTCGGGATGTTTTACTACTGCTCCTGAACAAGATGCCCCGGTAATAGCCTTATTTAAAGAGCATGAACTTTTTCTTTAACCATCGGTATTCCAACAGGTAACCGGACAGCACAAGCAGGAGTATCCCGCAGCCCATGCCCCGCTGCCAGCTTATGCGGGATTGCAGGGCTTCGATTATCTTCTCTTTTTCTCCCGCGAAGTGATAGATGTTCTGGCGTTCCTCCTTGATAGAGGTCATCTGGTGAATAGTCCGATACAACTCATCCTGATTCTCATAATAACGGCCCCACTGGGCGATTCTCTCTTTCTTGAGATCAGCTATCCATTTAACATTTACATAATTCTTATCCTCATCCCTCACAGTCATGGCATCATAGACCGGGATGCCAAGGGATGCGGCCGGGGCACTGATACCCATAAAGCTGCAGATGGTGGCACAGGTATCCAAGGCCATAACGGAAGAAGTCCTGATCCCCGACCTGCAGCCAGGTCCGTGAATAAGCAGCGGCACCAGGTCGCTGGGGGAGGTACTGCGAACAGAAGTTATCATTATCAAGGAGTCATCGTACATATTATTATTCTTCAGATGATTCACCATATCTCCCAGACTATTATCAAAGGACATCAAGGCATCGTAATAGCTGGTATCGTCCATTGACAAAAGGGCTTCCATGCTGTCATTAAGATATATCAAGGTGAAAAACGGCAATCCATCCGGTATTCTTGCTGTCACCCGTTGAACCGCCTCATGATCCCTGCTGTCAGGTTTCAACGCAGTATATTTATCATCACCATAATTAAAGCCCTGCAGCTTGCCCCCTGATCCATCAATGATCTGAAATGTGCGTCCCTGTTTCTGCAAAACCGCCAGGAGGGATTCAACTCCGATACCGCTGCTGCGGTCATAATATCCGTGCTGTTCGGGCAGCGCTCCAGTCAAAAGGGAGGCCAGGGCAGCCTCTATCGAATCGGTTCTCAGGGCAAGACATTTCTCATCCAGAACACCCTCGTCCGCCATCTGCCGGAAGTTGTGCATAGGGGTGCTAATATAGCCTTCGTAATTAAATCCTTCCACATTGATCAGTATAACTCGCTGCAATTCTTCAGCGGCAGCTCCGGGCTGCAGAAACATTAGCAGAGTAAACATCAGGGTTAATGCCATAATACTCAGGAGCAGGTACAGCCTCCTCATCAATAACATCCCCCTTACAGGTTTATGCTAATATATATGGATAGGAGGGTTCTAATATGCTTACCATCAAAATCTGCCGCTGCGGAAGATGGAATAGGCGAGAAACATACCCAGTACCACGGCCAGGACGAACCCGGCTTCGGCCAGCGGGATACGGGAGACAATATTGCTGCTGCTCATATTAATAAACATGGAAGTGCCAATGATCAGACTGGCCAGGATGATGGCCAGGGAGAGACGATTGGATATCAGGTCCATTTTAGCACCATATTTCTCCAGCCGGTGATGCTCCATCCTGATAATGATTTGCCCGTCATTCAGCTTTTTCAGCGCCGTACTTACGTCCCCGGGCAGGCTCCTGGCAATATGAGTATAATCCAGCAATACCTCGTTCAGCTCTTGTTTAAGCTTCCTCCCGGAGAATCTGCTCCTCAAAGCCCTTTTGCCATAAGGCTCCGCAATATCTACCAGACTTATGGTCGGATCCAGCTGAGCTATAGTTCTTTCTATAGTCATGAGCATCTTGACCAGCAAAGACAGCTGGGCCGGCAGGCGAACCCGATATTGCCCGGATAGTTCCAGCAGTTCCCCCAGGGCCTCCCCGATATTTATCCGGGATAATGGCAAACCATAATATTTTCGGGAAAGACCCGCCACATCCCGCCTCAATTCTTCCGGACTAACGTGTTGAGTATTATCCGCTATTTCCAATAAAGCCCTGGTTACTCCGGTAACATCATGGTTCATCATGCCGATCACCAGAACCATGAATTTATCCCGGTCATACTCGTCGATGATCCCCACCTGTCCGAAATCATAAAATATTATTTTTTCCCCTTCACAAACCGCCATATTGCCGGGATGAGGATCGGCATGGAAAAATCCATGTTCGTAAATCTGATAATATAGTGCTTTAACTATGTGAGAGGCTATCCGCCGGGTATCATATTGCTGCTGTTTAAGGCTGGTGAAATCGGATATCTTCACCCCCTCCACCTGCTCCATGGTAATAATTCTCCGACCCGAATAATCCCAGAACACCTCTGGTATCACTACCGTCTCCACATTTCTAAAATTACGATGGAATATCTCGATATTGCGGGCTTCCTTCTCAAAATCCAACTCATTAACCAGGGCCTGACCCAGTTCATCTATAACCTCGCTCACTTTATAGAACCTTATCCACTCACTTCGGTGCTCCAGCCAGAGTGATATTTCTCTTAATATCTCCAGGTCGACCCTTATCATCTCGTCTATACCCGGTCGTTTTAGTTTCACCACCACTCTTTGCCCTGAACGCAAAACTGCTTCATGCACCTGCCCGATTGACGCTGCAGCAATAGGCCGCGGGTTAAAATAGCTAAAGGCTTCATCCGGTGCTATCCCTTCCTGATCCATAATATCCTTTACCTGTTCAACGGGAAAGGAAGGGACGTCATCCTGCAGCTTTTCCAGTTCCCGGATGAATTCCGGATTAAGCCAATCCGCCCGAGTGCTCAGTAATTGGCCCATCTTTATATAGGTGGGTCCCAGTTCCTCAAAGGCAGCCCTAAGACGACGGGCGGCATTTTCCTGTCTCATTTGGCGGCCGGCATCTGCTCTTTTCCTGCGCTGCCTCAGAAGGGGCAGGTTTAGGCAATCATATACCGAACCGAAGCCATATTTTATGAATACATTGGCTACCTCCCGGTAACGCGGCAGATGACGAACCGTGTTGATGGAGCGGTTTAGCTGCATGGTAATTCTCCCTAACCTGGACTTAACCAGCGGTTAGCCAGGCAGAATAGTAGGGTCAATCAAGATAATCTGCTTTCCAAATCCTTGAGTTTACTCTTAATATCATCTATTTCTGATTGACTGCCGGCGAATATTTCCTTCAGTTCCCGAATCTCTTCCCGAATAATCTGCCTCAATTCATTCTTTTCCTCCTCACCCCTTTTAATGGCATCATCGACGAATTTGTGGGCTTCATCCTTGCTCATTTCTCCTTTTTCTACCATCTCCTGTATCATCTTCTCTGCTTTTTCTCTGCTCAGGCTGATTGCCCCCAGACCAAAATATATAGCTTTTTTCATCATTTAACCGATTTCCTCCTAAATCCTATTTGGAGTATTCTTAGCAAGATTAACCAAAGCTATGCATTATATTACGCTGTATCTGAATGTTGACATCATTTTTTGAGTATGATATATAAAAAGTAGCTTAGCACTCAAGGGGCGAGAGTGCTAATAAAAAATCAGGTAAAGGGGTTGTTAATCATGGCTGGATTAGTACCTTTTAACAGGAACAGGATGAGTGTTAGATCTTCCGGCTTCGAGGACTTCTACAACATGCTTGATGACTTTTTCAATGATACCTGGTCTGCGCCCAGGAGAAGTCTCTTAAGCGATACCTTTAAGGTAGATGTCCAGGAGAATGAAAACGAATACTGCATTGACGCGGAACTTCCGGGCGTGAAAAAGGAAGACCTCCGATTGGAAATGAATGAGGGACGTCTCACCATATCTGTAGAACGAGGGGAATCGCAGTCGGAAGAACATAAGAATTACATTCACCGGGAGCGTCGGTATTCATCTATGCAGCGTTCAATATATCTGCGGGAGGCTTCGCCGGATGGTATCAGCGCCAAACTCGAGAACGGTGTTTTGAACATCTTAGTTCCCAAACAGCCTAAAAAGGATAATTCTGTAAGGATAAATATAGACTGACGAAACTATGGTGAACGCACCTGTCATGCCCCATACAGGTACGTTCACCCCTTGATTTGGAGGCAGGTAAATCCAGCTGAATGCTGCGGACCATCAGGTGCGTGGTTTTAATTTTATAATATGAGCAAGGGAGCGAAAATAATGGGGAAAAAGCAATTTAAGGCAGAATCAAGACGTCTGCTGGACTTGATGATCAATTCCATCTATACTCACCGGGAGATTTTCTTAAGAGAACTTATCTCCAATGCCAGTGATGCCATTGACAAAATATATTATAAGGCGCTGACTGACGATACTATTGTATTCAATCAGGGTGATTACTACATTAAAATCCAGGCTGACAAGGAAAACCGGATTTTAACCGTTTCCGATACCGGCATCGGCATGAGCAAAGAAGAATTGGATGATAACCTGGGAGTAATAGCCAGAAGCGGCTCCCAGACCTTTAAAGAGGAAAACGAGATCAAAGACGGTTTTGATATTATTGGCCAATTTGGAGTAGGGTTTTACTCTGCTTTCATGGTAGCGGACGAAGTAACCGTGATCAGCAAAGCATATGGAAGCGACGAAGCTTACAAATGGAATTCCAAAGGTGCGGACGGCTATCGCATAGATCCCTGGGAAAGGGAATCTTTTGGGACTGATATAATCCTGAAAATCAAGGAAAATACTGAGGAAGAAGACTACGATCAATTCCTCCAGGAGTATCGCCTCAAAGCGATTGTAAGGAAATACTCCGATTTTGTCCGCTATCCCATCAAGATGGATATTACCTCCAGCCGCCTAAAGGAAGGCAGCGAAGATGAATACGAAGACTACAGCGAAGAACAGACGGTAAACAGCATGGTGCCTATCTGGAAAAAGAACAAAAATGAACTCACCCCGGGAGATTACGAAAACTTCTATGCCGAGAAGCGCTATGGTTTTGATAAGCCGGTAAAATATGTCCATATAAGCACCGAGGGAGCCGTAAGTTATAATGCTATTCTGTTCATACCGGAGAAGACCCCCTATGACTTTTACACCCGGGAATACGAAAAAGGCCTGGAGCTATATTCCAATGGCATCCTGATCATGAACAAGTGCGCCGACCTGCTGCCGGACTACTTCAGTTTCGTCAAGGGCATGGTTGATTCCGAAGACCTTTCCCTCAATATATCGCGCGAAATGCTTCAGCATGACCGGCAGTTGAAGATAATTGCCAAGAATATCAGAAATAGAATCAAATCTGAATTAAGCAGCCTGCTGGAAAATGACCGAGAGAAATATGAAGAATTCTATACCTCCTTCGGTCGGCAGCTTAAATATGGGATTTATGAAGGTTACGGCATGAACAAAGATATGCTGCAGGACCTTTTGCTGTTCTATTCTTCCCAGGAAAAGAAGATGGTCAGCCTGAACGAATACGTGAACCGAATGGCCGAAGAACAGAAATATATCTACTATGCTGCCGGTGAATCCATAGAGCGAATTGAAAGAATGCCGCAAACTGAACTGCTGGCCGACAAAGGTTATGAAATCCTGTACTTCACGGATGATGTAGACGAGTTTGCCATCCGGATGCTGGGATCTTACCTGGAAAAGGAATTCAAATCAGTCTCCAGCGGAGATCTGGGCCTGGATGCCGATGCCGATTCCCCCACCCCCGCAACAGAAGAACAGGATAAGGAACTGTTTGAATACATGAAAAATATCCTTACCGATAAAGTCAAAGATGTACGGGCTTCCAAACGGCTCAAGCACCACCCGGTCTGCCTGGCCAACGAAGGAGAGCTTACCATAGAGATGGAAAAAATACTGAACGCAATGCCCAGTGATCACAAAATGAAGGCCGATAAAGTCCTGGAGATAAACAGTAGCCACGAAGTATTTAAGTGCCTGCAGGAAGCCTATGCAACAGATAAGGAAAAACTCGATCTATATACCCGGCTGCTATACAGCCAGGCCCTGCTGATCGAAGGATTGCCGGTAGATGATCCCCTGGAATTCAGCAACAATATATGCAGCATAATGAAATAGATCCTTGGTTCTGTTTACCGCTGGATAAACCCTATAGTAAATTCAGCTTCCGCAAGCGCCGGTAATACAACAAAGCCGCTACCCATATGCCCGGTCCCTTTCGGGGCCGGGTGGGAATAATGTCAATAACTAATAGCTGTCACCATCCATGGACCGGCCAAGGCAGACAAGCAATGCGCCCCCCCTCCGTCACCCGGCTATCCGGGCAGCAATTCTTTCCGGGCATTGCCATTAGCAGAATCATTCCCTCTATAAAATTTCTGTATTCCCTCCCCTATCTCTTGATTTATGGACTAACAGGAGGTATAATAACTTTCGTGGCAAACAAATGGGCCATTAGCTCAATCAGGCAGAGCAGCTGACTCTTAATCAGAAGGTTGAAGGTTCGATTCCTTCATGGCCCACCATAAAAAGCCCACAACCTCGGGAATTCTCGCGGTTTTTATTTTTCTGTTTTTTGCTACAATTCACTAAACGGGTGGCAAACTGGTGGCAGAGAGAAACTTTGACGCTTGGCAGGGATAGGCGTGTCATGGGGACGGGGTTACTGTCACGCTATGCTATTTGGATAATCCCCCTGCCAATTCCAGGCAACCTCTCAATTTGTCTTATTGATAAGCATTAACCTGCCGCTAGGTCTTTTAAGTATTGATTTCTTATATTAACATCAAACTTTTGCACATCTAGCGCATGGTCAACATGACAATGATCCTTAATGATTTTCTTAGCATCTTCATCCGTTAGCTGCCTTTTCTCCGGCATATCCAAACATTCATCATCGTTCTCTCGGTGTATATACTCAATAAAACTTATTAATGCTCTTTCTTTGTTTGTATTAAAAACATCAAGAACAAAGTCCGTATCGGTTTGCTAAAACACTTCTATATGGCCTTGATAGTTTGCTGCCATTTCTAGAAGAGGTCCTTTGGCTCCCATTGTAAATGCTATATTGCTGCTCCGGATGGATAAAAGCTCCATTCCTTCTTCAAGATATAAAAAAACAGAGCTCTGTTTTGGCAGAACGATTCGTCCCTCTGGTGAAATCCCAAGCCAACAGTAATGGCGACCCTTGTAAGGAACAAATTTCCCTTCTGGCAATTCATGATTCAGTAGAAGTGGTGTATCCTTTAAAATATTGCCGATATTGGAAGGTAGAAGTAATCCTTTACGAGTAACACAAAACCCACCTGTACTTTTGCTTCCGGTAAACAGATATACCTTTCCTTCTATTGTAATATCGTACTCCCTGATAGCCTGTGGCGGCAGTTGAATCAAAAGGCCTTCTCGAATCAAAGATTTACCATAAACAAATTTCCCGCCCTTGCTCAACTGTGGCATATGATACCTCCAGAAATATTAATTCCCCTAATTAACTTTCTTTTCCCCATACTTACTTATCAACCTGACATCAATACTATCGTCTGATGCAATCTATTTTAGGTTCGGCTCTTTTAAATCCGAGTTCCTTCATATCTAGTGGAATTAACAAATGCTTCAATTACCCTTACTGGATTATCAGTTGTAATATAGTCATCTACCGCTTCTGGAAATAGGGTGATTAGGTTACGGTCTTAGCCCTCTACATAAGCCATTATTCCACCTCTCTATCACCCTATTATTTCGACTTTCGGCTATTCATATCCTTTTTCTGCGGAGACTTTTCACACAGTCTGCCGTCCCCCTTGAGCCGCAAGACGATGTGTTGGTGTTTCTCATGCGGAGTCTTGGCGACGGAATATTTATGCATCCAAGCTAGGGCATTATACCTTTTGCAGTGGAATCATCTTATTATAGTCTACAGAAGTACACAAACAAGGCTTGAATGGGAAGATTACCCATTTATGGCTAATGCGTCCAGAGCCGGGCAGGGGCGGTCCACCACATGCTTGCGGGGAGGAATGGCGGTTGCTTCGCCGTCCAGCAAAATATCTCCTTTTTGATTGACACAAGTCGTACGCAGGCGCACTCGGCCATGTTCAAGCTTCTGAATAACCTCGGTTTGGGCGCGTACTGTATCCCCGATATAACAAGGATAGAGAAAGTTAACGGTTTGTTTTTCGTAGATAGTACCTGCCCCGGGCATTTGATTTCCCACTACATTGGATATCAAACCCACTAAAAGCATGCCGTGTACTATGCGGGTTTTAAAATGCCCAAATTCAGCTCGCATCTCGTTTACATGCAGCCAGCTGAAATCGCCGGTTATTCCAGCATACTGGTAAACATCGGTCTCACTTATAGTCTTCTCGACATAGCCGGTATCGCCAACTTTTAATTCACTGTAGGTGTTTTCGAGCATATTAATTCAACTCCTTAATGCCGGTCTAAAGATATTTACCCGGCCTGAAATTCTATTCAGAAAAAGTTATAATATTACATAATCACCTGGAATTTATTCATTGAAAGAAAAGATTACTTCATAAAGAGTAAATACAGTTACAGGTGTCTTGCATTTAGCATATGCTGGGCAGGATTATTGTTATTTGAGATAAGCCGGGTTTTACCCCAATTACTTTTCACGTCTTAACAGCCATCCAGCTATCTTGGGTGCAATGAGTTTTTGTGATTTGGTGCTGACATACATTCCTATATGGCCAACCGGGAATGCAGACAATTCTTTGTCGGTACTGCCGACATAGTCATTTAATGGTATGGTTGAAGACGGTGGAACAATATGATCATTTTCCCCATAAACGGTTAAAACCGGCATGGTTATTTTTTGCAAGTCAACTTTTCGGCCCCCAATGTCCAGTGTGCCCTTGATCAGTCGGTTTTCCTGATATAAATCCTTGATATATTTTCTAAAAGCTTCCCCAGCTTGATCAGGACTGTCCAGAATCCATTTTTCCATGCGGACAAAATTGGCAGCATTTTCGGGATTATCCAGATTATCAACAATGCCTACATATTTATTAATCATTAGCTGGAAAGGTTTTAACATATCAAAACCTCCGTTTAGCAACTGGCCGGGAATAACCCCAAAAGCATCTACCATGTTATCAATATTCATTTCCTTGCCCCACTTGAATAACAGGCCGGCTTCTTCTCCTGCTTCAAAATCAACAGGCGCTACCATGGTAACAAGGTTCTTTACTTTATGAGGATTTAAAGCTGCATAAATAACGGATAGGGTTCCGCCCTGGCAGACTCCGATTATATTTACTTTATCGGCCCCTGAGCTTTTCAGCACTTCATCTACTGCATTCTCTATATAAACATCAATATAATCATCAAGGGTTATATATTTATCCTGAGCAGTGGGATATCCCCAGTCGATTATATAAAGATCCAGTCCCAGTTCCAGAAGATTCTTGATTACACTGCGGTCTTGCTGAATATCCATCATATACTGGCGATTTACCAACGCATATATTATCAGAGTAGGTATTTTGCAGATCTTTTTGGCTAAAGGCTGGTAGTGATACAATTGCATCTTATCTTCTTGATAAATTAATTCCTTGGATGTAGTATCTGATTGAGGATCGCCCAAATTCAGCAGCACATCCACACTTCGAATAAATTTCTTCTGGGCTTCGAACATTTCATTAAGATTTTTTTCTATATCCGATAAGATTACCGACATTATTTACTCCCCCTTTACAGTCTGCTTCCCAGTATTGCCTGGCTTTGGGCCAGCTTTTGATAGCTCTTCTTTTAAACTTTTCACTTCTTTCTTTAGTGCCCTTATATCTCGCTTCAAGGTGTCCAGTGTTTTATAAACACTATCCATGTCAGTTTTGGAAGGATAGGGTAGGAATTGCAGCTGTTTTTCCAATAAATCATCAAATTCCTTTTTGTAATTAACTCCGGCATCCAGCAACTGGCTCAGCAGCTTGGAGAATTCGGTGGTGCCAAATAATTTTAGATAGGCGGCCTCATTTTGTTTCCACCAATATTCATAGTATTCCTTAAAGGTTTTCGGGTTGGTGCCTGCTATCACCATCTCCTGGTATTCTTTAATGTTTTTTTCCAGGGTTTCTTGATTGACCTTAACTATGGTGGCAACAAATTCGTTCATAACATTTATAAAATTAATCAAGGCCTGCATGCTGCGCATTTGTTTTTGCATCTGTTCTCTATTCATGGAGAATTCCGGAATATTAAATATTTTCCCATAAGAAGATGCAAATTTTTCTCTCCACAGTCGGTTGAACTCAATATAAGCAGCCTGATCTCCATTCATGCTTTTCACCAGTAAACTTTGCATATTCTGTGATTCATCCAGCCACGGTTTAAAGAAATTGCCAGTGGCACTCGTGGACATATTGTATATCTCCAGGGCCTGGTTGAAGAATTTGTTCATCGGTTCGGGAAGTGATGAAATAAAGTAATTTGAAACAAATTTCATATATTCTTCGTTCCAGCGGGTAATTAATTTAAGTGCATCACTGTCTTTCCCGGTAATATTCAGGTTTATATCTTCCCAGAATTTATGGAGGTTTTGATATAGACTGGCTCCATTTAGCATTCGGTCAACAATTTGTTGTTGGGGGAAAATATCATTCATATTGCGAATGCTCTGTGAATAAAGATCGCTTGAGACTTCAACCCATTTTTGAATAATGTCCTGAAAGGGCTTCATGCTTTCCTCGAAAATACTGGGGGCTTTTTCCTCCACTTTTTCGGTTGGATTTACGGTTTCCTGCCAGTAATCCAACATCTTCTTTTGGGAGTCAAGCCACGCGGTCATAAAATTTTGTTTGCTCTGTTCTGTCATTTAAACTCCTCCTTACTACGCTGTCTTTCTAACTTATCATCGACAAAGGAGCATTGTACGAATATTGCCAGATAGCTAATTTATGTTTTATGCTTAATTTATAAGGTGTTTTATTACAACAACGCTTTAATATTACAAAAATGAAATACCCAAAACAATGGTCAAATAACAGAGAAGTGGGGCTTAATCCAATTTAACCATGCTGGGTGTTGCTTATTTCTTGAATTTCCTGGGAGATTTGTATGAAAGGGGCAGAACAGATGGTGCATAAGGCTGATCTTCGTGTTATTAAGAGCAAAATATCAATCAGGAATGCGTTTCTTCGCCTGATTGAAGAAAAAGGGTATCCTAATATCACCATTAAAGATATTGCAGAAAGAGCCATGATTAACCGAAAAACTTTTTATCGGCATTATGAAAGCATAGATGCGCTCTGCGATGAGGTGATTAAGGATACCTTTGCTTTGCTGGTAACGAATTCGCAGTTTGAAAAGCCAGAATTTATTGATTTTTCAGGTATTGATCTGACCCGGGAAATCCAAATAATAATTCATAATATTGCCCTGAATGAAAAAATGATCAAAACTATATTTAACGGCAGATCAAGCTCCGATTTGACGATAAGGCTGGAAAAACTGGTATATAACGCTATTGAGCAAATAATTGAGATTAAGAATTTTCCCGAAATGACTCAAGAGCTTATAGTTGATTCACTCACTACGCTTTTCCTGGTAATGTTACGATGGTGGGTCAAACAAGATGCCTGTTCGGAAGAAGACGCCGCCAATATCTTTATAGAGCTTATTCACTAAAATTTAAACGGAAATCTTTGCTGTGTACAGAGCGGCCTTTTCCAGCACAGAGACGAGTTCATCCCCCCTAAACAAGGATATGGACAACCCTAGTGTCATGGTAGTGTCATGGGGACGGGGGTGCTGTCACGCCTTATCAACCTGACATCAATACTATCGTCTGATGCAATCCATTTTAACTTTGTACCATACTGCTGAAATTAAATAAATTTTGCAATACCATAAATAAGGTCTGGATATACAACCCAAATATAAAAGTTCTGCAGCCCGCATTAATTCTGGACTGGCAGAGCTTTTTAACGTGTTTTTACTGCAAAACTCAGGATATCTTCCAACTGCCATGTCAGTTCTAAAGTCATTTACAACCTCCATTCCCAGAACAATTATAACGAGGAGGCAGAAAACCTTGAAAACAAGCAATTTTCTTTCATCTTTTGATTGATAATATCCTCCATCCACGTTATGATTATAACGTGGATGGAGGATATTATATGGCACTTGTGTATGTTAAGAATAAGAA